>JBBPYC010000092.1:0-4572 GCA_038200275.1 Burkholderiales bacterium
GTCGATGGAACTGGCGCAGAAAGTCGCCGAGGGACTGTCAATGGAGATGCCCGAGCCGCTGCCGCGTGCGGTACCGCCGGTGCAGCCTGAAATCGAAAAATCGCCTGCGCTGTCATTGACGGCGCGTCCCGGCGACGGTGGCATCCGCACCCGCAAGGTGGCGATCCTGGTGGCTGAGGGCGTTGATGCCAAACCGGTGGTGGCAATGCAAGAAGCACTGCTGAAGCAAGGCGCCATCGGCCGGGTGATCGGCGTGCGCGTCGGACCGGTGAAGACATCGGACGGTCAGATGCTGCAGGCCGACGGGTCGATGGAAAACGAGCCATCCTTCCTGTTCGACGCGCTGGTGCTTGGCGGCGGTGTGCAAGCCATCCAGACGCTGTCAATGATTGGCCTCACGACGGAGTACATCGTGAACCAGTACCGACACGGCAAGACGATTCTGGCGCTTGGAGAGTCGCGCCAGTTGCTGGAGAGAGCAAACATCCCGCTGCAGCTGGTCGACGGCAGCGACGACCCCGGGCTGCTGTTTGCGGACGATGCAAAGGCCATGGATGCGTTCTTCGGCGCAATGGCAAAGCATCGGCATCCCGAGCGCGAGACCGATCCGCCGCGGGTCTGATCTTGCGGTCTGACGACCGCTTCTCGGCGGCGGCTGGCAGCACGAGCTACGGCACCGCCCTGCTGCGTGAGGCAGCAGCTACGACAGACGCACCCACGCTGGCTGAAATCGCGTCGGCGTGGGTGCCTCACATGCCGCTACCGGCAAGCGGCAACACCCTCGAGCGCTGGCGCATGCTGGCTGCGGCCGGCGCGCTTGACCTCTCTCTCGTGAAGCTGTTTGAGGGGCACACCGATGCGCTTGCCATCCTCGCGGAACTGAACGGGCCAGCTGTGCCGCCGCAGAGTTTGTGGGGTACTTGGTGCGCCGAGCCGCCGAGCGCGCGCCTGACATTCAAGACTTTCGACCATGACGCAGCGGTGGGCTTGAACGGCACCAAAGCGTGGTGCTCCGGCGCGGCACAGGTGTCGCACGCACTGGTCACTGCTTGGGACAACGCCGGCGCCCAATGGCTGGTCGCTGTCCAGATGCAGCAGCCGGGCATCGAAGTCACCGACGAAGGTTGGCACGCAGTCGGCATGGCGCCGACACGCAGCGTCGATGTGCAATTCCGAGATGCCGTGGGCACCCTGGTTGGCGGAGCCGGAGCCTATGTGCATCGCCCGGGCTTCTGGCACGGCGGCGCGGGCATTGCAGCGTGTTGGTGGGGCGGCGCCTATGCCATTGCCTCAATGACGCACGATTCGCTTTGCAACCGTGCTGACCCCCATGCGTTGGCACACCTTGGTGCGATCGACGTTGCAATGGCCGGCAGTGCTGCGGGATTGCGCGACGCGGCAGCCTGGATCGACGCAAATCCGCTTGCCGATGCCCAACTCGTTGTGTTGCGCGTGCGCGGCTTGGTGGAAGCAGCGGCCACGACCGTGATACAGCATGCCGGCCGCGCCCTGGGAGCTGGCCCGTTGTGCAGGAACGCCCGGTTCGCGCAAGCGATGGCCGATCTGCCGGTCTATCTGCGCCAGAGCCATGCGGAGCGAGACTTGGCGGGACTAGCTGCGTTGGTGTTGCTTGAGGAGTCACCGTGGTCGCTGTAGCCGAAGGGTTGATAGCCGGCGGCGAAGGCACCCCTGAGTCCGAGTGGCTGCCGTGGCTCGCGTCGCAGAAATTCAGTGCATTTGAGCTGGACCGATGGCTTGCGCCGTCGAGCACCGTCGTCATGGTGGCACCCCATCCCGACGACGAGGTGCTGGCGGCCGGTGGCTTGTTGGTTCACTTGGCGCAACGCGGTCACCCAGTTCGAATCGTCGCCGTAACCAACGGCGAAGCAAGCCACGGTCATTCGCCCGACTGGCCGGCCGAGCGGCTGGCGCGTGAACGTCCGCTGGAGACGCGACATGCCCTGGAATGCCTGGGCCTCAAAGCCGAAATGATTCGACTGGGTCTGCCCGACGGCGCACTGGCGGTTTATCGGCGCAGCATCGCGCAAAGTCTGGCACCCCACTGCCAGCGTGGCGACTTGCTGCTGACCACTTGGCGCGGCGATGGCCACCCAGACCACACGGCCACGGCGCTGGCTTGTGAGATCACAGCGCGCCAGACCGATGCGAAGCTGGTCGAAGTGCCGGTGTGGGCGTGGCACTGGGCCAAGCCGAACGATTTCCGACTGCCCTGGGAGCGGGCATGCGTTCACAAGCTCGACGCCAAGACAAAACTTCATAAGGAACTTGCTGTGCAGGCGTTCCGCAGTCAGTTGGAGCCGGATCAAAGCACTGGCCGGCCACCGGTGCTTCGCGCATCGACGGTGGAGCGCGCGTTACGGCCGTTCGAGGTGCTGTTTGCATGAGCGCGCAGCACAGCGAGCGGCAGGCTTACTTCGAGTCGATGTATCGATCCGATGCCGATCCGTACGGGATTCGCACGCGTTGGTACGAGCAGCGCAAGCGCGCGGCGCTGCTGGCAAGCTTGCCGATGAAGCGGTACGAGAACGCATTCGAGCCGGCATGTGGAGTCGGCGAGCTCACTGCCGACTTGGCCGAGCGCTGCCGCGTCGTTCTGGCCAGCGATTTCAACCCAGTGGCTGTGGCTGCCGCCAAGCAGCGCACGGCGCATCTTCTGAATGTGTGTGTGGAGCAGCACGCACTGCCGCAAGACTGGCCAAAGCGCGATGCGCCGTTCGACCTGATTGTGATCAGCGAGATCGGCTATTTCCTGAATGAGCAGGAGTTGCGCGAAGTCGCTGCGCTTAGCCTGAGCAGGCTGACAGACGGCGGGACGCTCGTCGCATGCCATTGGCGAAACGACTTTGCCCAACGCACATTGCCGACCGACGACGTGCATGCTGCGCTGGGCGATGGTCTGACCAGCATCGTGGTCCACACAGAAGCCGACTTCCTGTTGCAGGTGTGGACGAGGCACGGACAATCAGTAGCTGAGCAGGAAGGCATCCGATGATCGGCGTCGTGGTGCCGGCGCACAACGAAGCGGCGCGGATCGCCGCCTGTCTTCAATCCATCGCTGTCGCATCGGCGCATCCGGAGTTGCAGCACGAGCCGGTGCTGACGGTGGTTGTGCTGGATCACTGCACCGATGAAACCGCGCTGATTGCCGCGCGCTACGACGTCATCTTGATCCCGGTAGAAGCACGCAACGTCGGCCTGGCACGCGCCGCTGGCGCCGATGCGTTGTTGGCGAAGGGTGCCCGCTGGTTGGCGTTCACCGACGCCGACACGGTGGTCTCGCCGCGATGGTTGGTCGAGCAACTGAGCTTGCAAGCGGATGCCGTCTGCGGCTCGATCGGTGTTGGTGACTGGAGCATGCACGGAGCGTACGCCGGTCTGCTGAAACAGCAGTTTTGCGAGACCTACACCGATGCCGAGGGGCATCGGCACATCCACGGCGCCAACCTCGGCGTGTCCGCTGCCGCTTATGTTCGCGCCGGCGGCTTCGCAGCACTGGCGTCGAGCGAAGACGTGGCCCTGGTCCGGGCACTCGAGGCGTCGGGTGCATGCATCGCCTGGAGCGCACGGCCGCGGGTGGTCACCAGCTCGCGCGTACAGGGGCGGGCCAAAGGCGGGTTTGCCGATGCGGTGCTGAAGGTGCTCGATGAGGCGGTCGCCCACAGGCAGGCGCCCCAGGCGCCACGCGTGTCGAGCGTCGGGCCGGACCCCATCACCGCGGCGCTGCCTGTGCGATCAGGCGCTCGGCCGGGTACGGCGTGATGAGCTGAACAGCCTTCTCACGCGGTGCATCGAGCCAGTCGTCCTGGGTCGCTTCGGTCAGGACCGCGACCATCCACTTTTCATGATCCGGCTTGTGAAAGTTGCGCATCAGCAGGTGCTCGTTCGCATTGAGCGTGGGCATGGTGTAGCTCTCGATGCGCTCGCCGGACGGCCACCGCCAGCTGCTCCACAGGCCCGCGATCGCCAGTAGCTCGGCCTCAACATGCTCGATGCGCGTGGCAATCGCTTTGCCGCCTCGCCAGTCGGGCTCAAATACCGCTGAGGCCGGAATGATGCAGCGCTGACCGCGCTTCCATGGATCCCGAAACGTCGGCTTTCTGACCGCGGTCTCTGATCGGGCGTTGAACGTGCTTTTGGGCTTGCCGTCCTTGCTGAAGAACGGGATCAGCCCCCACTTGCCCGTGCCCCCTTCGAGCGCCGGCGCCGCGCTCGGCCGGACGGCGCAGGAAGATACCCTCGTAGCCGGGCCAAAGATCATGAACGGCATCGGGATGCCCGATGCCAAAACGGCGGCGGAACTTCTCAAGGTCTCGAACCAATTGGTAGTGGCTGCACATTCCAACATGTGTTTGCGTATAGCCAACAGGAGAGCGTCGGCTGTAGCACTCGCGGCCAGTTCGGATATCTTTCAGCGCGCGACTTGCGCCGGCAGCAAAGGCCGAGGCTGAGCTGAGTCACGGCTGCCGTCGACAGTTGCGCGCGTCCGCGCCCCTACTCGCTACTCACTCGCAGGCTGCCGGAGCGAGCAGCGAAGGCCGGAAACACAAGAGA
>JBBPYC010000093.1:0-12359 GCA_038200275.1 Burkholderiales bacterium
AAAACCCGAGGAAGGCACAGCGCTCGGCTACTGGTCGTTTTGGCTGCAGATCGTCGGCATGTTCGGCATGACGCTGTCATTTGCAACCGCGGGCATTGGTCAGGTATACCTCGAGCGGATCATGGGGCTCGGATACCTCGACACGCAGCTCAAGATCCAGGTCCACTTCCTGATGCTGATCGCGACCGCGTCCATCTTTGCGGTGGGTGTCGTGCTCTTCATCATCGACTTCTTCCGATTTGCGCCGCGCCCCGATGTCGTGAACGATGAACCACTGGAGCGTGATGCACGCGTGCCTGGCACGGGCGCGCGACCACAGCAGCGAACACCTGCGCGGCCCGCAACGGCGAGTTAATGCGCTTTCTGCCGGACGACGCACCAGCGCCCACGCTGTCGGCGAATGCCGCGCCACTGGACACGGTCGCCACCGCGGCGCCTGAAGACGGCCACCAAGCCAGCAGTGTGCCGCCGCCCTGGTACCTGCCCACCGCAGCCGAGGTGGCAATCTTCGAGCAGTGCCACGCGCGCGGCCTCGCCGTGCTGCTCAAAGGCCCGACCGGTTGCGGCAAGACGCGCTTCGTCGAGCACATGGCGTGGCGGCTTGAACGCCCGCTCGTCACGGTCGCGTGCCATGACGACCTCACCGCGAGCGACTTGATCGGCCGCTACCTGATCCGGCACGACGGCACCGTGTGGCAAGACGGGCCGCTGACGCGCGCCGTGCGTGAAGGATCGATGCTGTACCTCGATGAAGTGGTCGAGGCACGCCAAGATACGATCGTCGTGTTGCACCCCCTGGCCGACCACCGGCGTGAGTTGCCGATCGATAAGACCGGTGAACTCGTGCGCGCCGCGCCGGGATTTCAGCTCGTCGTCTCCTACAACCCCGGCTACCAGCGCATGCTGAAAGACTTGAAGCCCAGCACGCGCCAGCGCTTCGTCGCGCTCGACTTCGACTTTCCGCCAGCGGCGCGAGAAGCGCAGATCGTCGCGCGCGAGAGTGGCTGCAACGCGCCGACCGCGCAGGCGCTGGTCGAACTCGCCGGCCGCCTGCGCAGCCTGCGCGACCGCGGTCTGGCCGAAGTGCCGAGCACGCGGTTGCTGATCGCCGCAGCGCGCCTGATCGTCGGCGGCATCGATGAGAAAACCGCGTGCATTGCAGGCGTCGTCGCGCCGCTGTCGGACGAGCCGACGCTGGTGGCTGCGATGCGCGATCTGGTCGATGCGACGTTTGTCTGAACCGTAGCGCGGAGCATTGAGGCCAAGTGGCCGAAGCCGAAGACGTCATCACCGATGCAGCGCGCCACGCGACAATCTTTGCGCGCGGCCTCTGGCGGCGCCACCGTGCGGCACCGAATAAGCGGGAGCGGGCGCCGTTGTCCCTCGCTGATGTCGCACCGCGGCTTGACCTGCTGCTGACGGCCGTGTTCGGTCATAGTTTTGCGATCCGCGCCGCACAGCCACCGGCACCGCCGACCGTGCTTGCAAGGGTATTGCAGCGGCAGCGCGAGCGCGCACCGTACTGGCGCAATCCGATTGCCGCGACCGATGGCCGCAACTTGTGGTTACCGCCGAGGCTCGGCGGCGCAGCTAGCGAGCCGGCCGCGATCGCCCACTGGCGTCTGCTCGCGTTGCGGCAGGCGATGCGCGCCGTGTGTATTGATGGCGTCCATGGCGTCCCTGGCGTTCATGCCACCGTGGATTGCGACGGCACAAGGCGCCAGACGATGCTGCGCACTGCATCGCCGCTCGTGCGCGACCTGCACTTGCTGTTCGAGGCGCATGCGGCCGACCAGGCGCTGCTTCGACTGCTGCCCGGGCTGCGCGCGCCGCTGCAGGAATTGCGCACCGAGTCGCGCGCGCAACGACCGTCGCTCGACGCATTTCCGACGCGGCTGCAACGCTTCGAGCGGCTGGTTCGCCGTGTGCTGACTGGCGCGCTGGACCAACCGCTCGAACTGTCCGAGTACCTCGCTCACGGGGACCTGGCTGCCTCCTTTGCACTGCGGACGCCGGCTGACGCGCATACGCTTGCGCAGGCAGTGGCCAAGGACTGGCCCGATGCGGCGCAGGCCGGGCGCGTTGCCGGACCGTGGCTTTGGCGCGACCAATGGAGCGGCGACTTGCGCATTCGTGCGGCTGATAGCGCAGCACCTGCGGCGCCGGATCGTGGCGCCGATCCAGCCACCGACGGAGACCATCCGGCACCTCGTAGCGCTCGCCTCGCGCGGCGTCCGGAGGTGCGTGAAAAAACCGCCGACGAAGGAGACGACCAAAGCCCCGGCGCCTGGATGGTGCAGACCGCCGCGCCACATGAAATGGCCGAGGACCCGCTGGGCCTGCAGCGCCCGACCGATCGGGATACGGATACCGCCGCCGACGATTTCGCCGATGCGCTGTCCGAACTGTCCGAGGCGCGGCTCGTCTCCACGCCGGGCACGCCGAAGGAGGTGTTGCTGTCCGACGACCCGCCCGAGCGCAGCGCCGTCGCGCGGCGGGACGCTTCAGTGGCCGCGTTGGAAGCCGAATCGCAGCGCCTGAACTACCCCGAATGGGACTGGCACGCGCAGACGTACCGCGACCCCGGCGCAACCGTCTGGCTGCTGCCGGCCGCGCTCGGTTCGAAGCAGTGGGTCGACGACACGCTCGCTGATCGTCGCGGGATGCTAGACGAGATCCGGCGCCGTTTCGAGCTGCTGCGCGCACAGCGCGTGCGGCTGCGGCGGCAGCTCGACGGCGATGCGATCGACCTGGCCGCGTATGTCGATGCACGTGCGCAGTTCAATGCCGGCCTGCCACTGGAGCAACGGCTCTACACGAGCGAGCGGCGCAGCCGGGGAGACCTCGCGGTGCTGTTGCTGGTCGACGTGAGCGGCTCGACCGACAGCCAGGTCGCCGCCGGGCAGCGCATCATCGATGTCGAACGCGAGGCGCTGCTGCTGGTCTGCAGCGCGCTGGACGGCATGCGCGCACCGTACAGCGTCCAGGCGTTCTCAGGTGAAGGGCCGCAGCGCGTTGTAGTGCGCAGCGTCAAGGGCTTTGCCGAGAACTACAGTGACACGGTCGCGCAGCGCATCGCAGGGCTTGAGCCCGAGCGCTACACGCGCGCCGGCGCTGCGCTGCGGCACGCGACCGCACTACTGGCAGCACAGCCCGCCGAACACCGCTTGCTGCTGCTGCTATCGGACGGAAAGCCCAACGACAGCGACGAATACGAGGGCCGCTACGGCGTCGAGGACCTGCGCCAGGCGGTCGCCGAAGCGCGGCTGCAGGGCATCTCGCCGTTTTGCCTGACCGTCGACCGACAGGCTGCGAGTTACTTGCCAGCGGTGTTCGGTCCGCATCACTACGCGCTGCTGCAGCGGCCCGAGCGGCTGCCGACGGTGCTGCTGGAATGGCTGAGGCGGCTGCTCGCGATCTGAGTCGAAGCCGACCGCACGTGGCGGCTAGGTGTTTAGTCCCAGGTTTTGATGGTGCAATCTTTTCCATTGAATGGAATGAGGCACTATGGGCCAGGTTCTTCACGGCTGCGCCACGACGACAGAGGCGATCCGTCGAGCAATACAGAAGTAGTCAAGAGAGCCTGAGGGCGCTGTCTAGGCGCCATGGCATCGACCAAAGGACCGTGGCCAAGTGGCAAGCGTCGAGCCTCCACGACTGATCATCTGACAGGCCTGAAGCAGCCGAAGTCGACCGTTCTGTCGTTAAAGGAGGAGGCCGTCGTTGTGGCCTTTCGCCGAGCAGACGCTGCTGCCGCTCGATGATTGCTTGTATGCGCTACAGCCGACGATTTCTCACTTGATCCGCTCATCGCTGCACCGCTGTTTGCAGCGACATGGAATCAGTCAACTGCCACAGGTCGAGGGCGACAGGCCGATCCGCAAGAGATTCAAGAGCTACCCGGTCGGCTACTTCCACATCGACATCGCCCGAGGCCCGCTCAGCAGACGGAAAGCTCTACTTGTTCGTGGCCATCGACCGCACGTCGAAATTTGCCTTCATGCGCCTGGAAGCAAGTGCCACCGTCGAGGTGGCCACCGCGTTTTTTGCAATCGTTGATCGACGCGCTGCCCTATCGGATCCACACAGTGCTCACGGATAACGGCATTCAGTTCGGCGATCTGCCTTCGCGCAGGAGCGGTCCCACTGCCCAGTTGCGCATGCATATGTTCAATCGCGTTTGTGTCGCCAACGGCATTGAGCACCGCACCACCCGGGCTCAATCATCCCTGGACCAATGGACAGGTCGAGCGCATGAACCGCACCATCAAGGAAGCCACCGTTGAGCGCTACCACTTCGACAGCCACGACCAGCTCAGGCAGCTGTCAAACGCAGTAAAAATGCCACCCCCTCCTCTGCTACCCTTCCTGGGAGCAGCACTACGAATCAAGGTCGGCAGTGGCGGATTTATCTGCAATTAAGATTCCGATAAAGTTACCACCTTACGACCAGTTCGGCCGGAGGCAGCCATCTAACGACCTTGGCTTTATGGGTCCACTGTTCGCCGTACAGCAGCAGGGGCAAGCGTGGATACGAACGGGTGCGGTGAACCCCGCATCAGAGAATTACCCGGATGAGGAAAACCACTTCGCCCACAGAAATTCGGCGCACTCACGACGGCCACGACATCAAGTTTCAGACTGATCGTGGACGATTGCGATAGCATTCAACCCAGTGCTTGCGCACTCCCCTGGGCGTCACCGACGGCGCCAGTTAGCCGTCCACGATCAGCCTGAAACAGGCGTCCACGATTGCTTCCATACGCAAGAAGGCTATTCCATGACCATTGACTCGAAACCGGCGGCACACCCCCCGCAATCCAATGAAGAGCCGGAGATCGAGCAGGAGGAAGCCGTGCCGTCCGACGGCAAGGACAAAGAAGGCGAAAAAATGATGGAGGAACTTGGCGCCGACAAGCCAGGTAAGCCATTGGCACCCACCGGTGGAGAGGCCTGACGCTAGGCACCGCAATTCATTGCGGTGCCTGTCAAGGGCGGCTATCGGTACGTGCTGATGGCCCAGCTTGCCGCCGCCACAGCGTGCCTGCGCTTTCACCAGATCGGCCCGCGGCTGGCCCGCTGGCTGTTGATGAGCCAGGACCGCGCGCACGCTGATCACCTCCGCATGACACACGAATTTCTCGCCTACATGCTTGGCGTGCGGCGCGTTGGTGTGACTTCGGCGGCCGGTATTTTGCAGCGCAGCGGCCTGATCGAGTATCACCGCGGCCGAGGTCAAGATGTTCGACCGCGCGGGCCTGGAGGCTGCCGCCTGTGGCTGCTACGCGGCCGATCGACGCAGCTATGCACAGATGTTCTCGGGGAAGCACCCTTCCGTGGCAGCGTGAGCCAAACCCAGCTGCCCTGCCGCATAGACGGCAAAGCATAGACGTCGCGATATTCACGTCCAAAGACGCATGAGACGCAACAGATTTAATCGTCCTCTTGCACTATGTTTCACGCAAAATCAGTTAAGCATTAGGTGGGTAAGGAAATGAAAAGATGACACATGTCTGACTCAAAAGCCAAATTATCTGAGCGTGCCCGGCTTCTGGCAAAATCGGTGTCGAGATGGGACAATGAGGGTGGCGCCGGCACAGGCGGTCGCGTGCACCCGGCGGCGGGCGCTTTGCTGACTGACGTGCTCCCGCTGACCAACGCCGAGCTCGTTCATCTGCAGGTTCGCGTGATCGCGCTCGAGAACCTGGTGAAAGTGCTGCTGGCCGATGCCTCCGAGCAGCAGCTGGAGTTGATGCGGGATATGGCTGCCTGTATCTCGCCGCGTCCCGGCTTCACGCAACACCCTCTCACTATTCACGCGGCGGCCAGCATGATCAATCTGGTCGAAAGCGCTGGTCATCTGCAAGAGCTTGGGCTCGGTCCCGCAGATATCGATAAGTCATCTGCATGAACCTTGCGTTCCCTGCACAGGCACTAATGCCTCGCAATTCAGGATCAAGGGCGACAAGACTGTCCACATCGCAATGCACAAAGGCGCGGCATTGAAACCTCTGCTGGCATGAGACGGCTTCAACCCATGACGCTTCGCACTCGACGCCCTGTCTTTCTTAACCTGACGCAGATCACGATGCCAGTCGGCGCGCTGACGTCCATTGGTCACCGGGTCAGCGGCATCGTGCTTGCAGCGGCCGTTCCGGCAGCGATCTATCTATTCGCACTGGCACTGCGCGACGAGGCCGGTTTTGCGCGCGTGACAGCGCTGTCGCAGCATCTTGCTTTCAAGGGGGCGGCAGTGATCGCTGTCTGGGCGCTGGCGCACCACCTCCTTGGCGGCGTGCGCCACCTGCTCAGCGACTTCGACATCGGCTCGCCGCTGCGCTTGGCACGAAAAAGCGCCTGGTTCGTGAATCTGGCGGGCGTCGCTGTGGCGCTACTCGCTGTCGTGGTCATGTGGTGAAGGACCTGTCAACCGGCACAGGCCATTGCTCGCGCAGCAGGTTCACAGGCCTGCGCGCCTGGTGGGTGCAGCGCGCCAGCGCCGTCTACATGCTGGCCTTCTTGGTCTTCGGGTTGATGTCGATGGCCGTCCATCCGCTGGTCGACCACGCCCAGTGGCGAGCCTGGGTCGCCCATCCGGGCATCACGCTCGCCTTCGCGCTCTTTTTCGCTGCCTTGCTCAGCCACATGTGGGTCGGTCTGCGCGATGTGCTGCTGGACTACGCCAAGCCGGCCGGCGTGCGCAACGCGTTGCTCGTGCTGGTCGCCGTTGGCCTGCTCGGTTTAGGCGGCTGGGTGCTGGTGGTCCTGCTTCGCCTGCATTTCTGATCTGCAACGAGCCGCTGGAATAAACAAATATGAAATTCTCGATCTCCCGCTACGACCCTGACCGCGACGAGCGCCCGTACTTGCAGGACTTCGACATCGAGCTGAGCGGCTCCGACCATATGCTGCTGGACGTTTTGCTGCGCCTGAAGGCACAGGACCACTCGCTGTCGCTCAGAAAGTCGTGCCGTGAAGGCGTGTGCGGGTCCGATGCGATGAACATCAATGGCCGCAATGGCCTTGCGTGCATCACGCCCGTGCGTGGGTTGCAAGAGCCGGTCGTCATTCGGCCGCTGCCCGGCTTTCCGATCATTCGCGATCTGATCGTCGACATGACGCCGTTCTTCAAGCAGTACGAATCGATCACCCCGTATTTGATCAACGACGAACCGCCGCCCGAGAAGGAGCGCTTGCAGTCGCCGGCCGAGCGCGAGAAATTGAACGGCGCCTACGAATGCATCCTCTGCGCGTGCTGCACCAGCCAGTGCCCGTCGTATTGGTGGAACCCTGAGAAGTTCGTCGGCCCGGCCGGCCTGATCCAGGCCTACCGCTTCATCTTCGACAGCCGTGACCGGGCCACTGAGCAACGGCTCGCCGATCTCAACCACGACCCCTACCGGCTGTTCCGCTGCCGCACGATCATGAACTGCGCCGAGGTGTGTCCGAAGGGGCTGGAGCCCGTGCACGCGATCGAGCGCATTCGTCTGAAGATTGCCGGCGCCGAGGACCAGACTGGTGGCCTTGATGTCCATTCACCGATCGCGCCGAAGTAGCTCGGTCGGCTGCCCGACAGTCAGCCTGCGCCGGGTGCGCAGACGGCGCGCCAGCCACCAACACGCATGAAGGGTCAACGATGCTCGCGTCGTCACGGCGTTGCGTCACCCTATAAGATTCAGATTAAATATATCTTAAGGCCCGTGCCTCCCGGGACGCTTGCGCCGTTGCGCACCGCAAGCGCATTGCAACCACCGCCGAGACCACCCCAATGTCGTCACCCGAGCTCTGCAGCGAGGCCGAAGTCGCCGAACTGGTCACCACTTTCTATGCCAAGGTACGCGGCGACGCGGTCCTCGCCCCAGTCTTCGAACGCCACGTTGCCGACTGGGGCCAGCACATGCCCAGGATAGTCGCATTCTGGTCGACGGCACTGCGCGGATCGAGGAGCTATCGCGGCAACCCATTGCTGCGGCACCGCGCGTTGCCCGAGCTCACGTCCTTGATGTTCGAGCGCTGGCTCGACCTCTTCCACGAGGCGGCGAGCGCGTTGCCGAACCGGGCGATGGCTGAACGCGCCGGCGAGCTGTCGCAGCGAATCGCGCAAGGTTTCTGGCACGACTATCAGCTGCAGCGCGAACCTGACCAGATGCCGCTGCCGCTGCCGCTGCCGCGCCGGGCAGCGGTGCCGCGCGCGGCCTCGTTGTCGGAATGACCCTGCACAGCCTCGCCGATCGAGAAGGGGCGCCGCCGCGGCTCGAGCGTGCGGCGCCGAGCCTGCGGGCGTTTCTCGAGCTCGCCTTTCCTTGATCTGGCCGCGTTCATGACGACGCGAAGCGACGATTGCACGGAACCGGATCGCGCCATGCGCTTGACGACGATGACCGACCTCTTGATGCGCCTCCTGCTATATGTCAACCAGCATCCTGGGCGCCTGGGCGCGATTTGCTGAAGTTGCGCGCCCCGATGACATTTCCGAAGCGCATTTGATGGAAGATCACGCATCAGCTCGGGCTTGCCGGCTGGCTCGAGACGGTGCGCGGCAAAGGCGGCGGCATGCGCCTCGCGCCCGCGCCCGCCGACGTCAGCCTTGACGCCGTGGTGCGCAGCATCGAACCCGATTTCTTTCTCGTCGACTACAACGGCGGTACCGACGCTGTGTACGTGCGTACAGGGCATTGCAGAGTTTGCGCAAGCGGCGCAGTTTGTTGCATGAAGGAGAAAACACTGATAGAGGTACAACGTGCATCTTTTAGCCAACCAGCAAGATCGAACTGCCTAGACCGTGTCGAAAAACAGGGCGCTGTGAAAGCGGTCGGCTGCCAACCTTCTTAATCTTTCCTAAGCCGGCGCAACGTCGATCGAACTGTCATGCAGCGCCGTTTCGAGACTTCATGGCGGCAATGGACGCCTGCCATCATCAATTGGGACATCAAGATGAATACATACACGTTTCAACGTTTGGCTAATGTGTTGGCTGCGACGACATTCGCGGCCACGCTCACCAGCTTCGCTGCAGCCCCAGCGCAAGCGCAGACCCACAGCCATGAGGCCACCGCGCCCGCCAAGATGAGCCTGGATCGCGATCACAAGTGGGCCACCGATGCGCCGCTGCGCGACGGCATGAGCCGCATCCGCATGCTCGTCGAGCCACAACTTGCCGCGGCGCACGCCGGCAAGCTCAGCCCGGCGCAATACGCCGTGCTCGCCCGCCAAGTCGAGACCCAGGTCGTGGGCATCGTCGCCAAATGCAAGCTAGAGCCGAAGGCCGATGCGGTGCTGCACATCGTCATTGGCGAGATCGGCGCCGGTACCGACGCAATGGCTGGCAAGACCGCCCAATCCCACCCGGCGCAGGGCTTGGTGCAGGTCGCCGAGGCCATCAACGACTATGCCGGCCACTTCGACCATCACGGCTTCGAGCCGATCCGCAAGATCCACTAAAACCCACGAGGGAGCAGGTCATGAAGTTCACCATTCCTACCCTTTTGCAGCAGAAGCACGAAGCCTTGCACGACGAAATGCGCTGCGCCACCCTGCCCGGCGGCGAAGTCGGCGAAGCCGCCAAGACATCGGCCCAGCTGATGCACCCGCACTTCCACGCCGAAGACGAAGCTGCCTTGCCCTCGCTGGGCCTGCGTGGCAGGCGGTCGCGCGGCGAGATCACCGTCGAGATGAGCGGCGCGCTGGAGCTGACCGCCCGCATCTGGGTGGGACTACCGGCGATGCGTGAAGAAAACGAGACTCTCGGCGCTGCCGTGCAACGTCGGCAGGAGCCCACTGAGCCCACTGAGCCCACTGAGCGCGCGGGGCGCAGCGACGACGTCGCATTCACGCACCCGCTTGTACAGCGCGCACGAACCGAAGAGGAAGTAATGGGGCCGACCGTGGAACTGCTCGGGCATCATGTCGGGCTGATGCTGAGTCAGCGCGCCGATCAGAGGGTGTCGATATGACCCAGTCGCCGATGCAAACACCGGCCTTTTTCGACAAAGCGCCGTCCATCGTCATGTATGACGCACTGGCGCAGACCTTGGGCGCCACTTCAGACGGCCTGATCGAATACCGCTACCTCGACGCCGTCAAGCTGGCCGGTCATTCATGCCCGACCGTCGCTGGCGCTTGGTTGATGACGCGCGCGGCGCTGGCCCGGCTCTACCCCGGGCAGACGCCGCACCGCGGTGAAGTGCACGTGGCGATGCGCGAGGCCCAGGACGCCGGCGTGGTCGGCGTGATTGCCAGCATAGCCGGACTGGTCACCGGCGCGGCCAGCATCGGTGGCTTCAAGGGCTTGGCCGGTCGTCACGCGCGCTGCAACTTACTGACCTACGGCGTGCCCATGCGCGGCGAGATGCGCTTCACGCGCGTGGACAACAACCAGAGCGTTGAGGTGTCGCACCACCCCGCGGCGGCGCCGCGCCCCGCGCAATTGGGGATGCAGATGCAGGCGGCGCTCGTGCCCCAGGCCGACAGCGCTCAGCGCGAAGCCTTTGCGCGAACCTGGCAGAGTTGGGTGAGCGCGATACTGATCGACCATGCGGACGACCCCGAGCTGATCACCATGGAAGACTGAACGCGCATCGCCCGCCGCGAGATCGCTCCGCAAGTCTTTCTACTGCGCAAGCCACGTTCGCCCGGCTGTCTGCCGCTGCGACACGATGCGGCTTCGCCCGGGGCGAGCACCCGTTCAACAAGGACGACGTGGCCAACGGGAATATTCAGCTTCAGGTTGATGGCAGCGTGGATGTCAACCGGTAGCGAGGTTGACGAGCTGCCCGACGCCGTAGGTCACCGCCATCGCAAGCGCTCCGCCGATGACCAGTCGCAATGCCGCTGTAAGGCGCTTGCTGCGTCCCAGGGATGCGCTGATCGTGCCGGTAATGACAAGTGCCAGCACGACGACGACCGCAGTGACCGGCACGAGCGCCGCGCGGGGGGCGAGGATGATCGCAACCAGGGGGAACAAGGCACCGATGGTGAACGAAGCAGCTGATGCGGCGGCAGCATGCCAGGGGTTGACCAGGGCATTGGGGTCGAGACCAAGCTCCGCGTCGACGTGTGCGGCGAATGCGTCGTGTCTGGTGAGCTCCTCAGCCACCGTCCAGGCGGTCTGCGGCGACATACCCTTGCCTTCATAAACCTTGGCGAGTTGTGCGCACTTCGATTGCGGGTTGGACGAAAGATCGTCACGTTGGTCGGACAACAACGACCGCTCCGTGTCGCGTTGTGAGCTCACGGAAACGTATTCACCCAGCGCCATCGACACCGCACCAGCGACGAGTCCCGCGAAGCCGGCCGTGATGATGGGACCGCGGTCGGCGCCGATGGCGGCAACGCCGACAACCAAACCCGCTGTAGAGATGATTCCGTCGTTGGCGCCGAGCACCCCCGCCCGAAGCCAGTTCATCCGGGACGCCAGTCCATTGCCGTCAGAGGCAACGGGTCGCTGCGCGGACTCGATATTGGGGTCGACCGTCGACATCGGTATTTACTCCATCTCGGTTATTGCTTAGGAAGACGACACCGGAAACTCTCAAGCTGCTGCTCAGGCCGAGCAATTCTTTCCGGTTCCTGCTGCGCCGGACCGACCGCAGCGCTGCGTTGCGGTCAGTCCTTGATCAGATGGCCGTTGCCTCAGTGACCCGCTTTCAGGGTTTCACGGTGTTTCACGTCGGCGCCGTGTGACACCAGTTGTTCCGCGCTCTCGATGAAGTGGGTGTACTGAACATAGGCGGCGACATATGCCCGACCCTTCTCAACCGAGCTTTCGGCCTGCTGCCGTTTTTCGCGAACGGTGGTGAAGCGCTCCTTGATGCCTTTTCGGACATCTCCGGCGACGTCATCGGCAAGCGCTGTGATGTCGCCGCTGACCAGGGCGCGGTCGGCAGTCGCATAGGCCGGGTCAGCGCTCCCAGCGGGCTTCAAGCCCGTGAAGTCTTCACCTTCGGTCGCACGGTGGATTCGGACCAGGGTTTCGAAGAAGTACGTGTCGGCCACGGTCTTTGCCGTCTCGCTCTCGCCGCGAACGGCCAACGTCATGTCAAAAGCCTTGCGGATCGGCGCTCCGTCCTTGGCGCTGACCCACTTCAGAACGGGCATGACATCCTTCTCGGCGAGCGCCCTTTGAGCGTCTTTAACAACGGGACCATCCATGCTGTCGCAGTGAGCCATCGCCGGACCGGCCAGCGAGAAAGCGAGGCCCAGGGCCAGGGGAATAGCGGGGCGGCCTCAAATCTGAAGTGCAACACCCTTCCTCGTAAGGTGTCCACATGACAGATCAGATCACGTACCAGCAGCTTCAGCCCGAGGATCGCATGACCATTGCCAGCATGCGCCAGCTCGGTTGCAGCACCCGGGCCATG
>JBBPYC010000094.1:0-58888 GCA_038200275.1 Burkholderiales bacterium
CACAAGATCAAGCACACCTGGATGGCCGCCAAGTGCCGCACCGCCCAAGTCCTCGAAGCCGATGTCGCGCATATCTTGGATCACTTCGGGACGACCTACAGGTTCGATTTCTATGGGAAATAACTTTCCGGGAAGAGCTTACCAACACCGTTGCCGATCCGGCTGTGATCGACCTGTCCGCACTCAAGGCGCGCCAGCGCGGCGCCTGGGGATCGGGCGATTACGCCGTGATCGGCATCACCTTGCAGATCGTCGGCGAACAGCTATGCGAAGCGCTCGATCTGCGCGCCGGACAAAAGGTACTCGACGTCGCAGCTGGCAATGGCAACCTGACCCTCACGGCCGTGCGGCGCTTCGGCAACGTGATCTCGACCGACTTCGTGCCCACGCTGCTCGATCGCGGGCGCGACCGCGCCGACGCTGAAGGCCTTGAGATCGAGTTTTGCGAAGCCTATGCGGAGAACCTGCCATTCGACGACGCGAGCTTCGACGTCGTCGCCTCGACCTTCGGCGTGATGTTCACGCCGGATCAGGACCAGGCAGCCGCCGAGATGCTGCGCGTCTGCAAACCGGGCGGCAAGATCGGCCTGGCCAACTGGATGCCCGACGGCTTCATCGGCCAGTTGTTCAAGGCCCTGGGCAAGCACGTGACACCACCTGCCGGCGTCAAATCGCCGGTGATCTTGGGCACTGAGGCGCGACTGGCTGAACTGTTCGGCGCACGAGCCACATCGACCGACGCGCAACCGCGCGACTCCGTATTCCGCTATCGCTCGGCTGCGCAGACCGCGCTGGAGGTGGACTTGAAGGCTCTGATCGCGCGCTTCGACCGCTCGGGCGGGGGCTCGATGGTGGTGCCGAGTGGATACCTCGAAGTCGTCATCACGCGGCGGCAGGCATCATGATGTCGGACGCTGTGGAACATCGTCCGGTCGCACCGGCGCAGCAGCCTTACGTCCGGGAAGCCGGAAGTGGCCCCGGCGTGGTCTGTCTGCACTCGAATGCCAGCACATCGGGCCAATGGCGCGCGCTGATGGACCTCCTGGCACCGAAGTTCCACGTGCTCGCGTGCGATCTGTACGGCGCGGGCAAAAGCGCCGACTGGCCGTCCGATCGGTTCATTGGCCTGCGCGATGAGGCCGCGTTTATCGAACCCGTGCTGGAGCGAGCTGGGACGCAGTTTACGCTGGTCGGCCACTCGCACGGCGCCGCCGTCGCGTTGATCACTGCGCTTGCGCAGCTCGGACGGGTACGCGCGCTGGCGCTGTATGAACCCACGCTGTTTTCCTTGATCGACGCCGAAGCGCCGGCGCCGAACGACGCGGACGGCATTCGAAATGCGGTGTCCGATGCAGGCGCCGCGCTCGATACGGGCAACCCAGACGCCGCAGCTCGGCGCTTCATCGATTACTGGATGGAGGCAGGCAGCTGGAAACGGATGCCCGAAGCCCAGCAGGCGCCAATCCGGCAGGCCGTGACCAACGTCCGCAGATGGGCCCACGCGCTGTTCAATGAGCCGACCGTGCTCGAGGCATTCCGTGCACTTGAGATTCCGGTGCTCTACATGACCGGCAAACGTTCCACCGCATCGACGCATGCGGTGGCGCGGTTATTGAGGAGCGTGCTGCCGAATGCGGAGTTCGTTGAGTTCGAAGCGGCAGGACATATGGGACCGGTCACACACAGCCAAGCGGTTAACGCGACCATCGCCGGGTTCCTCAACCGAATCCCAATGCCCCCCTCTCCTCTTCAAGGGAAAGCTGCATAGCGAGCGACCGATCAATGCACCACGCGCTCGAACCGAAACTCCCCCGGCGCCTGAATCGGATCCACTTCCACCGGAATCGTTTCGCCCGGTAAGAACTTGCCTTCCAGCAGCAGCTTGGACAACGGGTTCTCGATGCGCCGCTGGATCGCGCGCTTCAGCGGCCGCGCGCCAAACACCGGGTCAAAGCCCACCTTGGCGAGTTCGGCCAGCGCCGCCGGCGCTACCTCAAGCCTCAAGTCCATCTTGGCAAGCCGCTTCTGCAAGCTCTGGATCTGGATCGCCGCAATCTTCTCGATCTGCGCGGCGTCTAGTGCGTGGAATACGACGATCTCGTCGATCCGGTTCAGGAACTCGGGCCGGAAGTGGTTCTTCAGCTCGTCCGTCACTGCATCCTTGACCTCTTCTGCGGGCTTGCCGACCATCGCCTGAATCAATGGCGAGCCGACGTTGCTGGTCATCACGATCACCGTGTTCTTGAAGTCCACGGTGCGGCCCTGGCCGTCGGTCAGGCGGCCGTCATCGAGCACCTGCAGCAGCACATTGAACACGTCGGGATGCGCTTTCTCGATCTCATCAAGCAGCAGCACGCTGTAGGGCTTGCGCCGCACGGCTTCGGTCAGGTAGCCGCCTTCTTCATAGCCGACATAACCCGGCGGCGCGCCGATCAGACGGGCGACCGAATGCTTCTCCATGAACTCGCTCATGTCGACACGGATCAAGTGGTCTTCCGAGTCGAACAGGAAGTTGGCGAGCGACTTGCACAACTCAGTCTTGCCGACGCCGGTGGGGCCAAGGAACAAGAACGAACCGGTGGGCCGATTGGGATCGGACAGGCCGGAGCGGGAACGCCGGATCGCGTTCGCAACCGCAGAAATCGCTTCCTCCTGGCCGACCACGCGCTGATGCAGGCGGTCTTCCATCTGCAGCAGCTTGTCGCGCTCGCCCTGCATGAGCTTGGACACCGGAATGCCGGTGGCGCGTGCCACCACCTCGGCGATTTCTTCTGCGCCGACCTGGGTGCGCAGCAGCGTGGGGCGCGTGCCTTCTGTGCCTCGGCTGGCCTCGTTTTCCTGCGCTTGCTTCAGTTGTTTTTCAAGCCCTGGCAGCGTGCCGTACTGCAACTCCGCCACCTTGTTGAAGTCGCCCTTGCGCGTGAACTCTTCAATCTGGAATTTGATCTTGTCGATCTCCTCACGCACATTCGCACTGCCCTGCGCCTGAGCTTTCTCAGACTGCCAGATCTCGTCGTAGTCGGCGATCTCTTTTTGCAGCTTGCCGATCTCTTCCTCGATCAGGCTGAGGCGTTTTTGCGATGCCTCATCCTTTTCCTTCTTCATCGCTTCGCGCTCGATCTGCAGCTGGATCAAGCGGCGGTCCAGGCGGTCCATCACCTCAGGCTTGGAGTCCATTTCGATCTTGATCTTGGCCGCAGCCTCGTCGATCAGGTCGATGGCCTTGTCGGGCAGAAAGCGGTCGGTGATGTAGCGGTGGCTCAGCTCGGCGGCGGCGACGATCGCCGGGTCGGTGATGTCGACACCGTGGTGTACTTCGTATTTTTCCTGCAGGCCGCGCAGGATGGCAATGGTGGCTTCCACACTCGGCTCGCCGACCAGAATCTTTTGAAAACGACGCTCCAGCGCGGCGTCTTTTTCGATGTACTTGCGGTATTCATCGAGCGTCGTTGCACCCACGCAGTGCAGCTCGCCTCGCGCCAGCGCGGGCTTCAACATGTTGCCCGCATCCATCGCACCTTCGGCCTTGCCAGCGCCGACCATCGTGTGCAGTTCGTCGATGAAGACGATCGTCTGGCCTTCTTCCTTGGCCAGTTCTTTCAGCACATTTTTCAGCCGCTCTTCGAACTCGCCACGATACTTCGCGCCCGCCAGCAGCGCGGCCATGTCGAGCGACAGCACTCGCTTGCCCTTCAGCGAATCGGGCACTTCGCCCGCAACAATGCGCTGCGCCAAGCCTTCGACGATCGCGGTCTTGCCGACGCCGGGTTCCCCGATCAACACGGGATTGTTCTTCGTGCGCCGCTGCAGCACCTGGATCGCGCGGCGGATTTCGTCGTCGCGGCCGATCACGGGATCGAGCTTGCCCATCCTTGCACGCTCGGTCAGGTCCATCGTGTACTTGGACAACGCTTCGCGCTGGCCTTCAGCGTCTGCGCTGTCGACGTTCTGGCCACCACGCACGGCGTCGATCGCCGCCTCGAGCGACTTGCGAGTCAGGCCGTTGTCGCGCGCGACTTTCGCCAGATCGGTTTTCGCATCGGTCAGCGCGAGCAGGAACAGCTCGCTGGCAATAAACGAGTCGTTGCGCTTAATCGATTCCTTCTCTGCCGCCTGCAGCAGGCTGACCGCATCACGGCCGACTTGGACCTGCTCCTGGCCTTGCACCTGCGGCAGCTTCTTTATCGCGCTCTCGGCCGCAGCAAGGAGGCCCTGCACATTGACGCCCGCACGTTGCAGCAGAGGGCGTGGGCCGTCCTGCTGGCGCAGCATCGCAACCAGCATGTGGGCCGGCTCGATATAAGCGTGGTCGGCGCCGAGCGCAAGCGTCTGCGCGTCGCTCAGCGCTTCCTGGAATTTGGTGGTGAATTTGTCTTGTCGCATGATGAATTCGGTAAATGTTTTTTGAGTGGGCGGGCTCGCTCGAGCCGATCCATCGAAGATGTGGGCGAATGGCGCCAAATCAAGCGAGCGCAATGGGCGGCACGCGTCGGCCGATGCAGCTCGCGCAATCGATTCCAGCAGGAGCTGCGCCAGCCGGCTCAGCTGGACCGCATCCGCCGCCCCCTCAAGGGGCCAGCTGAGCGCCGATCGAAGGGAGCGAAGGCTGGGGAGGGGTGACTCTCTACGCGCGGCCGAGCCGGATCGGGCCGCCTATGTTTTCGGCATCGACCACCGGCACGCCGCGTTGCGTCACGCGCAGCCGGCCTGGTGCAGCCAGTCGGGCTGCAACCCGCCGCACCGCAGGCATGGCAGCTCGCCAACTCTGCGCATCGTCGGGCGGCAACAGCGCACGCGCGACTTCCGAAGGGCAGACCGCTGCCTCGGGCCGACGCTTCTCGAGCAGCTCGAACACCTTGTCAGCGATCGCCGCGTCGGTCACGCGCGGGTGGCGGCCCCGGCTTCGGCCAGCTGCTTGCGCCGGTATTCGCCCTGGCGTTCGAACATCCAGCCCGGGTACTCGGGCGGCAACCGGCTCACGGTGCCAAGCTGCGAAAGCTCGTCGGCAGACAACGTGACGTCGGCCGCGGCCAAGTTGTCGGCCAGTTGATCGGGCCGCTTGGCGCCGACGATCACGCTGGTGACCTGCGGCTGATGCAGCAGCCAGGCCAGCGCGATCTGCGCGACTGAGACGCCTTTGGCTTGCGCCATCGGTCGCATCGTGTCGATGCAGTCGAACGCGCGGTGTTTGTCGACCGGCGGAAAGTCGAACGTGCTGCGCCGGCTACCGGGTTCGGATGTCTTGGACGACTGTGCGTCGCGCTCGTACTTGCCAGACAGCAACCCGCCAGCCAACGGGCTCCAGACCATCAGGCCGACGCTTTCGCTCTTGATCATCGGGATCAGCTCGCGCTCCAGATCGCGTGTGGCCAGCGTGTAGTAGGCCTGCAGCGACTGGATGCGTGCCAGACCCAGCCGCTCCGAGATGCCGATCGCCTTGGCGATCTGCCAGGCCGCCCAGTTCGACACGCCGATATAGCGCACGTGGCCGTGCTGCACCAGGATGTCGAGCGCGCGCAGCGTTTCTTCGATCGGCGTGGCCGGATCGAAGCCGTGGATTTGATAGAGGTCGATGTGGTCGAGCTGCAGCCGCTTCAAGCTTGCCTTCACGCTGCTGATGATGTGGCTGCGCGAAGCCCCGCGCATGTTCGCGCCGGGGCCGGTCTCGCCGAACACCTTGGTCGCGATCACCACGTTGTCGCGCGGCACCTTGAGGTTTTTCAGCGCCTGGCCAGTGATTTCTTCGGACCGACCGCCTGAGTACACGTCGGCTGTGTCAATGAAGTTGATGCCGGCGTCGAACGCCTGGCCGACCAGCTTTTCCGCATCCGACTGGCTCAAGTCGCCGATCTGCTTCCACATGCCGGACTCACCGCCGAAAGTCATGGTGCCGAGGCACAGCTCGGAGACGAACAGGCCGGTGCGGCCGAGAGGGCGATTGCGCATAAGCAACTTTCAGGTAGACGGTTGGAAATGGGTCGAGGCCCGCGCGCAGCTGGAGCGGAGTCCAGCCGGACACTTTCGTCGCCGACGTGTTTTCAGCCGTCGACCCCGCGATGCAGCAAGCCTAGGGACCATGATCGCATGATGAGGCGGCGCGTGCTTTGCGCGTCGTGGGATCGATACCGCACTCGTTCGCCTCGAGGCTTCTCGAATGTCGCGGTCTGTCAGCGTTGGCACCGGTGCTGTTGTGCAGCGCCCTTGGCGGGCGCGCAGGCCATCCAGCGCATCGTCACTGAAGGAACTTCGGGAGCCGAACTATTCACATGGCGGATACCAAAGCGGAGAAAACCGCCTGCACGAAGTGAGCAGGTTCAGGAATCTCGCTCGAATGGCAGGGTGGATTTTTCGTCTATTGCGGCTCGTATTGAATGATCTCCCCGTTCGCACGCTGGATATACAGCTTGCCCTCGCCGACGCGCGCGGGAAAGCAGTTCTCCGCCGCCGTTGCGGCCTTCATGCACAGCTTGCCGTCTTGCGTCGTCCAGGTTCCTGCATTGCTCGTGTTGTTCGAAGCGTCGAAGGAGAACTGGCCGCCACTCATGAATTGAACGCGGGCGCTGCCGCCCGAGGCGTAGCGGATCGAGAACTTTTTGTCGGACAGACGTTGCTGCAGTTCGGCAGCGGACGGCGGAGTGGCACCGGCGGGGAAGTCGCGTGTGACTGTACTGGGCGTGGCACATGCGGTGAGGCAAATGGCGGCGATCAGAAGTGGGGTTCGTCGTTGCATAGCGATGTCCTTTGGAAAGTTTTGCAATGAAAAAAGTAGCAAGTCATTCATGCTGGTTCAGCGCAAATGGCTTGCTGGACCTTTTTTTAATAGAGCTGCGTCGTGTGCTGGATCACATGGCCTTGCCGATCGCCGTAATACAGCTGAAACTGCTGATAGCGCTTGTTGTCGGTGGCCGGGTTCTTGCCGGTGAACGGCACGGTTGCCGTCAGCTGATTCAAGCCAGGGAAAAAGAACGCCAGTTCGCGAACACGCGGAAAGCCTGTGCTCGAACCGCTCTTGACGCCATCGGCGAACGCGTTGGCCGACAGCAGTGCCAGCGCCTTGCCGCCGGCCGGTGGCTGAGCCTTCTGCCAAGTCAGTTGCGTGACGCCGCCGGTTGTCTTCGCAGCTTGGGCAATCTGTGCAAGAGACAGCGACGAGTTTGTAATCGACGGATAGGCCGCTGGTGCTGCCTGCATCTGCGCGAAGGTGTAAGGCAACACCGGTAGCGTCTCGGTATAGGTTGCGATCGGCGTCTTGCCTTGCTGGCCATTGATGGTTTTCCAGCCGTCGTCTGCGTATACCGCGATGGTGTAGACGCCGCCCGCGACCCAGCCATCGTTTGCAAAAGCATTGTCGGCAGCGGCAATCCTTTCCGCAGTGAACGGGCTTCTCAGGTTTCTGCCGATGCTGTCGTCACTGGCGCCGGAGCCGATGCAATCGGCAATGTCGGCCGTGGGCATCTCGGTGGCGGCGGTGGGTGTCAGGCAGAGCTGAAAGCCATCGGTGTCGATGA
The DNA here is from genome assembly GCA_038200275.1 of Burkholderiales bacterium. Lineage (GTDB taxonomy): Bacteria > Pseudomonadota > Gammaproteobacteria > Burkholderiales > Burkholderiaceae_C > JBBPYC01. Next base: position 7,509 of record JBBPYC010000094.1, read on the forward strand.
AGTTGGCGTTGCCTGTCTTGCCTTGAAGTTCGGGCGCGTCGCGCAGGATGCGCGGCGACAGCATCTTTGCTGAAAACGCCTGACCGCTTGGGCCCTTGAGGCCAGGACCAGACACGATCATGTATGTCGCCACATTGCCTGGATCTCGGAGCTGGAAGCGCACTTCGCGTTTGTAGAAGACGCTGGGCGACTGCTGGCTGCCGTCGCTGAGCTTGTACAACACGTTCTCGAGGTTGCGCGCCAGCACATCGATCAGCACCTTTCTGTGGTTGCCGAAGAAGCGCAATTCGCTCTTGCTGTCCGGCGTGGCGCACGAGCCGGACGAACTGCCGGCGATGAGCGTCTGCTTGCCGGCGAGATCCACCGTGCCATCGGCATAAGTGACGTCGTACTGCACGTCGATCTCACGCCGCGCCGAGCCGTCGGCATTCGTTGTGGAACGATCGGCCAGCACTTGCACGTTGCTGCGTTTCGAGCCGAGGTCGCGCGCGAAGAAGTCGCGGCTGTAGGTGCTGGCGGCCGCGGCAGCGCCGGTCTGTTCGTAGCTGGCGGCGAGGGAGCTGCTGCTAGCGCCGTTGTGAAGAAAGCATTTGTCGAGCAACGCTGTGCGCGCTGCGCCGGTCGCGGGCGCGGTCGTGGCGATTGACTGGTCGTAGCTGGCTAGGAATGCAGTCGCCACCGAGAGCGCTGTGGGCGGCGGGGGGGGTGGTGGGGGTGGTGGAGGCGGGGGTGGCGGGGGCGGTGGCGTTAGTGGTGTTGTCGGATTCGGATTTGGATTGGGCGTTGGCTCCACGCCATCACCGCCACCACCGCCACCACCGCAGCCTGCCGCCACCAGCGCCATAGCACCCGCCAACGCACCAAGGCGCGCTCGATTGAACGAATTCATTTTTCTGCCTCCTGATTAAGAAATACATTGCGACTCAGTCAAGAAAGCCGCTTTCGTGATTGCTGCGGCGCGGCCGAGTCGGCGCTTGAAGGGTAGGCGCGGCGAAACGTTTTGACTTGCTCAGGACTCGCGCGATGCTTGCCTCAGGCACGCAAAAAAGTAACGACAGGAGGCAGCGATGCAGACAATCGGCGGCAACAACGAGCAACCCGCCACTGCGGTTCAGGCTCGCGCGCAAGTTCGGCTCGAAGACCTGCCGGGGCGTGACCGCCTCGCGTTCTGGGTCGATCAGGTCTGCGCCGCGAGCGCAAAAGCCGAGTGCGAGATCGCCGACCGCACCAATATCACCGGGCAGCTCTCGCATCTGTCGATAGCGGACCTGCGCATCAACGAGATGGCGATGTGCGCGCAGTCGTTTCGACGCACCTCTTATCACCTGGGTCAGGACGATACGGAACTGTTTGCCATCCTGCTGCAGCGCACCGGCAGCTCGACCATCGGCTTCAATGGCGCAGCGCCGCAGCGGCTGCTGCCAGGCGATGTCTCGATCAACACTGGGCTGCAGCAGGGTGTGTGGAAGATCGAGGAAAACGCCGACGTGGTGCTGACTGTGGTGCCCTCGGCGTTGATGCGGCAGGTGGTCGGCTTTGCGCACGAGCACGGCGCTGCACCGATCGCGCGCGGCACGCCGGTCGCGCATCTGGTGACGCTGTTTCTCGACACCTTGCTGACACAAGCCGACACGCTGTCGCAGGCCAGCGCCCGATGCCTGCGCGATGGGTTGCTGCAGACGGTGGCGGCAGCGCTCGATCCGCTAGCGACGCGAGCGAACGCCGACGAAACCCGGCTGGCCGCCTATCACCGCGCACGCATTCAGCGGTTCTTCATGCAGCATCTGCACGACACGACGTTGGACATGGAGCGCATCGCGCGCGGCGTGCAGTTGTCGGCGTCGCAGATTCATCGGTTGTTTGCTGCACAGCCGGGTGGCGGCGTGATGCACCGGGTCTGGCGTGCGCGACTCGACGTGAGCCGAAAGATGATCGAGGCGCTGGGCGCTCCGCTGCTGTCCATTGCCGAAGTTGGATGGCGCTCGGGCTTTCAAAGCGCTTCGCATTTCTCGCGTTCTTTCAAGGAGCACTTCGGTGCAAGCCCAAGTGAGTGGCGCGCCAGCGCACATTCGAAGGGTCGACAGGCAGCGCCATCATCGACGGTTGAGGAGGGACAGACGCTGCCGGGCGTCGTGGCAGCAGTCGCCGCACGCGTGGAGTCTGCATGGCTTGCGTTCGTGCTCGGATCGAATGCGTTGGCAACCGCGTTTACACAAGAACCGTTTATTTGAATTTGCGACCAACGCGCAGGGCGCTGCGTGAGTTCCGAGTCAATCAGCCACGCTGGTCGCCCGATCAGGGCGCCTCAATCCCCCACTTGGCCAGCGCCGCATCGTCAGCGACGCGTGCATCGACCCAGCGCGCGCCGCTCGGCGTCTGCTCTTTCTTCCAGAACGGCGCATGGGTCTTCAGATAGTCCATCAAAAATTCGCAGCCCTGGAACGCTTCGCCACGATGCGCTGCGGTGACGGCCACCAGCACGATCTGGTCGCACGGCGCGAGCAGACCGATGCGGTGGATCACGCGCGCGCCGAACAAGCCGAAGCGCATGCGCGCGGCATCGATCATGGCTTCGATCGAGCGCTCCGTCATGCCGGGGTAATGTTCGAGTTCGAGCATGGCGACTGCACTGCCTTCATTGCGATCGCGCACAACGCCGAGGAAGCTGCAGACTGCACCGACGCGCGCGTCCGCATCACGCAACGCCGCCACTTCTGCTGCGCTGTCGAAGTCCGCGGTCTGCACCGCCACGCTGAAGCGCCCGGTGGGGGCAGACGCACCGGGCGTCTCAGTGGGCACTGCGCGTGAGGAATTGTGTGACTCAATGGTCGTGGTCATCGGGCTCATTGTGGCGCACCCAACCATGGCTGCCCGATCCGCAGCAAGTCGGTCCCACCACCAGAAAAAGGCATTCTGACTTGAGGGCGGGTTTCCACCCATCCCGAGGGCCCGCTTGGAATGCTCTGCGTTTCACAGTAGCATCGTCGCGCATCCTCCGCATGCCTTGGGCGCCAGCAGGCACGGCACGAACGCGGACGCTGCGCCTTCCCCAACGCCGACATTCTTTCGGCGACGCGGATCCCCTCTCACTTATAACAACAGGACAATCAATTCATGGCAACAGCAAAAAAAGCAGCAGACAAATCCACGCCAGCAGCGAAAAAACGCAGCCCCAACGCAGCGTTCATGAAGCCGCTGAAGCCGAGCGCCGAGCTCGCAGCGGTGGTGGGCGCTGACCCGCTGCCGCGCACGCAAGTGATCAGCAAGCTCTGGGAATACATCAAAAAGCACGATCTGCAGGACCCCGCCAACCGACGCATGATCAACGCCGATGACAAGCTCAAGGAAGTCTTCGGCAAGCCTCAGGTCAACATGTTCGAGATGACGAGCCTGGTCGGCAAGCATCTGAGCTGAACGCTCGACTACCGTGCGCCGTGAACTCATTGCAAGAGACGCGACGTCGCACGGGCTTTCTCAGGCTGCAGTGTCAGACGAAGTCGACGTTGCTCCTCAATCCCTTGGTTCGGCACTGCAATCAATGCGGAGCGCAGCACTTGCGCATCTGCGGATAAACCCTATAATCCGGTTTTGCTGCACTGCAACATAAATGGCCTCGAGTGACTTCACGTGGGCGCCCGCGCTGTTCGATGTGCCAGAACAGCAAACGTTGCCTCTGTGCCGACCTATTTGACTAAAGAGAGAAAAGGAAACTTCATCATGCTGACTGCAGAACAAATCATGGCATCCCAAAAAGCCAATGTCGAAACCTTGTTCGGTCTGACCAACAAGGCATTCGAAGGCATTGAAAAGTTGCTCGAACTGAACGTGGCTGCTTCCAAAGCCGCGCTGGCCGACATGTCGGAGCACAGTCGGGCCGTGCTGAGCGCCAAAGATGCTCAAGAGTTGCTCGCGCTGCAAGCCAGCCTGTTTCAGCCGCTCGCCGAGAAAGCTGCTGCATACAGCCGCCACTTGTATGACATCGCGCAGGGCACCGGTGCCGATCTTGGCAAGTCGTTCGAAGCGAAGTCGGCCGAGACTCAGCAGAAATTCACCGCGATGCTCGAAGATGCAACGAAGAACGCACCCGCTGGCTCCGAAGCCGCAGTAACCGTGATGAAGACAGCCGTTGCGGCTGCTACATCAGCAGTCGAATCAATGCAAAAAGCCGTTAAGCAGGCGTCTGAAGTGGCTGAGGCCAATTTCAACGCGGCAGCCAAGTCGGCCACTGACGCAACGGTGAAAGCCACGTCGAAAAAGCGCTGATCGCTCTTCGACGGCAAATTCAGGCCAGCTTCTTGCTCAGTCGTTAATATCGGTCCCAAGCGGTGCACGTTGTGCAGCTGCTTGGCTCCCACCGTGTCTCCTCGGATCCTTTCGACACCCAAACGGTTCGGGGATCCCTTCAAAGCCCCGCAAGAGTGGGGCTTTTTTTTGCCCCGTTGCCAGGCAGAGACACGGCATTTCATGGTGCATTGGGTACGAAATCGCACCAATCTGGAGCTTCGCCGGAGGCGAGTCGACGGACGCACGCCGTTTGTCACGGCTGGCTAAGGCATGCACCCGTCCGCAGCGCTGCTGCAGTGGCCACGCGAATGACGCGCTGAGTCATACGCTTTTGGCTTGCCTAACTCCGCGGCTGAGGACGCTTCACCAGTAAGCCCTCAAATGCCTACATCGTAGGAAAAACAATTCGCGTGCGAACGCTCCGTCCCGGGGCGGGTGACAGCCGACTTCACCGGGTTGCATCCGTTTGCTGTCTGGTTTGTGCGTGACGTCGCAGTTGAAACCCACGATGGAACTGATCGCCACACTGCCAAGGGTTGGCGGTCGATCTGGAAAGGGCTTCGTGGTTTCTGAGGCCTTGATACCGGCAGTGGCCTTGGTCTCTGGCGACGCGTCCGGCTTGGCCACACGCTTTCACGCCGGCCCGTGTCGTGTGCGCAACGCGCATCGCTCGCCAGGCGGGCGTTCTTTGCCCACTTTGTCGAGCGATAAACTTGTTTGCTTCCAGCACGTGGCCCAATCGCAACGGCGCGATCGGCCTCATGTCGAGCCATCATCGATACGGAGTTCTTCATCTCATGGACATCAAAGGCAAAATTTTCATCGTGACCGGCGGCGCATCGGGACTTGGCGAAGGCACGGCCCGCATGCTGACCGAAGCCGGCGGCAAGGTCGTGATCGCCGACATGCAGGCTGACAAAGGCGAAGCGATCGCCAAAGAACTCGGTGGCGCGTTCGTGCACTGCGACGTGAGCGATGAGCAGCAGGGGCAAGCTGTGGTGGCCAGGGCGGTTTCGATGGGCAAGCTGATGGGCCTGGTCAACTGTGCGGGCATTGCCATTGGCGAAAAAACCGTCGGAAAAGACGGGCCCCACAAGCTGGGCGCTTTTGTCAAGACCATCCAGGTCAACCTGATCGGCAGCTTCAACATGATCCGGCTGGCTGCGGATGCAATGTGCAAGAACGAGCCGGAGAGCACCGGTGAGCGCGGCGTGCTGATCTCGACCGCATCGGTTGCCGCGTACGACGGCCAGATCGGCCAGGCGGCCTACAGCGCGTCCAAGGGCGGCATCGTCGGGATGACGTTGCCGATCGCACGCGACCTGGCAAGGAACGGCATCCGCAACATGACAATCGCACCGGGCATCTTCGGCACGCCGATGATGTTCGGGATGCCGCAAAGCGTGCAGGATTCGCTGGCTGCCAGCGTGCCGTTTCCGTCGCGCCTGGGCACACCGGCCGACTACGCGAAGCTGGCCAAACACATCATCGAAAACGACATGTTGAACGGCGAGGTGATCCGCCTGGACGGCGCGATCCGGCTGGCGCCGAAGTAACCAGCGCTTCAGCAGGGGTGCCCAACATAGCGTGCCCGGTAGTGGGTGCTGCAAGCGATCGCTCCCGCGGCCTGAGCCGCCAAGCCTGTCGACGCGGCAAATTGCACTTGGCGACGCGGTGGCATTTGCGTCTGGGCAGGCAGCCGCTGCCGCTGCGTAGCAATATCGGATCGACGCCATCCCGACACCGCTTTCAATGCACCGCCTAGAACTCAGCCATAGCACTTTTTTCGGTGCTAGATCCTCAGGCAACCGGCACGTCGCTGCTGTCGGAGCTGATCGGCACGCTGAGCTACTCCCTTGACATCACGAAAGGGCAGCCCAAAGGCCACTGCATGCGCTGCTGCTGGATCGGCATGCACACCGGCCGCACGCTTGGCCTGTCAGCGCATGACCAGCGGGGGCTGTACTACACGCTGCTGCTCAAAGACCTGGGCTGTAGCAGCAAGGCGGCGCGCATTTGCGACCTGTACCTGGCAGACGACCTCACGTTCAAGTGCGACTTCGAGCGAGTAGGCGGCTCCCCGCCGCAGACGTTGCGGTTCATGTTCATGCACACCGGAGTCGACGCCGGATTGGATAAGGAGCTTGCAACGATCCTCAGTCTGCCCGAACCGCGTCGATGCTGACTGCGGCGCGGTGCATTGCGTTGCTGCACGATGTGGGCAAGCTGGGCGTCAGCAACCTTGTGCTCGACAAGCCGCGCAAGCTCAACGCCGACGAATGGACCCGCGGTGGGCCGTCACGCCGGCTACACACACACAACATCCTCGCGCGCACCGACTCGTTCCAAGAGCTGGCACGCGTGGCCGCAGCCCATCACGATCGGCTCGATGGCAAGGGCTACCCCAACGCACCGCTCAGCGATGCGATCACACTGGAGAGCCGCATCATCACCACCGACGACATCTTCGACGCAATCTCTGCCGACCGGCCCTACCGCCCCGGGCTGCCCCTTGCGAAAACGCCGGCCATCATGGCGCACGAAGTTGGTTCCGCAATTGAACCTCTGTGCTTTGAAACACTGAAGAGCCTGCTGCTGGAATCTTGAGATCGATAGGGTTGGCACCGACGCCAAAACCAACCCGCTTCGGTATGATCAAAATGGCTAGGCGCAACGCTCCCTCGGTTAGCTTCCTGCTTCTAAGCGCCTCTCTTGCGCCCCACTTGCGTCCTATCAAAAACCGGAGAATTTCCATGCAACGACGCCATCTCATCGCGGGCGGCTTGGCCGCCGCTGCCCTGCCCGGCTTCGCGCTTGCACAAGCGCTTGAAAAATCCAAGGTCACGATTGCCGTCGGCGGCAAAAACCTGCTGTACTACCTGCCGCTGACGGTCGCCGAGCAACTCGGCTACTTCAAGGACGAAGGGCTCGATGTCGAGATCGTCGACTTCGCGGGCGGCTCCAAAGCACTCGCTGCAGTGGTCGGCGGCAGCGCGGATGTGGTGTCTGGCGCGTTCGAGCACACCATCAACATGCAGTTCAAAGGCCAGCCGATGCGCGCCTTCGTGCTGCAGGGTCGCGCGCCGCAGATCGTGCTGGGCGTGAACCCGAAGACGATGCCGGACTTCAAGTCGATTGCCGACCTGAAAGGCAAGAAGATCGGTGTGACCGCACCCGGCAGTTCGACCAACGTGATGGTCAATTTCGTGCTCGCCAAAGCCGGACTGAAGCCCAGCGATGTGAGCATCATCGGTGTCGGCGCAGGCAATGGCGCAGTTGCTGCGATGCGTGCCGGTCAGATCGATGCGCTGAGCAATCTGGATCCCGTCATCACGTTGCTGAAGCGTTCAGGCGATCTGAAAATCGTGACCGACACGCGCATCTTGGCCGAATCCGAAAAGGTGTTCGGTGGCCCGATGCCGGCCGGTTGTCTTTACTCGCCGCAGCCATTCATCGACAAGAACCCGAACACCGTGCAGGCCCTCACCAACGCGATCGTGCGCGCTGATAAATGGATCCAGTCCGCCGGCCCCAGCGACATCGTAAAAGCCGTGCCCGAGAGTTTCCTGCTCGGTGATCGCGCGGTCTACATCGATGCGTTCGAGTCCGCCAAAGGTGCGCTGTCGCCAGACGGCGCGTTCCCGGCAAAAGGCGCAGACACTGCGTACAAGGCGCTTGCGAGCATCGACGACAAGATCGCCGCAGCCAAGCTGGACTTGAGCAGAGTATTCACCAACGAGTTCGTCAAGAAGGCCAATGCCGGCGGCGGAAAACGTGCAAAGAGCTGATAGCGCAGAACCAGCGACCGGCATAGGCTCATCGTCCGAGTCCGCAGCGGCGATCGATCTGCAGGCAGTCGCCTGCACCTTTATTGACAAGAACGATCCAGGCCAGCGCTACACCGCCGTCAAAGACGTCACGCTCACAGTCAGCGCCGGCGAATTTGTCAGCGTGGTCGGCCCGACGGGCTGCGGCAAGAGCACGTTGCTGAACGTGGCTGCCGGCCTGCTCGAGCCGAGCACAGGCAGCGTGCATTGCTTTGGCAAAGCGCTGAGCGGTGTCAATACGCGCGCCGGTTACATGTTTCAGGCCGAGAGCCTGATGCCCTGGCGCACCGCGCGCTCCAACGTGTCGGCCGGGCTCGAATTTCGCGGCATGCCACTTGCCGAAGCGCAGCAGCAGGCCGACGGCTGGCTCAAGCGCGTGGGCCTCGGCGGCTTCGGCGACCGCTACCCGCACCAGTTGTCCGGCGGCATGAGAAAGCGCACGTCGCTCGCACAGACCTTGGCGTTGGACCCGGACATCATCCTGATGGACGAGCCTTTTTCCGCGCTCGACATCCAGACCCGCCAGTTGATGGAAAACGAAGTGCTGGATCTCTGGGCCGCAAAGAAGAAAGCGGTGCTGTTCATCACGCACGATCTCGATGAAGCCATCGCGATGAGCGACCGCGTGGTGATCCTCTCAGCCGGCCCAGCCAGTCACCCAATTGGTGAATTCACGATCGACATCCAGCGTCCACGCGACGTGGCTGAAGTCAAGACGACGCCGCGCTTCATCGAACTGCACAGCGCGATCTGGGCGGTACTGCGTGAAGAAGTTCTAAAGGGCTATCAGCAGCAGTTGACTGCCGCCTAGCGTTGGTCTGCGCGGGTTGTCCGCATTTCATTATTCTGGAATCCTATTTCGATGGCGTCGTCGGTCAAATCTCGCGGAGGCAATTTGTTGCTCTGGCAACTCGGCCTGCTGTTCTTGCTCATTTTGTTCTGGTGGGCCATGACCAAGCCGGGGTTCATCCCGCCGGTCATGTTCGACAACGACCGGCAGGCTGCGTTCTTCTTCGGCGAGCCGATCGCGGTGGCGCAGCGCATCTGGGCTTGGTTCATCACCGACGCAGACATCTATGAGCACCTTGCTGTCACCCTGATCGAAACCGTGCTTGCGTTTCTGATCGGCGCCGGTGCCGGCTTGGCCGGTGGCCTGTGGCTTGCACTCTCGCCATTCGTTTCGGCGGTTCTGGAGCCTTACATCAAGGCAATGAACTCGATGCCGCGCATCATCCTGGCGCCGATCTTCGCAGTCTGGTTCGGCCTCGGCATTGCATCCAAGGTGGCACTCGGCGTCACACTGGTTTTCTTCATCGTGTTCTTCAATGTCTACCAAGGCGTAAAGGAAGTCAGCCCGGTCGTGCTGGCCAACGCGCGCATGCTGGGAGCCAGCCAGCGCCAGTTGCTGCGCCATGTCTATTTGCCCAGCGCAACCAGTTGGGTGTTCAGCTCGCTGCACACGTCGGTCGGCCTGGCCTTCGTTGGTGCCGTGGTCGGTGAATACCTGGGCTCAAGCCGCGGCGTCGGCTACCTCATCTTGCAAGCCGAAGGCAGCTTCGACATCAACACCGTGATGGCCGGCATCGTCGTGCTGACGGTGTTCGCGCTGGTGCTTGACGGGCTGGTCGGCCGGATCGAGAAGCGGCTGATGAAGTGGCAGCCGAAGAGCGGGGAAACGGAGAAGCTTTAGTGGCTGCTGGCTGCTCCAATCAGGGGTATGCAACTAAAAATTTGGACTGTTTATGCCATGAGCCCGATGCTTCGTCGGTAGTCAAGAGGACTGCGCGCGCCCAAGGACATCTTGATGCGCTTCTCGTTGTGCCAGCGGATGTAAGAGTCCACGGCCTGGGTGAACTGCGCAACGGTCGTTGACAGCCAGTTACCAGGATAGAACCATTGCTTCTTCAGTCGACCGAAGAAGCCCTCGCAAGCCGCATTGTCGGGCGAGCAGCCTTTGCGGGACATCGGAACGCGTCAGCTCGGCATCTGCGATACATGACAGCCATCCTGGCCATCGATAGTGAGCACCGCGATCGGAGTGCACGACAGGCCAGTTGCTGCTGCTACTGATCGTCTCGATGGCGGCATCCAGCATCGTGTTCACGAGTTGCGCGTCCGGGCGCATGCCGATCGTCCAGCTGACCACCTTGCCCTCGAAGCAGTCGATTACAGGCGACACATACACCTTGCCTGCCGGAATGTGGAACTCCGAGATGTCGGTGAGCCATTTCTCGCTGGTAGCACCAGCGGTGAAGTCGCGGTTGACGAGGTTTTCTGGCGCTGGACTGATCTCGCCCAGATAGGAACCATACCGACGCCGCTTGGGCGTTGCAGCGATCAAGCGCTCCTGCTTCACCAAGCGCACAACCACCTTCTCACAAATGTGCACGCACTGGTTGCTCAGTGACGCCCGCATGCGGCGGTAGCCATAGCAGCGGGGAATTGCGCTCGAAGATGTCCGCCACGGTGCCACGCACTGGGCGTACTTTTCTGCGACTTGCGCCTGGGCGCGATGATAGAAATACGAGCCTCTTGCCATGCCCAGCGTTTCAAGGAGCTCGAGCACCGGGTGGGTCTGTTTCAGGACATCAACCAGCTGTGTCTTTTCCCGATTGCTCAGGCTTTGCAGGTTGATGCCCCGGTCTTTTTTTCCTATGAGTTCATTCGCCTTGTTCAGGAGGTCGTTCTCCAGCTGGAGGCGGTGCAAGTTGCGTCGGAGTGCATCGATCTGCCGCTGCAGTTCTTTGCGCTCATCTGGCCGGGGCGGTTCAAGCTTGCTTGTCATGGATGCGGGTATCTCGGGGCCGAGGAGCTGGTTCTTCCAGTTGTACAGCGTCGGCCTGCAAACGCCCAGTCTTTGCGCGACCGCTTGTGCGCTTTCTTTTCGGATGCACAGGGCAGTGACTGCAGCCTGCTTCAGCTCGGGCGGGCGTGGTGACGTGTCAGGTCGGGCCACGCCTGGCGAGCACAACCGAGGATGCAGCGCCCGTGCGCCAGGTAGTGCTTGGTGGCCAGCGTCTGCTGCGCCTGTGAGTATTTGGGCTTTGTGCGCGCCTAGCCGCGCGGCAGGTCCGACCCCTGCTGGTATGCCCGATGCCAACTCTTGAGAGCATTCTCTGTTGGCAATCCAACTGGTAAATGGTCTCTGCGACTCGGTTGCCAAACGCGGCTGTTTTCTCGCAACCGATCACCCCGGAAAAGATTTTTCGGGCGCTCGGCGTGGTGGACTGAACTGGCGCGAATCAGTCTTCTTTCCGAATCGTCTCCTCCAATGCCGCCACGGGCAGCCCGAACTTGCGCACCACCATCCGGTTGATCGCCACACGCCCACCGGGCTGCAGATACAGCCACTGCTCGGTGTCCAGACCGCCGTCGGCAGTGAAGCGAAGATGCAGCTCGTTCGCATTCACTTCGCCGGTGACCGGGCCTTCAGCGGTCGTCAAAGTGCCGGTGTAATGCTGGGCATCCCCCACCTGCTGTAAGCGCCAGGTGCGGGTTTGGAACGGTTTGCCGTCGCGCTCGATCTGTTGCTGCAGTACCAGCGTGCCATCGGGCTCGACATGGCCGGTGCCTTCGACATGCGTGTGCGACGTGCCTGCCAGCAACACCTTCAACGCGCCTTCGCCGACCGTGTGGCCAGTGAAGAATGCGCTGGGCGAGAAGACTGGCGCGTCGCGCATAAGCTCCATGTGCTCGGATGTGGTGACACATCCAGACAGCGACAGAATCAGGCACGCAGCCAGCAGAGGGCGCGGAAGATTGCGCGCTGAGGACAGTGATTTGATGGTCATGTTTGTGCTGTGTAACTGGGACCGATCGATGCAGACGACACTGAAATTTTTTGCATATCGCCTTGGTGGGACAATCCCATCATGAACGACGAAACCTTCAACATCAGCATCCGAAAATTTCTCAAAATGGTCGGCGTGAGTTCGCAGCGTGAGATCGAACTGGCGGTGCGCGACGCAATCGCCAACGGCAGTCTGAAAGGCACCGAGACGCTGCCCGCGACGATGACGCTGGAGATTGGCACCCTCAAGCTCACAGCCAAGTTCGACGGCGAGATCCGGCTCGACGAATAGGCGCGCGTCATTCAATCACCTTGCGGCTTTGCTGGCAACAGCACGCGCAACGCACGCGGGTGGATGCGGTAACGCAGCGGCGTTTCCAGCAGCTTGACCTCACCGTCCATCGCCACCCGCATACGGCTATGCCTGGTGTTGATGTGCACTGCATCCGTCAACAGCACCTGAAAGTCTTTCTCCTCGCGAACCCGACCGGCCAACGCACGCAGGCCGAGCGTGAACAGCCGCCAGCGGCCGGTGTGCTCGGTCAAATAGACGCAAAGCACGCCCGCCTGCAACGCGTCGCGTTCGCCGATCTGCAGGCCTTCTGTGCGGTAGACGTTGTTGCCGACGAATACCAGCGGCGTGCGATGTTCAACCGGCTTTCCGTGGCTGCTCAACACCACCGTCAGAAACGGAAAACGTCGCATGGCACCCGCCAGCGCCCACGCGAACGCGGGCCATTTGCCGCGGCCAAGGCGTGTCTGCTGGCGCTCCCGGTCGCGCACGATGTCGACATACAGACCGATGCTGGAATTGTTCAAGAAGTAGTGGCCGTTCACCTCGGCCACGTCGACCTCGACGGCTGTCGCCGAAGGCAGCCCTTGCAGTGCCTGCAGCGGATCAATCGGGACGCCCAAGTCTTTCGCGAAATGGTTCAACGTGCCCAATGGCAACACACCGAACGTGACCGGCTGATCGATCAAAAGCGACGCCACCGCGCTCAACGTACCGTCCCCACCGCCGGCCACGATCGTCTTGCAGCCTTGCTGCAGCGCCGTTTTCACAGCCGCACGAATCTCGTCGCCATCGGCCACTTCGATGATCGGCCCGCCCGTGGCCACGGCCTCGACTGCGGCCCGGTGGGTCTTGAGCCAGCCGCCATTGGCGCTGCTGCCGGCGTGGCGGTTGAGGATGAAGGCGATCGGGTCTGGCATGGATGGTGGTCTGGTCGCGTGCAGGAGTTTGCGAGCGTACCGGATCGGTAGCACCTACCGCGCCATGCAATCATCTGCCGAGCCGTGTTCGAAGCCTGGGCGGTTCCGCGCTCCGCAAGGGACGTCCGCTCGGTGCTGACCTTGCCGCCGTTGCTGCCGCAGTCGCGCCGGCCGGCCGGCCCTCCCAGCGGCGCACGGTGTACGCTGGCACATCGATGTGCATGGGCTGCCGTGTTGCGTACGACGCGGCCGTGCAACCGCACTGTGTGCCCGCCGCACCACCTTATCTTTTCCTGATCTCTCTCATGACCATACCGAATACCTCGATCGCGGCGATGCCCGCCGAGACCGCCACCGACACATTCGCGTTCGACAACACCTTCGCGCGCGAACTCGAAGGCTTGTACGTCCCCTGGCAACCTGCACAGGCGCCACGGCCCACGCTGCTCAAGCTGAACCGCGTGCTGGCCGAAGAACTGGGCCTGGATGCCGATGCACTAGCCACGCCCGCCGGGACCGCGATATTCAGCGGCAACAAAGTGCCGCGCGGCGCGACGCCGATCGCCCAGGCCTACGCGGGCCATCAGTTCGGAGGTTACTCACCGCAGCTCGGCGACGGCCGTGCGCTGCTGCTCGGCGAAGTCATCGACCGACAAGGCAATCGGCGCGACATCGCGTTCAAAGGCTCCGGCCGCACGCCGTTCTCGCGCGGTGGCGACGGCAAGGCTGCGCTCGGCCCCGTGCTGCGTGAATATTTGATCGGTGAAGCGATGCACGCGCTCGGCGTGCCGACCACGCGCGCGCTGGCGGCGGCGGCTACTGGCGAATCGGTGCTGCGTGAATCCGGCCCGCTGCCGGGCGCCGTGCTGACGCGCGTGGCCGCCAGCCACATCCGTGTTGGCACCTTCCAGTTCGCGGCAGCGCGGCGTGACCCGGATGGCATGCGCCGGCTTGCCGACTACGTGATCGCACGTCACTACCCTGACTTGCTTGGCCAGCCGGATGGCTACCTCGGCCTGCTGCGCGCCACATCGGAAGCGCAAGCCCAACTGATCGCCCGCTGGATGAACCTCGGCTTCATCCACGGTGTGATGAACACCGACAACATGACCCTGTCCGGAGAGACGATCGATTACGGCCCCTGCGCCTTCATGGACCACTACGACCCGGCCACCTTGTTCAGCTCGATCGACACCGGCGGGCGTTATGCGTATGCGAACCAACCCGGGATTGCTCGCTGGAACCTCGCGCGTTTGGCGGAAACGCTGCTGCCGCTGATCGATGAAGACGCCGAGCGATCGATTGCCAAGGCGACCGGGGTAGTCAACGCGTTTCCTGAACGCTATCAACATCATTGGTTGGCCGGGATGCGGGCCAAGCTGGGTTTGACGACCGAGCATGACGACGACCTGGCGCTCGCCACCGATTTCCTGAAATCAATGGAAGGGCAAGGCGTCGACTTCACGCTGGCGTTCCGGCGCTTGAGTGATGCGGCCGAACACGAAGCCGCATTCGGCCTGCAGTCCTTGTTTGCCGATGCTTCTGCACTGAATCGCTGGCTCGGGCGCTGGCGCGCACGCTTGGCTCAAGACCCAGTGCATGCGGCCGACCGTGCCAGCGCCATGCGCGCCGTCAACCCGCTCTACGTCCCGCGCAATCACAAGGTCGAAGAAGCGCTGGCAGCGGCCGTCGAACAAGGCGACCAAGCGCCGTTCGAGCAAATGCTTTCGGTGCTTGGGCGACCGTTCGACGAACGCGCCGGGCTGGCCGCCTATGCGGAACCCGCACCGGCCGAGCAGACAGCTGCCTATCGAACTTTTTGCGGCACATGAGCGGGACGCGACGCGGGCTGCAGCCAGAGTGCCAGGCGTCTCCGCCTCAAAGCTTTCTTGCGCTCTCTTTCTCCAGTGCAGTGCAGCTGTCGCGGGCGCACTGTTATGGTCGGCCGACCAGCGTGCGGCGCCAGCGCTCGCGTCGTGAGTGACTGCAGCGGCGTGGTTGTGAGCAAACGCTACGAGACTACAAATTTCATAGCTGAAACCCAAGATTTTATGAGCGATGGAAGCACTTTTTCCTTATAAACAGCCACTTGTGCGATGCTAGCGGCGGCATGGTCGGGCCTGGGGCAAAGGCCCAATGCAAAGCCGTCCGATGCCGATTCCCAGGTTCTCGCAGCAGAAAAATGACGCCGATATTCGACACCACCCCCGCTTCCATCGGCTATGCCGGGCGTTCGCCCGCGTCCCGCGCCAACCGGCGCCGGCGCTGGGTGTTCGGTGTGACGTTGGTGCTTGCCGGCGCTGCAAGCCTGTACTGGGTTTATTCGCGACCCGCGGAATACCAGGCCAGCGCGCGCTGGCAGTTCGCTTTTGCCGAACGCGACCCGTCGCCGACCGAGCGGCAGCCGGCGCAATCCGAAGCAGCATTGCTGACCGAGCTGCAGGTAATCACCAGCCGCCCACTGCTCGAACAGCTTGAGGGCGAACTGCAGCGGCGCGGGCTGCCATTGCCTGTGACCCAGGTTCGGGAAAAAGACATCGACGCGCTGCGGCGGTCGCTGCAAGTGCTGCCGATTCCAGGCACCTCCATTGTCGAAGTCGCAGCCGAGGGCCTGACGCCTGAGCCGCTCGCGCCTGCGATCAACACGCTGTTCAAGCTCTATCAGGGCCATCTCGACGAGAGTCACCGCTCGCGCACCGGTGACGCCGGAGGCAAAGCCGACGAAGAGGCAGCGGCGCTGCAGGCGCGCGTCACGCAGAAACGCCGCGCCATCGACGAATTCCGTGCCCGCCACAACATCGTGTCGCTCGAGCGGGACGAAAGCCCGGTGCTGTCGCAGGTCAAGGGCCTGGGTGACTCGCTGAATCTGGCCAACGAAAAGGCCGCCACCGCCGAAGGCCGGCTCAAGTCGCTGCGCGCGGCGCTCGCGGCCGGCAAGGGCGCCGTGCGTGCGCGCGACGACCCCACACTGGCCAGCCTGGAGAAACGGCAGTCGGAAGGGCAGGAAGAATTGCGTTCGCTGCAGCGCCGCTTCACCGACGACTATCTGGCGCTGGACCCGAACGTGCAAGCGCTTCGCAGCCGACTGGCCAATCTGGGCGAGCAGGTCATCCAGGCACGCGGCGCGGGGCAGCAAGCAGCGCTGTCCGAGGCCGAGGAGGAACTGGCCAGCGCCCGGTCAGCCGCAGAACGCATCACCCAGCAGATGAACAGCTCGCGCCGGAGCGTGCAGACCTTCACCGCCCGCCTGGCCGAATACAAGTCGATGCAGGAAGAGCTGGACCAGCTCGAAGAACAACGGCACGCCGCCGTGACGCGCGCCACCGCGCTTGAGGTGAGCAGCCGCCGCATCGCGCCGTCGGTCCAGGTGCTGGAGCCCGCGACCCTGCCGCCGGGCCCGATCCGGCCGGACTACACGCGCGACGCGGCGATCGCCGGCGCTGGCTCGCTCCTGCTGGCGCTGCTGATGGTGGCGCTGACCGAGGTGTTCAACCGGCCCGAGCGCGCCGCGCCGCCCGAGTGGCGGATCGAACACGGTTGGGGACCGACCGGTCTGCCGATGCGGACCATGCCACCGCTTGCGTTCGACAACACGTCAGCACGCCAATTGCCGGAGCTGCCGCGATCACAGCCAGACGCTCCGCTGCTGGAGGCGTCAGC
Source organism: Burkholderiales bacterium (assembly GCA_038200275.1). Taxonomy (GTDB): domain Bacteria; phylum Pseudomonadota; class Gammaproteobacteria; order Burkholderiales; family Burkholderiaceae_C; genus JBBPYC01. The sequence continues at coordinate 24,282 of JBBPYC010000094.1, forward strand.
GCCGATGCCGCGCGAGCTGGAGCCGCACGAAGCCGCAGCGCTGCTCGACGCCGCGGACGCCGCCACGCGCCCGCTGTTGATGGCGCTGCTCTCAGGCTTGACGGCCGAAGAAGCCGCAGCGCTTAACCGGGCCGATCTGGACTTTGAGACACTCATGATCCGCCTGCCCGATCGCCACGTTCCGATGGCTGATCTGCTGGCCCAGGCGCTGCAACCCGCCGCTGGAACCGAAGACGCCGGCAGCAGCACGCCGGAAGCACCGGTGTTCTCCACCGCCGACCGGCAACGCCACAGCGCGTCCGACATCGATACGGCCGTCGCCTTCGCAGCCCACGACGCCAGCCTGCCGCGCCCCGGCGAGGTGAACGCTGCGATGCTGCGCCACGGCTACATCGCGCATCTGGTGCGCCAGGGCGCCCGCTTCAGCGACTTGTCGCGCTGGGTCGGTCGGCTGCCAGCCGACGCGCTGGGCGTTTATGCAAGGCTGGCTCCGGACGGGCCGAAGCGGCCGGCGGAAACGATCGATCCGGTACTGCCCGCGTTGCGGCAGTCGTAGTCATTGCGCGTTGCATGAGCGACCGCTGTACGGTCACTCATGCAACGTCCGGACCAACCAGCGATCCGGCCGCAGATTACTGATCGACGGTGACACCCGCTGTCTTGATCACGTTGCCCCACTTGGCCGTCTCTTCGGCAATGAACGCATCGAACGCCTGCGGCGTGTTGCCGACGGCAAACGTGCCCATGGCATCGAGCTTGGCGCGCGTCTCGTCGCTGTTGATGATCTTTGCCAACTCGCTCGACATGCGATCAATGATCGGGCGCGGCGTACCCGCCGGTGCCAGCACGCCAGCCCAAGTGCTGCCGATCAGGCCTGGGAACCCCTGCTCGATGAACGTTGGCACGTCAGGCAACACAGGCAGCCGGCGCTCGCCGGCAACGCCGATCAGGCGCACCTTGCCCGCCTTGGCCTGGTTGATGAAACCGGTCGGCGCATCGAAGAACAACTGGATCTGGCCACCGATCAGGTCCGTCAGCGCAGGAATGGCGCCGCGGTACGGCACGTGGATCATGTCGACGCCGGTCAGCGACTTCCAGAGCTCGCTCGTCAGATGGGCGGCCGAGCCGTTGCCCGACGAGCCGAACGCGACCTTGCCCGGATGCGCTTTGGCGTAATCGATCAATTCGCGCGCGGTCTTGAACGGCGCGTCGTTGTTGACGGCGGCGAGCAACGGCGACACGCCCAGCAGCGACACGCCGGTCAGGTCCTTCTTCGGGTCATACGGCAGCTTCGGGTACAGCGTGGTGTTGGCCGCATACGCCGCGATCACGACGCCGAACGTGTAGCCATCGGCTGGCGCCTTGGCCAGCGCATCGACGCCGATCAGGCTGTTGGCGCCGGGCTTGTTGTCGATCACGACTGGCTGGCCAAGCGCCTGCTGCAACCCCTGCTGCACAAGCCGCGCCATCTGGTCCGTGAAGCCGCCGGGCGTGTAGGGCACGATGATGCGGATCGGTTTGTTGGGCCAGGTGCTTTGGGCCAAGACCGGCGCTGCGATCGTCGCGGCAACGGCTGCGGCCGAAAGGTTGGTGATGAAGGCGCGGCGGGAAGAATGAGGACGAGACATGGCAGTAATTTGGTGAAGCGAAGCTGACATTCTGAACAAAATACTTGGCTGAGTTTCCGGGTGTTTACCCGCCGACGTCGCTCTCTGCTTGACGGTACAAATTCGTCGACTCATCATCTCGACCTTTTTGACTGCGCGAATAAAGCTAAATGGGGCACAGTATGGAAGCCGAGGTGCGCAAAACTAGGAAGTCCGCATTCAACCCGAAGGAACGGATCAAGCTTGGCTCATTGCTCGCCGATGTGAGCAGACAGGCGAAGCTGACCGAGGATGAGTTTGCTGCCTTTGAGCAGCTACGCGACAAAATGCCTTCAGATAACGGCCTGTTTTCTGCTAAGGGATTGAGGCCACTATTGCACCCGGAGCAAAAGTAAGGTCCAGCTTTGCGTTTCAGCCGATCGTCTACAGCGGCAACTTAATCCGGTCTATAAAAAGATGAGCATGAACGGCACCCAATTCCCTCACGTCGGCTTAAGCGACTTCAAAAAGTCGCTCAATAGCCTCAGGGCGGACTTCGTCGAGGAATTGGGAGAAGTAGGGCCCGAAACGGGCCTACGGTGTCTGCGTTTGTTCGACGTATGGCGACAAGTTTCGCTGCGCCGGATCGTTGACTTGGCCGAAGGTGCGCAATCTTTTTTCATCGACAAACGCCTCGTTCCAGCTTGTACTCTCACCCGCTCAGTTGTCGAAACGGTTGCGCTTCAATACACGGTTTGGAAGCAGCTAACTGCGCTCATCGAATCCGCCGATTTTCGTGGCGTTCACGTCCTCTTGATGAAGGCAGTTTTTGGTCGAAGAGACAAGGGAGATGACTGGCCCAACAAGTCCGCCAACGTTCTCACTGCAATTGACCATCTGGACAAACTATTTCCGGGCTTTCGAAGCGAGTACGACCGCTTATCTGAGTACTTGCACTCTGGATTGTTGGGCGGGTATGGAATCTACGTAAGAACCGAAGGTGCAGGTCTGCAGTCCTACTTTGGGCAAAATCCATGTGGTCTAGAAATGGGGCCATGGGGCGGAGTGGAGCTTGAGCGCGCGCTGATGGTGGCAGTGACGTTCAATGATTTTCTGCGGGAAATGCGCCCCCGGCTCGCTTTGTTGGTTGTGCACAATGGCTAATGCCAATCGCTCAGGCGGACCACGGTTCAACATGCTGTTGGATACGGTCGCCTTGCAGCGTAAGTGCGCTCCCAACGCAAGTTGCCGGTTAATTTCACATTAGGCTTTCCCGTTGAGTATCCGTAAACATGCCATGCCCAGGTTTCTCGCCGAAGTGATAAGCGCTGAAGTGTACGAAGGGTGGCTTGCGCGCAAAGCAGCAGCGCACGTCAAGCGCGACCGGAAGCGGCTGCAAATCGGGGTTACCCAATCTCTGTACAAGGAAGCAATCCATTGGGCAGTCGTGCTCAGCGATGGCCGCGACGCATATACGGGCGAAGACCTGCACTGGAAACTCATCAGTACGTACAGGAACGAAGAGTCCAAGGCCGGTCGTCATGGCTACAAGACTGGGTTTGCTTTGCTACCAACGGTTGATCATGTAAGCGCGGGCGCCACAGAGGCCAGCTTCAAAATATGTGCATGGCGGACCAACGACGCGAAGAACGACCTCTCCCATCCTGCATTTATCGAGTTGTGCAAGATGGTGCTCAGCCACGAGGGGTACACGGTTGCTGGCGGTCCCTGACCATTTAGAGTGGGTTTGATCCGCCCGCACCAACAGTCCGATGAGCACTTCTGACTGGATCGCAGTTTGTGCCTTTGCGGTTGCCGCAGCATCCGTAGCCATTTCGCTTTACTCACTGCGTGAATCCCGCCGAGCAAACCACCTCGCGTTACTCGATCGTCGCTCGGTCATTTACGGTGCGTTCAAGCGCCTTGCCACTGAAGCACTCTGCGAAGGCGAAAGACTCAAGGTCGAAGAACTGCAGGCATTCGAGCCGCATGCCGACGCCGCTGAATTGCATCTGCCCACTGATTTGGCAACGGAGATCAGTGAGTTCTATAGGGACTGCGAAACCATCGCCTGGGCCCGAGGCCTCACACAGCCCGCTGATGAAGAATATGTCCTCAAGGGAAGACGGCAGCCACGCGCGTTCATCGAAACGCTCTAGCCATTCAAGATCGTCTGCTATCGCTGGTTCGCCGTGCCATAGTTGGCTGACCGCCATCATTGGGCAATGTCGACTCCGCCCACGGAGCTGCGAGCGGTGCGTGACTGAAGCGCGCTCGAATTAGGCGTGAGGCATCACCACCGCCGCCGCCTCCACCGCCGGCGGCGTATTCCGACTTCGCCCGCATCGCACGATCCCGCCGATCATGACCATGCCGACGCCGGGGAGGTCGCCGAGTTCGATGCTCTCCAGCATGGTCTTGCCAGCGGTGTGCTGCGCACGATCCAAGAACACGAAATCGGCGTCGCGGCCGGGCTCGATCAGGCCGCAATTCAGCTTGCGGATGCGCGCGGTGTTGCCGGTCGCAAAGCAGAACACCTGCTCGGCCGGGATGCCGGCGATGCTGGACAGCAGCGCGATCATGCGCAGGATGCCGAGGGGTTGCACGCCCGATCCAGCTGGGCCGTCGGTGCCGAGGATCACGCGGTGCGGGCACTTGAGTTCGATCGCGGCTCGTGCCGCGGCGATGGCGACTTTCTCATTGCCGTTGTGGACCAGTTCGATCGCGCGACCGCTTTGCTCGCACAGTTCGCAGACGTCGCGCTCAGGCAATGACGTGTGGCCGCCGTTGATGTGGCCGATGATGTCGGCATCGGCTTCCAGCACGACGTCTTTGTCGATCAAGCCGGAGCCGGGGATGGATGGGCCGCCGGTGTGGATCGTGCTCTGGATGCCGTACTTGCGCGCCCAGGCGACCATTTCCTTGGCCTCGTAGCCGGCCTTGACTGAGCCCAAGCCAACTTCGCCGAGCAGGCCGACGCCGGCTTCGGCCAGTTCCTTGAAGTCGCTCTCGACCATGCCTTTTTCGATCACGGGCGCGCCGGCCAGCACCTTGACGCCGCCGGGGCGGAAGTTGTCATAGGCGCGCTGCGCGGTGATGGCCAAGGCTTTCAGGCCGACGATGTCCTTGGGCCGGCCGGGCAGGTGCACTTCGCCAGCGGAGATCATCGTGGTGACGCCGCCATTCATCGTCGAATCGATCCAGCCGAGCTGGCCCTGACGCGGCGTCCAGTCGCCGAACACGGGATGCATGTGGCTGTCGATCAGGCCGGGGGCGACGCAGGTGCCGCGGGCGTCGATCGTGGTCTTGGCGCCTTCCACATCGCAGTCTTTCAACTTGCCGACTTGCGTGATCAGGCCGTCATCCACGACGATGGTGTCGGCATCCAGGATGGGCTTGTCGAGGTCGCCCGACAGCAGCAACCCGATGTTGCGGATCACCACCTTGCCCGACTTCTCGACTGCTGCTGTTGTTGCTGCCATCTAAAAAAGCTCCTTCTGAGTTGACCCAAAAAGCGTTGCCGGTGGCACGCTCACGCGCCATTCGTGAAAGCCGGGCGGGACCGGCAGAACGCGTCCGCGGAGAAACGCTCAGCCGAACCAGTCGTCCAGACTCATTGATGCCGTGCGCCCGACCGCATCCCCGTGCTTACCCAGCCAGGCGCCGGCACGTTCGCTGCCGTGCTGGCGCAGAAACTCAAGGAACGGCGCGTGCGCGATCAACTGCGTCTCGGTCCGCTTCATGCTGGCGATTCCCTGCGAATCGATCATGTGAAACCGCATCTTACGCAGCCGTCGCTCCAGCTTGCCCAACGACAGCCACGACGCGCGCGCAACGGCCGTCGCGTCGCGGAACACGCGCATCTCGCGCATGAAGTTGGCGCTGAAGCTCAGCTCCAGCGCGCGCCGCTCGATCTCCTGCACCGTGCGCGGCTGCGACTCATGGCGCAGCGGACTCAGCAGCACGAGCAGCACATCCGCCGCCTGGCAGTCATAGAACAGCGGATACACGGCCGGATTGGCGGAGTAGCCGCCGTCCCAGTAGGTCTGGCCGTCGATCGTGACCGCATGATGCAGCTGTGGCAGGCACGACGTCGCCAGCATCACGTCCACACTCAGTTCAGTCTCTCGAAAGACCCGCAGCTTGCCGGTGTGGACTTCCGTCGCGCCGATGAACAGCTTGAACGGGCAGTTGCTGCGCAGCGCCGTGAAGTCAACGTGTTCCAGCAACAGCTCGCGCAATGGGTTGCGCCCCTGCGGGTTGATTTGCGTGGGCGAAAACTGGCGCGCCCATCGCATCATCAGGCGGCTCGCCGGCGACAGCGCAGTCGTCTCGCCTTCGCCGGTGACGAACAGCTCGAACGGCAACTGGCGACCCAGCTCCTTCCAGAACGCGTCGAGTGAGCGCCGCGCCTCATCGCGTCCGCCGCGGCGCCAGCCTTCTGCGAACAGCACGGCGTTCATCGCGCCTGCGCTGCTGCCGCTCAGGCCCTCGAAGTCCAGCCGCGCATCGCCTGCCAGCGCATCGAGCACGCCCCAGGTGAACGCGCCGTGCGCGCCCCCGCCCTGCAGCGCGAGATTCAATGGGTGTGTTTTCAAAAGCTTGCGTCGGATAGGGTTCATGCACGCACCGCGCGCAGCACCGCGTCGGTGACGAAGTCCTCCCAGTGCGCAACCGTCTCCGGCGCGAGCAAGGCTTCGCCCAGAAAAACGGAGAGGGTGAAGCGGTTTGACATGTAAAAGTAGCCGCTCGCTGCGATCAATAAATAGACATCGCGCGCGTCAACGCCGGCGCGAAACAGCTTGCGGCACTGGCCGGCTTCAAGCAGCTCGGCGATCATGCGCACCGCGGGCGACGAGTAGTCGCGCGCGCGCTCAGACTTCGCGATGTGCTTGCCTTGGTACAGGTTCTCGGTGTTGAGCAGCGTGACGAACTCGGGGTGCCGGCGGTAGTAGCCGAGCATGAAGCGGATCACGGCGGTCAGCGATTCGGCCGGCGCTGCCAAGTCCAGGGACAGCGTTGCCTCCGCTGCGTTCATGCGCTGGTAGGCCTGCTCCAGCACCGCGACGAACAAGCCTTCCTTGCTGCCGAAGTAGTAGTAGATCATGCGGTCCACCGACTTGGCGCGGCGCGAGATTTTCTCGACGCTGCCGCCGTCGTAGCCGTGCCGCGCGAAGACGTGGGCGGCGGCACGCAGGATGCTGTCGCGGGTGGCGCTTTTCTTCGGGGCCACCTTGGCAGCGGCGGGCTTGACGTCGGCGGGTGCTGAATCACCAGCGGATGTTTTTGCTTTGGTGCGCCTGCCGGCTGCGCTCTGGTGAAGCAGTGGTGCGGCACCGCGCCGTACACCGGGGGCAGTTGCTGTCGAACGCAACGCAGCACGTCCCGCGCTGACCGCCGCTGCCTTTTCCGTCACTGCTCGACGAACGCGCGCTCGATCACGTAGTCACCGGGCTCGGTCGTGCTGCCTTCGTGGAAGCCCCGGCCTTCCAGCATTGCCTTCAGATCGCGCAACATGGCCGGGCTGCCGCAGATCATCACGCGGTCTTCTTCGCGGTTCAACTGCGGCTGGCCCAGGTCCGTGAACATCTTGCCAGTCTCGATCAGGTCCGTCATGCGGCCCATGTTGCGGTACGACTCGCGCGTGACGGTGGGGTAGTACAGCAGCTGGTTTTTCACCATGTCGCCCAGAAACTCGTGCTCAGCCAGCTCCTTTCCGATCAGGTCGTGATAGGCCAGCTCATCGACCATGCGCACGCCGTGCACGACGATGACTTTCTCGAACTTCTCGTACGTGGCCGGGTCGCGAATGATGCTCATGAACGGCGCCAAGCCGGTGCCGGTGCCCATCAGATAGAGCCGTTTGCCGGGCAGCAGATAGTCGATCACCAGCGTGCCGGTGGGCTTGCGGCCGACCAGCACGGAGTCGCCCACCTGGATGTGCTGCAGCTTCGACGTGAGCGGGCCGTCGGGCACCTTGATGCTCAGGAATTCGAGGTGCTCTTCGTAGTTCGGGCTCACGATGCTGTAGGCGCGCAGCACGGGCTTCTCGTTCACGCGCAGGCCGATCATCGTGAAGTGGCCGTTCAGAAAACGCAGCGACTGGCTGCGCGTGGTGGTGAACGTGAAGAGGCGATCGGTCCAGTGGTGCACGCTCAAGACGCGCTCTTCGTTCAGGTTGCTCATGAGGGTCGATCGAAAGCGAAAAGAAAATGTGGGAATCAGGAACTGAGCGCGCGCTTTGACCGCCCCCTGGCAAATGGCGTTGGAGCAAGTGAATGTCCCAGGTTGCGAATGCCCAGTTCAGCGGTTATATTTTAACCAACCGAAATGTAGTGAACGCAACATTTTTCGAACCCGCCCCAGCCACCCGAGCGACGATGACCGAACACACCAAGACCGACGGCCTGCCGGGCATGGACGCGCCGACGTTGCCGCTGTTCGCCGCCGATGCAGCGCGCCCGGCCCGCGGTGAGCGTGCGGATCAAGTCGGCAAGATCGAGTGCAACGCATGTCCGGTGCTGTGCCGTATCTCCCCGGGCAAGAGCGGCGCATGTGACCGTTATGCGAATCACGACGGCCTGCTGGTGCGGCTGGACCCGGTGGTGCTGTTGCGGCGCGCGCAGGACGGTGCGGTGCCGAACGCGGGTGACGTGGTGCCGTTCCTGCCGATGGCGGATGCCGGCACGGAAGCCGTCGATGGCGCCACCCGCGACTGGTCCGGTGACCTGTTGCTGGCCGATCAGGTGTTCGTGACCGGCATCGGCGCTTCCACCACGTACCCGGACTACAAACCGGCTCCGTTCATCGTTGCTTCCGAAGCCGAAGGCGTCGACATGGTCACCGTGGTGACCGAAGGCATCTTCAGCTACTGCAGCTTCAAGATCAAGATCGACACGGACCGGCACCTGGGCCACGAACAGGCCAATGTGCGCTGCCAGGGCGAAGTGGTCGGCCATGTGACGACGATCGAATACGGCTCCCAGATGCTGTCGCTCGGCGGTGTGCAGCACCTGACCGGCGGCAGCAAGAAGGAAGGCCGCATCACGGTGCAGATGATGGAGGCGCTGGGCAACAAGGAGCCGGTCGAGCTCGCAATCGACGGCGGCGCGCAGATCATCGTGCAGGCCGGGCGCGCACCGATCGTGAACGGTGTGGAAGAGCAACGCATGCGGGTTGGCTGCGGTTCGGCCACGATCGGCATCTTTGCAAAGCAGTTCCACGGATTGGCCGATGAGGTGATCGTGGTGGATGACCACATCACCGGCGTGCTGACCGAGCATCAGGCCGGCAAATGTCTGGGCATGACGGCGTCCGGCGTCGAGCTGCGTGGGCGCAAGTCCACGCCGGGGCGTTACTTTCAGGTGGCGAATCCCGGCACTGGCTGGGGCGGCACCGATTTGACCGATCCGCTGGCGATCATCGAAGGCTGGGAAGCGGGCGTGGCACGAGCGGGTATGCGGGTGCTGATGACCTCAACGACTGGCGAGCACGCGGCTTGGTACGTGCTTGACGATGAGCTGCGACCGGTAGAGCACGAACTGCCCGATGCCGTGCGGCAGGTGGTGCAGCGCATTGGTGAGAACTGCGAGCCGTCGCTGTGCAGCGTGCTGTTCCTGGGCGGTGCGGGCGGCAGCTTGCGTGCGGGTGTCACGGACAACCCGGTGCAGCTCACGCGGGCCATCAAGCGCGCGCTGGTGAACGTGACCTGCGGCGGTGCGCCGGCTTACCTGTGGCCGGGCGGCGGCATCACGCTGATGGTGGACGTGGCGCGCATGCCAGACAAGAGCTTCGGCACGGTGCCAACCCCCGCGATCGTCGCGCCGATCGAGTTCAGCATGCGGCAGGACGACTACCGCGCGTTGGGCGGCCACATGGCACAGTTGCGCACCCTGAGCGATGTGCTCGACCACGGCATCGGCTTTGGCGATGGCGCGCCGACTGCGCGGGTCTGGGCGCCCAATGCGGTCGGCAATCCATGGCCACTGGGTTCGCTGCCGCTGCTTGGGTGATGCGGTGCGCCTGCATGCCTGTTGACTGCGTGTTCAAACCCACCCCCCCCCCGCGATCGCGCGAATCCACGCACGCGCTTGTCCCATACCCCCTTGATGTCCGCCCAAAAAATCCTGTTGTCCAACGGCCGCTTGCGCCTGTTGCATGGTCCGATCGATCTGACCATCGGCGCCGATGGCGACGCCGCCGCGCTGCAGGCCGCGCACGAACATGCCTGGGACCGCTTTCAGACCGTGTTGGCCGAACTGGTGCAGGAACTGCCCACGCTGCGCCGGTCGATCGGTTGCGGCGCAGCGAATGAACTGCAAGGCCCGGTCGCACGACGTATGTGGGAAGCCTGCGCGCCGCTGCTGGGGGCCAGCGGCGGCTTCATCACGCCGATGGCGGCTGTTGCCGGCGCAATCGCACATGAGATCGCGTTGCGCTATCAGCGACCGGGCATTGAACGCGCCTGGGTCAACAACGGCGGCGACATCGCACTGCATTTGACGCCGGGCAGCGCGGTGCGCGTTGGCCTTGTGTCCGACTTGGCGCGGTTCGACGCAGCCGATGAAGGCCGTGCAGCGGCACTGCCGATCGATGGCCGGTTTGAACTGCCGAGCACAGCGCCGGTGCGCGGCGTGGCCACCAGCGGCTGGCGCGGGCGCAGCTTCTCGTTCGGAATAGCCGACAGCGTGACCGTGCTGGCCGCCAGTGCAGCGGAAGCCGACGCGGCGGCGACGATCATCGCGAACTGCGTGAACATCGACGATGCGCGCATCGTGCGACAGCCCGCGAACCAGTTGAAGGACGACAGCGACCTCGGTGCGCGTTCGGTCACGATCGATGTGCCGCTCCTGGCGCCCGGCTTGGTGCGTGCCGCGCTGAACGCCGGTCTGGCCAAAGCGGCCGAGTTGCAGGCTGCGCGTCTGATCGATTCGGCCGTGCTGGTCTGCCAGCAGCGCTTCATGACCACCGCCGGTTTCGACCCCGGCTGCGTGGACGGTCCGCTGATTCCAGTGTCCGGCGGCGCGTTGCTGGCCCTGCATTGACACGCACCTGCAGCAGCACCGCATTCCGTCACTTGCACCAACGCCCTGCCCCACGTCCGCCTTAACGTCTGCCTTAACGTCCGCTCGCCCATGATCGAACTCCGCCGCATCCTGACCCAGGTCGAAACCATCCACCATGAGTTCGGCCCGCCGCCGGCCGAACCGCAGTTGCGTGGCGCAATTGCGGCCGTGTTGAAGAATCCATTTGCCGGCCGCTACGAAGCCGACCTGATGCCCTGGATGGCCGAACTGGACCCGATCGGCCTGGACATGGCGCAGCGCCTGCATGCCGCGATGAACGTGCCGGTCGAGCGCATCCAGAGCTACGGCAAGGGCGCCATTGTCGGCAGTGCGGGCGAGCTTGAACATGGCGCCTTGTGGCATGTGCCGGGCGGTTATGCGATGCGCGAACTGCTCGGCTGGAAAGGCGATGCGGCGGCCTACAAACAGGGCAAGGCGGTCGATGAAACCAGGGGCCAGCCGGGCAACGGCCTGGCGATCGTGCCATCGACGAAGAAGGTGGGTGCGCCCGGCTGCACGCTGGACGTGCCGCTCACGCACATCAACGCGAGCTACGTGCGCAGTCATTACGATGCACTGGAGATGCGGGTGCCCGGGGCGCCGATGCCCGATGAAGTCGTGTTCATCCTGGCGATGAGCACCGGCGCGCGGGTGCATGCACGCATCGGTGGCCTGGCTGCCGAGAACATTGCACGCTGGGACGGCTTGCGCTGACCACGTTTTTTAATGACAGGAGACCTTTCACATGCCCGCCAACATCCGCAAGCTGATCGTGCAGATTGATGAAACCCGCATCGAAATGGGCCGCGCTGTGGAGCCGCCAACGCGCCGCGCGGTCGCGATCGCAGTCATCTCCAATCCTTATGCGGGCCGCTACGCAGAGCAGCTCGATGAACTGATCGCAATTGGTGAAGAGCTCGGCGGTTTACTCGGCGACAAGTGCGTGCAGGCGCTCGGGATCAAACCGGAAGACGCGCAAAGCTATGGCAAGGCCGCGATCGTCGGCGAAGGCGGCGAGCTTGAACACGCCGCCGCCATCCTGCACCCGAAGCTCGGCGCGCCGCTGCGCACCGCAGTGCAAAAAGGCGCCGCGCTGGTGCCGTCGGCCAAGAAGATGGGCGGCCTGGGCGCGGCAATCGACGTGCCGCTCGGCCACAAGGACGCAGCCTACGTGCGCAGCCATTTCGATGCGATCGAAGCGCGTGTGTCCGATGCACCGCGCGCTGGGGAGATCGTGGTGGCCGTTGCCGTGACCGACAGTGGCCGGCCTGCGCCGCGCATCGGCGGGCTCACACACGACGCGGTCGAAGGCAAAGACGGGCTGCGCTGACGCACACGCGCTGCCGCGCTCCACCGATTCACCGATACAGTGGCGTGGTTCTTGCACCAACGAACCACGTGGCTCGCCAAAGTCTCGATGCCTTGCCTTGCTGAGTGTTCAACGAAAGGAAACCCGATGAAGACCACGTTCCCGAACCGTCGCCTTGCTGTCCTGGCGGCACTGGCCGCCACCGCGCTGTCGCTCATCTCAACGGCCCATGCACAAAGCGGCACCATCCGCATCGGCGAGATCAACAGCTACAAGGCGCAACCCGCTTTCCTGGAGCCTTACAAAAAGGGCATGGAACTCGCCGTGGAGCAGATCAACGCCGCCGGCGGCGTGAACAACCAGAAGCTCGAGTTGATCACGCGCGACGACAACGCGAACCCGGGCGACGCGGTACGCGCAGCCGAAGAGCTGGTCTCACGCGAACAGGTGCATGTGCTGACCGGCTCGTTCCTGTCGCACATCGGCCTGGCACTGACGGACTTTGCCAAGCAGAAGAAGTTCTTCTTCCTCGCTGCCGAGCCACTGACCGACAAGATCGTCTGGGAAAACGGCAACCGCTATACGTTCCGGCTGCGGCCATCGACCTACATGCAGGTCGCGATGCTGATCCCCGATGCAGCCAAGCAGAAGAAGGCGCGCTGGGCGGTGGTGTATCCAAACTACGAATACGGTCAGTCGGCAGCGGCCACCTTCAAGAAGCTGCTGAAAGAAGCGCAGCCGGATGTCGAGTTCGTCGCCGAGCAGGCGCCTGCGCTGGGCAAGCTGGACGCGGGCAGCGTGGTGCAGGCGCTCGCCGATGCGAAGCCGGATGCGATCTTCAATGTGCTGTTCGGCGCCGACCTGTCGAAGTTCGTGCGCGAAGGCAACACGCGTGGGCTGTTCAAAGATCGCACCGTGGTGAGCCTGTTGACTGGCGAGCCCGAATATCTCGACCCGCTGAAAGACGAAGCGCCGAACGGCTGGATCGTGACCGGGTACCCGTGGCAGCAGATCAACACACCGGAGCACAAGGCGTTTCTTGACGCGTATCAGAAGAAATGGAACGACTACCCACGCCTGGGTTCGGTCGTTGGCTACAGCGCGATCAAATCGTTGGCTGCGGGCATCGGACAAGCCGGCTCGACCAACACCGAGAAGTTGATCGCCGCGTTCAGCGGCCTGAAGGTCGATACGCCGTTCGGTCCCATCACCTACCGCGCGCAGGACCATCAATCCACGATGGGTGCATACGTCGGCTTGACGAAGAACGAAGGCGGCAAGGGCAAGATGGTGGACTTCCGCTACCTGGACGGAGCCGACTTTCAGCCGAAGGACTCTGACGTCAAACAATGGCGGCCGGCGGACTGAAGTCAAGCAAGCGACCGGCGCTTCAAGTGATGGGCGGGCACCGGTTCGAGACACTACATTTTTTGTAGCATAGAACGATTGTTGGACAAGCGCCTGCAGCTGTTTTTATTCACAAATCGACCCCGCTCCTGCGCAGTGAGCGGCCCAGGCCGAATGGTGTGAATGTCGTACCCGCCCGCGCGTTCTGACCCGCGCAACCCAACCCGATCCAAGACTGCAGCGAAACATTCATGTCCGGCTTCATCGTTCAGTTGCTCAACGGGCTGGCGTCCGCGTCTTCGCTGTTTCTGGTGGCGGTCGGCCTGTCGCTGATCTTCGGCGTCACGCGGATCGTGAACTTCGCGCATGGATCATTTTTCATGCTCGGCATCTATGTCGCGTATTCGCTGGTGGACACGCTCGGCGGCGCGATCGGTTACTGGCCCGCGTTGCTGCTCGCGCCGTTGCTCGTCGGTGCGCTCGGTGCGTTGGTCGAAGTGCTGTTGCTGCGGCGCATCTACCGCGCGCCGGAGTTGTACCAGTTGCTCGCGACGTTCGCGCTGGTGCTGGTCATCAAGGACGCGGCGCTGTGGTTCTGGGGGCCAGAAGAATTGCTGGGGCCGCGCGCTGCGGGCTTGCGCGGCTCGGTCGAGATCCTCGGGCGGCTGTACCCAACCTATGACCTGTTCCTGATCGTGATCGGACCGGTGGTGCTCGGCCTGCTGTGGTTGCTGCTGACGCGCACCCGCTTCGGCATCCTGATCCGCGCGGCCACGCAAGACCGTGCGATGGTCAGCGCGCTGGGGGTGAATCAGGCGTGGCTGTTCACGGCGGTGTTCGCATTGGGTGCTTTGCTGGCAGGCCTGGGCGGCGCGTTGCAGTTGCCGCGTGAGCCCGCGAATCTGGAGATTGATCTGATCACGATCGGCGCCGCATTTGTGGTGGTGGTGGTCGGCGGCATGGGCTCGATTCCCGGTGCGTATGTGGCGGCGCTGTTGATCGCAGAGTTGAAAGCGGTCTGCATCTGGCTGGGGCTGATCGACGTGGCAGGCATCACGATCTCGTTTTCAAAACTTACGCTGGTGGTCGAATTCGTCGTGATGGCGGTGGTGCTGGTCGCGCGGCCCTGGGGACTGCTCGGGCGGCCATTGGCGATGAGCCGGCACGGCGGTGCGGCGGAGTTGCCGCTGCGGCCTGCGGGCAGCGCTTACCGTTGGACGCTGCTCGGCGTGCTCGCGCTGCTGATTGCGCTGCCGTGGCTGACGGCGCAGTCGCCGTACGTGGCCGTGCTGGCGATCGATCTGCTGATGGCGGCGTTGTTTGCGGCCAGCCTGCACTTCATCATGGGGCCGGCGGGGCTGCACTCGTTCGGGCATGCGGCGTACTTCGGCCTGGGCGCGTACGGCGCGGCACTGCTGGTTTCGTCAATGAACTTGCCGATGGAAGTCGCACTGGTGCTCGGGCCGCTGCTGGGCACCGCTGGCGCGTTGTTGTTCGGCTGGTTCTGCGTGCGGTTGTCGGGCGTTTACCTGACGATGCTGACCCTGGCATTCGCGCAGATCACCTGGGCGATCTGCTACCAATGGGACAACCTGACTGGCGGCAGCAACGGCATCAACGGCGTCTGGCCGGCGCCTTGGCTCAAGGGCGCCGGGTACTACTGGCTGGTGCTGGCGCTGGTCTGCATCGGCCTGGTGCTGCTGCGACGCATGCTGTTCTCGCCGTTCGGCTATGCGATGCGCGCGGCGCGGGACTCGGTGCTGCGCGCGGATGCGATCGGCATCGACGTGCGGCGTGTGCAATGGGCCGCGTTCGTCGTGGCCGGCACCTTCGCGGGCGTGGCTGGCGCACTGTTCGCGTTCTCCAAAGGCGGCATCTCACCCGAAGCGTTGTCGGTCGGCCGCTCCGTCGACGGGCTCGTCATGGTGCTGCTCGGCGGCCTGCAGACGCTGGCCGGGCCGGTGGTGGGCGCCTTCACATTCACCTGGCTGCACGACACCGTCGCACGCAGCACCGACTACTGGCGCGCGATGCTCGGTGGCATCATCTTGCTATTGGTGCTGCTGTTTCCGCAGGGCATCGCAGGGTTCGCGCAGCAGGTGGCGGCACGCATCGGTGGCCGCAAAGACGACCCGCAGCGCGGCCTGGGTTACGACGCCGAAGGCGCAGCAGTTACGCCCGCTGCGGCGATGCCGAGGGACACGTCATGACCGCACTGCTCGATGTTCAGGGTTTGAGCAAATCGTTCGGCGGCGTGCAGGCGGTTGACAACGTGTCGTTTCGGATCGCACCTGGTGAACTGCTTGCGCTGATCGGCCCGAATGGCGCGGGCAAGTCGACGACGTTCAACATGGTGAACGGCCAGTTGCGAGCTGACCAAGGCAGCATCCGCCTGGGCGGCACCGAGCTGAACCGGCTGCCGCCGCGCGCGATCTGGAAGCTGGGTGTCGGCCGTACGTTCCAGATTGCGGCCACATTCGCTTCGCTGTCGGTGGTGGAGAACGTGCAGATGGCGCTGCTGTCGTTCGACCGGCTGCTGTTCAACCCATGGCGCAAGGCCGCTGCACACAAGCGCAGGGAAGCGATTCACCTGCTGGAACAAGTCGGCATGGACGCACAGGCCGACCGGCCCAGCAGCGAACTGGCCTATGGCGACGTGAAGCGGGTCGAGCTTGCGATTGCACTGGCCAACGCGCCGAAGCTGTTGTTGATGGACGAGCCCACCGCCGGCATGGCGCCACAGGAGCGCAACGACTTGATGGCACTGACAAAGAAACTGGTGCTGGAGCGCAACCTCGCGGTCTTGTTTACTGAGCACAGCATGGACGTCGTGTTTGCCTATGCCGACCGCGTCATCGTGCTGGCGCGCGGGCAGTTGATCGCTGAGGGCACGCCAGCCTCGATTCGCAACGATCCGCTGGTGCAGCAGGTCTACTTCGGCAGCGGCAATACGTTCGAGAAGAAGAAAAAGCAGCCGGTGCAGCCGGACCTGGCCACGCAGGACGCCGCGCCATGACGACCCACAACGCCACAACCCCGTTGCTCGACGTGCGCCAACTTGCCGCCTGGTATGGCGCCGCACAAATCCTGTTCGGTGTCAATCTGCATGTGGACCGCGGCGAAGTGGTTGCGCTGATGGGGCGAAACGGCGCGGGCAAATCGACCACGTTGAAAAGCATCATGGGTCTGATGGACCGGCGCCGTGGCAGTCTGACCTTTCTGGGCCACGACATCTCGAATGCCGAACCGCATCAGGCCGCTCGCGTGGGGCTCGGTTATGTGCCCGAAGACCGCCGCATCTTCACCGACCTCACGGTGATGGAAAACCTCGAGGTCGGCCGTCAGAATGCACGCAGTGATGTAAGCGGCAACGATGCCCCCCGATGGACGCCCGAGCGCCTGTTCGAGCTGTTTCCGAACCTGGCCGAGATGCGCAACCGCCTCGGCGGCCGCATGAGCGGCGGCGAGCAACAGATGCTGACCGTGGCGCGCACGTTGATGGGCAATCCGCTGCTGGTGCTGCTGGACGAACCGTCGGAAGGCGTCGCCCCCTTGATCGTCGAGCAGATGGCGCAGATGATTGTGGAGCTGAAACGCGCCGGTGTCAGCATCTTGCTGTCCGAGCAGAACATGCACTTTGCCGAACTCGTGTCCGACCGCGCCTACGTGCTTGAAAAAGGCCAGATTCGCTTTGCCGGGTCGATGGAAGAGCTGGCCGCGAACGACACTGTGCGCCGCGCTTATTTAAGTCTCTGAAAACTTTCGAAGGAGTCGTCTCGCCATGCAACGCAGAACCTTGCTCAAAGCCGGCATCGCCGCCGGGATCGTCGGCAGCCTGGGGGCCCATCCGGCCATGTTGCTGGCCGCGGACTCCATCCGGCCCGGCGACCGGGACGCACTGATCGTGGTCGACGTGCAGAACTGCTTTGTCGACGGCGGCACCTTGCCGGTCAAGGGCGGCGCCGACGTGGTGCCGATCATCAACCGGATTGCAAAAGCGTTCGAGAACGTGATCGTCACGCAGGACTGGCACACCCAGGGCCATGCGTCGTTTGCGAGCAGCCATGCGGGCATGAAGCCGTTTTCAACGACCGAGATGCCGTATGGCCAGCAGGTGCTGTGGCCGGACCACTGTGTGCAGGGCACGAAAGACGCGGCGCTGGTCGACGGCTTGCAACTGCCGCAGGCCGCGCTCATCATTCGCAAGGGCTATCACCGGGGCGTGGACAGCTATTCCGCGTTCGAGGAAGCAGACCGCCGGACGCCGACCGGGCTGGGCGGTTACCTGGGTGAACGCGGCATCCAGCGTGTTTTCATTGTGGGCCTGGCGACCGATTTCTGCGTTGCCTGGACCGCACTCGATGCGGTCGAGCGCGGCCTGGACACCTACGTGGTCGAAGACGCAACCCGCGCAATCGATCTGAACGGATCGTTGGCCAATGCGTGGCAGCAGATGACCGCCAGGGGCGTGAAGCGCATTCGGTCGAGCGAGCTCGTGGTGGCCTGACCGCGCGCTATGTCGTGGCGACTCGGCGACTCGGTCTCGTGCCGTCTTAGAGAAGAATCACGCCGGGGCGCGCATCGAATCCTAATTTTCAGCTCTTTTTTCAATAGCAAACGGCAGGTAATGCGGTGACGGTTGTCGAGTCGAGCCAATGGCGAGTCAACGGGCAGACGGTACGAGCCGACGTGTCACCTGCGACCACGCTGCTGCACCTGCTGCGCAACGACCTTGCGTTGAACGGCCCGAAGTACGGCTGCGGGCTGGGCGAGTGCGGCGCCTGCACAGTACTGGTGGACGGCGTCGCCGCACGGTCTTGCGTGATCCCTGCAGCTGGCGTGGCGGGACGTGAGATCACCACGCTCGAAGGCCTGCCTGCGCGTTCCGGCACTACGCCCGCATTGCACCCAGTACAACAGGCCTTCATCGATGAGCAGGCCGCGCAGTGCGGCTATTGCCTGAACGGGATGATCATGCAGACGGTGGCGCTGCTGGAGCGCGAACCGGCGCCCGATGAGACGATGCTGCGGCGCGAGTTGTCGGCCAATCTGTGCCGCTGCGGCACGCACATCGAGATCCTGCGCGCGGGCCACCGTGCCGCCCGGTTGATGCAAGCGCACCGAGCGGCGGCAGCAACAGCAGCGGCCTCCAACCCATGAGCCGCCGCGCGGACCAGCCGCATGCGCGCGCCGACTACCGCGCTGCGGCGGGCGTGCTGCTGGTGCAGCGAACCCCACCGGTTGCATTGTCACCGGCCAAGGGCCAGCCCACGTTTGTCGCAGGCAACCCTGCAGAAGGCCCGGAGATCCTGCTGGCCGTCTGGGACGACGGCAGCGTGACCGGGCTGCACGGCCATGTCGATCTCGGCACCGGCATCGCCACCGCACTCACGCAAATCGTGGCGGAAGAGCTCGACGTCGCACCCGCTGCAATCCGCATGGTGCTCGGCAGCACCGCGAGCGCGCCGAACCAGGGCGCGACGATTGCAAGTTCGTCGATCCAGGTGCATGCGGTGCCATTGCGCGCGGCAGCGGCGCAGGCGCGCAGTTGGTTGCTTGGGCAGGCCGCTGTCAGGCTTGGCGCAGCCGTGGCGCAATTGCGCGTCGATGACGGCGTGGTGCATGTCGAAGGCGATGCAAGCGCGGATGTGTCGGTTTCGATCCGCTACGCCGATCTCGTGCACGGCCAGCACATCGAACTCGACCTGGACCCGACCACGCCTTCAAAGCCGGTCTCTGCCCACCGCATCGTCGGCACCAGCCTGCCGCGCACCGACATCGGACCCAAAGCACGCGGCGAACTCACCTTCGTCCACGACCTGCGCGTGCCCGGCATGCTGCACGGTCGCGTGGTGCGGCCACCGTATGCGGGCGCAGACCACGGCGACTTCATCGGCAACACGCTGGATTCGGTCGATGAAGCATCGATCGCGCACATCCCTGGCATCCGCGCGGTGGTGGTAATCCGCGACTTTGTCGGCATCGTGGCCGAGCGCGAAGAACAAGCCGAACAGGCGCTACGTGAATTGCGCGTGCGTTGGAAGCCATGGCCCGGCATGCCCGATTTGAGCGACGTCGCGCAGGCGCTGCGCAACAACCCGGCAACGGCGCGCAAGCTGGTCGATGAAGGCGATGTGGACGGCGCGATCGCCAGCGCCAGCCAGCAGTTCGAGCGTGAATATCTGTGGCCATACCAACTGCACGCCTCCATCGGCCCGTCTTGCGCGGTGGCCGCCTGGCAACCCGATGCCGAATGCATGACGGTCTGGAGCGGCACACAAAACCCGCACGTGCTGCGCGCCGACCTGAGCCGCCTGCTGCAGTTGCCCGACGTGGCCGTCGACGTGATCCGGATGGAAGCGGCCGGCTGCTACGGCCGCAACAGCGCCGACGACGTGACGGCCGATGCCGCGCTGCTCAGCAAGGCCGTGAACGCGCCCGTGCGCGTGCAGCTCACACGCGAGCAGGAGCACGTCTGGGAGCCGAAAGGCGCGGCACAGTTGATGACCGTGCGTGGCGGACTGAATGCGGACGGCGCGCCGGCCGCTTACGACTTCGAGACCAGCTACCCGTCGAACGCGGCGCCGACGTTGGCGCTGCTGCTCACGCGCACGATCGAGCCCGGCGCGCATGCGTTCGAAATGGGCGATCGCACCGCGCGCCCGCCGTATGCGTACGAACACCTGCGCGTGACGGTGCGCGACATGGCGCCCATCCTGCGCGCCTCTTGGCTGCGCGGCGTATCGGCGCTGCCGAACTCGTTCGCGCATGAGAGCTACATCGACGAGCTTGCCCACGCAGCGCAAGTCGATCCCCTTGCTTATCGGTTGCGCCATCTGCCCGACGCGCGTGCCGCTGACTTGCTGCGTGCCACCGCTGACAAGGCCGATTGGCTGCCCCACACGACGCCGATGCAACAGCCCACAGACGGGCCGTGGCTGCGCGGTCAGGGCATGGCCTACGCGCGCTACGTGCACAGCAAATGGCCAGGCTACGGTGCCGCCTGGTCGGCCTGGGTGGCCGATGTGGACGTGCACCGGGACACCGGCGAAGTGCAGGTGCGGCGGGTCGTCGTCGGGCACGACGTGGGTCTGGTGATCAACCCCAAAGGCGTGGAGCACCAAGTGCACGGCAACGTGCTGCAGACCACCAGCCGCGCGCTTTTTGAGAACCTGCCCCTCACGGCCAAGGATCAGACACCCGCAGCGCGCGAATGGGGCGCTTATCCGATCCTGAACTTCACCCAGGTGCCGGTGATCGACGTGGTCATGATGCCGCGTCGGGGCGACGACGACACCGCATTCGGCGTCGGCGAGAGCGCTTCCGTGTCGGGCACCGCCGCGATCGCGAATGCGATCTTCGATGCGACCGGCGTGCGGCTGCGTGCGCCACCGTTCACGCCCGAAGTCGTGCGCGCGGCGATGTTGCGAAACGGATTGGCAGGCGGTGGCGGTTCCGTGCCGCCCAGCGATGCCGATGCCGATGCTTCGGCAAGATCGACCGAGCGCCCTGCAGCGCGTTGGCCTGCCGCTGCGCGTGCACCGGCGCGCCGCCGGCCTTGGCGGCGCACGGCAGCGTTGTTCGCGGGCGCTGCGGGCCTCACTGCCGCCGCGCTCGGTTGGCGCGCTGCCATCGCGCCGGTTGCGTCCAGCGCGCCAGCGTCCTCGCTCTACACCGCAGAGACCATCGCGCGCGGCCGCCAGCTGGCAGCGATCGGTGACTGCGCGGTCTGCCACACCGCAGAAGGCGGCGCAAGGAACGCGGGCGGCCGGCCGCTGCCCACACCGTTCGGCACCCTCCACAGTACGAACCTCACGCCCGACGCGGCCACCGGCATCGGCGCCTGGTCGTTCAGCGCGTTCCAGCGTGCGATGCGCGAAGGCATCTCCCGCGACGGCCAGCACCTGTACCCGGCGTTTCCGTACACCGCTTATGCAAAGACCAGCGACGATGACCTGATGGCGCTGTATGCGTACTTGATGAGCGAACCTGCCGTGGCCAGCGTCGCGCCGCCGAACGACCTGCGCTTCCCGTTCAATCAGCGCGCCTTGATGCCTGCCTGGAATGCGTTGTTTCATGATCCGGCGCCGTTTCAGCCCGAGCCCGCGCAATCGGCCGAATGGAACCGCGGCGCCTATCTGGTCAACGGCCTCGGCCACTGCGGGGCATGCCACACACCGCGCAATGCGCTGGGCGCCGAGCGCAGTGACACCCGCTATCTGTCCGGTGCTTTTGTCGACGGCTGGGAAGCGCCTGCGCTGACGAGCTTTGCATCGAACGCGCCGGTTGCCTGGAACGCAACTGCGTTCTATGACTACCTGCGCCATGGCTATTCGCGCGAGCACGGCAGTGCGCTGGGGCCGATGACGTCGGTGGTGCGCGAGTTGCGCAGCGTGCCCGATGCAGACATTCGTGCGATGGCGGTCTATCTCGGCTCGTTCAATGAGCCGGATGCGCAGCGCACCGAAACCACGGCCTCGACGCCAATGCCGTCGGCACCCCTGCCCGACCCTGGCCAACGCCTGTTCGACAACGCCTGCGCGGCCTGCCATCACGACGGCAGCGGCCCCACGCTGCTTGGCACCAACACGCCGCTGGCGCGGTCGAGCAAGCTGCACAGCGATCGGCCCGACAACCTGATTCGCACGATCTATGAAGGCGTGCAGCAACCACCAGGCCGCGACGTCGGCTTCATGGCGGGTTTTCGGGAGGCTTTTGATGATGCGCAGGTTGCGCAACTCGTGGGCTACATGCGGGCGCGCTTTGCGCCGGACAAGCCAGCTTGGCCCATGCTGGAAACCACTGCGGCAAGGCTGCGTGCACCACCTGCAGAGCGTTGAAGAACGCCGAATGGTTGCTGGCTGGCGTGCTCCGTTCGTAGAATGAATTTTTCGCGCCACGGAGGCACACCCGCACCATGAACTCACCGCTTGAGTGCATTGGCCCTTTCACTTACCAGCGCTTTATGGCGCCACCGCTGCCGGCAAAGCCGGGCGGAGTGGAACGGTCAGAAGACCAACGCGTGCTCATCGTCGGCGCCGGCCCGGTCGGGCTTGCGGTCGCGCTCGGATTGGCACGCTACGGCGTGCGGTCGCTGTTGATCGAAGCCGACGACTCGGTGTGCGAAGGCAGCCGCGCGGCGTGTATTTCGCGCCGCAGCTTGGAGATTCTGCAGCGGCTTGGCGTGGCCGATGCGGTGCTGGCCAAAGGCCTGCCTTGGACCGATGGCCACAGCTTCTATCGCGATCATGAGGTGCTGCATTTCTCAATGCCGCACGATGCGCTGCAGCGGTTTCCGCCGATGATCAACTTGCAGCAGTACTACATCGAGCAGGTTCTGCAAGACCGTGTGGCCGAAGTCAACGCAGCCGAACGCGGGATGATCGAACTGCGCTGGGCATCGAGCGTGACCGCGCTCGAAATCGCACCAGACGGTGCACCCACGCTCGCCGTACAAACCGCGCAAGGCAGCTACCGAACGCAGGCCGACTGGGTGGTCGCCTGCGACGGTGGCCAGAGCTTCTTGCGCAAGGCACTCGGGCTGGAACTGAACGGCACCGCCTACGAAGGCCGCTACGTGATCATTGACATCGAGCTGCCGAGCACTGCACCGACCGAGCGCCGCGCCTGGTTCGACCCGCCCTGGTGCCGCGGCTCGACCGTGCTGATGCACCGCCAGCCCGACAACATATGGCGCATCGACTACCAGCTGCAACCCGGCGAAAGCACCGAGGCCGCGCTGACGCCCGAACGGGTGCAGGAATTCGTGCAACGGCACCTGGAGGCGATCGGCGAAGGGCATCTGCCGTGGCGCCCGGTGTGGACGTCTGTTTACCGCGCCGGTGCGATGACACTGGATTCGTATCGGCACGGCCGCGTGCTGTTCGCGGGCAATGCCGCGCATGCGTTGCCCATCTTCGGTGTGCGCGGGCTCAATTCGGGTTTCGATGACGCGGACAACCTGGCCTGGAAACTGGCGTTCGTGCTGCGGGGGCAGGCCGCGGAAGCGCTGCTCGACAGCTACAACAACGAGCGCATCGAAGCATTTCAGATCAATGCGGAGAACGCGATGCGCAGCACCGAGTTCATGTCGCCACCATCACGCGGCTTCGATCTGCTGCGGGAAGCTGCGTTGTCGCTGGCGCGTGCGCATCCCGATGTGGCGAAGCTCATCAACCCGCGCCAGACGCATGCGATTCGCTATGCCGAATCGGCGCTGTCGAGCCCGGACCACAACGCGGCGTTTGCCTGTGGGCCGGAAGTGGGCAGCGTGCTGGTCGATCTGCCGGGCGGTGCAGCAGGTTGTGGCCACCTGACGGATGCGCTGCAGGCACCGGGATTTGCGCTGCTGGTGTTTGATGATGAGGGCACGGCCACAGCCGCACTCGAGCGCGATCTGAAGTGGCAAGTTGATGCGCCTGACGCAATGGCACGCGCTCCCTGGCAGCTGGTGCGCATCGGCGCGCCGGGCACACACGCCGATCTTGAGGACCCGACCGGCCAGATCGCCGAACGCTACGGCACTGGTCAAGGCACGGTCTATCTGGTGCGCCCCGACGGCCATGTGGCTGCACGCTGGCACCGGCCCAGGGCCATCGCAGTTCAGCGCGCATTGCAGCGCGCCTGCGCATTCGAGCACTCACCCGAACCGGCGCTACAGGCATGACGACCGAACGCTTGCCCGACGCAGCGCGGGACCGCATCTACGCGCAGTGTGCCGAAGCCATCTCGCAAGCCGGCCCGGCGCGGGAGTCACTTTTTCTTGCACGGCTTGCATTGCTGTTGTTCGAGCAAGTCGGTGATGAGGCCAACTGCAATCGCGCCATTGGCGATGCGCTGCAGGAGCTGCCGCAACCGTCGCTGTCGGCGTTGCAGCCGGCCGATGTCGGCACAGCCACGCCGGCACGCATCGCTTAGTGAAATCAGCAACTGCTCCATCAGCACACTCCCGAAAACTTCAAGGAGACCACCCTCATGAAACGCCGCATCCTGATTTCCGCCTCTGTTGCCGCCAGCGCCCTGCTCACTTCTGCGGCGCTGTTCGCGCAACAGCCGGCCGCGTCATCGCAAGCAGCTTCCGGCTACCCGGACCAGCCGATCAAGTGGGTCGTGCCCTACCCAGCCGGCGGCGGCACCGACACGCTTGCGCGCACCCTCGGCCAAGCAATGGCCGCCGAGCTTGGCCAGCCGATCCTGGTCGACAACCGGCCAGGTGCATCCACCAACATCGGCGCCGATCTGGTCGCGCGTTCAAGGCCAGACGGCTACACCATCATGTCGGCCGACAACGCACTGCTCGCGTTCAACGAACATCTGTTCAAGAAGTTGCCGTTCGACCCCGCGCGAGACTTCACGTTCATCGGCGCAATCGGCCGCTTTCCGCTGGTGCTGGTCGTGAACCCGAACTTTCCAGCGCAGGACTTCAACGGCTTCCTGGCGTACGTCAAGGCGAACCCGGACAAGGTCAACTATGCGTCGCCCGGCAACGGTTCGCCGCACCACCTTGCAATGGAGATGTTCAAGAACCGCACCGGCACATCGCTTGTTCACATTCCCTACAAAGGCGCGGCGCCGGCGATGCAGGACGTGATGGGTGGCCAGGTCGGCGTGATGTTCCTGGACCTGGCGTCGGGCCTTTCGATCGTGCAATCCGGCAAGGTTGTGCCGCTGGCGATTGGCACCGATCAACGCTCTCCACTGCTGCCGGACGTGCCGACCCTGAAGGAGCTCGGCGTGACGAATGCCGAAGTGTTCGCGTTTCAGGGCGTGGTCGGCCCGGCGGGTCTCTCGCAGCCGGTGGTCGCGCGGCTGAATCAGGCACTCAACAAGGCGCTGGCCGATCCGGCTGTGACGCAACGCTTCACCGACTTCGGCCTGGAAGTGCAAGCCGGCACGCCCGCGCAGTTCGTCGAACTGGCACGCGCCGAATCCAGGCGCTGGGGCCCGGTCATCAAGGCCAACAGCATCTCGCTGGATTGACTGGCCATGAAATCGGTCACGATGCCGGAAGTCGAAACTGAGGCAAGCGCCGTGCTCGGCCTGCACCACTTCGCCTGGCGCTGCCGCGATGCGGAAGTCACGCGGCATTTCTACGAGGACATCCTCGGTCTGCCGCTGGTGCATGTCATCAAACGAGACACGGTGCCGAGCACGGGTGAGCACTGCCCGTACGTGCACATTTTTTTTCAGATGCGCGACGGCTCGAACATCGCGTTCTTCGACCTTGGCGACGACACCGCCGCTGAGCCAAGCCCGAACACGCCCGGCTGGGTGAACCACATCGCGCTGCGCGTGGAGAGCGTGGCGGCACTGCGTGCGATGAAAGCACGGCTGGCGAGCCATCGGGTCGATGTGATCGGTGTGGTCGATCACGACGGGTTCATTGAGTCGATCTACTTCTTCGATCCGAACGGGTTGCGGCTGGAGCTGACGATCGAGGTGGCCGCTGCAGACGTGGTGGCGGGCTATGCAGACGAGGCGCATGCGCAACTGGCAACCTGGACCGCGCGACGCAAGGCGCCCGCCGACTCGACTGCAGCGGCCGAGCAGGCGCACGGACGATGACAACCCCATGACCAACGATGCCCCCCACTCCGACGCACTGCGGATGGCCACGCGAGCAGACGGTAGCCGCGACGGCGAACTGGTGCTGGTCGACACCGCACTGCAGAGCTGCCAGCCGGTGCCTGCGATTGCGCGCACGCTGCAAGCGGCGCTCGACGACTGGAGCGTGCTGCTGCCACGCCTTGCTGCCGAACGGGCGCGGCTCAATGCTGCCGCTTGGCAGGGCGCCGAACCGTTCGATCCGGCGCGCTGCATGGCGCCCCTGCCGCGCGCCTACCAGTGGGCCGATGCGTCGGTCTATCGCAACCATGCGCGGCTCATGTACCGCTGGCGCAAGGAGCCGATTCCGCCGCGTTACGAAGACGAACCCCTGGTCTATCAAGGCGGCTCCGATGGGATGCTTGGTCCCACCGAAGCGATTGTTGCGATGGATGCATCGCACGGTATCGACCTTGAAGCCGAGATCGCGGTGATGACGACCGATGTACCGATGGGCACCACCGCTGAAGGCGCGCTCGACTGCATCGCACTGGTCGTGTTGCTCAACGATGTGTCGCTGCGCAATCTGATTGCACCGGAGCTCGCGCGCGGCTTCGGGTTTTATCAGAGCAAGCCGGCCACGTCGTTCGCGCCGGTGGCCGTCACCCCCGCCGCGCTTGGAGCCCACTGGCGTGAGGGGATGTTGCACTTGCCGGTGCAGGTGTCGATCAACGGCAACTGGTTCGGTTCGCCCGACGCGGGCGAGGAAACCGTGTTCGGCTTCGGCCACGTCATCGAGCATCTCGCACGCACGCGAAGCTTGTGCGCCGGGAGCATCGTGGGCGCTGGCACCATCAGCAACGCCGACGCAAGTCGCGGCAGTGCGTGCATCACGGAAGCCCGGGTGCGGCAGATGCTGGACGGGATGCCGGAAGACCAGCTGCACCCTTACCTGCAGCACGGCGACCGGGTGCGGATCGAAATGCTTGACCCGGCCGGACGATCGGTGTTTGGTGCGATCGACCAGCCGGTCGCGATTCAGCGCCGATCAGGCACGGCGACGTAGTGCAGCCGCGCGCTCGCGCGGATGCGCGTTGTTGGAGCGCCCTGATGAGCCGAACCACCACCAAGCGAGCGCGGAGACGCTGAGCGCCACCGCACCAGCAGCCAACAACGTTTGAGCCGGGTGCCGATGGCCACCGTCCACTTCGGTGCCGACCGACGGCGCATACAGGTTGCCATCGCTGATGCCGACGCGGTCGTCCCGCTTCAACGCAGCGCCGATCAACCAGCGGCTTGTCGCACCGATCGTCTCCGGCGCGACCGCGTAAGCAAGGCGCGCAGGCCAGGCGATGCTGCCAATCGGCGTGGTTGCACGCGGTGCGTCCATCAATGCCACGATCTTGTTTGCGACCACGCGTGGGTCGAGCAGCGGCGGGGGCGGCTTCAGATTGCGGCCGGTGTAGTTCGCGCCGTGGGAGATGCCGGGCGTGTCGACAAAAGTCGGATAGACCGCGCACACGTGTACATCGGGCAGGTCAGACATCTCGGCACGCAGCGCTTCGGTGAGGCCACGCAAGCCGAACTTCGCAGCGCTGTAGGCGGCCGCATAAGGCGACGGCACCCAGCCGCCAATCGAAATCATGTGGATCAGCGTGCCGCGCCGCTGGCTTCGGAAATGCCCGAGCGCTGCGTGTGCGCCGTTCATCTGGCCAATCAGGCTGGTTTCGATCACGCGCCGGTGCGCATCGATTGGGGTCTGGTCAAACAAGCCGACGGCGCCGACACCGACGATGTTGATCCAGACATCGAAGTGACCGAAGCGGTCGATCGCGGCATGCTTCAGCGCGTCGACGGCGGCAGCGTCGGTCATGTCGGTTGGCACGATCAGCACTTCGGCACCGAACCGCTCGCATTCCTGCGCGACGCGGTCAAGCGCCTCGACGCCCCGAGCAGCCAGCACGAGGCTGGCGCCCGATTGCGCGCAGGCCAGCGCGGTGGCGTGTCCAATGCCGCTGGACGCGCCGGCGATGACAATCACCTTGTTGCTCATCGATCAACCCTTGTAGAAGAAAGTCCCGAAAAAAGTGGTCTGAAGCGGTCGACCTGCAGCGTCAGTCTCGCCGCACAGCCTCTGGCATTCCAGCCCTCATGCGCATGCAGTCTGACTGCCGTTGTCTGCTGGGCGGCTGCCTCACAACAGACCTCCCTCAGGGCAGCAGCTGGTGCTCCATATAGCATGCGGTTGAGCTGTCCCAGGCGCGAGTCACCGACACGGCCGACTGTGGACACGGCGCGTTCCCGACGCCGCAGACTTACCGAGTGACCCACCCGCCGCAGACAGGGAACACCTGCCCAACAAAGCAGGCCGCTGCGTCGCTGCACAGATAGGCGACGAACTCGGCATCCTCTTCAGCGCTGACCAACCGGCCAAGCGGCACTTCACGCCTGAGGCGCTCCTGAAATCGTGGATCGGCCTGCACTTTGGCCGGAAAGTACATCGGGTTGTCGACAAAGTTCTGCGCGACTGCATTCACCTGAATACCGCGCGACGCCAGTTCGATGCCGACCGCCTGCGTCCAGGCAAGTTGCGCACCACGAGCTGCGCTGTAGGTGGACGTGCGCTTGATGCCGCGCAACGCGGACGAGCTGCCCATCACCACGATGCGGCCCGCACCGCGCGCGAGCATCTGCGGCAACACCGCGCGCAGCAGACGCGGCAGTGGGTCGACCAACGCGGCGAACGCATGGCGCCATTCGTCATCGCTGACGTCGGCCACCGCGCTCGTCGGCGCAGGGATCGCAAGGTTGGCAACCAGCACGTCGATCTCGCCGGCACTGGCGATCACGCGCCCGGACGCTGCGGGCTCGATCAGCAGCTCGGTGCTGCGCGCAACCAGCGCGCCGTGCCGCTGCTCGAGCACATCGCACAGCGCCGGACCCATGAACGCATCGGCCTGCGTTACGAGGATTCGTTTTCCTTCAAGCATTGCTCTTGGCATGGATGTCTCCTTTGCATGCGGGCTTCACAACCGACTTGGCTGTTTGCGCTCGGCCATGCACGCGATTCAGTCGCTGACCCGTGTGAATGCGCTGCCGTAATGCACGGCATGGTTGCCGGTGTTGTCGCTTTCCACCTCGTATTGCGGCTTGTCGGCACTGCAACGGCGTGTGCGACCCATAAATTCGAAGTCCTTCACATGGACTTTTTTAATCTTGCCAGTGATGTGCCCCACGTCCGAATTCCAGCGCACGTGCTCACCCACCTTGTATTCATGCGATGACATCTTTTCATCTCCTGTTGGACAAATCGGTTGACCGAATCACCAACCTTCGCTGCCAGGCTCGCCTTTGAAGGGGCCAACCAGTTCGGGCGTGATCCAGCCGCCGTAGAAACCTCCGGGTTGCGGCTGCACGCATTCGCCGTCGACGGTGCAATGCAGTTGAGCCGGATAAAGGGCCACACAATCGGACAAACCTTCTGCGCCGCCAAGCGGCGTTGGGTAGCTCCAGCCGACCCGGTGCAGCGCTCGCTCACCGTCAACCAGGCTCCAGTAAGTTGCCGGCCCCTTCCATTCGCAAAACGAGCCATCACCAGCCGCCTGGAACCAGCGTCGATCCACGTCGGACCACGGCAGATAGAAGCTTGGCGGGTGGGCGGTTTCCAACACGCACTGCGCATGTCGGGTGCGGGCGATCTCGATGTCGCCCCAGCGCACCACCACTTCGCGCGAGTCCGGCGCAATGCGCGGCGGGCGTGGAAAATCCCAGACGGACACTTGGCCCCGCGCTGGCGTCACTGCGAACGCGGGACGTTTCGTGCCGCGCCACTGCCAGTGGTCACGCGCGGCCTCAAGCCACTGGGGCAGCGGCTTGGGGCGGACAGGTTGTGTCACGGGTGGTGTACCCATTGCATGCGAATTGGGGGTGGCAACGCAGCGAATTCGGCAATCAGTGGTGATGTCCGTGCGCGCCGTGCACATGCCGATGGGCAATCTCTTCAGCGCTTGCCGCCCGCACGTTCAACACCTGAAGCGAGAACCGCAACGCAAGCCCGGCCAGCGGGTGATTGCCGTCGAGCATGACTTGATTGCCTTTGATCTTTTGCACCGTGAAGACATGGGCATTGCCTGAGTCGTCACGGCCTTCAAGCTGGCCGCCCACCTTGACGCCAGGCGGAAAATCGGCCTTGTCGATGGCGCGCACCAAGGCTTCGTCGCGCATACCGAATGCTTCGCCGGCTGCGAATTCGACCGTCAACTTGTCACCGGCTTCATGGCCGTTCAGTGCGGCTTCCAGTTTTGGCAACGTGGCTTGATAGCCGCCGTGCAGATAGACCATCGGGTCTGTGCCGGCGTCGACCGGTCGGCCTTTGTCGTCGGTAATCCGGTAGGTCACTGTGGGCACGGTGTCTTGCTCGATTTTCATGTGCGCGTCGCTTTTTGGATGATAAATAAAAGACCGATGCCGGGCGACTCAAGCAATCGGCAATGGACAAACGAACGACGCAGGTCTCAAAAACGACTTCGCGCCACGTTCGCCATCAAGCTTAATAGCCTGCAGGAACATGGCGCGAAATGCGAAGCATCACGGCAACCGGATCGCCATCGATCCGGCAGCATTGCGCTTCAGTCGCTGGTCTGTGTCAAACCCGCTGCCTCACGGCTTGCTTGGAGGCGACGACGGTAAACCGCTTACACCCGGGGTGCCAGGGGTGCCAGGGGTGCCAGGGGTGCCGGTCGCCGGCTTGTCCTTCGACTGCGCCGCCGCGGGGTTGCCCAACGGATTCACATTCGCAGAAGCGCTGGTGCCCGGTGTGCCAGCCGACGGATAACTGGGTTTCGGCGCATTGCTGCCCGTGCTGCTGCTACCAGTCGACGCGCCACTTGATCCACCCATCGAAGATCCCCCCGCGCCCGATGCGGCCCCGCTGGTGGATGACGGAGTCGATGACGGACTGCCGCTCGTTGCGCTGCTACCGCTTGTGCCAGTTCCGCCGGGGCTGCTGCCGACCGATGGCGATCCCGGCATGCCTGGCTTGCTGGCGCCAGCACTGCTTGAACCTGCCGAACCGCTGATGGCGCCCGATCCCGACGACGACGGTGAAGTCGAGGTCGACGCAGAATTCGCGCCTGGGATCGGCGACACCGTTGGCTTAGTACCGGAGGAACTTGCCGAAGATGTGCCACCACCCGTGCTGCTGCCACTGGCCGAGCCACTGCTGCTGCCAGAGGTGCTGCTGCCAGAAGGCAAAGCAGGTTTTTGGTCAGACATCGAGGACGCTTTGTCTGCGCTGGATGTTTGCTTGGAACTGTCCGAGCCAACGCCGGTAGAAGGCGTTGAAGACGAAGGCGATCCGATAGACGGCGAGCTTGTGGGTGAATCGCTCGGCGAGGAAGACGTCGGCGACGAACCGGAGCTGCTGCTCAGACCCCCGGTGGACGGCCGAACGCCTGCGATCGAATCCGACTCCGACTTGCCCGACAACGACGTGGCGGAGCCTTGCCCGGTGGACGCAGCCGACGGCGACGAAGCAGGCTTGTTGGCCGAGGCGCTCACCGAGTCGACTGCGCTGCGCGCTTTTGATTCGACTTCGTCGGCAACCGACTTGACCTTGTCAACAGCTGTATCCTGCGCAGCAGCTGCGACCGACTTGACGCGCTCGAACTGCTCTTCGCCAACTTCGCGCGCTTCGTCTTTCAGACGGTCACTGGTGGCGCCCATCAACTCATTCTCACGCCGGGTGCGCGGTGCCGAAGCGGCCAGCACCGCGCCGACGGCAAGACCGATCGCGCCCAACGCAAGCGGATGCTCACGCACGACCGAGTCATAGGTTTCGCGTGCGCGCTCGGCGCCATGACGTGCGGTGTCGGCCAGTTGGTCGGCCCGCTCGCGTGCGGCCTGCGCCGTGTCGGAGAACGCTTGTGCGGTCTGGCGTGCCGTGGAAGATACCTTGTCGCTGATATCGGAAACCGTGTCGGAGACGCGGTCGCGCACGTCGGCTGCGGTATCGCGGACGTCGGCGGCTGCATCGGACACGCGGTTGCGCACCTCGCTGGCCGTGCTCGACGCCTTGTAGCGCAGTTCATCTGCGGTATCAGATGCCTTGTGACGCAGGTCATCGGCAGTCTCCGACAATTTGTGCTTCGCATCGTCGGCAGCACCCGCAATGCGGTCCCGAGTCTCACCCGCGCGGTAACGCAGGTCATCCGCTGTGCGGCTGACCTTTGCACCGGCTTGATCAAGCGCCGAACTGCCGCGCGAACGCAGCGACGGGTCCATGCCGAGTCGGTACGCTGGGGGCACGCGGTCCCGCCGGTTCGAGAGCATCAACCAAGCCAGCCCAATGCCGACCAGTGCCAGCGGCAGCGGCTCGTTCTTGGCCGATTGCCCCAGACTGACGAAATACTCTTTTGCACCGTGATTGCGGGCATATTCGACGCCGCGATCCAACAGTTGACGCGGCTCCAGACGTTGCTCGATTGCAAGCAGCGTTTCGTCGAGCCGACTGCGCGTGAGTTCAATCTCGCTCTCAATCTCTTCCGGGCTTTTGTCGTCGTAGTTCCTGTTGTCGTGAGCGCGGTCGTCACGAATGCGGACGTCGTAAGCCCGATCGTCTGGGTTCTTGTTGTCGTAACTCATTGCACGTGCTCCTTGACCAGTTGACCGTCTTGCTGCAACGAAGCCACCGTCCGGGACGGTTTCAGATTGCTTGCATCCAGTGCGCTCTTGCCACTGGCATAGATGATGTAGCCGATGATGATGATGACCAGGCCGACGATCAGCGGCGACAGCCACGCAGCCATGTTTGGCGGCAGATAAGGCGCCAGTGCATTGACGGCCGAGCTCAACAAGATGATGAAACCGGCAAAGATCACCGCCCCGCCGGCTGCAATGCCGCCGATGCCCAGTGCCATGTGGCCGATCTTCTCGGACAACTCGGCCTTGGCAAGCGCGGCCTCCTGATGCACCAGCGTGGTGGTCTGGCGCCAAAGGTCACCGAACAAACCCGTCAACGACTCGGTGCGTGCACGCGGCTCGCGCGGCATGGCCGCGTCGAACGTCGGCACGTCGCTGAGATCGCGATCGATATTGCTGGTGGTGGTGGTGCGGGTGTTCAACGTGCTGTCCATGGGTCCTCCTGATAGGTCTTGCGGCTGGCCAATGACGAAGTCGATGCGCCGGTGGTCGAAGCGGACCGGCCAACCGACGCCGGGTAGCCAGAACCCGTGGAGCCAGTCGATCTGCCGGACGTGCCCGACATATTCGATGTACCGTAGCGCGGCTCTTCAGTCGCCTTCAAAAAGCGCACGGCAAGAAAGCCGGCAGCCAATGAAAGCCCGAAGAATGCGACTGGCTGGTTGCGAGCGAACGACTCCATGTCGCGCAACATGCCGCTGATGTCCTTGCTGCGCAGTGTGTTGGACAACCGCTCGAGGCCATCGGCGGCCGAGCCTGTCATCTCCGCGATCGCGTCGCCGCCGCTGCTGCTGCCGTCGCCCTTGCGGCCCGCGGCATCGCGCAGCGCTTGTGCGACGTTGCCGATGCTGTCGGCTGCAACGTCCTTTTGCTCATTGAGTTTGGACTGTGCGGCACCCTTCGCGTCCTCGAAGATCGCACCGGCGCGTTCCTTGACCATGTTGGCGCTTTCTTCCAAGCCGGCTGTGCCACTGCGCGTGGTCCCTTTGGAGGGATCGTATCCCCCCGTGCCCGAATAACTTCCCGTTGCCATCAGCTGCTCCTTGTTTAACCGTAAAACTGTCGATTTTTTCGCTTGACAAAAACATTCATGTTAAGCCAGCCGGCTTTGCACGCGATTCTGACTGGCCCCCGAGCTTACCCGCAGCATTTGCTCGGGTTTGTCAGGCAAAACCGCCAATTCCTGCGTGACGGTGGCTGACAGCCCCCAGCCTGTGGGCCAAGCGTTGTGCGCCGAGCGATTCGGATCGAAAAAGTGCCCCACCTGGTGAATGCCTTCATGCGCGTTTCGCTGATTGGCAAGAGGCAAGCCGGATCAGCACCACCGTCTCTTCGTGCTGACTTCGATTCAGCACGGCCTCGGCTGCCAGCGCCGCAATAGCAATGCATTGCCAGTCACGCAGACCGAGCTGAGCGCCATCACGGCGCCCGCGGCCACCGGGCTCAACAGGCCGAACATGGCCAGTGGAATCCCCAGCACGTTGTAGATGAACGCCCAGAACAGGTTCTGCCGAATTTTGGCCGTGGTGCGCGCCGACAGGTCCAACGCGGATGCGACCAACGCCACATCGCCGCGCATCAGCGTGATGCCGGCGGCATGCATCGCCACGTCGGTGCCGGTGCCCATCGCAATGCCCACATCGGCAGCGGCAAGCGCCGGTGCATCGTTCACGCCGTCGCCCACCATGGCCACCACGTGGCGCAGCAGGCGCTTGTCTAACGGTGCTGCTTGCTCATCACCACGTTGCAGTTGTTGCACGACAGCCGCCTTGTCACCCGGCAACACATCGGCGCGCACTTCGGCCGCTGCAAACCCGAGCCGGTCTGCCATCGCCAGGGCTGCAGCACGGCTGTCGCCGGTAATCATCACCACGCGCAGGCCGCGTTGCCGCAACGTGTGCAGCACCTCAGCCACGCCGGTCTTGGGCTCGTCGCCGAACGCAAGCAGCGCGCGCGGCCGCAATCGCCCATCGGCCAGCCGTTCCAACGCGCACGACAGCGTCGCGCCAGTGGCCTGCAACGCCGCGATGCGCTCGGCCAGCGACGGGTCGGCCGCCC
>JBBPYC010000095.1:0-45983 GCA_038200275.1 Burkholderiales bacterium
CGCAGTGAGACGGCGTGGTACGTCTGCACCCATGCGCTGTCGGCCAGCCAGGCCCATCACGCCGTGCGCGACCACTGGACAATCGAAAACGCCCTGCACCACGTGCGCGATGTCGCCATGGGCGAAGACGCCAGCCGCATCCGCGTCAAGCCCAGCGTCTTTGCCCAACTGCGCACCTGCGCCTTGAACCTGCTGCGCCATGCCGGCCACCACAACATAAAGGCCGCCCGCCAGACCGTCGGCTGGTCCGAGCATGCGTTGCTTCACTTGTGTCAGCAGCTGCAGCGTTGAACAGCCCTGGCCGAGAACCGCTCCTTCGTCGTTAGGTCCAAGTCCAAACCAGCTTCATCGGTACTTTTAACTTCTTTGGGCGCCTGCCCAACCTGCTGGGCACACTCAGCCGGGAGCTTTGCTAAAGATCTTTAGCTGATGGGGGTGGCTGCTGCCTCGGCGGCCTCCAAAGCCAGCGCGGCCGTGATGTGCGCCAGGTGCGACAGCCCCTGCGGAAAGTTGCCGAGCATTTCGCCGGCATGCGGATCGAACTCTTCCGGAAACAGGCCCAGATCGTTGGCACAGGCCGCGACCCGGTCGAACACGGAGCGGGCTTCCTGCACGCGGCCGCCGCGCGCAAGGCATTCGACCAACCAGAACGTGCAGGCCAGAAACACGCCTTCGCTGCCGGCCATGCCGTCTTCCACGCGGTAGCGCAGCACCAGCCCGCCGTCGGTGTCGAGTTCTGCGCGCACCGCATCCAGCGTGCGTAGCATGCGTGGGTCGTCATAGGCGACGAATTCGACTTCGGGCAGCAGCAGCAACGCAGCGTCCATGTGGGTGCTGCCAAAGCTCGCTACGAAGTGATCGCCCTTCGGGTCGACGCCGCGTGTTTCCACCGCGTGTCGAATCTCTGCGCGTACCTTGTACCAATGCTCGAGCGGCGCCTGCAGATGCTGCGCTTCGGCCAGTGCAATGCCGCGGTTGATCGCAGCCCAGCACATGACCTTCGAATGCACGAAGTCGCGCGGCTCACCACGCACTTCCCAGATGCCACGGTCTGGCACTTCCCATTTGGCAATGGCGGTATCCACCAAGTCCACCAGGAAGGTCCAGTAGGCATCGTCGATCCGGTTGCCGCGCGATGCCCAGCGCCAGGCCAGCTCCAGCAGCAGTCCATACATGTCGCTTTGAAATTGCGACTCGGCCCCGTTGCCGATGCGCACCGGCTTTGAATGGCGCCAGCCACTCAGGTGCTTGATCTCGACTTCGGTGAGGCGCCGCTTGCCGTCGATGCCGTAGAGCACCTGCAACTGCGCCGCGCTGCCAGCGGCGCTGCGCATGATGAAGCGGCGGAATCCATCGGCTTCGCCGGCCAGTCCGAGCAGCGACAGCGCGCGCACCGTGAACACCGAGTCGCGGATCCAGCTGAATCGGTAGTCCCAGTTGCGCTCGCCGCCTTCTTCCTCCGGCAACGAGGTGGTGGGCGCGGCCACGATGGCGCCGGTCGGGGCATAGGTCAGCGCCTTCAGCACGACGGCGGAGCGCGCCACGCAGGCGCCGCTGTGATCGGGCTCGCTGAGCTTGTCGCTCCACGCACGCCACCATTCGATTGTCTCGTGCAGATGGTCCCTCAAGTCCCCGCTGCGCGGCAGCATGTCGTTTGCCTCATGCAGTTCGCACGGCTCCACAAACTGCATCGAGCAATAGCGGACTTCGCCCGGCTGCAGCACCAGGCTCGCACAGAGGTCGTGCTGGTCGACCTGCTCCAGCATGACATCGCCGGAGAACAACAACCCCGTATCGCTGCCGACCGCAAGGAAGTCTCCGTCCCCGACCGAATCGAGCCATGGCTTGACCGCGCCAAAATCCAGCCGCGCGGCGATGTGCACCTGCATCGGCACCACGCCGTGCACCGCCTCTATGACGCGCACCAGTTCGCGCCGCGGATTCTGCCGGCCGCCGCTGCGCATCGCATAAAAATCCGTCAAGCGAACCGTGCCCGTGTCGGTTTCGAACGTGGTTTCCAGCACCATGCTGCCGGGCACATAACGCCGGCTGCTGCGTGCAGTCGCCCGCGGCGCGATCACGAAAAAACCACCTTGCTCATGATCAAGCAGTCGTGCAAAGCAGCTGTCCGAATCAAAGCGCGGCAGGCAGCACCAGTCGATCGAGCCGCCGCGCGAGATCAACGCAGCCGAGTGACAGTCCCCGATCAACGCGTAATCGGCAATCGGCAGGTAGGGGCGAACTACTCGGTACGGAGAGCGATCGATTTCGGTATTCATCAAGGTTTGCGGCGAAAAAAAAGGGGGAAGGACAGTTGGTCTGACAAAGCAATTGAGATGCCAGCCGACCCGCCCATTGTCCTCACCAGTTGCAGGGTGCAGTTCGGCGCCGCATCGGCGTGAAACAAGCACCTGCACTCTCGCACCGCCGATGCCCACAACGCACGCGAGTTGCCGAGCGCGCCCCCGGCGAAAGACGTTGCAGCGCGCTTGCCGGCGCCGATTCAATTTTTTCCCAAACGCATTCATCTCATGCCAGAGGCCGCTGACCGCGACGACATGACGCCGATCCCCTCCCTGCTGCGCGATGTCGCACCGACCAGCGCCTATCTTGACCACGCCAAGCCGGTCATCGTCGTGCCGGCCGACAAGCCCTTGGGCACGCACTACAAGCTGCGCGCTTGCCCGTTCGACATGCGCGACCAGTTCGCGTTTGCCAGCGACCTGACGTTACACGGCAAGCAAGCGGTGTATGAAGCGGGCGCGCGGGAACCAGCGACCTGGGCGGTTGTGGCACCGCCCGCTTTGCGCATTCCTACGCACGGGGCGACATCCCGGCGCCATACATGGCAAGTGGGGCATCCCACCGCGGGCCTGCTGGTTTTGCGTCAAGGCAGGACGCCAATGCAGCCAAGTCGATGCAGGGCAGCGTGAATGCCCCGGAACCACTGCAGACCCGGTGTCCAGACACCCGGGTTGGATCAACCAATCGAGGACTCGACGCGCGTTCGGACCCAGACGACGATTCGGTTGGCCGGCGGCGTGGGAGGGGGCACCAGCAGCCATTGCCGCATGAAGAGCAACTCGCACCGCGACCACCAATGGATCTCTCGCTCACCTTTGTTGGTAGAGCGGCCGGGCTCAGTGTCCGCTAAGTATCGGCTCGCAAACTCGTCGGCACGCACCGATTTTTCCGGTGCGTGCAACCTCGATGGAGAGTCCTTTCATGAAGTCCCGCAATTTCCGACATACCTGCAGCATCCTCGCCGGCGCCGCTGTGCTGGCCACTACTGCGGCGGCCTGGGCCGCGAGCGATGATCGCGACAACGGCATGGCTGCCGCGAACGATGCGCTTGCGATCGGCCAGGCCAAGGTTTCGTTGATGCAGGCGATCGCTGTGGCCGAACAACGCACCGGCGGCAAGGCTTCCAAGGCCGAATACGAAAAGACGCAAGGTGGCTGGGTCTACGACGTCGAAGTCGTGAACGGCACCGACGTGTCCGACATCCGGGTCGACGCGGACGCCGGCACCGTAATCTCGTCGATCGCGGATCGAGCCGATCGTGGCGAAGCACACGACGACGAGCGCGAGGACGACAACGAAGATTGATGGCAATCGGCGGCGGCGGCTTGACTCACGCCGTCACACCCTCCCGACCGCCGACTCCGCGCCCTTCGCCCTGTTCCACCCGCGTTCGCCCTGCTCCGTCATGAGAAAACCCGAGATGAATCACCCATACGCCGCCGACTCGCACACGGCCCTGGCCGCCCGCGCCATGCTCAACAAGGTTCCGCAGGCCACCTTGCTGTTCTGGATCGTCAAGATGATGTGCACGACAGTCGGTGAAACGGCCGCCGATTTCCTGACCGTGGACCTGAACATGGGCCTGATGCTGACGTCCGCGCTGACCGGCGTGCTGCTCGTGTTCGCGTTGGCCGCACAGCTGCGCACACGGCGCTACGTGCCTTGGGTGTATTGGCTCTCCGTGGTGCTGATCAGCACGTTCGGCACACTGGTCACGGACAGTCTGGTCGATCTGCACGGCGTTGCGCTCACGACCACCACGGCTGTGTTCGGCGCTGCGCTGATCGCGACGTTCGCGCTCTGGTGGGCCGCTGAGCGCACTTTGTCGATCCACGACATCACCACGACCCGACGTGAGCTGTTTTACTGGCTCGCGATCCTGTTCACCTTTGCGCTTGGCACTGCGGCCGGCGACCTGGTGGCCGAAGGGCTGAACCTGGGATACGCCATGTCGGCACTGATCTACGGCACGTTGATCGCGCTGGTTGCGCTGGCTTGCTACGGGTTCAAGTTGAATGCGGTGCTCGCGTTCTGGCTGGCCTACATCCTGACACGGCCACTCGGCGCATCGATCGGTGACTACCTGTCGCAGTCGCTTCAAAACGGCGGGCTGGGTCTGGGCACGATCGGCACCAGCCTTGCATTTCTGGGTGCGATCCTGGCTGGGGTGATCTACATGACGGTCACGCGCTTTGATGCAGCGGACGCGCGCGTCGAAGGGGTGCAGGCATGAGCGCGGTTCCGACGGAACGCAGGGTTTCGCCGCAGCCGATACAGCACCTGCTGGCCACGCCGCGGCACGCTTTACCGACCAAGCTGCTGCATGCGGCGCTGGGCTTGTCCGTGCTGTGGCAGTTGATCGGCTCCAACCTGATGCATCGGCCAAAGATTGGCCGGCCTGGCAACTTCTTCTACGAGGTGCATGAGTTCGTTGGCCTGTTAACCCTGGGCCTGGTGCTTGTGTTCTGGTTCTGGGCCGTGCTGCGCCAACGTGGCACGCCGGTCGGTGCGCTGCTGCCGTGGTTCTCAGCCGTGCACCGGTGCGCGCTGATCGCCGACGCCAGGGGCAGCTTCGCGGCGCTGCGCGAATGTCGTTTCCCGACACATGGCGGGGAAGCGCCGCTGGCCAGCGCAGTGCATGGGCTCGGGCTGCTGACCGCGCTCGCGATGGGCGCCACTGGTGCCTGGCTGTTCACGTTGGCGGTGCCGGCTGGGCTGGTGCTGGAAGCGCATAAAGTAATCGCGAACCTGATGTGGGCGTACCTGGTCGGTCATGCGGGTATCGCGGTGCTCTACCAGTTCACGAAGCAGCCGCTGCTCAAAGCCATGTTCACCAGCAACTCGGCCCGGCACACGCCCCCCAATCGAAGGAACGAAATGAACGAAATGCAACACGACGCTCAGGGCGAGCTGACAAAAGTCGCGGCCGTCACGCTGTCTTTCTGGATCATCAAGATTGCTGCCACCACACTCGGCGAGACCGGCGGCGACGCGGTCACGATGTCGATGCACCTTGGCTACCTGACCGGCACGCTGATCTTCGCAGTGCTGTTCCTGGTCGCGGTGGGCGCGCAGATTGCAATGAAGAAATTCCACCCCTGGTTGTTCTGGACCGTAATCGTCGCGACCACGACCGTGGGTACCACGATGGCCGATCTGTTCGACCGATCGCTCGGCATCGGCTATGCGGGCGGCTCGTCGATCCTGTTTGTGCTGTTGCTGGGCACGTTGTGGCTGTGGCACCGCACGCTGGGTTCGGTTTCGGTGTCCGATATTGCAACGCGCAAGGCCGAAATCTTCTATTGGGTGACGATCCTGTTTTCGCAAACGCTGGGCACCGCGCTGGGCGACTGGCTTGCGGACGATAAAGGCGGCTTCGGACTCGGCTACGGCGGCGGTGCGCTGGTGTTCAGTGCTGCGCTGGCGCTCGTGGCGGCCGCTTATTTCTGGACCCGCATCTCGCACACCGTGCTGTTCTGGGCCGCGTTCATCCTGACCCGGCCGCTGGGTGCCACGGTGGGTGATCTGCTGGACAAGCCGCATGCAAGCGGCGGACTGGCGCTGTCGCGCTACACCGCGTCCGCCGTGCTGATCATCTTCATCGTCGGCTGCGTCCTGCTGCTGCCGCAGCGCGCCGAGCGGCGTCGCGCGGCGGTGCAGTCGTAGCCGGCCGGAACCTGCCTGCCCGCCTGTGCGCAATGCGCGTCCTGCTGGTTGAAGACGACACGATGATCGCAGATGCGGTGGCCGCCGCGCTGCAGGACGCGGCCTATGTGCCCGACCATGTCGCAGACGGTGACGCCGCGCTGGCTGCGCTGCATGGTCACCACTACGACCTCGTGCTGCTCGACCTGGGTTTGCCGCGAAAAGATGGCTTCGCGGTACTGCGTGCATTGCGCGGCAAGGGCAACACAGTGCCGGTGCTGGTGCTGACCGCGCGCGACGCATTGGCCGACCGCATCGCGGGGCTGGACGCCGGCGCGGACGACTATCTCTTGAAACCGTTCG
The DNA here is from genome assembly GCA_038200275.1 of Burkholderiales bacterium. Taxonomy (GTDB): domain Bacteria; phylum Pseudomonadota; class Gammaproteobacteria; order Burkholderiales; family Burkholderiaceae_C; genus JBBPYC01. The sequence continues at coordinate 6,313 of JBBPYC010000095.1, forward strand.
AGATGGGCGAGCTGCTGGCCCGCATGCGCGCCGTGCTGCGCCGCAAGGGCGGCAGCGCGGCGCCGCTGCTGGGCAACGGCCATCTCGCGCTCGATCCCGCCACGCGCGTGGTCACGGTCGGCGGCACGCCAGCGCCTGCGCTGTCGGCGCGTGAGTTCGCGCTGTTGCACTCGCTGTTGGTGCGCCCGGGCGCGATCCTGTCGCGCAGCGAACTGGAAGAACGTCTTTACGGTTGGGGATCGGAAGTGGAGAGCAACGCGGTCGAATTTCTGATCCACGGCCTGCGCAAGAAGCTTGGGCGCGAGGCGATCCGCAACGTGCGGGGGCTTGGCTGGATGGTCGCGCGCAACGAGGCACGATGACGAGCCACAGCCCGGCTCGCTCGTTGCGGCGCCAGTTGTCGCTGTGGCTGGCGCTGGCGATCGCAACGGTCGCGTTGGCCGGCGGTGCGGTGTCGTTCGCGCAGGCGTTCCATGAGGCGATCGAGGCACAGGACGACCAGCTGGCGCAGATCGCGGCGCTGGTCGAGCGGCTGACGCTCGCCGCACCGCAGGCGCAACTGGCCAGCACCGACGACCACAGCGATGCGCGCATCGCGCTGCAGTTGCTGGGTGCCGTCCCAACGGAACCGGCCAGCGAACTTGGCCACCTGCCCGACGATCTTCCGGACGGACTCCAGACCACCGACGTGCGCGGAAAGACCTGGCGCCTCTACGTGACGACCAAGCGCGCCGGTGAACGGATCGCGATCGGCCAGCGGACCGAACTGCGTGACGATCTGGCGGCTGCCAGCGCGTGGCGCACCGCGGCGCCGCTACTGCTGTTGATCCCGCTGTCGTTGCTGCTGGTTGCGCTGGCGGTGAACCGCGCACTCGCGCCACTGGCCGCGCGTGCGGCCGAACTGGACCGCCGCGCCGAACAGGATTTGCGCGCGGTCGACGCCCGCGGCCTGCTGGCGGAAGTGCAGCCGTTCGTCAATGCAATCAACCAGTTGCTGCAAAGGGTTGCCAATTCGGTGGATGCACAAACGCGCTTCGTTGCGGACGCCGCGCATGAACTGCGCTCTCCCCTCACCGCGCTGTCACTGCAGGCGGAACGCGCACAGCACGCCGACTCGCTGCCCGTCGCGCTGGAACGGATCGGGACGTTGCGCCAAGGCCTCAAACGCGCGCGGCAACTGATCGAACAACTGCTCGCGCTCGCGCGTGCGCAGGGTACGGACGGCGAGCACGTTGCGCCATGTTCATTGCGCGCCGTGCTGCGCGGCGTGATCGAAGACCTGCTGCCGCTCGCCGATGCGAAGGCGATCGATCTTGGGTTGGACGGCGAAGCGGACGCCTGGATCCGCGCTGGCGAAGTCGATCTCAAGACCTTGATCGCCAATCTGGTCGACAACGCGATCCGCTACACGCCGCCGGGCAGGCGCATCAACATATCGATCACGCAGATGACAGCGCCGGGCGCTGCTGCGCGGCCGACGCTGATCGTGGAACACAGTGGGCCTGGCATCGACCCAGCCGAGCGTGAGCGCGTGTTCGATCCGTTCTACCGTGTGCTTGGCAGCGGCACGGCGGGCTCCGGGCTGGGTCTGTCGATCGTGCGCACGATCGCCGCACGCATCGGCGCCGAGGTGAGCTTGCAGGCGGCAACGACGGCTGCAGCGGCAGCCGATCGCGACGGTCAGCAACGAGCGACCGGCCTGCGCGTGGTGGTCTTGTTCGCAGCGGCGGTGGGTCAGCCTGCCTGAAGGAATGGCGGTCAGGCGTGGGGGCTGGTCGGCCACGAATCGACAGGCTTCAAGAAAAATCGTGCTGAGTCGCTTGTGCTGCCTTTATTGTTTGCTATCTTTTTGCGACTACGGCAACGTTTGTCCGGCCGGGGTCGCACAACGCCTTTGACAGCCTGGGCCGACTTCGCCCCGTGCGCTAAATTGCCGCGCATGACGCAACGCTTGAGCCCCGGAACGATCGCCCTGCTGGTGGTGCCGCCCTTCATGTGGGCGGCCAACGCGGTGGTCGGTCGCCTGGTGCATGAACTCATTTCGCCAATGACGCTCAACTTCCTGCGCTGGGCACTGGCACTGCTGTTGCTGTTGCCACTGGGCGGCTGGGCGTTGCGTGGCGGCAGCCCCATCTGGGCGCACTGGCGCAACTTGGCTGCACTCGGGTTTCTCGGCGTTGGTAGCTACAACTCGCTGCAGTACCTTGCGCTGAAGACGTCGACGCCGTTGAACGTAACCCTGGTGGCCGGCTGCACGCCGGTGTTCATGATGGCGGTCGGGGCGCTGTGGTTCGGCCAAGCCGTGTCCCGCAGACAACTGGCCGGCGCATTGCTGTCCGTCGTGGGCGTGCTGCTCGTGATCAGCCGTGGCGAGTTGCAGACGCTGCTGCAGGTGAAGCTGTTGCCGGGGGACTTGTTCATGCTGGCCGCCACGCTGGTTTGGGCGATCTACAGCTGGATGCTGACGCGGCCCAAGCTGCCCGCCAACGTGCGCAGCGACTGGGCCGCGTTCCTGGTCGCCCAAATGGTGTTCGGCCTGGGCTGGTCCAGCCTGTTCACGCTGGGCGAATGGGGGATTGGCGCCGGCAACTTCTCATTCGGCTGGCCACTGGCGGCGACCCTGTTGTTCGTTGCCATTGGCCCGGCGATCATTGCGTATCGCTGCTGGGGCGTGGGGATTCAGCGAGTGGGCCCCACGATCGCTGCATTCTTCTCGAACCTGACTCCCCTGTTCGCCGCCGTGCTGTCGGCGGTTCTGCTTGGCGAATTGCCACACCTCTATCACGCCGTCGCATTTGGTTTGATCATCGGCGGCATCGTGGTGTCGGCACAACGCTGACTGCAGCGACTTTTTCTCAATACTGCGCGCCAATCGGTTTTGCGGCCGCATCCTGGTACTTGTCGCGCAGCGCCTGTGACGCCATGCGCAGCAGCCCGAGGTCGCTGCCGACGCCGACGAATGTGATTCCCATTTCAAGATAGCGCCGCGCATCGGCTTCAGCCGGCGCGAGGATGCCGGTCGGCTTGCCGGCGCTTTGCGCAGCCTGGTGAATCTGCTTGATTGCATCCTGCACGTCCGCATGACCGAGCACGCCCAGGTGACCGTATGCGGCGGCCAGATCGGACGGGCCGATGAACAGGCAATCCACCCCGTCAACCGCAGCAATCTCGGCTGCGGCTTCCACGCCTTTGCGGCTCTCGATCTGCACCAGCAGCCCGATGTGGTCGTTCGCAGTTTTCAGATAGTCGGTGGTCGCACCGAACCGGTTGCCGCGGTGTGACACGGACACCCCGCGCATGCCCTGCGGCGGGTAGCGCGTGGCGGCAACCGCCGCGCGTGCTTCGTCGGCGTTCTCGACGAACGGGATCAGCAGGTTGCTTGCGCCCGAGTCGAGCAACCGCTTGATGATCACCGCATCGTTCCAGGGCGGGCGGATGATGGGTGCGCTCACGCTGTCCTTCAGCGCCATCATCTGCGGGATCAGCGTGATCACGTCGTTGGGCGCGTGCTCGGCGTCGAGCAGCAGCCAGTCGAAGCCGGCCACGCCGAGCACTTCGGTGCTGATGTGGCTGGCCAGCGAAGTCCAGCAGCCGATCAGCCGTTCGCGTGCAAGCAAGCGCTGGCGGAACGTGTTGGGGATTGCGGTGTAGGGGGTAGTCATCGGTGGTTTCTCCTTAATATCAAAGTCAGCGTACGAGGCACGGACGCTTCGGATCGAACGTCCAGTTGGGGATCAGATACTGCATGGCGGTCGCATCGTCGCGGGCGCCGAGGCCGTGTTGCAGGTACAGCTGGTGCGCCTTGTCAACTTCGCCCATGTCCAGCTCGATGCCGAGCCCGGGCGCGGTCGGCACCTGGATGTGGCCCCCAACAATCTGCAATGGTTCCTTCGTCAAACGTTGGCCGTCCTGCCAGATCCAGTGCGTGTCGATCGCGGTGACCTTGCCCGGTGCAGCAGCGCCGACCTGCGTGAACATCGCAAGCGACACGTCGAAATGATTGTTCGAGTGCGAGCCCCAGGTCAGGCCCCAGTCGCGGCAGGTCTGCGCCACACGCACCGAACCCGCCATGGTCCAGAAATGCGGGTCGGCCAGCGGGATGTCGACCGATTGCAAGCTGAGCGCATGGCTCAATTGCCGCCAATCGGTTGCGATCATGTTGGTGGCGGTGGGCAACCCCGTGGCGCGGCGGAACTCGGCCATCACTTCACGGCCGGAGAACCCGCCTTCGGCACCGCAGGGGTCTTCGGCATAGGCGACCACGCCGCGCAAATCCTTCATGAGACGGATCGCGTCACCCAGCAACCAGCCACCGTTCGGATCGAGCGTGACCCGTGCGCTGGGGAAGCGTTCGTGCAGCGCCGTGACGGCTTCGACCTCATCCTCACCGCGCAGCACACCACCTTTCAGCTTGAAGTCGTTGAAGCCATAGCGCTCGCGTGCGGCTTCGGCCTGCGCGACGATCGCCTGCGGTGTCAACGCCGCGTCGTGCCGGATGCGCGACCACGCGCTGTCGGTATCGGGCTCGCTCGCGTACGGCAGATCGGTCTGGGTGCGATTGCCCACATAGAACAGATAGCCGAGCATCTCGACCGACGCGCGTTGTTGCCCTTCACCGAGCAGCGCACAGACCGGCACGCCCAGGTGCCGGCCCAGCAAGTCGAGCATCGCCGACTCAACGGCCGTGACGGCATGGATCGTGGTGCGCAGATCGAACGTCTGCTGCCCGCGCCCGCCCGCGTCACGATCTGCAAAAGTTTGTTGCATGCGCCGCAGAACCTGCTGCACGTTGCCGACGCTGGCGCCGACGACCAGCGCGCGTGCATCTTCCAGTGTCTGCCGAATCTTCTCGCCACCGGGCACTTCCCCGATGCCGGTACGGCCTCCACTGTCGGTCAGGATCAGCAGATTGCGCGTGAAGAAGGGCCCGTGTGCACCGCTCAGGTTCAGCAGCATGCTGTCGCGGCCGGCAACCGGTATCACGCGCAACTGGGTGATGACGGGTGAGTCTGAAGGTCGATCCGAAGGTTGCGTCATGGCCGTTTTCAAATGCCGCCCCTCAGTCGATCGTGATGCCACCCTTGGCAACCACCTGCGCCCAGTTCTTGCGCTCGCGCTCGAAGAAGGTCGCAAATTCGGGCGGCGCCATCGTGTGCACTTCGGCGCCCTGCGCGGCCAGCCGTTCGCGGATGTCCGGCAACGCGATGATGCGGGTCAGCTCGGCCGACAGGCGGCTGAGCACCGCGGGCGGCGTGCCTGCGGCCATCAGCACGCCCTGCCAGGTGCCCGATTCAAAACCGGTCACGCCCTGCTCGGCAATCGTCGGCACATCCTTCAACAGCGGCACCCGCTCGGCTTTCGACACCCCGATCGCCTTGAGCTTGCCCGACTGCACGAACGGCAGCGTGGCCAGCATGCCGTTCATCAACACCTGCGTCTGCCCAGCCACCGTGTCGGCCACCGCCTGCGAGCCGCCTTTGTACGGGATGTATTGCCACTGTGCGCCGGTGCCTTTTTCTACCGCCACACCGGCCAGATGCGGCGCGCTGCCGGTGGCGGTCACGGCGAAGTTGAGTTGATGGTCTTTCGAGTACGCGACCAGCTCTTTCAGGTTGCTGGCCGGCACAGACGGATGCACGACCAGCAGGTGCGGTGAGTACGCCAGCATCGCGACACCGACCAGATCTTTGGATGGATCAAACGGCAGCTTCAGGTAGACCGACGGGCTGATCGCGAGCGAACCCACATCGCACAGCAGCAAGGTATGGCCGTCGGTGGCTTTGGCGACTGCGTCCGAGCCGATGTTGCCGTTTGCACCCGGCTTGTTGTCCACCAGCACCGGTTGGCCGAGCGCTTCGGACAGCGGTTGGCTGATGGCGCGCGCAATGATGTCGGACGAACCACCGGGCGGGTACGGCACGACGATCTTGATGGCCTTGGTCGGCCACTCAGTTGTTTTTTGGGCCAGAGCGCTGGTGCTGCCTGCACTTGCAGCAATCAAAACGGTAGTAACTACAAAGGCGCGACGCGATGCTTTCATAAGTCAGGTTCCTTCATTTAAACGCCGACGAGGCGCGGTAGCCATAACGACAGGGCCGGCACGTACGTGACGATGCCCAACACAATCAACAACAGCAGGAAGAACGGCATCAACGCCCGCACCACCTGCCCGATCGGCAGCTTGGCGACTGCGCTGCCCACGAACAGCACCGTGCCGACCGGCGGCGTGATCAGGCCGATGCCGAGGTTGATGATCATGATCATGCCGAAGTGCACCGGATCGACGCCAACCGCAGTCACCACCGGCAGCAAGATCGGTGTGAGGATCAGCAGCAGCGCCGCCATGTCCATCAAGGTGCCAAGCACCAGCAACAGGATGTTGATGTAGAACAGGATCACGAGCCGGCTGTCGGTGAATGCGGTGAGCGCTGTGGTGATCTTCAGCGGGATCTGCATCAACGTCATGATGTAGCCGAAGCTGGCCGCGAAGCCGATCAGGATCATCACGATCGAAACCGTCTTGACGGTGCGATGCATCAGCTTGGGCAAGTCGCGCCAACGGTAGTCCCGGTAAATGAACATCGTGACGAAGAACGCCCAGACGACCGCGATTGACGCGGACTCGGTCGCAGTAAACACGCCCGACAGGATGCCGCCCAGGATGATGACCATCGTCATCAAGCCCCAGAGCGCGTCGCCTGCAATCCGCAAGGCCTGGCTCAACGGGATTGCGTCGCCCTTCGGAAAATTGCGCTTCTTCGCAATCACCAGGCAATAAGTCGCAAGCGTGAGGCCGAGCAGCAGGCCCGGCAGCACACCCGCCATGAACAGCGCCGCGATCGAAATCGATCCGCCCGCAGCCATCGAATAAATCACCGCGTTGTGGCTTGGCGGGATCAAGGTGGCCTGGATCGAACCGCTGATGGTGAGCGCCGTGGCGAAGTCGCGTGGGTAGCCGCGGCGCTCCATCTCCGGGATCATCACGGAGCCGATCGAGGCCGTGTCCGCCACCGAAGAGCCTGAGATGGCACCAAAAAACGTGGACGCCAGGATGTTGACCAGCGTCAGCCCGCCGCGCACAAATCCAACCAGCACACCGGCGAATGCAACCAGCCGCCGCGACATGCCGCCTTCGGCCATGATCGCGCCAGCCAGCACGAAAAACGGAATGGCCAGCAGCGAAAACTTGTTGACGCCGCTGGCGATCTGGATCATCACCGCTTCGAGCGGCAAGTCGATGTAGATCGCGCCGACCAGTGCGGCCAAGCCGAGCGAATATGCGACCGGCATACCGATCAGAATCAGTAGCGCGAAGCTGCCGAGCAGCACGAACGGTTCGGCGCTCATACGGTCTCGATCGCGCTGGCGGGGTCTTCAGCCTGCTGGTCGAACATCACGACCGCACGCTGGTGTTGGTCGCCGAAGATCATTTTTTCCAGCACGAACACCAGCGTGAGCAGTCCACCAAGCGGCACCGGCGAATAGGTCCAGCCGACCGGCAGCCACGGCAGCGCGGGCAGGCTCTGGTTCATCGTCTCCAGGCACAGCTTGCCGCCGTAGAACACCATGAACAAGCTGATCGCAATCATCAGCAGATCGACAATCTTGGCAAAGACCCAGCGCAGCCGCGCAGGCAACCGGTCGCTCAGCATGCCGACCGCGATGTGCGCACCGGCGCGATACGCGGCCGCCGCGCCAATGAAGGTGAACACCACCATCAGCAGGATTGCAATCGGTTCCGGCCACTGCGCACCCTCACCCAGCACGTAGCGCGCGAACACGCCGACCGGGATGATCAGGCTCATCAACAGGATCGACAGGCCTGCGACCCAGATGCACGTCAAATACAGGACATCAATTGCGCGGTGCAGGCCTTCGTTGTTCACGCTGTGGCGGCCCGATTACTTGACGTCAGCGATCCGCTTCATCAGGTCTTTGTACGGCGCCCCGTACTTCTCACGCACGCCGGCGGTGGCGTCGTAGAACGGTTTTTGGTCGACATCGATGAACTCGACACCGGCTGCCTTCAGCTTCGCCGAATAGTCGGCCACGCTCTTGTCCCACAAGACACGCTGTTCCATCTGCGCTTCCCGCGCCAGTTTTTTCATCAGCGTGTGCTCTTCATCGGTCATCTTGTCCCAGCTGACCTTGGACATCACGAGCAGTTCGGGGATGATCAGGTGATTGGTCTGCGCGTAGTATTTGGCACCGGTGGTGAAGTGGTTTGCGGTGAACATGCTTGGCGGGTTGTTTTCGGCGCCGTCGATCACGCCGGTTTGCAGCGCGCTGAATACTTCGCTGTAGCTCATCGAGATGCCATTGCCGCCCAATGCGTTCATCGTGTCGACGAACAGCGGGTTGCCCATCATGCGGATCTTCTGGCCCTTCAAGTCTTCCAGGTTGTGCACCGGCTTTTTGGTGTAGAGGCTGCGCGAACCGCCGTCCATCCAGGCCAGCGCCACAAGACGCGCCGGGCTGGCGGTGATTTTGTCAAGCAGTTCCTGCCCGATCTCGCCGTCGATGATCGCCCGCATGTGCTTTTCATTGCGGAATACGAACGGCATGTTGAACACGTTGACTTCCGGCACCACGGAGCCGACGGGCCCCAGTGACGTGCGCAGGATCTGGATCGCGCCGACCTGCGTCTGCTCGATCATCGTTTTCTCGTCGCCAAGCACACTGCTCGGATACATGCGCACGCTGTACTTGCCGTTCGTCGCGGTCTCCAGCTTCTTGCCCATGTTCTCGACCGCAACCACAGTCGGATAGCCAGGGGGGTGCACGTCGGCGGCTTTGAGGACCGTGGCAGCCTGCGCAGCAAAGGCACCGCAGGCCAGCGCGACGGCGCCAAACATATGGAAAGGGAATTTCATGGGTGGTCTCCTGGTGAGCAAGATCCGCGCGTGATGCGCTCTGCTATTTGCAGCGCGCCGGGCAGCACCCATTCTGACGTGGGCCGCAGACCGTTCGCCTAAAGGCATTCCCTAATCAGGGCTTGATCGGATCGTGCCCCCAGTTCATCAGCGAGTAGCGCCACCGGGTCTCGGTCACGTCACCTTTCGGGCGCTGCGCGGCGTGGCGATGCACGTAGCCGACGACCTTGCGCATGTGGTCGATGTCACTGGCCGTCAAGTTGTTTGAGCGGGTGCGCAGCAGTTCGATGATGCGGCGGCCCGACTGATGGCCGACCGATTCGGCGCCCTCTTCTTCCTTGAATCCCACCTTTTTCGACTCGTCGGTCTCCAGCCACTTTTCCAGTTCGGCTGGCTCCATGTTGACGACTTCCTGGAATTGGTCGATCGTCTCGTTGCGGTAATCCAGATCGTGCTTCTTGCTTCCGGTGGCCATCTTTTGCTGCCTTCTCAGTAAATTGATCGGTATACAAGCAATCGCTGTGCGTGCCAGCCCAATTGGTCGCAGCGTCCCCACCGATGCTGCGAGCCATTGCCCATGCCCTTGTTACAGTGAATGCGCTGGTGGCTATGCTGCACCCGATTGCGGCCAGTGGTTGTGACCCTGGATTCTTTACGATTGCCCACATGGCTTTTGCTTCACCCTCTGCTCGATCGGCTTCGCCCCTGCGCATCGGCGTGATCGGCGCCGGTATGGCCGCCAAGCCGCACTTGGCGAGCCTGGCAGAGTTGACCGCTGCCGGGGTGGCAGAAGTCGGCTGGGTCGTCGGGCGCGACGCGCAGCGGCTGGGCTTGGTGCCAGCGCCTGCGGGTGCGCAGCTGACGACACGGCTGGACGATGTGATGCAAGATCCCGACGTGGCGGCCGTGTTGGTGCTGACACCGCCCCATACGCATCTGGACATCGTTCGGCGCGCGGCCCAGGCGGGCAAAAACGTGCTGGTGGAAAAGCCGCTTGAAGTGGACTTGGCACGCGCTGAGGCGCTGGTCGATACCTGCGACGCACACGGCGTGACGCTGTCAATCATGCTGCAGCATCGGCTGCGCGCTGGACCGGTGGCGCTGCGTGCATTGCTTGCATCGGGCGCACTGGGTGACCTGACCGGTGCCAGTGCGACCGTGCGCTGGTGGCGGCCACAAAGCTATTACCACGCGCAACCGGGTCGCGGCACATTGGCGCGCGACGGTGGCGGTGTGCTGATCACGCAGGCGATCCACACGCTCGATTTGCTGCTCGGCTTCATCGGCTTGCCGGAGCGTGTGACCGGTGCCGCGCACACCAGCAGCGCGCACCAAATGGAATGCGAGGACAGCGCGAGCGCGCTGCTGCACTATCCGGGCGGCATCGCAGCGACCGTGCGCGCCACGACGGCCGCCTGGCCCGGCCATGCAGAGCGCATCGAGATCGACGCAACGCTGGGCAGCGCCACGCTGGAGTCGGGCGCCTTGACCGTCCAGCTGATGGATGGCAACACAATGACGGCTGGTGTGGATCAGGGCTCTGGCGGTGGTGCCGATCCGATGGGGTTCGACCATGCACCGCATCGTGCGGTGCTGCAGGATTTCTTCGAGGCCGTACGAACAGGCCGCGCGCCTGCGGTGACAGGGCGTTCAGCGCTCGGTGTGCACCGCGTGATTGCAGCCATTGTCGAATCGGCGCAAACCAGTGAGGCGATTGATCTGACCAGGGTCAAGGTCTGAACTTCGCTTGTTGCATCCCCCTACTCAAGAACAATCACTTCCATGCCCCAAGCCATCGACGAAACCCAGGCCCTGCAGACCGCACCACTGACGATCCGCATGCACGCGAATGACAACGTTGCGATCGTTGCGAACCTCGGCGGCCTGCCTGCGGGCACCGTGCTGGCCGATGGCCTGACGCTGGTGGACCGGGTGCCGCAGGGCCACAAGGTGGCGCTGGTCGACCTGGCCGAGGGCGACGCGGTGCGTCGCTACGACGTGACCATCGGACGTGCGCTGAAACCGGTTCGCGCCGGCAGCTGGGTGCACGAGCGGTTGCTCGCCATGCCTGAAGCCCGTTCGCTCGAGGGGCTGCCGATCGCCACCCGCCCAGGCATTTCGTTACCACCGTTGGAAGGCCACACGTTCGAAGGTTTTCGCAACGCCGACGGCTCGGTCGGCACGCGCAACATCCTGGCCATCACGCAGACTGTGCAGTGCGTGGCCGGCGTGACCGACTTCGCGGTGCAGCGCATCAAGGCCGAACTGCTGCCGCGTTTCTCGAATGTGGATGACGTGGTCGCGCTCGAACACAGCTACGGCTGCGGCGTGGCGATCGATGCGCCGGATGCGGTGATCCCGATCCGCACATTGCGCCACATCAGCCTGAATCCCAACTTCGGCGGCGAAGTGATGGTGGTCAGCCTGGGCTGCGAAAAACTGCAACCGGAGCGGTTGCTGCCGCCGGGCAGCATTCCATTGATCGACGAGCGCAGCGTGGCCGACGTTGGCGCTTCGGCCGAACCCAAGCTCGACGTCGTGACGTTGCAGGACGACGCGCATGTGGGCTTCATGTCGATGGTCGAATCGATCATGCGACAGGCCGAGTTGCACCTGGAGCGGCTGAATGCACGGCGGCGGGAGACGGTGCCCGCCAGCGAACTGGTGGTCGGCGTGCAGTGCGGCGGCAGCGATGCATTCTCCGGTGTCACGGCAAACCCGGCGGTGGGCTACTGCACCGACCTGCTGGTGCGTGCCGGCGCCACGGTGATGTTCTCGGAAAATACCGAAGTGCGCGACGGCGCAGACCAGCTCACGGCCCGTGCCGCCGATACAGAAGTGGCCGCCGCGATCATTCGCGAGCTCGCATGGACCGACGCCTATCTGGCGCGTGGCAGTGTGGACCGCAGCGCCAACACCACACCGGGCAACAAGCTCGGCGGCTTGTCCAACATTGTGGAAAAAGCGATGGGCTCGATCGTCAAATCGGGCAGCGCGCCGATTCGCGGCGTGCTGGCACCCGGTGAAAAACTCCGGCCCGACCAGCGGGGGCTGATCTATGCGGCCACACCCGCGAGCGACTTCATCTGCGGCACCTTGCAACTCGCCGCAGGCATGAACCTGCATGTGTTCACGACCGGCCGCGGTACGCCCTACGGGCTGGCCGAATGCCCGGTCATCAAGGTCGCCACGCGCAGTGATCTGGCACGCCGCTGGCATGACCTGATGGATGTGAACGCGGGCCGCATCGCCGATGGCGAAGCGAGCATCGAAGACGTCGGACAAGAACTGTTCGAGCTGATGCTCGATGTGGCCAGCGGCCGCAAAAAGACCTGCGCCGAGCACTGGAAGCTGCACAACGCGCTGGTGCTGTTCAATCCGGCACCGATCACCTGACGCCGGTTTGCGTCGGTCGACCTCGGCCGACCCGACAAACCCCACTCGCTGTTTCAGCGCCGGCCGCGACCGCCTGAGCTGCGTGAGTAAGAGGCAACGACACGCCCGTCATTGCGTCGATACGAGATCATCCGCGCTGCTGCGGGCTGCACGGCCGAACTGCCATCAGCGACCTGCTGGACCGCACTTGCATCGGCTGCCTGAACTTCGGGTTGGGCAGCGGCCATGCGTTGTGGCGCTTGCGCGAGCGCAGGCACTGCGTTCGACTTGCGGCCACGTTTGCGTGTGGTAGCCAGCGTGGTGCCTTCGTCGGCTGCCTGTACCGAAGTGAAGGGGGTATTGAGCTTCAACGCCGGCGAGTCGTCGAGGCCGAAGCCGGACGTGCCTGCCTGCACGCCTTTCGGCAGCACCCGCGGGCATTCGTTCACGCCGGCTTGCGTAACCAGATGGCCGTTCGGAAACCGCTTGGCCATGCCGCTGTGAATCGACGCCGACAAGTCGATCGGCGGTTCTTCCGAGCGATAAACCACCGCGTTGTCTTTGCCGTAGACCGTATAGCACGGGCCGGATGCGAAGGCTGCGCCGGCCAACGAGGAACACAACATCGCACAGACGACGGGGAGCAGCTTCGTTTTCATGGGGTGGCTGAGTGAAGATCGAGGTGGGTGGACTCGGCCCGTTCCAACACAAATGCAGCCGATGCGGGCCATCCTATGACGCGTTGGCGCATCCGGCCCGGTGCAGTGATGCAGACACCCGGACCAACCGCGAGCTATCGCACGGTTCGGCCTGGTATGCTCTCGCCCATCGAGCTGCTATGGAGGGATGCAGCTACTGGCAGTCCGCGGCCACTTTGGCTTGAGCGTCGTGCGTCGCTTCAAGTTCACACGCGCGCTGCCGCGTCGTTCGGCGCATGCAATCGGCAGCTTCCACGCGGCCGATGGTGCCTTCGCTCATTGCGTAGAACTTGCAATTCGCATCCCGGTAGCGAATCCACAAACGCTGCGCGTCCAGCAACGGCGTGGTTTGGCCGGGGTCGATCCGCTTTCTCAACGCGTCGTAAGCCTTGTTGAGCCGTTGGTCCCAGGCTTTGGTTTCAACCGCGCTGCATTCCACTATTGCCTGCGTCGTTTGCGCATCCTGGCATGCCGGCGGGCCACCTGCGGCTGCCTGCACAGTGCCGCACGCAGCGGCCAGCACCCACAGCAGCGAGACCTCCCGCGCCCACCGACCATGTGTGAAGGCTGGTGTGGTGGACGGTGCTGAAGCGGTGCTGATTTTCATCAGAATGTGCCTGGATAGTTGCCTCCATCAGCCAGCACGTTCTGGCCGTTGATGTAGGCCGCGTGCTGGCTGCACAGAAAGGCGCAGATCGCACCGAACTCCGCCGGTGTGCCGAAGCGCTGCGCGGGGATCAACTTTTTGCGCGCTTCCAGCGCCTCAGGCTTGGTGGTGTTGCGCAGCCGATCGGTTGCGAACAAGCCTGGCAACAAGTTGTTGATCGTGACGCCTTTGGCCGCGATGGGTGAACGCGCCACGCCCGCGACGAACCCGGTCAGGCCGCTGCGTGCGCCGTTGGACAGCCCCAGGTTGCCGATTGGCGCCTTTACTGCGCCCGACGTGATGTTCACGATGCGGCCGAAACCGCGCTCGGCCATGCGGTCGACGTTGGCTTTGATGAGTTCGATCGGCGTCAGCATGTTGGCATCCAGCGCCTTGATCCAGGCGTCCCGGTCCCAATCGCGAAAGTCGCCCGGTGGCGGCCCACCCGCGTTGTTCACGATGATGTCGAAGTCGCGGCGCAGCGCAAAGACGGCTGCGCGCCCTTCCGTCGTGGTGATGTCGCACGCCACGCTCTCCACCACAGCGCCACTGCCGGCCTCAGTCGCTGCAGCCTGCAAGCGCTGCACCGCATCGGCCAGCGTGTCTGCACCACGTGCGTTGATCAGCACATGCACGCCTTCGCGCACCAGCGCTTCGGCGCAGCCATAACCCAACCCCTTGCTGGCGCCGCACACAAGCGCCCATTTGCTAGCAATTCCGAGGTCCATCGTCTGTTTTCCTTAAGTGATTTTGTGGAAGCGCCCTATTGTGCGCGGGCTGCCCGGGGCGCCCGGGGGAGCGCGTGAAGATGAAGATTCCGGTCAGCACACATAGCGTGCCGGCTGCAATTCCCGGTGTGAACGGTTCGCCGAGCAGCACCACGCCGAGCAGTAGTGTCGTCATCGGGCCGACCATGCCGGTCTGCGCAGCCACCGTCGCGCCCACCCGCTCGATGCCCATCATCACGAGCAGCACCGGCAAAGCGGTGCAGACCGTCGCGTTCAACAACGACAGCCAGACGACCTCGGATGCCACGTCGGCTGCCGCTGAGAGCGGCCGCAGCAGCAGGAACTGCCCAATGCAGCAGAGGCAGGCCACCGTGGTGGCCAGACCCACCAGCCGAAGCGAGCCGATACGCTGCACCACCTGCCCGCTGTAGACCAGATACACCGCATAGCTCAGCGCACTGCCCACCACCAACACCGCGCCGAGGGCGGTGTCGGGATGATCGGAAACGCTCGATTCACGCGCAAACACGAGCAGCACGCCGCCATAGCTGACCGCCATGCCGGTCACCTGCCGCCAGGTGAAGCGTTTGCGGTACAGGGCCCAGCCCAACAGCATCACGAGCGTCGGGTTCAAATACAGGATCAGCCGCTCGAGCGACGCGCTGATGTACTGCAGACCCGCGAAGTCCAGAAAGCTCGCCAGGTAGTAGCCGCTCACGCCGAGCGCGCCGATGCCGAACCGGTCGCTGCGCGCAATCGGTGGCTTGCCGCGCCCCGCCCACCACGCCATCGCAACGAAGATCGGCAGCGCAAACAGCATGCGGTACATGATCAAGGTGACGGCGTCGACGCCGTAGCGGTACGCGAACTTCACGATGATTGCCTTGCCGCTGAACGCGATCGCGCCCGTGGCGGCCATCAACAGGCCCGGCACCAGGTTTTTGCTAGCTACAGAAGCAGGGGTTTCCAGCGCCACAGCGGGTTTTCACTTCAATTTTCTTGCTTTGCCACCCGTTGCAGCAGCTGCTGCACGACGGCGCGACAGGCCCAAAAGCAAACGGCGCCCGCAATCTGGGGCGCCGTCGGCTTTGAAGACCGGCACTGGCCACGCGCACAAGGCCTGGCCAGGACACACGACCTATCGATGCGCCGTCAATCCTCTTCCTGAAACGCGACCTCTCGGCTGCTCTTCACCGCCGGCAATGCGACGATGATGATCAGAACGAGGGCGGCGGCCAGCAAACTTGCCGACAGCGGCCGCGTCACCAGCACGCTCCAGTCGCCGCGCGACAAAAGCAGCGCGCGCCGCAGGTTCTCTTCCATCATCGGCCCCAGGATGAAGCCGAGCAGCAAGGGCGCCGGCTCGGTGCCGAGCTTGATGAACAAATAGCCGATGATGCCGAACGCGCCAACCATCCAGATGTCGAACGTGTTGTTGTTGGTGGAGTACACGCCGATCGCGCAGAACAGCACGATGGAAGGAAACAGCCAACGGTACGGAATCGTCAGCAGCTTGATCCAGATGCCGATCAGCGGCAGGTTCAGGATCACGAGCATCGCGTTACCGATCCACATCGATGCGATCAGGCCCCAGAACAGTTCCGGGTTGCTGGTCATCACCTGCGGGCCCGGCTGGATGTTGTGGATTGTCATCGCGCCGACCATCAACGCCATCACCGCGTTGGGCGGAATGCCGAGCGTCAGCAGCGGAATGAACGAGGTCTGTGAACCTGCGTTGTTGGCGGACTCCGGTGCCGCAACGCCGCGGATGTTGCCCTGGCCGAACGGGACTTCGCCCTTTTTCAGCTTGGTCTTCTTCTCGATCGTGTAGGCAGCAAACGCCGATAACATGGCACCACCGCCCGGCAAGATCCCGAGGGCCGAGCCGATCGCGGTGCCGCGCAGCACCGCCGGCCACATGTTCTTGAAGTCTTCCTTGGTCGGCATGAGACCCTGCACCTTGCCCGTGAACACTTCACGCGAGGCTTCCGGCTCCGCCAGGTTCTTGATGATCTCGCCGTAGCCGAACACACCCATTGCGATCGTGATGAAGCCGATGCCGTCGGTCAATTCGGGGATATCGAACGAAAAGCGTGCAACGCCCGAGTTCACGTCCGTGCCGACCAAGCCCAGCAGCAGGCCCAGCACGATCATTGCGATTGCGTTGATCAGCGAGCCCGACGCCAGCACGACGGCACCGATCAAGCCCAGCACCATCAGCGAGAAGTATTCGGCCGGGCCGAACTTGAACGCCACTTCCGTCAGCGGCCCGGAGAACGCAGCCAGGATCAACGTGCCGACGCAACCTGCGAAGAACGAACCAAGGCCTGCGGCAGCCAGTGCCGGCCCTGCCCTGCCCTTTCTCGCCATCTGATAGCCGTCGATCACGGTGACGACAGAGGACGATTCGCCCGGCAGATTCACCAGAATGGCAGTGGTCGAGCCGCCATATTGCGCGCCGTAGTAAATGCCCGCCAGCATGATGAGCGCGGACACCGGTGGCAGCGCATAGGTGGCCGGCAGCAGCATCGCGATGGTGGCGACCGGGCCGATGCCCGGCAGCACGCCGATCAGGGTGCCGAGCAAACAGCCGACAAAACAATAGAGCAGGTTGATGCCGGTGAACGCGACACCGAAGCCCAGCGACAAATTTGCAAACAGATCCATTTAGGTCGCTCCCGATTAACCTGTGATGAAGGCCGGCCAGACCTGGAACTGCAGCTTCAGCGCCATGACGAACGTCAGGTAACTGCCGATCGCCAGGATGATCGCAACGATCAGCACCTCCTTGGAGCGGAACGTGTCACCGCCAAGCGCCGCGACAAAGGTAAGCGCAAAGATTGCGACCATCAGGCCCATCGACGGGATGCCGAGGCTTGGCAGCCCGCCCAACAGCACGCCGAACAAAAAATTGGAAAGAATCACGAAAAACAGCGGGCGCCAGGCCCAGCGACCGATCACGCCACCGTCAGCGGGCGCCTTGCCGGTCAGCGACAGCACCATGATCAGCAGGCCAAGTGCCGCAAGCAGCACGCCAAGGATCAGGGGGAAGTAGCCAGGCCCCATGCGCGCGCCGGTCCCAATGTTGTAGCTCGTTGCACCCCAGGCGAAGGCAACACCGATGGCACCGAACATCAGTCCGGCAAAAAAGTCTCTCTGGCTTTTGATCATGCGTATGCTCTCCTGCGCTTCGGCCAAGAAGGTTAAAGGGGGATCGGCGTTGAAAGGGCGAATCGGTTGGTCGATGAGGTCGCGTGGCAGGCCGGGAACTTGACGCAAACCAGGCACCGACGCCAGGGACAGACAAATGAATGCGCTGTTCCCGTCTCGCGACGTCGGTCCGCATTAAAGCAGGTTCGCCGCGCCCGCGGGCGCTTTTTCTGACCATGAGGCAAGAGTCAGCTTCAGGTCAGTGGCGGTGTCGTAGCCAGCACTTCTTCGGTGATGGTTGCGCCTGCGGCCACGCGCAGGGCGCCGGCCAGCCGCAGCGGCCGCATGCCGTCGGTGACGGCCTGCCGGCGCAGCGCCGCGATGTCGGGGGTGTCGGTCACGAGTTGACGGAACGCGTCGCTGACCGTGAGCAGTTCGAACAGGCCCATGCGACCCATGAAGCCCGTCATGCGGCAGTCGACGCACCCGACCGGTCGGTACGGTTGCCAGTTGCCGTTGATCTTCCAGGGCCGGATCAACACGTCGAGTGCCTCGCGCGACGCGTCCGGATCCGGCGCGCGGCAGTGGCGGCACAAGGTCCGCACGAGTCGCTGCGCGAGCACGCCGAGCAGGGTCGCGTTCACCAGGTAGGGCGGCACGCCGAGCTCCATCAGTCGGGTCACGGCCGACGGCGCATCGTTCGTGTGCAGCGTGGAGAACACCAGATGCCCGGTCAACGCCGCCTGCACCGCCATGTCGGCCGTCGCCGCATCGCGAATCTCGCCGACCATGATGATGTCCGGGTCCTGCCGCATCAGCGCGCGCAGCCCTTCCGGAAACGTGAAGTCGAGTTGTGCCTGAACCTGCGTCTGGTTGAAGCTCGGCTCGATCATCTCGATCGGGTCTTCGATCGTGCTGACGTTGACTTCCTCGGTCGCGATGCGCTTCAAGGTCGAATACAGCGTGCTGGTCTTGCCCGAGCCGGTCGGCCCGGTGACCAGCACAATGCCGTGCGGCCGGCGCGCGAGCTCTTCCCACCGCTTCGCATCGTGCGACGTGAAGCCGAGCGCATCCAGATCCTTCACCGCGGTGTCCGGGTCGAAGATGCGCATCACCATCTTTTCGCCGAACGCGGTCGGCAAGGTGGACAACCGCATCTCGACTTCGTCGCCTCGGGGGTTGCGCGTCTTGATGCGGCCGTCTTGCGGGCGGCGCTTTTCCACCACGTCCATGCGGCCCAGCAGCTTGATGCGCGCGGTCATCGCACCGAGCACGCCGGGTGGCAGCTGGTATACCGGGTGCAAAACGCCATCGATCCGAAAGCGGATCACGCCCTGCTCCCTGCGCGGCTCCAGATGAATGTCGGACGCGCGCTGATCGAACGCGTACTGCCAGAGCCAGTCAACCACCTTGACCACACCCTGGTCGTTCGCGTCCAGTTGCTTGGTGGTGTTGCCCAGCTCGACCAGTTGCTCGAAGCTGGCCGCGCCCGCGTTGCCACCGGACTTTTGCGCCACGCGCACCGACTTGGCCAGCGCGAAGAATTCGGCGGTGTAGCGCTGAATGTCTTGTGGATTGGCCACCACGCGGCGCACCGTTCGGCGCGCCTGCCGCTCGACTTCGGCGATCCAGTCGGTCACGAATGGCTCAGCCGTCGCGACCACGACCTCCTTCGGCGTGACTTGCACCGGCAGCACGCGGTGCCGCTCGGCATAAGCCGCGCTCATCGTCTCGGCCACCTTGCCGACGTCCACGCGCAGCGGATCGATGCGCAGATAGGTCAGCTCGGCGCGCTTGGCGAGGTACTGCGTGAGCGTCTCGACATCGAGCGGCTTGCCGTCGGCCGCACGCGTCATTGCAACATTGCCCAGCCGCACCAGCGGATGCAGTGCGCTTTCGGCCTGCGCGCAGCGGGCGATCGTGCGCTGGGCCTCTTCGGCCGAGATCACGCCGTCGGCGTGCAGCCAGTCGACGATCGGCCGCCAGTGCAGCGGGCCGCGGTGTGGCCCCGCAGTGCCCGGCGTTACTGGCTGCGGCGTGGCGTTGCTCACAGCTTCACCAGCGGCTTGAAGCCGCGCAGCCATTTGAGCGCCGGCAGCCCAAGGCGCGACTGCACGAAGTCGGCGCGTTGCGCAAGCACATCGCGGGGCGGCCGGCTCGGCGTGCGCTGCGCAAGCACCACCGTGTTGCCCTCGCGCGTCGGCTTGAACTGCCAGAGTGCCTGCTCACCGAACACCGCAGCGATTTTTTCCAGGCTGCGCGGCAGGCTGGCCGAGCGGCCGAACAGATTCACCGTCATGCAGCCGTCGTCGGTCAGCAGCACGCGGCAATCGGCATAAGCGGCCTCGCTGTCGAGCACGGGGGCGGCTGCGTCGTCGTCGTAGAGGTCGACCTGAAGCGCATCGACGGTGCCGATCCAGCGTGGGTTTCGGATTTCTTCGCGCGCATCGGCCAGCACGATCTCGAGCCGCGCGTCTTCCGGCGGCAACTTGAACCAGCCGCGGCAGGCTGCCAGCACTTGCGGATTCAACTCAACCGCGGTGGTGCGCCCCAGCTTGGCCTTCTTGTGGCAGAACTTGGTCAGCGAAGCCGCGCCTAGGCCAAGCTGCATCGCGTGTCGCTCCCGCAACGTGGCCGGCTCGACGAACAACAGCCACACCATCATGCGCTGCACGTATTCGAGTTCGATCTCGAACGGCGCATCGATCTTCATCGTGCCCTGCACCCAGGGCGTCGACAGATGCAGGAAGCGCACGTTGCCTTCTTCCGAACAGTTGACTTCGGGCAGCGCAACCGCGCTGCGGGCGGCGGAAGGCGGATCGTTCGGCAAAGCGGGCATATCCGGCAGTGTGCCAGCTTGCCCTGCCTCAGCCACTCACTCGACCAGGCCGTGTGCGACGAGAACCGCACGCCAGGCGGCAAGCTTTTGCGCAAAGCTGCTCGATGCGTTCGCCGGGCTGGTGGACGGCAGCCGGTGGAAAGCAACGCCGGCCGCGCGCAAGTGGCCAGCCTGGGCCAACGCATCCCGCACCGCGCCCGCATGCTTGAAGCTGGCCGCCCCGTTGTGCGCGACTGCGGCAAGCTGTGGGCAGCGCTGCGCAAGACTTGCAAAATCGTTCAGCACCGGATCGCGAATGTTTGCGTCCAGACTGCCGATGCGGTCGCAGCTCGCGTAGACATCCCACACGCCGAGCCGCTTGGACAGCAACCATTCGCTCCTTTTTTCATAGCTAGAAATGATGGTGTGATCGGCGCCATCGGGCCAAACAGCTTGCAAAATGCGCCAGAAGCTGTTTTGCGGGTGTGCGTAGTAGCGCCGTTCCGCCAGCGACCGGCCACCCGGAAAGCTGCCGAGGATCAGCAGCACCGCCCCGTTGCCGACGATCGGCGGCAGGCCGGTCAGGCGATCGGTGGGCTTTGGGTTTTCCATGGTTTGGTGGCGTGAGGGGACAGGTTGCGCAAAGGTAGCATCACGGCCTGATTGCCAACCGGTCTGATACCGGTTTCCCCCGTTCTTTCATCCCATGGACCCCAGCCTCGACAGCACCTTCGATCTCGACGCGATCTGGCTTTTTCTGTCGACCCGCGGGCTCGATCTGGCGCTGAAGGTGCTCGGTGCAATCGCGATCTGGGTGGTCGGCCGCTGGCTGATCGGGATCGTGCGCGCCGTCGCATCGCGCACCTTGCTGCGCGCGGGCCGGGTCGATGCGACGCTGTCGGCCTACCTCGTGTCTTTCCTGTCGGTTGGCCTGACGATCCTGTTGATCCTGGCGATTTTCGATGTGTTCGGCGTGCAGACCACGTCGTTCGCGGCGCTGCTGGCCGGTGTGGGGCTGGCGATCGGCACCGCCTGGGGCGGGTTGATGTCGCACTTTGCTGCCGGCGTGTTCATGCAGGTGCTGCGGCCGTACCGCGTGGGCGACCACATCAATGCGGGCGGCAGCGACGGCCGGGTCGAGCAGCTCGGGCTGTTTTTCACCACCATCGTGACCGAGCAGAACGTGCGCACCACGGTCGGCAACAACAAGGTTTTTGCGAGCAACATCGAGAACTACAGCGCGTTGCCGTATCGGCGCGTCGACTGCGCGGCCAAATTGCCAGCCGGCATGACCACGCCCGACGCCATCGCGCGGCTGCAACAGGCACTGGCGGCGATCCCGAACGTCATAGCCGAGCCCCCGCCCGAAGTCGCCCTGCTCGAATACGCGCCGGATGCCTCAAAGCTCGTGGTGCGGCCGTATGCGCATACGGATCACTACTGGCAGGTGTACTTCGACACGCAACAGGCGATCGCCGATGCGCTGTCACCAGCGTCCAAAGTCTGACCGGCGAATCGCGCTCAGCCCCGCGCTGTGCTGGCACCCACTTGGGGAAAACGCCAGCGCAGCACCAACCAGGCGCCCAAGCCCACCGTCATCAGACCGGCGGACGTCAGCGCAAGCTGCCGGGTCGAATCCATCACCAGCGGCGCCAGCACACCCGCCGCCAGCCCGTTGGCCACCGCACCCACGAACGATTGCATCGATGACGCCATGCCGCGCCGATTCGGGTGCAGGTCGAGCACCAGCAGCGTGACCACCGGCGTCATCAACGCCCAGCCAAACGAGTACAGCCCGATCGGCAGCAGCGCCCAGGCCGCATGCGGCACCCACAACCAATTCAGCGTCAGGTTGAGCAGCGACACCCCCAGCATCACGTAGAAGCCGCGCTGCACCTGGGCTTTCGGCGTGATGCGGCCGGCCAACCGGCCGCTGAGCCAGGCGCCGCTCATGATGCCGCCGATGACGAGCAAAAACAGCCAGAAGAACTGCGTGGGCGCGAGCCCCAGATGCCGGCCCAGAAACACCGGCGCCGCCATCACGTAGAGAAACATGCCGTTGAACGGCACGCCGCTGGCCAATGCCAGCAAGAGGAAGCGCGGGCTCGTTGCCAACTCCCGGTAGCCGAGAAGGAGGTTCGACACGTTGAACGGCTGGCGTTCCGGCGCATACAGCGTCTCAGGCAGCAGCCGCGCGTTGGCAACCCAAAGCAGACCGCCGACACCGGCCAGGAACCAGAACACGGCCTTCCAGCCCCACCAGACCGTAAACCAGCCGCCGATGATTGGCGCGATCGCAGGCGCGACGCCGAAGTACAAGGTGACCAGGCTCATCATGCGCTGGGCATCGGCTGGCGCGAACATGTCGCGGATCACTGCGCGCGACACCACGATGCCGGCGCCGGTCGACAGACCCTGCAGCGCGCGAAAGCCGATCAGTTGCTCAGGCGTCTGCGCGAGCGCACAGCCGATGGAGGCGAGCGTGAACACCGCGACACCCCAGAGCACCACCGGCCGACGTCCAAAGCTGTCCGAAAGCGCGCCGTGGAAGAGGCTCATGAACGCGAAGCCGAACAGATACGCCGACAGCGTCTGTTGCAACTGCACGGGGGAGGCAGCCAGATCGCGTGCGATGCCGTCGAACGCGGGCAGATACGTATCGATCGAAAACGGCCCGAGCATGCCGAGCAACGCCAGCAAGAGCGCCAGCGCCGAGCGGGAATGGGGCCAGAGGCTGGATGCGTTCGGGTTCATGTGCACCGCCGGTCAGGACAGGGCACCAGACGGCGGCAGCTCGTAGTGCTGCGCACGATGCAGCGCGAGACAGCACAAAGGCGGGGAATTCCGATCAGACGATGGACGGTCAAGGCAAGCTTCAGGGCGGACAAACGGGTATTTTCCCCATAACCCTCAAGGCAGCAGTCGGGTTAGAGTGTCCAAGCAGGCTCGACAAGCCTCTTTTTTTTCCGATTCGCGGCGCCCTCTCTTGCAGCGGCGTCCCATTTTTCGAAGGACGGAACCCCATGAAATTCACTTTGCTCGCTGCTGCGGCAGCTTTCACCTTGGTTGCTTCGGGCAGCGCATTCGCAGCGCCGATCGTGGTCAAGTACAGCCACGTGGTGGCCGATCAGACGCCCAAGGGCCAGGCTGCGCTCAAATTCAAGGAGCTGGCTGAGAAGAAACTGCCTGGCAAGGTTGAAGTGCAGGTGTTCCCGAACAGCCAGTTATTCGGCGACGGCAAGGAAATGGAAGCGCTGGTGCTGGGAGACGTGCAGATCATTGCGCCGTCGCTGTCCAAGTTCTCCAAGTACACACCAAAGCTGCAGCTGTTCGACTTGCCGTTCCTGTTCGACGACATCAACGCAGTCGACAAATTTCAGGACAGCGACAAGGGCCAGGAGCTGCTGAATTCGATGACGAAGAAAGGCATCAAGGGCCTGGGCTTCATCCACAACGGGATGAAGGAGCTGTCCGCCAACAAGATGCTCATGAAGCCGGAAGACGCCAAGGGCCTGAAGTTTCGTATCCAGAGTTCGGATGTGCTTGAGGCGCAGTTCAAGGCGATCGGTGCAAATCCGCAGAAACTTGCGTTCTCCGAGGTGTATTCGGCGCTGCAGACCGGCGTGGTCGACGGCCAGGAGAACACCTGGTCGAACATCTACACGCAGAAATTCCACGAAGTGCAGAAATACATCATGGAGAGCAACCACGGCGTGATCGACTACATGGTGGTCACGAACGGCCCGTGGTGGGACAAGCTGCCGGAAGACGTTCGCAAGGGCTTGAACGACGCGATGGTCGAATCGATCAAGTACGGCAACAAGGTTGCCAATGACGAGGGCATGTCGTATCGCCAGAAGATCATCGACGACAAAAAGGCCGAGGTGGTCAAGCTGAACAAGGCCGACATGAAGCCTTGGCGTGAGGCGATGAAACCGGTCTGGAAGAAGTTTGAAGGCGAGATCGGCAAGGACCTGATCGACGCCGCGGAAAAATCGAACACGCAATAATCCACTGAGCCGAGTCCGGTCAAGGTGGGAGAAGGCCTTGGGAAAAAGCCCCCACTGCGCGGGGCTTTTTTTCGGACCACGCTCACACAGCACTGACCAGCGCCTGAGGAAACCTCCCGATGAAAATTCTCGACCGACTTGAAGAGTGGATCGTGACTGCAATGCTCGCTGCAATGACCTTGCTGACGTTCTCACAGGTCGTGATGCGCTACGTGTTCAACGCGGGCTGGACCTGGGCGCTGGAACTAACCACCGTGTTCTTCGCAGCGATGATTTTTGTCGGCATCTCTTATGGGGTGCGTGTTGGCGCGCACATCGGCGTCGATGTACTTGTCAAGAAATTGCCGGTTGGCCCGCGCCGTGCGGTTTCGATCGTCGTGGTGTTGCTGTGCCTGCTGTATGCGGGCTTGGTGATCTACGGTTCGCTGATCTATGTGAGCAAGATGCAGATGATCGGGGTCGAGTTGGAAGACCTGCCGATTCCAGTCTGGATCGTGCGCTCGATCCTGCCGTTGGGCTACGCCCTGCTCACCTTGCGGTTTCTGCAGGTGCTGTGTGCGCTGATCACGGGCAAGTCGGACAGCCTCCACCTGGGCGATGAAGCGGCCGATGCGTTGAGGTTGAAGGCGATTGAGGAAAGCGCACCATGAACACCGCCATACTGTTCATCACGCTGTTCCTGTTCATGGCGCTCGGCATGCCAGTGGCTATTTCTCTGGGCTTGTCGAGCTTGCTGACGATTGTGTTTTTCGGTCAGGACTCGCTCGCGAGCCTCTCGATCAAGCTCTATGAGACCAGCGAGCACTACACCCTGCTGTCCATTCCATTCTTCATCCTGGCCGGAGTGATGATGAGCACCGGCGGCGTCGCCAAGCGCATGGTGCGCTTCGCAGTCGCTGCGGTCGGCCATCTGCGCGGCGGTCTTGCGATCGCCAGTGTGCTCGCGTGCACCCTATTCGCAGCGGTGTCGGGTTCCAGCCCAGCGACGGTGGTCGCGATCGGCTCGATCGTGATCGCGGGCATGGTGCGAAACGGCTATCCAAAGGAATTCGCCGCTGGCATGATCTGCAACGCCGGCACGCTTGGCATCCTGATCCCGCCTTCCATCGTGATGGTGGTGTATGCGGCCGTGACCAACGTGTCGGTCGGTCGCATCTTCATGGCGGGTGTAGTCCCGGGCCTGCTGCTGGCATCCATGCTTGCTTTCGCAGTCTGGTGGCGTGCGGGCAAACTGACCTTGTCCAAGACCGAAAGAGCGCCGACTCGTGAAGTGCTGATCGCGTTCAAGGATTCGATCTGGGGCCTGGCGCTGCTGGCCATCATCATGGGAGGCATCTACGGCGGCATCTTTACGCCGACCGAAGCGGCCGCGGTGGCCGCCGTCTATGCGACGTTCGTCGCAGTGGCGGTCTACCGAGACATCAAGTGGAAGGACTTACCGCACGTCTTCATGGACGCGGGCAAGACCACCGTGATGCTGATGTTCATCATCGCCAACGCGCTGCTGTTTGCCCATGTGCTGACCACCGAACGCATTCCGCAGACGATCACCGAACACATCGTGGCCGCCGGCATGGCGCCCTGGATGTTTCTGATCGTGGTCAACGTGATCCTGCTGATCGCGGGCAACTTCATGGAACCCACCGGCATCATCCTCATCCTGGCGCCGATCTTCTTTCCGATCGCTGAGCAGATGGGGATCGACCCGATCCATCTGGGCGTCATCATGGTGGTGAACATGGAGATCGGCATGATCACGCCGCCGGTCGGGCTGAATCTGTTCGTGACCAGCGGAATCACGGGCATGAGTCTGGTGCAAGTGACCAAGGCAGCGATGCCGTGGTTGATGATCCTGCTGCTGTTTTTGTTGCTGGTCACGTACATTCCGCAGATCAGCCTGTGGCTGCCCGCATTGATCTTCGATTGATCGGCATTGCGCCGATCATGCTGTGCGCGCCAATCGCAGCCACACGATGAGTCACAGTCACACCGATCGCCCCACTCCACCCGCACGTCCCCCGGGAGATGCCAAGCTGGAACAGAAGGCCAAGGCTGAATCCCTGCGCTCGATGGGATGGTCCGATCTTGACCAGGATGGGAACTGGCCCGAGAACTTCATCGTGCGGCCCGATCCACCCAGCGCAGGTCCCCCGGTCGGCATTCCGCTGCCTGTGCTTGATTTGCCCGCCGATTGGTCCAACGAAGACGACGCGGCTGACGTTCTGGCGATGACCGAATCCGCACTCGGGTTCGAGCCTACCGTGTCCGGCGCACGGCTGCGGCGGACCGACGTCGAAGTCGATGACGACAGTGAATTTCACGCCGATCCCGACAGCGCTCCGCAGACGATTCGGCAGCCCCGCAGCACGTTCGCGAACTGGAACTTCGTGTGGCTGGTGCTGTTGCTGCTGCTTGGACTGGCCGCAGTTGCCTGGTTCGGGTTGCCCAGCCTGCGTCAAGGCGGCTGACGCGGGGCTCGATATCGACTCGTCAGGCGCCGGCGGTGATCACCTGCTGCAGTTCGCCCGACTCATACATCTCCATCATGATGTCGGAGCCGCCGACGAACTCACCACGCACGTACAGCTGCGGAATGGTTGGCCAGTTGCTGTACTGCTTGATGCCTTGGCGGATGCCGTCGTCTTCCAGCACATTTACCGTGGCCAGCCCTTTGGGCTCGACCCCGCAGGCCTTCAAGATCTGGATCGCGCGGCCGGAAAAACCGCACATCGGAAAGCTCGCATTGCCCTTCATGAACAACACGATCTCGTTGTTCTTGACCAGTTGGTCGATGCGTTGCTGGCTGTCGTCGCTCATGGAAACTACCTCGGTTGGTGTAAGTGAGTGGATCGGTCGATTATTTCACCCGCAGCGCCGTTGCACCGCAAGCCCTGTCAAATGACCGCTAGCGCGCCAACAGGGCAATCATATGATCGGCGAACGCGCCGCCCGTGTTGCCCCCTCCGACCAGATGCCTCGCAGACCGAGCACCAGCCCGATGGGCTCGGAACGCACCGCGTGCGGCAACACAATGCGACGCTATTGCAACGGCTGTGTCTGCGGGGTGCGCAGAAACGCGGCGCGGTCGAATCCGAGCTCGGCTGCGCGGCCCAGTGCCGCATCAAGCTGGGAGGGTGGCAACTGCGGGCTGCGCGCAAGTACCCAGGCGTTGTCTCGGCCCGGCTCGCCGACCAGCACCCACTGGCGCGCCGGCCCGAACGCGAGGATCCAGTAATCGCCGTAAAAGGGGCGGAAAAAGCTGACCCTGAGCTTCGCGTTGCTGCTGCCCTCGACCACATGGGCGACGCCTTCCGCCCGCTCAATCTTGCCGTTTTTGTCGCGGCATCGGTTGACCACAGCGACGCTGTCGCCTTCCAGCGTGTAGCTGGCCTGCGTGTCGGCCACACAGTCGCGCTGAAAACGATTCGGCAACCGCGCGATCTCATACCAATTGCCCATGTAGCCGGCCAAATCGACCGAAGCCACCGTCGGCAGCGTCGCCTGCGGCTGACTGGCGCAGGCGCCGAGCAGCAACAGGCTGCAAATCCAAAGCGCAGCAGTGCCCCGAGCAGCACGTTGGCTCGAATGCTTGAGAAACGGCAATTGCCTGGACATGTTCGTTCGCCTCTTAACGATTGAAGAAAACTTTTTTGCGGAAAAACCTGCCGGGCGCGACGGGCGCTCAGTCGGAACGATGCTAACTGCCGAGCTGCGTTCGACCCCCGCTGCAGCGTTCGATACCGGCCAGATCGCGGCGCGACCGCACGTCGGCAAAGCCTGCTGAATCGAGCAAGGCGCGCACGACTGCAGCCTGGTCATGGCCATGCTCCAGCAGCAGCCAGCCGTCGGCTGTCAGATGGGCACGCGCATCCAGCACGATCCGGCGAACCGCGTCGAGACCGTCGACACCAGACACCAGTGCGCCGATCGGCTCGGCTTCAAGTGCAGCGAGATGCGGGTCCCCGGCAGCGATGTACGGCGGATTCGACACGATCAGCTCGAACGCGCCATGCACGCCGCAGAGCCAGTCGGCTTCGCTGAACATCACCTCAAGCGAAAGCGCGGTTGCGTTCGCGCGCGCGACTTGCAACGCGTCGGTGCTGACGTCGGTGGCATAGACGATTGCCTCAGGTTGTTCGTACTTGATCGCCAGCGCGATGGCGCCACTGCCGCATCCCAGGTCCAGCACACGCGGGCGCAGATGGCTGCGGCACACGTCAAGTGCCCAGTCGACCAGCGTCTCGGTATCCGGCCTCGGATCAAGGACGCGCGCATCGACTGCCAGGGTCAGACCGTAGAACTCACGCGTGCCGGTCAGGTAAGCCAGCGGCACGTTGGCTGCGCGGCGTTCGCACAGCGCAAGAAAGTGTTGGTGTACGGCCGGATCGACCCGATCGGTGCCATGCGCATGCAGCCAGGCCCTGCTGGATGCCGCCGAAGCCACCGCACCCAACGCGTGCAACAGCAGTCGCTGCGCATCCAGCCGCGGCAGACCGGCCTCCGTTGCCGCTGCCAGCACCTGCATGACGCCAAGCGCTGGGCCACTGACACACGGCCGATGCGGCGACATAAAGTCAGGGACTGCGTGGAAAGCTCAACGGCACCGACGCTGCCGGCGCGTGGTGGGCGCCCCAGAAACGCTTGCGGAACGCCTGAAATTGCTGTGCTTGCCGCTTGAGCTGGAAATCGGTCTCAGCAAAGCTGGCTTCCATCCACTCGCGCAGATGGGTGTCCACGGTAGCCGCGGGCAGCCGCAGGTAAGCATCGGTCTCGGAACCCGCGCGGTCGAGCACGGCGCCAGCCTTGCGTGCGATGCGCAGCATCGCCGTGTTCTCTGACAGCGCATGGATGAACAGCAGCTGCACACCTTCGTTGCACGCATGCATGACGGCGCGCTCGAACAGCCGCGTTGCATACCCGCGGCTGCGCGCATGGCGCGAAACCGACACGCCGAACTCAGCGCATGACTCGCATGCTTGCTGCTCGCCAGCAAACGCCAGATGCGCCATTGCAATCAACTCCAGTCGGCGGTTGAACACGCCGTAGATGTCGTCGCGCTCGAAATCAAGCCCCTGTACGTAAGCCTCGATCTGTTCGTCACGTGCTGCATAGCCAAAGCGAAGGTAGCGACCCCGCTCGTCCAGCGCCCTCAGATGCCTAGCGATGCGGTCCCGCTGCGAGGGCCCGAGTGAGCGGATCGGCACCAGTGGCCGAAACCGGCTGGCAGCGTTGTCGTCTGCGCCGGTTGACTGCCCAGGCGTGATGCTCACCGACGGGCTCGGGTACTGGATGGTGCTCGCATTCATCAACATGCAGTGAGTCTAAGGGTTTCCCCTTATTCACGCCCTGCGACTTCTGCGTGGCAATGCTTGAAATGCGGCCATTTCCGCCGCCGAAACTTCGTCTTCATCACTCGTTCCGCGCTCAACGGCTTAAGGCTGCCCGCGTACCGCTGTTGCCGCCTATGTGTCTACGTAGGACAGCGCCCCGAACTTCAAATTCAATCGTTTGGGCAATCGATCCGTCGCGTCGATGCAACGCCAGCCGATGACGCCCGGGCCATGGGGCCCACTGCAGCTGCATGGCATCCGGGTCTCCGATCGGCGCACCGTCCAGCATCCACTGGCCCGACTCACCTTCGAACGCGATGCGTTGCGCGCTTGGCGGAATCTCCGGATCCAGCGCGAAGATGCTGCCGTCGCGTGGGCTGCTGATGCCAAAACGTCGGTCCGCCACCGCTGCTCCAGCCATCGACGCCGGGACACTGGCTTGCTGGCTTGCGCGTTCGGTACCCGCCACAAAAAGCTCTCGACGCGGCGGCTCGCTTGCACCCTCAAATGCCACCGTCAGGGCGACGACTCCCGGCGGCGGTGATGGAGCCTGCGACGGCTGACCTGCGTGCAGATAACCCACCAACGCGCGCCAGACCGGCGCTGCGCCGCTCACGCCGCTGACTTCGTGCATCGCCGCGCCACTGGTGTTGCCGACCCACACGCCGATGGTGAATCGATCTGTGAAGCCGATGCACCAGTTGTCCCGCATATCCTTGCTGGTGCCGGTCTTGACGGCTGCAAACCCGTAGGTGGCGAGCTGACTGTCCAGCCCGAACGTGCGCATCCGGGCGTTGTTGTCGGCCAGGATGTCGACCACCAGATGCGTGGCTGCCGCGTCGGATACCCGTTGCGTTGCGGCCACCGGGCTGAGTCGAGCAGCAAGGGATGGGTGGTCCCCGGCAACCGCTTTGAACGCAACTGGTGAAACCACCCCGCCATTGCCCAGAGCCCGGTACGCGTTGGTCAACGCGAGGAGGCTGACATCGGCACTGCCGAGTGCGAGTGAGCTGCCGTAGAAGCCGCCGGGCTGCGGCAACGCAAAGCCGA
This sequence comes from Burkholderiales bacterium, assembly GCA_038200275.1. Classification (GTDB taxonomy): domain Bacteria; phylum Pseudomonadota; class Gammaproteobacteria; order Burkholderiales; family Burkholderiaceae_C; genus JBBPYC01. The sequence goes on from JBBPYC010000095.1 coordinate 36,991, forward strand.
ATGCGTTCAGTCGGGCCGCCAGTGCATCCGCGCCGAGCAACGTGCCGACCCGCACCGCAGGCACGTTCAAACTCGCGCCGAGTGCGGTACGCGCGCTGATCCAGCCTGCATACGTCCGGTCATAGTTCTGCGGCAGATAGAGCCCGCTGGCGGTGGCGATCTGCGCCGGGGAGTCATCGAGCAAGCTGGCCGGCGTAATCAGTCGTTGCTCGAATGCCAGCTCATAGACGAACGGCTTGAGCGTGGAGCCTGGCTGGCGCCGCGCAAGCACGTGGTCCACTTCAGGTGCAGCCGAGCGTGCAGGGCCGCTGCCGCCGACCCAGGCGCGCACCGCGCCGGTCGCATTGTCGAGCACCAGGACAGCGCCGTCTTCGACCTGCCGGCCGGCCAGCTCGGCCAGCTGCCCGTTCAGCGCCGCGATCGCAAATCGCTGCGTGCCCGCATCCAGCGTGCTGGGCTGGCGCGACGCACCGCCTCGAATCAGCAGCTGACGTGCGACATGCGGCGCGAGTTGTTCGCCTACAGCGGGCAGCACGCGGCGCGGCGCGAACACCCGCTGGGCCAGTGCTTCGGTGCCGAAGCAGTCGAGTTGCTGACTTTGCAGCACACCGCAGGCACGCGCTGCCACCGCCTGGGCGTTTGCATTGGGTGCACGCAACAGCGCGGTGGCGATCGCAGCCTCGTGCGTGTCGAGCCCACTTGCGTGTTTGCCGAACAACGCAAAACTCAACGCGCCCAAGCCGACGATCTCGCCGCGGAACGGCACTGAGTTGAGGTAGGCCTCGAGGATCTGCGCCTTGCTCCAATGCCGTTCGAGTTCGCGCGCGATGATGACTTGGCCCACCTTCTGCTCCAGCGTGCGTCCGGCGGCCGGTCGCGCCAGCGCATCGTCGAGCAAGCCCGCCAGCTGCATCGTCAGCGTGGATGCGCCCCGCGTGCGTTGGTTCCACAGATTGGCCCAGGCGCTGTTGGCGACCGCACTCCAGTCGACGCCGCTGTGCTCGTAGAAGCGCTGGTCCTCGCTCAATACGACCGCGTGCAGCAGCGCGGGCGACACATCGGCCAGCGCCAGCCAGTCGAGCCGCCGCACCGTGCTGTCGGTGCGCAAAGTCTGCAGCTGCACGCCGTGCCGGTCGAGCAGGGTCTGGTCGGATGGGCGGTGCGCGGCGCGCATCTGCTCGAAACTCGGCAGCGCTTGCGCCGCCGCCTTGCCTGCCGCTGCAAGGTTCGACATGCATGCCGAGAGCGCCAGCACAAGCAGCACATGCCGCAGCGGGCCACCGCTCATGGTGCCACCTGCATCGCTGCGTTTGGTGACTCGCCAAACGAGTCGGGTGCATACATCGCCTCCACGCGCGTGGGCGGCAGCGCGAACGTACCGGGGTTGTTCAGCCGCACCGTGTAATCAACCACGTGCGTGCCACGGGGCAGGAACTCGTAGTAGCTGCGATACGCGTCGAAGCTGCGCTCCACGTAGCTTGGCAACGCGCGGCTCCAGTCGTTGGTGTCGCCGCCGGCTGCAGCATCGGCGATGGCCGAATCGCGCCCCAGGCCGGAGCCCAGGATCGTCGCGCCGCCGGGCACCGGGTCGCTCAGCACCACCCAGGTCATGTCGGCCTGCGCAGCCACTTCAAGCCGCACGCGCAGCACGTCGCCGCGCGACCACTGCCCGGCCACCTTCTGATCGACCGCACTGACCGTGCGCGTAACGCGGTAGCCGGAAGCAAGCGGTGCCTTCAGCGGGATTGCCGCCACGCTCTGTACGGTCAGCCAGGGCCGACCCGTACCGATGTGGGTCACGTCAAGTTCTGCGGGTTGCACGGGCCACGGCAGCGTGATGCGACTGCCTCCAGGCTGTTTGTCCCAGGCGATCAACTGCGAGCCGCTGCCCAACTTCGCCAGCGTGCCACCAGCGACCGGCTCGGCCTCGAAACGGGCCGAGAACTTATCGAGCGCGACCTTGCCCCAAAGATTTGCTGTGGTCGTCAGCCAGGCACCGCCACGCTGGCGGCCCAACGCACCGGCCACCATGCGCGGCAACTCGTCCTTCCAGTCCGGATCGTCGAGAACAGCCAGGATCAGCCGCGCTGCATTGGCATCTGCACTGTCCATCAGCCACCACCAGAAATCGCTCGCTTCGCTGCTGAACTTCAACGTCGTGCCGGCATAGCTCAAGCGGCTTTTCAAAATTTGATTCGCTTCTGCAAGGCGCTTCGCCCGATTCGGAATGCCAGGCACCGCTTGGAGGATGCGCAGCCAGTCGATCAGCGCAGCGGTCGGCCAGACATTCGGCGTGAGCGCGATCGAGCCCAGCTGACGCGGCACCGCACGACCATGCCGCGCAAGCGCGGCGATTGCCGCCAGTTTGCGCACCGCGAGTTGACTGCCACGTGCGGAAGGCGGTGCCCATTGGCGACGCTCGATGCGGCCTTCAACGAACGCAGCGAGGCCGTCGAGCATGGCCGCGCGCGAAGCATCCGGCAGCGCGAAACCTGCGTCGTGACTGGCGGCAAGCAGATAGGCCGTCAATGTATCGCTGCCACCCGCACCCGCATCGGCGCGCGGCGGAAAGTAGCCGGCCAGGCCGTCGCTGTCCAGATAGGTCGGCAGCGCATTGATGATCGACTGCCACAACTTCTGGTCGTTGAGTCCAACCGCCTTCGAGACTTGCTGTTCGAGGCAGATGAACGGATAGGTCTCGAAAAAACGCCGCAGGCCCGGCAGCGCGCCGCTCAGCTTGGGCTGCACCGCCACCACGATGCCGCCGCGTTTGACACCCGCCTCAGGCAGCGCATCGGCTGGTGGTGCGACCGGCAGCGCGAACGCGCCGTCAAGCTGCGTGACCGTGGCCTGCAGCACGCGCTCAGGCACGGCAGGCTGCACGCGCTGGCGGATGCGGATGCGGTCTTGTGCAAGCCGTGCAGCCTGCGTCGTTTGCGTTGGCGCAGGCAGTTGCGGTGCAGTGCCTGCGGATACCGACGCAGCAGACGCTGCGGCGATCGAAACAGGTGCCGAGAGAGGGGCAGCTGGGCCGGATGCGGCAAGCGAAGGCGCTGCTTCAACCGGCTTCGCCGCCTGCTCCTGCGCCGTCACAAGCCAATCAATTGCGCTTGCGTCCGCAGGCACGCGCACCGGCCAGCTCAGCTCCTGGGCAGCATCCGGTGCGAGCAACACGTCTTTCGCGGGCAATGCCGACAGTGCAACCCCACCCGCCGTGCCTTGCAGCGAAGCACGTATGTTCATCGCACGGGACGTCGTGTTGCGCAGCGTCAGCATGGCATCGAACGCATCCCCGGTACGTACCAGTGGCGGCAGGCCAGCGAGCACCTGCAAGTCCTGCGTGACGCGGATGCTGGTGCTGCCGGTGCCGAAACGCGCAGCCCCGTCGTCGGCCACCGCAACCAGGCGGAACGTGGTCAGCGAATCGTTTAGCGGCACTTCGATCGTCGCTTCCCCGTTTGCATCGAGCGCCACATCTGCGCGCCACACCAGCAATGTGTCGAACAGTTCGCGGGTGCCTGCCTTGCCGCCGCCGCCGCCGGCGGCCACTGCCTTGCGGCCGTAATGCCGGCGGCCAACGATCTCGCTTTGCGCGGTCGCGGTCTGCACGCCCCAGGCGCGTTGTCGAATCAGCTGGCCCAGCAGGTCCCACGATTCGTTGTCGCGCAGCGCAAGCAACCCCTCATCCACGGCGGCAAACGCGACGCTCGCGCTGGCCACCGGTTGGCCGTCGAACGCGACCTTGATGCGCACCTGCGCCTTCTCACGCACCTGGTGCACGGGCTGGTCTGCCCGCACGTCGACCTGCAGCCGATGCGCGCCGATGCCGACTTTGAGCGCAGCCACGCCGAACTTGAACGCCGGCTTGCCGAGGTCGACCAGTGCCGACGGCGGACGGTATTCGGCGCCTCGCTTCAAGTTGTCGTAGTAATTGCGCACCCAGCCGCGCGGCTCGCGCCAACCCCAGGTGAAAAACGAATACCACGGCACCTCCCGGATGCGGCCGCGCACGCTCAGCACGCTCACATAGACATTTGGCCCCCAGCCGGGCTCGATCTTCAGTTCGAAGTTCGGGTCATTTCCACGCAGCGTCACAACGCGCGTGTCGAGCACACCCTCGCGCTCGACCGCAACCAGCGCAGTCGCCTCGCGAAACGGCATGCGCACCTGCAGCTTGGCGGTTTCGCCCGGTTCGTAGCTGCGCTTGTCGGGCAGCACATCGACGCGGTCGTCGTTGCTTTGTGCAAACCAGAGATCGCCCTCGGCACTCACCGTGACTTCAGCGGCCGCCTGCGCGATGCGGCCCTCGTCGTCCTTCGCCTGCACGATCAGCTCGACCTGACCGGAAGCCTTCAACTCCGCCTGGCAGACGAGGCGGCCTTGCGCGTCGCTGCGGCCGCTGCACATGGTGCCGAGCGCTGTCACCTCGTTGCGGTTGTCGTACGCGTAGAAGCCGCCGACCATGCGCTTCCTGGTGCTGATCACGCGTGTCAGCCGTGCGGTGACTTCGAGCAGTTGGCCCGCCAGCGGCTTGCCCGCGATGTCCAGCGCCAACGCGGTGAGGTCGACCTTGCCGCCGCGACTGGCCCAGCCAGCGGTGCGGATACCGGGCACCACGTTGCTTGGCCAGACTTTGAAGATGTTCGATACCGTGGCAGTCTCGCCGTTCGGATCGTTGAAAGTCACTTCTGCGTCGATGCGCGCCGGGCTTTTCAGCGCGGGTAAGGTACCGAGCGTGATGCACGCAGCACCCTGGTCGTCGGTCACGAGCGGCTGCTTGTCGGCGATCAATCGGCTGTCGTTGTCGCCGATCGCCGCCGCGTCTCCTGAGTCCTCGTTCGCACGGCCACCCGACCGCTGCGCGTCGCGCGGTGGCGCAAACGAAAAATCGTCGTAACCGTCGAACGCGACCGCCGTGCTTTTCAGGACAGCCGACAGATGCATGGGCACGCGCTTCAAACCGCCGCCGGAAAAATAGTTGAGCTGCAGCGCAAGCGGGATCGCCTGCGGTGCGATCAGCGGCTGTTTCGGACCGGACAACCTCGCGTCCACCAATGGCAGACGAAATTGCTCGACCCGAAAGCTGCCGGCGCTCCATTCGACTTTCGGCAACCTGTTGTCCTTGGCCGCGCGCACCAGCGTCACGTCGTAGACGCCGAGCTTGGCGGCCGACGGAATCTGCCAAGCCGACATCGCGCTGCGGGGGCCACGCCAAATGAGCTCCTCGCTGAATTCCTGCTCGCTGCCGCGGTGCACGATCTTGCGTTCGGTCGGCAACTCGTCGGCTGTGAGTTCGGCCAAGCCCTGCAGTGTTTCGCGCCGCACGAAGTGCTTCATCGACACGGTCTCGCCCGCGCGCAGCAAGGTACGGTCGAACACGGTGGCCGCACGCACCTCGTCTGCGGTCGCATCTGCCGTCGGCAGATTGAAGCGCCACGGCTCGATGCCCTGCTGCCAGTTGCTGAATACGAACGCGACGTCCTGCACGCCCTGCGCATCGGTGCTGCGCGCGGTCACGAACAGACCGTACTCGGACAGACACCCGTCGCCCTGGGTGTTGTTGGCGGCATCGGTCAGCCGTTGATCGATGCGCGCAAGGCCCGCGGCGTCGGTACGGCCCGACCATAGCGGCTTGCCGCGGCAGTCATATACCGCGACCTTCGCGTCGGTCACCGGGCGGCCTTGGTCCAGCGTGGTGACCCAGGCCACACTGTTTGCGCGACCGAGCTTGAAGTGCACGCCCAGATTGGTGACGAGCACGCCGCTGCGCACGAACATCGGCGCGCCCGCATCCAGCAGCGCCTCGCCGAGCCGCAGCGATTCAATCTCGACCACCTGATAGCCAGGCAGCGGGAGCGGGATGCCAACCACTTCGAACGGGCGCGGGTCACCCCCGTTCAGCTGCGGCAGATCGAGCCGCTGCACACCGGTTTCCTTGTCCAGCAGCGACAATTCGCGCGTGCCGACGTAGCGCTCGCTTTGCCGCTTGATCGGCCGGCCTTTCGCGTCGGTGTCGTCTTCGGTGATGAGCCACTGGTCTTTGGGCAGACCGGCCTGCTTCGCCGTTATCTGCTGCTCGTGGTAGCTCACCACGCGGCCATGCCAGGCCAGGATGTCGGTGTCGGTCTCAATCCGTTTGATGCGGACCTGGCCCGTGCTGGCCGCAGGCCGCAGATCCCCTTGTACATGCCGCAGCGTGACCGGCAGTACGGGGTCGGCGCGTTCGATGATGCCGAACGGTGCGGCAGCGAACTTGGCGATCGGCGGCGCCGCACCAGTGGCGACGGTCAGCGGGAAGGTCGCTGCGTTGGCGAGCGGCCGGCCCGCGTCATCGACCAGGCTGGCAGGCAACTCGATCGCATAGCGCGTGTTTTCTGCAAACGGCGGCGCAAAGGTCAGCGCATTCACGTGGGAGGCATGGTCTTCGCGGTCGAAGGATGGGGCAATCGCTTCGCCGCCCGATGCCGGTTTAAGGCGCACAGCTGCAGCATGGTCGCGCGCAACCGGCGCAGAAAAATTCAACGTCAATGGCCGTACCGGCAGGCACGGCGCGTTGGCGCGTTCGCGCTCGCAACTGAACTCGGCGTTGAACGCAGGGCGCACCCGGAAATCGAACCGTTGCTCGATGTTGGTTCCGATTTTCGGATTCGCTGCGGCCGCAATGCCTTTGCCCCAGACCAGTCGCATGGGGGTATCGGCCGGCAGCGGCCGAGCGCAGCGCAGCACCAGCGCCTCATCGATGCGCGCCGGATCAACCACGCCGCGCGCCGCCAGCAGTTCGATGCGAGATTCGCCGGAGACGATCTGCGCGCCAATGCGCTCGCCGATGCCTTCGACTTCGCACCACGCGTTGGCAGCCACGCTGGCTTGCGTGGCTGCGCCGTTCAACCGCAGCAGAAAAAACTGATCTTCGGCCACGGTGCCGCCCACATAAGGCTGGGTCGACACCACCGCTGGGCCGCCGGTGTGAAATGCGAACTGGATGGTACCGGTCAGGCTGCCGCCCATGGGTTGCCAGTCCGCGCGAGCGGTCAGTGTGCAGGCGGTTCCGGGGCCGAGCGGCTCGTTGAAGTCATACAGCCATTCGCGATCGCTCGCCCAGCGGCCCTGCCCTGCGAGCGCGACGCCTTCGCAGGTGAGTGCAGCAGGGTCGGCTGCCTTCGGGTCGCCGAACGTGACGACCGCCGCAGAAAAACGCATGACCACCTGATGCACCGAAGCCACTTCGCCCTGGGGGCTGACGTGCGTGATCGTCGCGGCTTGCGCAAGCGCGACCAAACCGCAGGCCAAACTGCCTGCGATGCCCTTCGACCATGCATCCATTTCCACACCTCTTAAACCAAGTCGCGGCCAGTCTATCCACGGGTGATGCCGCTGTACGCCGCCAATGGAAGACAGCATTCGGTCTGGCCTTCAGGCCTTTCGGCGATTAAGCTAGGTTGACAGACTGCATTGCCAACCCAGAGGACATACTCACCCATGACCATCCGCCGCAAAGCCTGCATCGCAGGCGCTTTCGAACATCCGACCCGCAAAGCACCCGACAAGACGGTCGCGCAACTGCACGCCGAATGCGCGCGCGGTGCGTTGGCCGATGCGGGGTTGACGCTGCAGGATGTGGATGGCTACTTCTGCGCGGGCGACGCACCCGGCATGGGTCCGAACAACATGGCCGATTACCTGGGGCTGAATCGCCTGCGCCAGGTCGACTCGACCGATACCGGCGGATCGTCCTATCTGATCCACGTCGCGCACGCTGCCCAGGCGATCGCAGCCGGCCGCTGCGACGTGGCGTTGATCACGCTGGCCGGCCGGCCACGCAGTGAGGGTTCGAGCGGCGTCGCGCCGCGGCCGGTGAATGCCTTGGTGCCAGACGCGCCGTGGGAGGCACCGTACAGCCCGGTCACGGTAAACGCGTACGCGCTGGTGGCAGCGCGCCATATGCACGAGTTCGGCACGACGAGCGAACAACTTGCGTGGATCAAGGTCGCGGCTTCAACGCACGCGCAACACAACCCGCACGCGATGCTGCGCGACGTGGTCAGCGTGGAAGACGTGCTGACGTCGCCAATGATCTCGGATCCGTTGCGCAAGCTCGACTGCTGCGTAGTCAGCGACGGCGGCGGTGCGCTGGTTGTGACACGGCCCGAAATCGCGCGTTCGCTGAATCGGCCGGTCGTCCTTGTGCTCGGCGCGGGTGAGGCGATCAAAGGCCAGCTCGGCGGCCAGGTTGACCTCACCTGGTCAGCGGCGGCAATGTCCGGTCCACGCGCTTTCGAAGAGGCGGGCGTGACGCCAGCCGACATCCAGTACGCATCAATCTACGACAGCTTCACGATCACGGTACTGATGCAGCTCGAAGACCTGGGCTTTTGCAAAAAAGGCGAAGGCGGCCGCTTCGTTGCCGATGGCAACCTGATCTCGGGCACGGGCAAGCTGCCGTTCAATACCGATGGCGGCGGCCTGTGCAACAACCATCCCGCCAACCGCGGCGGCATCACCAAGGTGATCGAAGCCGTGCGCCAGTTGCGCGGCGAAGCACACCCCGCGGTTCAGGTGCCGGACTGCAGGCTGGCGCTGGCACAGGGCATGGGCGGGCTGCTCGGCATCCGGCACGCCAGCGGCACCTTGATCATGGAACGGGAGTGATGAGCACCATGACGACGATGCACCAAGACCGGCCACTGGCGGCAAACCTGATCGATGCGGCAACCGAGCCGTTTTTTACCGCAGCTAAGAACGGCGTTCTACGCCTGCGACGCTGCACCGCATGCGCTCAGCCGCATTGGTATCCGCGTGCGGTCTGCCCGTTCTGCCAAGGCGATACCGAATGGATCGATGCTGCCGGAACGGGCACCATCTACAGCGTCAGCGTGACGCGCCGCGCCGGGCCGCTGCCCTATGCAATCGCCTACGTGACGCTGGATGAGGGGGTGACGATGCTGACCAACATCGTTGACTGCGATCTGGACGCAGTCGCGATCGGGCAACGC
>JBBPYC010000096.1:0-46208 GCA_038200275.1 Burkholderiales bacterium
TCCTTCGCGCACCCTGCGCAGGGCAAGCAGCCGAAATTCCTCCAGCGTGGCGTGATCCAGTTTGCGGCCGTCTCGTTTCATGCCTCATGAGACTACCAGCCTCGCAAAAGATTCCGCCTATGTCGCTTTAATTACGGACTTGTGAGTAAATGAGGTTCGCATGAGCACGCCTTGGCACTGGAACCTCATGACACAGCGTGCCCCGAAGCATCTGCGCCCGCGTTGTCGCTGGCCCCATTGCGCACGCAGCAAATGTTGCACGGTCCACTGTTGCCGACGCTGCTGCGCCTGGCCACGCCCAATGTTGTCGGGTTGTTCGCGATGACGATCTTCATCGGCTACGACGGCTACATCCTGGGCCGGTTGGGCGCCGACGCGCTGGCCGGCTTTGCGTTGGTGTTGCCGCGTCGATGCTGATGATGCAAGTGTCGGGCGGCGGCATTGGCGGTGCCGTCACCGCCGCGGTCGCGCGTGCGCTCGGCGCCGGGCGCGACGAAGAAGCTGGACATCTGACGCAACAGTCGGTGTTCATTGCCGCTGTTCTGGCGGCTGTGTTCACGGCCGTTTTGCTCGGCTTCGGCCGCAACGGGTTCGGGGCCATGGGCGGGCGTGGTGCAGTGCTTGATGCGGCGCTGGCGTATTCCAATGTGCTGTTCAGCGGCGCCGTCGTCATCTGGGCCACCGACGTGCTGGGCGCCGTGGTGCGCGGTGCGGGCAACATGCTGCTGCAGGCACTGCTGCTCGTGCTGACGGCTGCAGTCCACCTGGTGCTATGCCCGACGCTGGTGTTCGGCCGGGGCCCGATTCCCGCCCTGGGCGTGCCCGGTGCTGCCATCGGCATGCTCATCGCCAATGGCGTCGCTGCGGCGGTGCTGGCCGCGCATTTGCTGCGTCGCGGCTTGAGTACATCCTGGTGCCCATCGCGTTCGGTTTCGGCACCGCGCTGACCGCCTTGGTCGCGACCAGCATAGGCGCGGGCAACCTGCCGCGTGCGCTGCGGGTTGCCTGGCTGGGCGCGGCCATCGTTGCTGCCATTACGGGCATCATCGGGCTTGCGACGGCACTTGTTCCGGCGCTGTGGATGGACCTGTTCACGCAAGACTCGGCGGTGCGCGAGTTCGGCGCTTCGTACCTGCAAATCGTCGGTGCCTGCTACGGGCTGTACGGCTTCGAGCTGGCGTTGTTCTTTGCCTCGCAAGGCGTCGGGCGCATGTTCTGGCCGCTGGCCGGCAGCGTCGCTAGGCTGCTGCTTGTGGCGCTGGGCGGCTGGGTTTGCGTGCATATATTGCAGACCTCGGCGAATGGCTTTTTCGCCGTGGCGGCGATCAGTCTTGCCACTTACGGATTGGTCATCGCTGGCGCGATCAAACTCGGCAGTTGGACGCGATAGGTTTACAAAGTACGGCTCACATATTGGAGGTAGGACCATGCGAATTCTGATGATCGGTGCTGGCGCGATCGGCGGTTACTTCGGCGGCAGGCTACTGGCTGCGGGCCGTGACATCACCTTCTTGGTGCGTGAGCGGCGCTCAGCCCAGCTCGCCGACACCGGCTTGCTAATCAAGAGCCCGTGCGGTGATCTGAGCCTGCCGCAGCCGCCGACCGTACTCGCGGCAGACCTGCGCCAGCCCTTCGACCTGATCCTGCTCAGTTGCAAGGCCTACGATCTGGCCAGCGCCATCGAATCGTTCGGACCCGCAGTCGGACCCGATACGCTGGTCCTGCCGCTGCTCAACGGCATGGCGCATCTCGATGCGCTCGACGCGCGCTTCTCGCGACATGCGGTGTTGGGCGGCAAGTGCGCCATCTCGGCGACGCTCGACGAAAGCGGCACAGTCGTGCATCTCAACCCGATGCATTCGATGTCATTCGGCGAGCGTGATGGAGGCTCGACGAAGCGCCTCGAGAACGTGCAAGCGCAGCTAACTGGCGCCGGCTTCGATGCCGTCGCAAGCCCGCAGATCATTCAGGACATGTGGGAGAAATGGATTTTTCTGGCGACGCTGGCAGCAGCCACTGGTTCGATGCGCGCATCGATCGGGGCGATTCTGGCAGCGCCGTATGGTGCGGCGCTGTTGTCGCAATTGCTCGATGAATGCATTGCCATCGCGGCTGAGCAGGGCCACGCACCTGCGCCAGCGTACGCCGCGCAGACACGAACGATGTTGACCACCGAGGGATCGCCGTTGAAGGCCTCAATGCTGCGCGACATCGAGCGTCATGCCCGCATCGAGGCCGACCATGTGGTCGGCGACTTGTTGAAACACCGGCCGGCTGACCTGGAGGCGAAACGTGGTCTGTCGGCATTGCAGATCGCGTTCTGTCATCTGAAGGCCTACGAAGCGACCCTGGTTTGAGCGGTCGGGCTTTGGGACGAAACACCCGGATCCCGGTGATGACTTGAGCTGTCAAACGTGGATAGAAATCGCGTTGATCAAAAACAAATTCAGGTCTTCGCGCGATTACTCAGCAGTCCCAAATGTGGGCGACAGAATGTGCGCCGAAGAATGACCGAATGAGCTTGCTCGAGCGGCCCGTGGCTAACTTTGAGGCCAACGCACGCTCCCCGTTGCCTCGTCCACAAGCCGTTTTTAGCCAACGGTAGATGGACGTGCGGTTCATCCCCAGGGACTTAACAACATCCGCTGGCTTCTCGCCTTCTTTGACCCGACGCCGTGCGAGCAACCGAAATGCTTCCGGCGTCGCGCGATCCAGTTGCCGGCCATCTCGTTTCATGCCTCATCATGACTACCACCGGCTCCTTTCGTTCACTCCCTATCGTCTTGATTGCGGAGTAATGGGTAAATTCAGCGAACCAGCAACACCGGCACGTTGCAGTGCGAGAGCACGGCCGTGGTGACCGAGCCGAGCATCAGGTTCGCCAGTCGCCCGTGGCCGTGCGAGCCCATCACGATCAGATCGAACTGGCCTTCTTGCGCATAGCGTGCAATCGTCTCGCCGGGCTGGCCCACTTCGAAGTGCCCTTGCGCCGATGAGCCGCCATAGCGCTGCAAGAACGCCAGCACCGGATCCAGCACTTTCTGCGCCTCTTCACTGTGCAGACGGCCGCGTTCGTCACGGCTCATCACGCCGCGTGCGCGCGGCGGCAACTGCGCCACTACCGTCAACGCAGTGAAGTCGTTGTCATGGCCGAGCAGCTTGTCATGCGCCTCCAGATAGGCCAGCATGCGTCGGGTGTAGTCGCTGCCGTCGACAGCAAGCAAAATCTTCATGAGGGTGACGTCTCTCGTTGCGGTTGACTTGGCGCGGATCGGCCCGCAGCAACAGGCACGTGAAGCGCTCACTGCAACAGGTAGGGCGTGGGCTTGGGCTTCGGCTTCGGCTTGGCCGCAGTCTAGCAAGCCGTCCGCGCTGGTGTGTGGTCTTGCAAGCCGAGACATCGCATGACGATTTGCCGCCGTGCGCAGCGCATCGAACTGCATCGCGCTTCGCTACAACCGCAGCGGCGCGGCGCGTCAGATCTCGATGATCTTGACCGGGTCGAAGTTCGCGGTCTCGCCCTTTTCCACATACCCCATCGGATTCGCCACCACGCGGCAGTCATGCGCTACATAGTCGGACGGGCAGTGCAGATGGCCGTGCAACCACAGTTGCGCGTGCGCCAGCAGGTTATCCAGCGCATTGCAAAAACCTGCCGTGCCGGGCGTCAGACCGTAGCGCGGATCGGCACTCAGCAAACTCGGCGCAAAGTGCGTGACGACCACCGTCTTGCCAGCAAACGGCCGCGCCAGAGCCCCGCGCAACCAGCGCTGCGCATCCAGCCCCAACTCGCGCACGCCTGCGGCCAGCAGCATCTCGTCGTGCCGCGTGCCGCCGGTGCTGCGCAAGTAGTGGTTCGCCGCGCGAAACGCTTTCTCGCGCGCCTTGAGGTTGTACGCTAGCCCGGCAGCCGTTCGATCGGCGGGTCGGGTCAGCGCATCGAAATCGCTCCACAGTGTGCTGCCGATAAAACGCACGCCGCCCAGCTCAATCGTCTTGTGGTCCAACCATTGAATCTCGAGTCGCTCGCAAGTCGTGCGCAGCCGCGCGTGGGCGGCATCGAAGTCGAGCCCGTCGTATTCGTGATTGCCCGGCACGAACAGCACCGGCGTCGGCCAGCCGCCGTGCTGTGGCAGCGGTGAAAAGCGCGCGAGCCCAAAGTTTTTGTCGCCACTGTCGAAGAGACCAGAGCCTTCCTGATAAGAGCCAATGTCGCCAGCGAGCACCAGCAGGTCGGCACCCGGCGCGGGTGGTGGCAGGTAGCCAGGGCGCACTTCCAAGTGCAGGTCGGACAGGAGCTGGATCTTCATTGCGTGACGCAGTGTAGGCGGCTGGCGACGTCGACGGCTGCGGCAGGGAATCGACGCCGTGGCGCGCTTCTGTTATTTTCTTGCTGTCTGCGCAGTTCGACAAAAATTTTTTTGCACCCAGATTGTGTCGAGAATCTCCGCTGACGATGCAACGAATCCGACAGTTGCTGACCACCAAGTTCCCAGCGCTTTGAAAGAAGGCAGCAGCTCGCTCAATTCGGCCCGCTGAGAATCGGCTGCCCTGACGCTGCAACGCGTGCAGCGAGGCGGCGGCTGTGTCCTCATCAGTCGCTTGTTCCCGACATCGCACTCGCGTGTTGGATAGTCGGGCCAGCTCGGGCTGAGGCGGCACTGGAGGTGCTGCCCTCTGCCGCGAGGTCATGCCGATTGCAGCGATGCGGTGGTGGCCCCGCAAGCACGGCACCACGACGCGTGCGGCAGCACCTCAGTGGCGACTGCGGCGATCCTCGCCCCGGCAAGCTACCTCCTTGCGCATTCGAGACTCAGGCGCAGCAATCCAAAGTCGGTTTACGTGTGCCGATACTGCAGCGCTTCGGCCACATGCGCGGCGCCGGTCGCTTGTGCGCCAGCCAGATCGGCCACCGTGCGTGCGACCTTGAGCACCCGGTGCGTGCTGCGTGCACTCAAGCCCAGCCGCGCCGCCGCGTTCGTGAGCAGCTTTGAAGCAGGTACTTCGAGCTGCAGGTGCGCGTCCAGCTCGAGCCCGGCCAGCGCCTGATTCGGTTTGCCCTGGCGCTGCACAGCGCGTTCGCGGGCTGCGGAGACGCGTGCGTGCACGGCCCCGGTGGTCTCACCGGGTGCGGCCGCCATCAGTTCGACGGCCGACAACGCGGGCACTTCCACATGCAGATCGATCCGGTCGAGCAGCGGGCCACTCAACTTGGCTTGATAGCGTGCAATCTGTTCTGGCGTGCAGCGGCAGCTGCGCACCGCGCTGGCCGGCGCACCCGCATAGCCGCACGGGCATGGGTTCATCGCGCCGATCAACTGAAACTGCGCGGGAAACTCGGCCTGGCGTGCCGCGCGCGAGATCGTGATGCGGCCAGATTCCAGTGGTTCGCGCAAAGCTTCTAGCGCAGCGCGCGGAAACTCCGGCAACTCATCTAAAAAAAGCACACCGTGATGTGCAAGCGAGATCTCGCCAGGCCTGGGCGGCGAGCCGCCCCCCACCAGCGCCACCGCACTGGCCGTGTGATGTGGCTGCCGCGTGGGGCGGCGCGCCCAGCGCGCGAGGGTGAAGTCCCCACCCAGACTGGCCACGGCCGCACTCTGCAGTGCTTCGTCGAGCGACATCGGCGGCAACAGGCCTGCGAAGCGCTGCGCCAGCATCGACTTGCCCGAGCCCGGCGGCCCGCGCATCAGCACGCTGTGGCCACCTGCTGCGGCGATCTCGAGCGCGCGTCGGGCGCCGGCTTGTCCTTTCACGTCGGCCAAATCGGGATAGTCGGGTCGGGCTGAGCGCGGCTGGCTCTCAATGCGGATCAGCCCGCCGTCGGCCGGCGGTGCATCGCCTTCGGCTGCGGCCGGCCGGAAGTGACACGCGACGTCGCTCAGATGCGTCGCGCGCCAGACCATCGCCTGGGGCACCAGCGCAGCTTCCTCGGCGTTACCGGCCGGCAGCACCAGTCGCGTGCGCACACCGCCGGCCTGCAGTGCCAAGCTCATCGCCAGAGCGCCGCGCACCGGGCGCAGTCCACCGGACAACGACAGCTCGCCCGCAAACTCGTATCCCGCCAGTCGCGCAGCGTCGATCTGCCCGCTGGCTGCGAGGATGCCGAGCGCAATCGGCAGATCGAACCGGCCCGAATCCTTCGGCAAGTCGGCCGGCGCGAGGTTCACCGTGATGCGCTTGTTGTGTGGGAACTCAAGGCCTGCGTTCTGCAGTGCCGAGCGCACCCGCTCACGCGCCTCCTTGACCTCGACCTCCGCCAGGCCGACCAGCGTGAAGCTCGGCAGGCCGTTGGCCAGATGCACCTCGACGGTGACCGGCGGTGCGGTCAGCCCGAGCAGCGCGCGGCTTTGCACGATTGCCAGACTCATGCGGCTTCTCCTGAATGTGCCGCATCAATCGAGACTTGTGCTGCGGCCAGTGCCGGACCCGTTTGAATGCGTCGACCCGAACCACGGGCCGACGGCTCTGCTTGCATCTCCCCGCGACGTGTACGCACTGGATCGGTGCATGACGGGGCGACATCGAGCACCGGCGTGCACCGCTTCAAGGCGTTGCACCCGACCGTAGCTGCCGCAAAGGGCACCTGGTACGCGTTGACATCACCGACAGACCGTCTCTGCTGCACCGCAACAAGGGCGGCAGGCGCAATGCGCTGCGCATCCTGCAAGTGGCACGGTCCGTGCAATGAAGTGATCCGCCATTCGTCATTCATATCCCGTCGCACCCTACCAAGGAACTGCCTCCATGATCCGTATCGCACCCCGCCAATGGACGCTCGCGCTGTGCGCGCTCGGCTTTGTCACTGCCGCTGCAGCTCAAACCACCCCGCAGGCTTCTTCAGCCGTAACGCCGACGTCGAAAGCGGCGCCAGAGCCCAATTACACGCTGGCCTACAACGTCGCTGGTGTGACGGACTATCGATATCGCGGGATTTCGCAAACACGATTGAACCCGACGCTTCAAGGCGGCATCGACTTCAACAGCAAACTGGGCTTCTATGTGGGCGCCTGGGCCAGCGGCGTCAAGTTCATTCGCGATGCGGGCGGCGACGGCAGTGTCGAGGTCGATGTCTACGGCGGCTACAAGGGGACGGTCGGTGATTTCGGCTACGACGTCGGCGTGCTGCATTACCAGTACCCGCGCAATCACCTGGACCCAAGCGCCAACACCACCGAGCTCTACGTCGGCGGCAGCTACCAGATCTTCAACCTGAAGTATTCGCACAGCGTGACGAACCTGTTCGGCTTTGTCGACAGCAAGAACAGCGGATACCTCGATGCGTCGGCCACATTCGATGTCGGGTATGGGTTTACCGTGGTGCCGCACATCGGCCATCAGCGCGTGGCCAACAACCGCGAGTTTTCCTACACCGACTACTCGGTTGCGGTGAACAAGGACCTGTACGGTTTCACGCTGTCGGCGGCGTTGGTCGCCACCAGCACCAGCGCGTACCGCGGCGCGAGCGATCAGAACCTGGGCAGGACCGCCGTCGTGGTGGGCGTCAAAAAGGTGTTCTGAGCGCTGCACGCGGACTCATCGTTCGGCGCCCACTGCCACCGCACGAACGTCGCATGAATCGACAAGCAACAGCAGTTCTCCATCAAGGAGCTTCCACACAATGAAACTCGTCACCGCCATCATCAAACCCTTCAAGCTCGACGAAGTGCGTGAAGCGCTGTCCGACGTCGGCGTGCAGGGCATCACCGTCACGGAAGTCAAAGGCTTCGGCCGCCAGAAAGGCCACACCGAGCTGTATCGTGGCGCCGAATACGTGGTCGACTTCCTGCCGAAGGTAAAGGTCGAAGCCGCGATCGACGACGCGCTGCTGGACCGCGCGATCGAAGCGATCGAAAACGCTGCACGCACCGGAAAGATCGGCGACGGCAAGGTGTTCGTCACCGAACTGGAGCAGGTCATTCGCATTCGCACCGGCGAGACCGGCGCCGAGGCGCTCTAGCGCGCTTTTCACCCCACCACAACGAGCCTTCAGGACCCGTTCACCATGCGCAAACTCTTTTCGATGCTGATGCTTTTGCTGGCCTTTGCCAGCGTCGGTGTCTTTGCCGCCGACACGCCGGCCGGCAGCGCCACCACAGCGCCGGGCACAGCGGCCATCTCGGGTGTGATCACAGCCATTCCGGTCGTCGGCGGCACCACCATGACGGCTGTGCCAGCCGCCACGGCAGAACCCGTCCCCAACAAGGGCGACACCGCCTGGATGATGGTCTCCACCCTGCTGGTCATCATGATGGTGGTGCCGGGCCTGGCGCTTTTCTATGGTGGCCTGGTGCGCGCCAAGAACATGCTGTCGGTGCTGATGCAGGTGATGGTCACGTTCTCCCTCATCGTCGTGCTGTGGGTGCTGTACGGCTACAGCTACGCGTTCACCGAAGGCAACGCGTTCTTCGGCGGGGCCGATCGGCTGTTCATGAAGGGCATCTGGGACAACGTCGCCGGCACCTTCGTGAACAGCGCGACGTTCAGCAAAGGTGTGGTCATCCCGGAGATCGTGTTCGCTGCGTTCCAGGCGACGTTTGCCGGTATCACCTGCTGCCTGATCGTCGGCGCCTTTGCGGAGCGCATCAAGTTCGCCGCCGTGCTGCTGTTCATGGTGATCTGGTTCACCTTCAGCTACATCCCGATGGCGCACATGGTCTGGTTCTGGCCGGGCCCGGACGCCTACACCGCCCCCAACTTGGTTGACGGTCTGACCGCCAAAGCCGGCCTGATCTGGCAGTGGGGCGCGCTCGACTTCGCCGGCGGCACGGTGGTGCACATCAACGCGGCTGTGGCCGGCCTGGTCGGTGCCTACATGGTCGGCAAACGGATTGGCTACGGCCGTGAATCGATGGCGCCGCACAGCCTGACGTTGACGATGGTCGGTGCCTCGCTCTTGTGGGTCGGCTGGTTCGGCTTCAACGCCGGCTCGGCGCTGGAGGCGAACGGTTTCGCCGCGCTGGCGTTTATCAATACGCTGGTAGCCACCGCTGCTGCCGTGCTGGCCTGGTCGCTGTTTGAAGCCATGCTGCGCGGCAAGGCATCCATGCTGGGTGCCGCATCCGGCGCAGTGGCAGGGTTGGTCGCGATTACGCCAGCGGCTGGCAACGTCGGCATCGGCGGCGCACTGGTAATTGGCACGGTCGCGGGGGTGGCCTGCTTGTGGGGTGTAAGCGGCCTGAAGCACCTGCTCGGTGCGGACGACTCGCTCGACGTGTTCGGCGTGCACGGCATCGGCGGCATCGTCGGCGCGATCCTGACCGGCGTGTTCAACTCGCCGGCCCTGGGCGGCCCGAGTGCGATCGGCGACTGGGTGACGGCCACCACCGTGACGCCGGAAGCCTACTCCATCGCTTCGCAGGTCTGGATCCAGACCAAGGCAGTGCTGCTGACGATTGTCTGGTCAGGCGTGGTGTCTGTGATTGCCTACAAGATCGTCGACATCGTGATCGGTCTGCGCGTGACCGACGAAGCCGAGCGCGAAGGGCTGGACATCAGCTCGCACGGCGAAGCGGCTTACGGCCGGTAGCCGGACACGTTGCCAGGCAGCACTTCGTTGCCCCCTTCACCCGCCGGTGCGCGTCAATCGCCCGGCGGGTTTTGTTTGGTGCCCGCGTTGCTGTGTGAAGCAGCATTAGCACATGCGCCCAACGCCTTGTCAGGCGCGGCGCTCGTCTGCCTTTTCGGCTTTCTCCTGGCAGGCGATGCAGCGCGTCGCAGTGGGTTGCGCCTCCAGCCTTTCGACGTTGATGGCCTTGCCGCAATCGGCGCATTCGAAGTAGGTGCCGGCCTCAATGCGCTCGCGCGCTATCGCGATGTTGCGCAGTTCGGTGCGGTCTCGGTCGATCTCGGCGTTGCGCACTTCGACGCGGACGTGGTGGTTGGCTTCTTCGCCGCGGTCCATCACTTCATGCGTGTGGTCCTTGCCGTCGTGGGCGGGCTGGCGCTGCTCCTTGGATGCGATTTCGCCCTCCAACTCTGTGGCACGCTGGTTCAGGCGAGCGAGCAATGCCTGCTCGGTCTTCTTGTCTTGTTGATTGGATGCTGGCTTGGCGGACACGGGTGACTCCTTCGACTGCGAAACAGATGATTGTTCGGGTTCACTGTAGCGCCAAGCATTGACCGGCCAAAAGCCTCGCTACGATCGCCTGTGACGACGGGGCCTGAGACATGCAGCCTCGGGCGCTACCAGCCGATTTCCGTCCGAACGAAGAAGCCTTCCCGATGCAAAGCCAGCACATTCCGCCGATTCAGTGCCTGCTGACGCTCGAGACGCTTGCGCGGCTGCGCCATGCGGGCCGCGCAGCCGACGAGTTGTGCGTGACCGTCAGTGCGGTCAGCCACCGGATCCGGCAACTCGAAGCGCAGCTCGGCTACAAGCTGTTCGCACGCAATGACTTCACGTTGACCGCCGATGGCGTGGCTTACCTCGCCAACGTGCGAATCGCGCTGGATGCGCTGCGACAGAACGCGACACCGGCCGCGCCAGTTGGTGGGGTGCGCTTGCGCATTGCGGCGACACCGACGTTCTGTCGGCAATTCCTGATGCCGCGACTGGAACTGTTCCGCAATGCCTGGCCAGACATCGAACTGGTGCTGCAGGTATCGATTCCACTATTGGACGTGACGGCTGAAGCCGCAGACTTGGAGATCCGCTACGGCGCTGGCGGCTATACGGACCTGCAGCACCGGCTGATCCTGGGCGAGGAGGTCACGCCCGCGTGCAGCCCCAGCTATTTGAACGAGGCGGGGCCGTTTGCAGGCTGCGACAGTGCGACGGAGTTGAGTCGGCTGCGGCTGGTACGCAGTCCGCTCGAGCCGTGGACGCCCTGGTTTGCCGCCTGCGGGGTGCGCCTGCCCGAACCGACCAGCGGCGCCCAATTCAATGACTTAGGGCTCGTCTACGACGCGGCTGCGAGCGGCTTCGGTGTGGCGCTGGTGCGGCTCAAGCTTGGTGCGGCCTGGTTCGACAGCGGCCGGCTGGTACGCCTGTCGACGCGGTCGGTTGCCTCACCCCATCATCACTACATCTGCTGGAAACACAGCGCGCTGGAGCGCTGGGAGTGCGCCGCGTTCGTCGACTGGCTGATCGACTCGCTGGCTTGAGGCCGAGCCTCGGCGATCGCCCTGTCGATCAAGGCAGTTCGGTCATCCGCTCGCCCATGAGCCACTGCTCGGCATTCGCGCGCTTGGCATGCTCGAAGAATTTCATCTCGGAATCGAACAACACGTCGGCCAATTCGGTGCCCCACTGTTCCCAGCGGTTGTCGCCGACCACGGCGATGCGGCCGAACTGGTCGCGGTGCCGCTCATCGATCTTCAACTCCTGCCACAAACCCTTCATGCTCCAACCGCTGAAATCGGTGCCGAGCTCAATCATGATGGGAAACGGCTTGTCGCTGGTGCGCGTGAGCTGTTTGAACGCGGGGACGAAGTTCGCGTAATCGTCCTTGCTCACCTCGCCGTCGGCGCGAATGTAGAGATAGCCGTTTTCGGTGTCGGTCAGGATGGCGTGCAGCATGAGTGGGGGCTTTCTGGTGCCAGTTGAGTGGCACCGGTTGATAAAGAAAAAATCGCGCAGGAGCGGTTGGCAACGTGATCACACGGGTGCTGCTGTGCGCCAGCTTCCATGCCTGTAACCGTTATAGCGATGTTGATGCGGCGCTGATGCAGTGCTGAGTTGGACGTGCCAAGGAACCGCACTGTACGCGCAACAAAAAATCCTCAACACGGTCGGCAAAAAATCTCAACGCCCGATTTAAGTGGATGGCTACATTCCAGCACCACATTACGCCGAACGCAGCGGTGTTGCCACTGCCGCCTGAAGCACGTTCCTACCAAAAACATCACAGGCATCGCTCCCATGACTTGGCAACAAATCTACGATCCGTTCGGCAACATGGTGATCTCCACGTTGCTGGCGGCCATTCCGGTCGCGGTGATGCTGATCGCGCTCGGCTTTCTGCACATCAAGGCGCACTTTGCGGCCGGGCTGGGCTTGCTCGCGGCGGTGCTGATCGCGATCTTTGCGTATGGCATGCCGGCGCAGATGGCAGGGCTGGCGTCGATGTACGGCGGCTTTACCGGCCTGCTGCCGATCGGCTGGATTGTGCTGAACATCATTTTTCTGCAACAGCTGGCTGAGCAAAACGGCAGCTTCAAGGTGCTGCAGGATTCGCTCTCCAGCATCACGCAGGACCGGCGCCTGCAACTGCTGCTGATCGCGTTTTGCTTCGGCGCGTTTTTTGAAGGCGCCGCTGGCTTCGGCACCCCGGTGGCGGTCACTGCCGGCATCCTGATCGGGCTAGGCTTCTCGCCGCTGGCCGCATCGGGCCTGTCGTTGATCGCGAACACCGCACCGGTCGCGTTCGGTGCGCTGGGCACGCCGGTGATCACGCTGGCCAAGGTGCACGGCTACGACCTGATGGAAGTCACCGCGATGATTGGTCGGCAGTTGCCGTTTTTCTCTCTCTTGGTGCCGTTCTGGCTGATCTGGGCGTTCGCGGGCCGCAAGGCGATGCTGGAGATCTGGCCGGCCATCCTCGTCACCGCCCTGTCGTTCGCGATCCCGCAATATCTGGTGTCGAATTTCATCGGCCCGGAGCTGGTCGACATCGTCGCGGCGATCGTCTCGATGACCTCGCTGGTGCTGTTCCTGCGCGTCTGGCAACCGAAGAAAATCTGGACCTCGCCTTCACTCAAGGGTCATGACAGCAGTGCGGCAGAAGCCAAGCCGCCGGCACCGATCGTCACGCACACCCGTGCAGAGCTGGTGCGCGCCTGGACGCCTTGGGTCATCTTGTCGCTGTTCGTGTTCGCCTGGGGTCTGCCGCCGGTCAAGGCCTGGTTGAACAGCCTGTATGCGCCTGCGTTCCCGATCGCCGGGCTGCACAACCTGATCGAGAAAATGCCGCCGGTGGTGCGTGCGCCGACCAAGGAGGGCGCGGTCTATGTGCTGAACCTGCTATCTGCCACCGGCACCGGCATCCTGCTGTCGGCGATCGTGAGCGCGTTGATCATGAAGTACAACCCGCTGCAAATCGTTGCCACCTGGTTTCGTACGCTCTGGCTGGTGCGGTTTTCGCTGCTCACGATCGTGCTGATGCTTGCGTTGGGCACGCTGACGCGCTATTCCGGCACCGACACGACGCTCGGCCTGGCGTTTGCGAACACCGGTGTGTTCTACCCGTTCTTCGGCACGTTGATGGGCTGGATCGGCGTGGCAATGACGGGATCGGACACCGCATCGAACGTGCTGTTCGGCGGCATGCAGAAAGTCGCTGCCGAGCAACTCGGCTTGTCGGCCAACCTGATGGGCGCGGCGAACAGCTCAGGCGGTGTGATGGGCAAGATGATCGACGCGCAGTCGATCGTGGTCGCATCCACCGCCACCAAGTGGTTCAACCATGAAGGCGACATCCTGCGCTACGTGTTCTTCCATTCGATCGCGCTGGCCAGTCTGGTCGGGTTGTACGTGACCCTGCAGGCATACGTCTGGCCATTCACCTTGATGGTCGTGCATTGACCGTATTCAAGGCCATGCTCCTTGCTCTGCTGAGGCAGTGACTGCGGCAGAGGGGGTATGGTGGTGGCAACCATCAGTGAAAGAACAGACACTATGAACGCACCCACCAGATTGCCGGAGTCCGAGCGCCTGCAGCACACTGCGCGGCAGGGTGAAGTCGTCTCTGCCCTGCAGGCGGTGCTCCCCCAACACGCGCTGCTGTGGACGCCTGAGGACACCACGCCGTACGAATGCGACGGCCTGACCGCCTACCGGCAGCGGCCGATGGTGGTCGTGCTGCCCGAAACCGAGGCGCAGGTGCAGGCCGTGCTGCAGGCGTGCCATGGTCTGCAGGTGCCGGTGGTCGCGCGCGGTGCCGGCACCGGCTTGTCCGGCGGCGCGATGCCGCACAAGCAGGGCGTGACCTTGTCGCTCGCCAAGTTCAACAAGATCGTCGCCATCGATCCTGTAGGCCGCACGGCCCTTGTGCAATGTGGGGTACGCAATTTGGCGATTAGTGAAGCTGCCGCGGTTCACGGCCTGTACTACGCGCCCGATCCATCCAGTCAGATTGCCTGCACGATCGGCGGCAACGTGGCGGAAAACTCGGGCGGTGTGCATTGTCTGAAGTACGGTCTGACGTATCACAACGTGCTGAAGGTGCGCGGCTTCACGGTCGAAGGCGAGCCCGTCACGTTCGGCGGCGACGCGCTGGATGCACCAGGGCTCGATCTGCTGAGCCTCATCATCGGCAGCGAAGGCATGCTGGCCGTGACGCTCGACGTGACCGTGAAGCTGATCCCGAAGCCGCAACTCGCGCGTTGCATCATGGCCAGCTTCGACGACATTCGCAAAGCCGGGGACGCGGTGGCTGCGGTGATTGCGGCCGGCATCATCCCGGCCGGCCTGGAAATGATGGACAAGCCAATGACGGCGGCCGTGGAAGGCTTCGTGATGGCCGGCTACGACTTGAACGCCGAAGCGATTTTGCTGTGCGAATCCGACGGCACGCCGGAAGAAGTCGAAGAAGAAATTAGCCGCATGACCGCCGTGCTGGAGCGCTGCGGCGCCACTGCGATCACCTGCAGCCGCGACGAAGCGGAGCGATTGCGGTTCTGGAGCGGCCGCAAGAACGCATTCCCCGCATCGGGCCGCATCAGCCCTGACTACATGTGCATGGATTCGACCATCCCGAGAAAACGGCTGGCCGATATCCTGCTGGCGATTCAGCAGATGGAGCGCAAGTACCAACTCAAGTGCGCGAACGTGTTCCATGCGGGCGACGGCAACCTGCACCCGCTGATCCTGTTCGATGCGAATGACCCGGACCAGCTGCACCGGTGTGAGCTGTTCGGCGCCGACATCCTGGAGACCAGCGTGGCGATGGGCGGCACTATCACGGGCGAGCACGGCGTCGGCGTCGAGAAGCTGAACAGCATGTGCGTGCAGTTCACCCCCGACGAGCGCGAGCAGATGTTCGCGGTGAAGCGCGCGTTCGATCCGCAAGAGTTGTTGAATCCTGGCAAGGTGATCCCGACGCTGTCGCGCTGTGCTGAATACGGCAAAGAGATCGTGCGCGGCGGGCGGCTTGCGCATCCCGATCTGCCGCGGTTCTGAATCGCTCCGCCCGCGGCGCCGATGAACGATCGATCCATGAGTGGGCGGACAAGGAAAGCATGACAACGATGACTGCAACGACGACGATCAACGGCGAGCACGCCGCTGCCACACCAAGCGCGGATGCACCCACGCTGGCCGAACTGACCGATCGCATTCGTACAGCTAGCGACGCGGGAACACCGCTGCGCATTCGCGGCGGCGGCACGAAGGATTTCTACGGCGCGGGCACTGCGGGCGGCAGCTACCCAGGCGAGCCCCTGTCCACGCTTGGATTGACCGGCATCGTGAGTTACGAGCCGACCGAACTCGTCGTGACCGCGCGCGCAGGCACGTCGCTTTCCGAACTCGAAGCCGCGCTCGATGAAAAAGGGCAGTGCCTGCCGTTTGAGCCGCCCCATTTCGGCAACCTATCCGGCAGCGGTCGTCAAGTGACCATCGGCGGCATGGTGGCGGCTGGCCTGTCCGGCCCGGCGCGCGCCAGCGTCGGCGCCGTGCGCGACTACGTGCTCGGCGCGCAGCTGCTGAACGGCCGTGGCGAGCTGTTGACCTTCGGCGGCACCGTCATGAAAAACGTCGCGGGCTACGACGTGTCACGCCTTCTCGTCGGCTCACTCGGCGTGCTTGGAGTCATCGTCGAAGTCAGCTTGAAGGTGCTGCCCAAGGCGAGTGCCGAAGCCACATTGAAGTTTGAACTGACGCAAGCCGAAGCGCTGCAGCACTTGAACGAATGGGGCGGCCAGCCGCTGCCGTTGAACGCGAGCTGCTGGGTGCAAGAAACCTCATCTGGCAACGCCGCAGCTGGCGCCGGCACGCTCTACCTGCGCCTGCGCGGGGCGGTCGCAGCCGTCGACGCGGCTTGCAAACGACTCGGCGGCGAGCGTGTCGCTGATGCGCAAGCGGCATCCGACTGGGCCGCCTGCCGTGAGCAGCAACTGCCCTGGTTCAACGAGCGTCGGGCGGACCAAGACTTGTGGCGGCTGTCCGTGCCGCAGACCGCACCGGCGATCGACCTGCCCGAGGCGCCGTTCATCGAATGGCATGGTGCGCAACGCTGGCTGCGCGCGGCGCGCGATGCGCAGACGGACAAGCGGCTGCGTGCCGCAACGGCCGCCGTGGGCGGTCACGCTACGTTATTCATAGCTGAAAACGTAGATTGCACAAGCGCGCAAGGCCGTTTTGATTCTATAAAACCGCCATTGGACCGCATTCAGCGCAACCTGAAGGCCAGCTTCGATCCCGCCGGCATCTTCAACCGCGGCCGGCTCACGTCCGATTACTGAAATCTTGACGGCGAACGCCGAGCGCCTCCCCAATTCAACCGCCTGATGCAAACCAACCTCGCCCCGGAATTCCAAAACACGCCCGCTGGCCTGGAAGCCGAGGCGATCCTGCGCAAGTGCGTGCACTGCGGTTTCTGCACCGCGACGTGTCCGACCTATCAGCTGCTCGGCGATGAACTCGATGGCCCGCGCGGGCGCATCTACCTGATCAAGCAGGTGCTCGAAGGCGAAGCGCCGACGCGCAAGACGCAGCTGCATCTGGACCGCTGCCTGACCTGCCGCAACTGCGAAAGCACCTGCCCGAGCGGCGTGCAGTACGGCCATCTGGTCGACATCGGCCGCAAGATCGTCGATGCGAAAGTGCCGCGCCCGGCTGCGGAAAGCGCACTGCGCTGGACCTTGAAGGAAGGCCTGACCTCGCCGCTGTTCGGCCCCGCGATGGCGCTGGGAAAAACCGTGCGCGGCCTGCTGCCCGACGTGCTCAAGACCAAGGTGCCGGAGAAACAAAACGCCGGCATCTGGCCCAAACGCGAGCACGCCCGCAAGGTACTGATGCTGGCTGGTTGCGTACAGCCTTCGATGCTGCCGAACATCAACTCGGCCACCGCACGCGTGCTCGACGCCGCCGGCATCCAGACTCTGATCGCGCCGAAAGCTGGCTGCTGCGGCGCGGTGAAGTTCCATCTGAACGACCAGGACGGTGGCAAGCAGCAGATGCGCAACAACATTGATGCCTGGTGGCCGCACGCCGAACGCGGTGACGTCGAAGCCATCGTCATGAACGCATCCGGCTGCGGCGTGCTCGTGAAAGACTACGGCCACCTGCTGCGCGACGACCCTGCCTATGCCGACAAGGCGCAGCGCATCAGCGACCTGACGCGCGACCTGAGCGAACTGCTGCCCGACCTCGTGCCCTTGCTGAAAGACAAAGTTGCCGCGCCGAAAGACCAGCGCATCGTGTTCCACCCGCCCTGCACGTTGCAGCATGGTCAGCAGTT
This sequence comes from Burkholderiales bacterium, assembly GCA_038200275.1. Classification (GTDB taxonomy): domain Bacteria; phylum Pseudomonadota; class Gammaproteobacteria; order Burkholderiales; family Burkholderiaceae_C; genus JBBPYC01. The sequence goes on from JBBPYC010000096.1 coordinate 17,403, forward strand.
GCGCGGCGGCGTTGAGAAATCATTGGGCGCGTTGGGCTTCCAGATCCGCCTGGCCACCAACGAATCGCACCTGTGCTGCGGCTCGGCCGGCACCTACTCGGTGTTGCAGCCCGAGCTTTCGAAGCAGCTGCGGGACCGCAAGATCGACAACCTGCAGCAAGGCAAACCCGACGTGATTGCGAGTGCGAACGTGGGGTGCATTACGCATCTGCAGAGCGGCACGGGAACGCCGGTAAAGCACTGGATTGAACTGGTGGATGTGGCGCTTGCTCCGGCCGGCTAAATGGCGCCATCGGATGACGGACACCGCCAAACTTTCCACCCGGTTTCGGATCGCGATTCCGAAGGCGGTCTGCGAGCAGCACTGGCACGCAGGCCAAGAGTTGGCCTTCATACCCAAAGAAGGCGGCGTGCTCATCGTGGCCGTGCCTGACTTCGAGCAGCTTGCGGGCATCGCCAGAGGTGCAGACCCCTCCGGCTATCGCGACCGGGACGGTCGCTGACACGACTGGATAACGCCTGTTCGCCAGCGACACAGTTTGTCGCACGTGTTTGGATACTGACGACTTCGATCCCTGACCGGAGCAAGAAGTCGTCATATGCCGCGCAGAACCTCTCCCTCGCTGCTCTGGTTGCTCGTACCAGACGATCCCGTGGCGGTGCCGAACGCACGGCTGGCGCTGGCGCTGCTGCGCTGCGCGCCGCGCCTGTCGGGCACGTTTCCGGCTCACGACCACGATGACCTCGGCGCCGCGCTGGCGCCGGCGCTGACGAGCCGCCTGCCGCAGCTGCGCAAGTCGATCAAGACCTACCGGGCGAGTCGCCATGCCGCCGCGGATTGCGATGTCGACAGCGACTGCGCCGCATTGCTGAACAACCACAGCGTTCACACACTGCTCGGCGAAGCGCTGGTGCGCCATTACCCCGCGTTTCGCGCGTTGTTTGCCGACATGGAAGCGCGACTCGTGCGCTTCATCGACGGCCACACGCATCCCTGCGATCAAAACGTGGAGACATTGGTGGGCCTGCTCGCACTGTCTACGCCCGAGGCTGCCCTGTTGACGTTGGCCGGCGCGTTTTGCCACGGCACCATTGCGCACAGCATGTTTTCTTTTGTCAACTCCGCCTCGAGTTGGGCCAAGGTGGTCGAGCCGCTGTGCGCCACCAAAACGAACGCGACCGTGCGCATGTTCGACTCCAGCCGCGCACTGGCGCGAAGTGGGCTGTTCTCGAGCACCCATGGGTTTCAACACTCGAATGACTTGGGCGATCTGCTGCAGCTGAGTACGCTCGGCGAGCGGCTGTTGTCGGTGCCGATGGCCAGCGCTGCCGAGATGGCGAATGCGGTGCTGACGCCGCTGGCGCAGCCGCCCGCCGAGGCAGCGCCACTGGCTTGGCCGCATCTGGCCGACGCGCAGAAGCTGCTCGGCGCGGCCTTGGCCGAGGCGACCCGGCGCAGCACACCCGGCATCAACGTGCTGCTGCACGGCGCGCCTGGCACCGGCAAAACCGAATTCGCCAGCGCGTTGGTCGCGTCAATCGGAGCGCCCGGCTTCAGCATCGATCCGTTCGACCACGACGGCGATGAAGCCTCGCGCGATGAACGGCTGTCGAGCCTGCGCTTGGCGCAAACCTTTGCCAGCCAGCGGGACCGCGCGGTATTGGTGCTCGACGAGGCCGAGGACATCTTTCAGTCCGACTATCAAAACCCGCTGTTTCGCGTGTTCGGCGCCGGCGAACACGAGAGCAAGGCGTGGACCAATCAGTTGCTGGAGAAAAACCCCCACCCGGTCATCTGGATCAGCAACCAGGTCGCGCATCTGGACCCGGCATACCTGCGCCGCTTCACGTTCTGCCTGGAGTTTCCGCGCACGCCGCACGGGCTGCGCCGCAGCATTGCCACCGAACGACTGTCGACTGTGGGCTGCAGCGCCCAAGTCATCGAAGCCGTCGCCGCCGATGAGCAGATGACCCCCGCGCTGCTGACCAGCGCGGTGCGTTTTGCCGACCTGAGCGCGGCGAGCGGCCTGGGCCCCGATCGCGCAGTCACCACGCTGGTCGAGCAACATCGCCGCGCGGCCGGCCAGAGCGGGCCACCGCTGCACGCGCGTCGGCTAACCCGGTTCGACATGGGCTATCTGAACGTCGCCGGCAACGCCACGCCGCAGCGCGTGCTGGGCGCGCTGCAAAGCAACGCCGCGCAGCCGACCGCGCTGGTATTCAGCGGCGCGCCGGGCACCGGCAAGACCCAGTTCGCAGCCGAGCTGGCTGAGCGGCTCGGCCGCCAGTTGGTGCTGCGCACCGCGTCCGACATTCATTCAATGTGGTACGGCGAGTCTGAGCGCAACGTCGCCACCATGTTCCGCGAGTGCGATCCGAAGTCGGAGCTGCTGTTTTTGGACGAAGCCGAAGTGCTGCTGGGCGCGCGCAGCAACACGACGCACCGCGCCGACCGGGCCGTGACGGCCGAGTTCCTGCGCTGGCTCGAAGCGTTTCAGGGCATCTTCATCTGCGCGACCAACCACCTCGACGACTTCGACGCGGCGCTGCTGCGCCGCTTCGCGTTCCGGCTTGAATTCAAGCCGCTGTCGCGTGTGCAACGGGAAGCGATGTATGCGGAACTGGTTCACGGTCGTGTGCCGGCGCACGGCAATGAGACGGCCGATCCCGGCCACGATGCGGGGCCGCGGCTTGCGCGGCTCGATCTGCTGACCGCTGGTGATTTTGCGAACGCGGCTCGGCGGATTCAGCAGCTTGGATTGGGGGTTGAGGCTTGGCTCGATGAGCTTGAAGCCGAGCACCTTGCGAAACCACAGGCGCGTGCTGCGATTTCGCGGATGGGGTTCGTTTGATGCGACGCAGGCCGGCCGCAGCGCTGGGCTGCAGTTGGAGCTGATGTGCTCTGCGGCTGCGTCTTTTGCTCTCTTGGAAGTCCAATGTCATGAGCGTTCAGCACGCGTTTTCACCTGAGACCGTCGGTGCGGCCAGCAGCCTCGTCATCCAGCATCAGACCGCATCGATCTCGCTGTTGCAACGGCGTTTGAAACTGGGCTTCGGCACGACGCAACGCCTGATGGCACGGCTTGAAGCCGAAGGCATCGTGACCGCATCTGACGCTTTCGGTGCGCGGTACATCGCGCTTGCGCACACGGAAGGAAACCCTGAATTCAAGCAGGCGGCGCTGCAAAAGTTTGCTGGCTGCGAAGGCGGCGATCCGGGTGAGCCGGGGCGGCCGTCCGTCTGGTTGTTCGGGATCCAACCCAGCAAATCTGGCGTATCCGAAGAGCCATCAGGCAGTGCAGCTACGAGCTACGCAAGCGACCTCCAAAAAACCGGCACCTACAACCGCAACGCATCCACGCTGCTTGCCGCAATTCACGGCTACCAAGTCGAGGACTACCTTGCTTTTGCCAAGAAGCACCAGCCGTTCTTGGAAGGCAGCCGAGGCTTTTTCAAAGGCAATCTCTTTCCCTTTCCGTGTGAAACGCTCAAGGAGTGGGAAGTGGTCGAGCAGCAGGCAACCGGCTTTGCATCGAAGCATCGCTACCTGCGCTGGTGCCGCTCGCATCGGCTGCCTGTGGTCCAGGCATGGGCCGATATGCACCGCCCCGATCTGGTGATCTGCGCCGGCCTGAGCCACCTTGACGACTTCGCGCAGGTCTTCTTGGCGCAACGCTCGGCTGGGCTGACAAGACACGACTACGGCCGCCACAAGAAGGCCTTGTTTCATCGAACGCTGAACGGTCGTCTGGTCGTTGCGATGGAACACCTGTCGGGCGCATGTCCCAGCGATCAGGAATTGCAAGAGGTCGGCGAGTACATCGCACGGTTGCGCCAGCATGCCGCGCAACAAGCGTCGTCATGATGCGTCCAGTAGGGTGTACTGCAGCGCATCGACTCGCGCACGGCGCCAAGTCCGAGGTGAGCACATCGGACTCGGCTGAAGCTTTCATGTCGCTGGGGCACATCGAGCCCGAATCAGCAACAGGGATTGAAAGGAAATTCCATGCAGTCAAAAGAGGAAATTGAAGATCTTCATGAACGAAGAAAGACGGCGGCGTACGGACCGGCAGATGTCAGGTTGGCGAAGACGAAAGCCTACGTCGCCCACTTGGTCGAAGCACATTCGGAAGAATGGATCCGGCGTCTGCTCAAGGCAATGTTGAATTCCCAAAGAACATCGAAGAAGAGATCGAGCGAGCGCCGCATCGACACGGCCCCTTTGGAGCAAATCTTTCGCCCATTCGACATACCGTGGTTTTACTTCGAAGCCATCGAAATTCGGGATGGAATGGTGCAAGTCGATATGACGCACGGCATCTATATGGCAGCTCGCGGCGAAAGATTCCTTTTTGAAATTCAGGGCCAGGATTTCCAGCTCGTCGATTGGCAGTTGATATGGATGTCGTAGATGTTGGCAGGCCGACAGGCACCAAACTGCGGATGACTGCTCGTAGCCCCGCAACCGGCTTGCAGGCTTGCCTCACTTGGGCCGCCCGCTCGTGGGCAAATGGTTTCGACGTATGAGCCCACCGCCCCGATACCTATTCAACGCTGCTGTTCACGCTTGAGCTGCTCAAGCGCATTCCGAAGACGAACAAGGTCACTGCGCGCCAACTGCAAGAGCAACTGCCTGAAAGCATGGCGCGCGACCTGCGCACCGTGCAACGCCAGCTCGACATGCTGGCGCAGGAATTCGACATCGAGCGCGACGAGCAAAACAAGCCTTTCGGTTACCGCTGGAAAGAGCGCGCCCCGGCGCTGATGATCCCGACGCTGACTGCGCAGGAATCGCTGCTGCTGACACTGGCCGAGCAGCACCTGAGAAACCTGCTGCCCGCCAGCCTGACGCAATCAATGGACGGCTTCTTTGAGCAGGCGCGGCGCCAGTTGCGCCCGCTGGCCGATGCCCCCCGCGAGCGCGCCTGGCTAGGCAAGGTGCGTGTGATCCGCGAGACGCAACCACTGCTCGCGCCCCGCATCGCGCCCGGCGTGTTCGAGATCGTCAGCAATGCTCTGTACGACGACTGCTGGCTGACACTGGACTACAGCAACGCTGCCGGCAAACGCAGACAGGAAACTCGCGTGATGCCGCTCGGTTTGGCGCAGCAGGGGCCGCGGCTTTATTTGGTGTGCCGGTTCGATGGTTTCGACAACGAGCGCAGCCTTGCACTGCATCGGATATCACAGGCTGAACGGGGCTTGTCGTTCAAGCGCCCAAGCGACTTCGATCTGGAGCGCTACGACGAGGACGGCCGCTTCGGCTTTGGCGAAGGCAAAAAAATCAAGTTGGTGTTTCGCATCGACAAAGGCGTCGGCGCGCATCTGCTGGAGTCCCCGCTGTCGAGCGATCAGCAGGCGGAGGAGTTGGCCAATGCCTTTGAGATCAGTGCGACGGTGGTCGAGTCGGCGCAGTTGAAGTGGTGGCTCAGGGGGTTCGGAAATGCAGTTGAAGTCAAAGTGCCCAAGCGGTTGCTGACCGAGCCGTGAAGAAGTTCCAAGACGAATTTTTCTGCGCGATCTAGGATCATTTGCCAGATCACTCTCCCCACGAGAATATCTGTGCTGTCTCATTTCTAAACCTTCAAACAGAGAACATGAAACTCAACGACGCATTCAACGCACTTCGAGAATTGGCTCAAGAGCATCAGCCAACCTTTGGCGATGTGGACATGCAAACCCCTTGGAGCGAGGCGCGGCCTTGCGTCGGCGACTGGTCCGATCTAGCCAATCTTGGAATGGTGGTGACCGGTGACGGGATCGGTAACAGAACCGGCCTCTACTTCTTTACGACGCCCGACGGTGAGATCGTCTACATTGGAAAAGCAACGACGAATAACCTCCATCACCGCATTTGGGACCATCTGAGAAGGCCTGAGGTTCTTGAAGATGGCCGGCGGATGTTCCCCAGGCATATTTTTGGTGGTCATGCCGAGGCGGAACCGCACGAAGACGACGTGTTGAATGGTCGTCTTCGCTTGGGTATCGCTGCCCTGTCGAATCCCGAATTCGTGACGTTGGCAGAGAAGCACCTGCAAAATTTGTACAAGAAGCAGCATGGCCGCTTGCCCGCTTTCAACAAGCGTGTCGGATAGCTGACTGCACGGCGCTGGAGCTGCTGCGCCGACGTGATTCAGTTCAACGCCTTGAGCCAACGCGGCATCAGCAAGTTGCGCAACGAAGACGCGCTGCTTCTCGACGCACAGGTCCATCAGAGAAGCGTTCAGGTGCAGGGCGTCGTAGCTGACGACCGCGTGCAGCACTTCGCGGTCGCCGACGGCGTGGCGATCGGCACCGATCCCCGGGCAACGAGCCGGCGCCTGTTGGAGCTGTTGTGGTCGCAGTTGGCCGTCGCAGCGCCGGATGCGCATCTGGTGCCCTTGTTGCGCCAAGTGCAGGCGGACTATGCGCGGCTGGGCCAGTGGCCGAGCTTGCAGGGCATGGCATCGACGCTGGTGGGTTGCCGTATCGTGGGCGCGGAGGTTACGGTCTTCAACGTCGGCGACTCGCGGGCTTATCTGCTCGCCGACGACCGGGCCGTGCTGCTCAGCCGGGACCACAGCGTGCTCAATGAGATGGTCGAGGACGGCGACCTTACCGCTGAGCAGGCGGGTGAAGCGGCGACCTTCATGCGCGGCCTCACCTCCCAGTTCGCCGTCGAAGCCGATGACGGCGCAGAAAACTTTCAGGTGAACACCGCCACGACGCTTTGGCGCCCCGGCGAGCGGTTGCTACTGTGCAGCGACGGATTGAACGAAGCACTCAGTGATGCGCAGATTGCCGCCGCGCTGGCCGCCGGAGCAGATGCGGCGCAGCTGCTGAACCTGTGCAAGCAAGCGCGGCGTGCGGGTGGAACGGATGACTTCTCGGTTGTTGTGCTGAGCCGCACGGCAAACAACCCAATTTCCAAGCAGCGCGTTTCCTCCTGAGCTTTTGAACGGCTCGCGGATTTGCGTTGTCGCTGGAAATTTCCTCGAATGGAACTCGATGCGACACACCTTGTCGCTAATGCTTTGAGACTCGTACCGCGCTTGAACTTTTTGTCTCCAGGAAAGCGCTCCATCGCACCGCCGGGTTTATAGGCGGACAAATGGCACGACCGGTTTGCTATGGTTTTGGTAGCTATTAACGCTTGCTGCATGTGCGGCAGTGGCCAGAAACGCTCTAAAAACCCACTCCCTCGATGCTGCGCCCGGGAAGTTCGAGAAAGCTTTTCAAGCAGAGCGATCGCGCGGCAATACGGTCATCCATCACAGCCCGCTCTATTGCCGCCAAAGACAATGTGACGCCCGAGTACGACGCTTGGCAACGCGTGTTTTCACTCTCTACAGGACCGCGCATGACCGTCAAACCCAAGACCAGATCGACGCTCACGGGCCTTCCGCTGGCCGATTTTCTCCACAGGGCGGCTTCGCTGCTTAAAGACGACTATGCAGTGGAAATATCGGGGCAGTCGCCAAGCGCTGGCAAGGCCGACCGTAAGGCAATGCTGGCTGACCTGCTTACCGGTCAGGAAGTTCGACCCGATTGCCCGGCACAACTGATTTACTTGGCTGAGCTTTGGGTGGAAGCCGGCCAGCCTGAGCAAGCGGTTCGGGCGTTGCAGCGCCATCAGCCCGCAGTGCTTTCCGCACTGAGCGGCGCCGGGCGCTTGGAGACGCAGGGCGACTTTGCGTTGTTAATGGTCGATGCGCGACGGGAGTGGGCGGACCAGCCTGATGCGCCGGCCGACGCCAAGGCAAGCCTGAGGACGGCCGTCGCCGACGCGGCTGACACGCTTTCCATGTTCCCGCTCGATTGCAGGTGCCCACATTTTCTGCGCAACACCTATGGTTGGGAGCAATTGATTCAAATCTCCACGGATCTGGGTGACCATGCGCTTGCGCGCCGGTGCATGGAGGCGCGCCACGCGGTTGTCACCATCGTCCGCTCGAATCCGGTGATTTACCGAGCCTGGAATAGATCTCAGTCAGTCACACACCTGTTGCATTCCTGCGTGGCGGAAAGCGATTTGGCTCGGGCTGATGCGCAGTTGGCGACACAACTGGCGCACTCTTTCGCGGCGAGGGGCGACTCGGCCCGGGCTGATGATCTCGTCGGGCAAGCCATTGCGAGTCTCGCAGGCGCGGTGCCTGAGCAGGACGTGAATGAAGACGATTGGGTGAACCTTGGGGACGCCCTGTTTCCGTTGGCGAACGACCGAATCGGGCAGATCGTGCAACACGCGCATGCCAGTCTTGGCACCAGCGCGTCGCCAGCGCTGCAGCGCGACCTGGAAGTGCGCGCCGCGCGGCTTCGTGCGCGCGTACTGCACGACCAAGGGCAGATCGAAGAGGCGCTGGTTCAAGCGCGGTTGGGCTGCTTCGAACTGAAGTCGGATTGCGACGATCAGTACATCGCCGTGCTGCTCGACTTGTTGCTGCAAGCGGGCCAGTGCCTCGAGGCGGCGCAACTGGCAATCGAGTGCGTGTGGACCGACCGATCGGGTTCGGGGCAGCACGCCTGCAAGCTGGCGCTGCAGCACGTCGAACGACCGGGCAAAGAGGCCAGCTTCTGGTGGGCGCTGACCCTGGCCTGCGCAACGGCGGAACCGGAACCGGAATCGGAATCGGAATTTCACAAATTGCTGCTGGACGGATGCAAGCCCGCCGAGTTCTTCGCGCGGTACCTTGCCCTGGCGCGTAAACAGTTGCCCGGCCATGTGGCTGCCGACGTGGTGGAGGGCTACCGCCTGGCACTCAACAAGGACTACAGCCGTGCATTGCCGTTGCTGGAGCAACTTGACCAGTGCCCTGACATTGCCAATCCCTGCGTCGTCTATCAGCTGTGGCTGACCCGCGTCCACGTGCTTGGCCCCAAGCAGGGCCTGACACGAAGTTTTGTTGAATCACCTGCCGGTGGCTGGTCTAGCAGCGTGGCCTTGCGCCTCGCGGGCGGGTTCAAGGATAGATGCCCCGACGCGCCGTGTTGGCCCACAGCGCGGCTGGATGAGCTGATCACGCGCTACTACGAGCGAGGACAAATTTTGTTTGAAGCATTCTTTGCTACGGGCAAGGGTAGGTTTTGCGATGGCAACGCGTTTCGGTACTCGACGCTGTGCGGATATTTAGGCGACCGGTACCGCTTGGAGTCGAAGCAATGGGACAAGGCTGTCGCGCTGCACGAAAAAGGAAACGCGGCCTTCCCGTCGTCTGCGCACTACGCGGGATTGATGTGGTGTCACAACGCTGCTGGACGAAAGGAAGCGTTCGTCGATGCGGCCGACCGCCTTTGGCACCACGCCTCCGAGAGCCATTGGCCGCATGAACCAACCGAGTACTTTCCTCAGGTCTGTCTTGCGCTGGTCCAACTTGAACGCGATGCAGAAATCCCTTTCTGGCTGCAACGGTTCGTCCAGTGGGGCAATCGTGACACTGGACATTGGGAGGCTGGGAGGATCGACCAATACATGGAGACGCTGCTGCAGTTGCTGCGCATGATGGCCCGGAAGAACCCGGACGATGCGCTTGCAGCAATGACTCCGCTGTTGGAAGAGATCCGGCACAGCGGCGATGAAGACCACATAGGTCCGGCTTCCGGCGTGCTGGAACGTGCGCGCAAGCACAAGGAGGCGATCGAATGGTACGAGTCGGCATTGGTCGCAACCGATCCGGGCAAGGAAGAGAACAACGAACAGCGTGAAGCGTGGCTCCACCGCATCGCCGGCTTCGAGAAAACCCTGCGCGAGCAAAACCCTTTGTGGAAGGGCCAGCGGTGAGCTGCGACACGGCCGCGCCTTACGCACCGCGCGACGTGATCAACGCGCCAGCGATCAAGCGCACGATTGAGAACCGCAGCCGTGAACGCGGCGATGTGCCTGAAGTCACGGCTTGGCTGCTTAATCATTATTATCGGCACGTTGTGGGCAACCTGGTGGCTGCAGCGCCCGCTGTACAGGCCGTGCAAAGCGTCGAGCGCGCGCGTCTTTTGCTTCATCCGGCGCCGGTGTCCGAATGGGCGCTCGCGCGGCTGTCGCAAACACAAGGTGATACGAAGTTCAGCGACCCGATGCAGAACAACGCAACCGGTATTGCCACAACCGGTGGCCTCTGGTGGATCGACCCGCAAAGCGAACTGTTGCTTGCCACCGAACAGCGGCTGCTGGAGTTTCTCGGCTCACGCGTCGGCACATCGCTCGAAGGCAAGTTGATGCGGATCAACTGCCCGCAGGCGCTGGCGCGATGGGAGGCCGAGCACGCCGCGTTCCACGCCATGGCTGCGGCCGGCAGGCGCACCAGCAACCCCGACGCGGTCGCAACCGTCTGGCAGGGGCAGCACGGCACATTCGTCGAACTGCTGCCGACGCACAGCGCCTTGCGCGCCGAGATGGCTTATGAGAGCCAGATGATGCAGCACTGCCTGGGCCAGTTCTCCAACCGCCGCGCCCTGACCGGTGGCTACGGCGAGAGCCATGCCGCCAAATGCGAGGCCGGGCGCCTGCGGGTGTTCAGCTACCGCACCAGCGAGTCGCTGCCGCTCATCACCATCAGCTTGGACGTAATGGATGACGGGATGCTCGACCTCAACCAGATCAAAGGCAGGCAGAACCGTCCACCGGATGCTCAATACCGTGACGACGTCTGCGCGTTCTTGAACCACCTGCCGACCACCATGTTCGACCCCTCCGACGGGCTGGAGATGGGCGTCACCCGGCTGGCGAGCGGTTGGCGCAACGTCAGCGAAGTGACGCGTGCAGAAGATCAGCTTGCAGTGTTGGAGCGCTGGTCGAGCCTGATCGCCGAGATGCGGCTGGCCCCGGCGCTTCAGTGGCGGCTTGCCGTAACCAACCCAGACGCGCTGGAAGGCATTGCGATGTTGCCGGCCGTGGCCGAAACGCTGCGGGTGGCGCGCACCGGGTCTGCGCCGTCGCAAGAATTTTGAGCGACTTATGAAGTGGATCAACATCATGGTCAGCCCTTCGCCGACTCACAAGCTGGGCAAGCTGCTGGCACACCTCAAACGGCGTTGGCGGCCACGTCATGGGTAACCTGCTGCAGCCACATCAGCATGTAGCGCTGGCATTGGCGCATCCAATGACGATCGCGCACTTCGAAAATGGGTTCGCCGATCGCGCGGAGTTTGCGCTGACGGACGCCCTGGCCCGCAAGCTCAGGCCGCTACTCAGACACCACTTCGGCCTGTACGTGGATGCGATCGATGCGCAAATTCGCGCGCAGTTGCCGGTGCGTCTGCGTGCGGACTGGTTCCGTACCGACCTCGACGCGCTGCAACCGGGCGACCAGTTGCATCCGGCCATCGCGTTTGCATGCGCGCGCACCGCCTTTCATCTGCGCGTCGCGGCCCTGCTCGGCTGGATCGACGCGGACACCCAATGGCTGCTGCTGGAGCTGAACCGCCAGCGCGCGCAAACGTGCTTTGCAAGCTGGGAAGCATTTGGCCTCGCCTGGGCGCAGGGTCGGCACCAGTGGGTGGCAGGCGCACGGGCCGACGTCTGCGGCAAAGCGTTCGATCCGGCGCACGTCGCCCAATGGTTGAGCGACAGCAGCCATCCGTGGCGGCAGCTGGATTGGGGTGTTGCAGCCAAGGCGTGAATGGTCTTGCCGAGATCAACCATTCGTCAAGTGCCGCCTCCTTCGGCACCATCGGTGGTTCTCAGCGGAATTGCCTTGCACATGCTCCCTGACCCCGGCCTCCCCTCCGGCGGCTCCAAAAACGCATGGGTACTGCTATCTTTATCTCCGGCCAACACAAGAGTATGCGAGCGTCGCAACGTCTGTTCGACCCATTTGCGCAAATGCTCGAACAGATGACTGCGCCACACAGCCTCGCGCGTGGGGAAGGATTCTTCGTTCGGGTCCGCAGCCAGCCGACAGCAAAAGCTGCCGTCGTCGCGTTGCTCCACCGCGCAGTCGTCGGAAATAAACCAGTCCCAGCACTTGCCGTCTTCATCCTCCGAACTCACGTCGTAGCCGCTGGACCGAATCCACAATTGAATGCCTGGATAAATGCCAGCGAAATGATAGGCGCACCGGTAATCCTGATCCTTGATCGGGCGCAGATTCAGTGCCGCTGCGTTGTCGCCTTCGGCCAACCATACCTGAAATGCTTGCTCGGTGGCGCGCAGCAGGCGTCCCCTGGCCAACCTGTCTTGTCGCTACTGCTGCCGCTCTCGCGCTTGCTCTGCTTCTGTCTTTACCGGCTCTTACGCCGATTCCTCGGCGGCGTCGGGGTCGGGCTTAAGCAACATCGCGTTCAGCCATAAACGACGGGCTCTGCAGCCGCATGCTGAGCCGCCTGGCTCTCTGCGGATTCAGGTCGGTTGAAAAGTTGAACCGGACTTCGAAGTCTTCGCGCAGATGAAACGGAAGCACCAGGCCGCCGATCTGGGACGTGTTGCTCATGAACGTGTTGCTTTCTTCAAAGCGGTGTCGATGCCGCAACCCGCACGCCGCTGATTCGGCCTGCGAAATTCAACTTCCAGGCGCATGCGACAAATCGCGTCGCAGCCGACGAACTTTCTATTTGGTCCAGCTCGATGCGACGCGTCTTGTCACTTATGTGTGGACACTCTCACCTGAACTTCTCCTCCGCTGGAAAGCGCGCCTTGCCACATCACCGGACTTCCGAGCAAGCCAGGCCCTTTGCCGATGAACACCTCGAACCCACTTGGCGAGCCAAGCCAACCGTCTTCTTCTGCCCCAATGCCGCAGCCCACCCTGGACGCCATCGACACCACCCGCGACTGGCTCCAACAAGCCCGCCGCATCGCTGTTCTGTCCGGCGCCGGCATCAGCGCCGAGTCCGGCGTGCCGACCTTCCGCGATGCGCAGACCGGCTTGTGGGCGCGCTTCAACCCCGCCGAACTCGCGACCGAGGAAGCATTCCGCGCCGACCCCGAGCGGGTCTGGAACTGGTATGCGTTCCGGCGCGAGTTGACGCGCGCGGCGCAGCCCAACGCCGCGCATGTCGCGATCGCGCAGTTTCAGCAGCGGCACCCCGGTCGCCTGACCGTCATCACGCAAAACGTCGATGGCCTGCACCAGCGCGCGGGCAGTCAGGGCGTGCTGGCGTTGCACGGCAATCTGATAGAGGACCGCTGGCTCGATGCGCCGCGCGACTGCTGCCACGCGCAGCACATCACCGACACATCACCGACAAGCTACCGCCGCGCTGCATCACCTGCGGCAACGCGCGCCGCCCGGCCGTGGTTTGGTTTGGCGAATACCTGCCTGAGGCCACACTCGCGCAAGCGCAGCAGGCTGCGAGCAACTGCGATGTGATGCTCGTGCTTGGCACTTCCGGCGCGGTGCATCCGGCCGCCGGTCTTGCGCTATCTGCCCAAACATCTGGCGCCGAAGTCGTGATCGTGAATCCCGAGCCCAGCGAACTCGACAACGCCGCCCGACTGTGCCTGTGTGGGCAGGCCGGACAGATCGTGCCGGCGCTGCTGGATTTCTAAGAGAATGGGCGGGCCAAGATCTCTTGGCAGCGGGAGCCGAGACAGACGACGACTGGCGCGCTGCCGGACCTTTGTCGACTGGACCATCGTTGCATGCCGCACTGCTCCGCTGCCGTTTTCCCTCATTTCGCCTGCGTCGCAGTTTGTCGCACCGGCAGCGAACATGGTTCGAGTTGTCTTGTTTCACACCTCGTGCTTGCACGAAGGGCAAGGCTTTGCTCGAACCTTGTCCACACCAACTTCCATGCCGACCGCTGACCTCGATCTCGAATTCTTCGACGCCATCTACTTCAAGGCTTTCTCAAGCCAAGCAGCGAACCTTGCAGGGCAGGCGACGCGGCGGATACAGAACTGCGGCGATTCGATCAAGATGCTGATCGATCGGCCGGAACTGCCGGCGGCATATCGCAAAGACTGCTGCAACTTTCTGGAAATCGCTGCGGCTCACCAAGTGGCGGTCCAGAAGGCTTGTTCGGATGTCGCAGCGTTCGGTCACGTGTGCTGGTGGGACGATGCACCCAAGGTGCTCAGGGAAGCTTCGCCGGATGCTCATGCACTGGAGGCAAGCAAGTGACTGCTTGAAGAGTTCACACACGCCGAGCGGCGATTTCTGTTGAACTGCAAGCAAGTGCTCAGCCGGGCAATCCTGTCCATCGCCGCAGGATTCGGCATGCCAGCCGGCCGACTGAGGCTCCACCATGCGGTGTGTGAATTCGCTGCCGAACTGGAGACAACGCCGTCGCAAAGAGAAGTATCGAACGAGACGCAATTCAAAGGGCCGTTGTGCTTCGACATGCCGAGTTCCGGCAGGGGCTATCGGACATTTCCAAACAAGCCCCCGGGTACGGCGCGATGGGATGAAGTGACCGCCCATATGTCCCACTTTGCCCGAGGCGGTCGAGTCGATGGCGCAGCACTGACAGCGCGAATTTCCGAGCGCGGCGGCTTGCCACTAGCATTTTTTCTGCTGTTGAAGACGGTGGACCTGAAGCTGACTTTGGCACTCCAAACCTTGGTGTGGCCGCTGCAATCGGAGCCTGACGAAGAAAGTCAGGCAGCAGAACACTGCAGTGAATCTTGACCTGCAAGCCGAGTTGTTCCGCCGCCACCCCCGCGTCTTCAGGGGCCCAGGTCACGATATGGAGAACAGGCTTTGCGTGTTCGATGAGCGCGGCGTCGAATGCGACGACGGCTGGTTCGAGCTGATCGATGGACTGGCGCACGCAGCCGAGGACGAAATCGAATGCCTCGCGCAGCGCTGCGTGCCCCGCGACCAATGGCCGCGTGTAATTCAGATCAAGCAGAAGTTTGGCATGCTGCGCTTTCGCTTGTGGGGGCCGCGTTCAGCCGCGCTCAAGGCGCTGATCCTGATGATCGAGGAAGAGAGTTGGCGTACCTGCGAAGGCTGTGGCCATTCAAGCGGTCTCGCTGCTCGAGAGAGCTGGCCGGTGTGCGTCCGTTGCCGTATGGTTCTTGAAAGCAAGTACCGGAGATCTGCCCGACTAAGCCGTGAAGCCCGTGCCGAATCGCACGAAAAACTCACTGCGATGCTTGCGCAGCGCAGTGAGTAGCGAAGCTGCAGCCAACCGTGAGACGACGCGTCCCTGCACCCGTCGCATCCTCGCCCGATCCATCAACGCGATGGGCGCTCATTCGTCATCCTTGCAATCGCCACGCACGCATTGCGCCGACGCCGACCCGACCTAAACCGGTACCAGCGGACGATGCGGCTGGCCGAGCGGCAGCCGAACCTCCACCGTATCGCCAGCACGCACGGTGCCGGCTTGCACCACAACGCCCATTACGCCGGACTTGCGCAGCAGCTTGCCGTCGGCATCCCGATCGAGCACGGCGGCCATCAGGCCCGGCTGGAAACGATCGATCAGCACGCAGGGGTTGCGCAGGCCGGTGAGTCGGACCACCGCGTCGGCGCCGATCGCGAGTTCGGTATCGGTGGGCAGAGCCAGCAGGTCGATGCCGCGCGTGCTCAGGTTCTCGCCCATCTGGCCGGGCGAAACGGTGAAGCCGCGCGCGGCCAGCTCGTCGAACAGCTCGCACTGGATCAGATGCACTTGCCGCAAGTTCGGCAGCTTCGGATTCTTGCGCGCGAGGTAGCGGTGCTTGACCGACGCGCCGCAGTGCGCGTCGCCCTCAATGCCGAGTCCTTGCAGCAGTTGAATGGAATCAAGCGCCGACTTGGAGAAATCGTGCCTTGGGCTGGCGTTGACCGAAACGATGTGTGGGTGCATGGACGAAATCTTGGTTGGCTGTAACGAAGAAGCATTCAATCATCCAGCCTCTGCACGGGTTGGGCCGCCGTCGATGGCGGAACGTCATGGAAGTGAAGAAATCAGCGGTCTCACACGACAACAGGAGGTTGCTCTCGCGGTCTTCGACCTGCACGAGCTGGGTCGCCGACAACTGCGCGGCGCGCTCCGCCAAGCGTTCGTGGCGCTCCACCCGGCGCAGGCGTCTTGCAGACGCAGCCGGGCTTCAAAAGGATGACTGCGCCTCGCCCTGACCAACGCCAAAACAATCATTCAAAAGTTCACGTTAGCGCGGGTGCTCTGCATCGCAAAACTCGCAGGTGCTGCTTGCCGCGATCGACAATTTGGTCGTTCCAGAGCGAGCCACAAAACGCTCCAGCCCATCTCGCTACGAAGATTTAGCATTCAATGCAAGCAAGAATTTTCCACCGGAACCTGTCGCGATCGATCTAGGCAACGGGCGCTAAGCGACCGCTACCGACCCGCGCAGATGGCAACTGGATCGCAGTCGATCTGGAGGATTACGCCTATGCGCTGGGCGACGCAGCCGAGTATCCTGAGCCCGTGGTTTGCAACGCGAGCATCTGGCGGTCGATTCGAGATTACGAAGCCGACCACCAACGCTGGAGTCCGCAGCCGCACCTCTCATTCATGGATTTGCACTTCTCGATGAATGCACTGCTCAGTGCGATCGGCCTGTGTCGCAAACTCGACCGGACCGATCAAGTGGAGCAGACAGTCCGAGACTGCTTCGCAAGCTCCAACATGCCATCGCTGAGCGAAGCCGTTTGCACTTGGGGCGGCTCGACCGGCCACCGTGTGCTGGGCAATTTGAATCGACACGCTGGCGTTGATCCTGACACATGGTGCGCGCTGAAGACCTGGCTCTGTGCGGCTGAGCACGCGGCCGATGCACGAACAGCAATTGACGGCAGCGTCGCGATCAAGGGTTTGGGCGTGTCCTACGCGTCCAAACATCTGAGGCTGCTGTTTCCCGAGCGTTACGCCGTACTGGACTCGCTGATTTGTGAGCGCTTCGGTTTTGCGATGAACCCAAGCGGCTATCAGCTGTTCATGAACACGCTGCAGCGGTGGCAGCAGTCTTCCCCAAGCTTGTCAAGGATCAAGCTCGGCGATCTCGAAGGCGGCCTGTTCCACTTGATCCGGGAGGGTTTGCCGCTGGTTCAAGACACCGTGCACCGGCGGGCCGACGCCGACGCCGATGTCAACGCCGATCCAATACCATCGCGTCCCCATAGCTGAAAAACCGATACCGCTCCCACACCGCGTGCTCATACAGCGCCATCACCTGCTCGTACCCAGCAAACGCGCTGATCAACATCAGCAGCGTGCTCTTCGGCAGATGAAAATTCGTGATCAGCCGGTCCACCAGCTTGAACTCGAAGCCGGGCGTGATGAAGATGCTGGTGTCGCCGCTGGCCTGACCGGTCTTCGCCCACGATTCGAGCGTGCGCACGGTGGTGGTGCCCACGGCGACGATGCGGGCGCCGCGTTGCTTGGCGGCTTGCACGGCACGTTGCGTTGCGGGGGGTACCTCGTACCACTCGCTGTGCATCGTGTGCTCGGCGATGTTCTCGGTCTTTACGGGTTGAAAGGTGCCGGCGCCGACGTGCAGGGTGAGTGCGGCGCGCTCCACGCCGCGGTCGGCCAAGGCTTGCAGCAGCGCTTCGTCGAAGTGCAGGGCGGCGGTGGGCGCGGCCGCGGCGCCGGGGCGGGCGGCAAACACGGTCTGATAGCGCTCGGCGTCGGCGGGTGAGTCGACGTGTTCGATGTAGGGCGGCAGAGGCACGTGGCCGTGCTGGGCCATCAATGGATGGGGGTCGCCCGAGAAAGCGAGGCGGAACAACGCACCGTGTTCATCGGGCCAGCGGCCGAGCAGGGCGGCGGTGAATGCGTTGGATGTGCCGTCGCGCGTGGCCATTTGCAGCACGGCGCCAATGGCCGGCTTCTTGCTGGCCTTCATGTGCGCCACCACTTCGAAGCCTTGGTCGCTTTTTGCCAGCACGCGTTCGACCAGCAGCTCGACTTTGCCGCCGCTGGCTTTGTGGCCGAACAGCCGGGCGTTCATCACGCGCGTGTCGTTGAACACCAGCAGATCGCCGGGACCGAGCAACGTGGGCAAATCGCGAAACACACGGTCGACCACCACGTGCGGATCGGTGCCGTCCAGCAAGCGTGAGCCGCTGCGCTCGGCAGAGGGCGTTTGCGCGATCAGCTCGGGCGGCAGCGCGAAGTCGAAGTCGGACAGCGTGAAGGCGCGTTTGCCTGGCGCTGCCAGGCCCGCTGCAGTTGCTGCCGCTGGTGTTCTTTCACCGACGTGCTCGTGGGGATTCGGGGCAAACGGTGCGGACATTGAAAAACGGAAGAGAAGACAAGAAAAAAGGGCAGCAAAAGACGTTTGAGCGGTCGGGCAACGGCCGACTGAAATTGGATTCGGCATGATCGGAGGCATGACGAATTTCAATGCAGAGATCAACCTGCGGCCAAGCGGGATTGTCGCTTTCGCAACGCGGTGGCTGGGCGACTCGGACACGCGTATCGGGCAGCAATCGGACCAGCATGACGAGTCCACCCAAATCGGCCCGAGTGGCGGTGACATCGGACACCGCAGCAAGCCGACACGTGGTGCGCGCCGGCGTTGGGGCGGCCCGCTGGCGGTTGCGTTTTCATTGGCGGCAGCGCTGCCGCACGCGGCAGGGGCTGCCAATGCGGGCCGTGCAGTAGGCGAAGGGGCGTCTCATGCAGCGGCCGATGCATCTGCGGTATCCGACAGCGTCTGGCTGGAAGACCTGACCTCCACCGAACTCAAAGACCGCATCCGCGCCGGCACCACCACGTTGCTGGTGCCGATCGGCGGCATCGAGCAAAGCGGCCCCGGCATCGCCTTGGGCAAGCACAACCAGCGTGTGCGCGTGCTGGTGCAGCGCATTGCCGAAGCGCTCGGCAACGCCGTCGTCGCGCCCGTCGTCGCCTATGTGCCCGAAGGCAACCTCGCGCCGCCGACCTCGCACATGCGTTTCACCGGCACCATCAGCGTGCCGGACGACGTATTCGTGAAGACGTTGATCGCCGCGGCTGAGAGCCTGCAGATACACGGGATCAAGGACGTGGTGTTTCTGGGCGACCACGGCGGCTATCAAAAGCTGCTGGAGCAGGCCACGGTGCAGCTGAACCGCCGTTGGGCCGGCAAGGCGCACGCGTTCGCGCCGCCGGCGTACTACCGCGCCAGCTCGGAAGGTTTCGCGACGTGGCTGCGTGGCAAGGGCTATTCGAACGACGAGATCGGCCAGCACGCGGGGCTGGCCGATGCGTCGCTGCAACTGGCCGTTGCGCCGCAGTCGGTGCGCCTGCAGCGGCTGCAAGACGGCGCGCCGCCGGGGCTGGCCGACGGTGTGCAAGGCAACGCGCGGCGCGCTTCGGCGCAGCTGGGCCAGGCGGGCGTCGAAGTGGTCGTGCGTGAAACGGTGGCTGCGATCCGGCAAGCGGTTGCCAGCGGGCGCTGAAACCCGCACGCGCATCTACTGGAACGCGGTCGCGGCGGCCGTGATCCGGCCAGCTGTCACCAGCGGGGCCAGAGTGTCTGAGGCTCCGCCGCCGAATAGTCCGGCCATCGTTGCTGTCCGGCCGCTGTCCGGCCGTCGTGCCGGCTCGTGCATCATGGGCAACCCGATTTCGTTTTTCCTTTTTTAGTGGAGTTTTTGTCCGATGCGACGACCTGTGACTTTCCCTTCGTCCCAAGCCGCGCTGATTGCGACCGCGCTGCTGTCCGCCGGTGTCTGTCTTGCGGCTGGTGCGCCGGCAGCCAGGCCGGCATCTGCTGCTGCCCCCGCATCCAGCCCCGCCGCTGCTGCTTCAGCGCTCAAATCCACATTGGTCGGCATGCCCCCGGTGCCCGATGCACGCAATCTCTACAGCACCACCGGCGCCGACAAGCTGAGCCCGGCCGTCGCCGGTGCGCTGCCGCGCATCTACGTGCCGAACCTGCGCGGCAATGATGTCTCCGTGATCGATCCGGCCACGCGCAAAGTGGTGGACAAGTTCAAGGTCGGCCGCTCACCGCAGCACATCGTGCCGTCGTGGGACATGAAGACGCTGTGGGTTACCAACAATGCGGAAGGCCGCAAGGACGGCAGCCTGACGCCGATCGATCCGCTGACCGGCAAGCCCGGTGCGGCAATTCCGGTGGACGATCCGTACAACATGTATTTCACGCCGGACGGCAAATCCGCGATCGTTGTGGCAGAAGCCTTGAAGCGGCTGGATTTTCGCGATCCGCAGACGATGGCGCTGCAGTACTCGATCTCGACCCCCGGCTGTCCCGGCATCAATCACGCCGAGTTCACCATCGACGGCCGCTTCGTGATCTTCACCTGCGAATTTTCCGGCGCGCTCGCCAAGATCGACATTGAGGCGCGCAGCGTGGTCGGTTACTTGCAACTCACGATGCCCGAGCTGCGATTCAAATCGGTCAAAGGTGCGGCAGACGCCGTGATGGCCGAGACCCTCCCGCCGTCGCTGATGGAGATCTGCACGGCCAAGAAAGGCATGCCACAAGACATCCGCAGCTCGCCCGACGGCACCCGCTTCTACGTGGCCGACATGCATGCCGACGGTGTGCATGTGATCGACCCAGCGGCGTTCACCAAGGTCGGCTTCATCACCACGGGCCTGGGCGCGCACGGCCTGTACCCGAGCCGTGACGGCAAGCAGCTCTACATCACGAACCGCGGCGCGCACAAGGTGCACAGCGGCAAGGACGGCATCGGCAGCGTGGCGGTGCTCGACTTTGCAAAGGGCAAGCTGGTGGCGAACTGGCCGATTCCTGATGGCGGCAGCCCCGACATGGGCAACGTGAGCGCGGACGGCCGCACGCTTTGGCTCTCAGGCCGTTATGACGACGAGGTCTATGCGATCGACACCACGAGCGGCAAGGTCGAGAAGATTCCGGTCGGCGCTGAGCCGCATGGGCTGACCGTCTGGCCACAGCCTGGGCGCTATTCGTTGGGCCACACCGGCAACATGCGTTAGGCGGCAAGGCAGGAGCACAGGCATGACAGCACCCTTTGCCGGCGGTTGCGCGTGCGGAGCCGTTCGCTACGAATGCACGCAAGAGCCCGTTGCCATGCTCAACTGCCACTGCGAAGCCTGCCAGCGTTCGAGCGGTGCCCCGTTCGCTTCCGGCGTTGTCGTCGCGGTTTCAGCCACGGCGGTTACCGGCACGCCCAAAACCCACGTTGTGCGTGGCAACACCGGCGGCGCCACAACGCGCAGCTTTTGCGGTGAGTGCGGAACGCCACTTTTCACGTGCGGCGAAGCGGTTCCAGATTTCATGTCCATCCGCTTCCCAACCTTGGACGACCCATCCTGGTTCAAACCGATGCTCGACATCTGGACTGCGCGCGCACAGCCGTGGGCTTGTCTCAGCCAGGAAATTCCTCATTTCCCTGGGTCGCCTTAGTTGCCGGGGAATCGGCATGCTGTCTGGCAATTGGACCAAGTCGAAGCTGCTTCGTGGCTCGGCTTGATTCGGGCGTCAGACCATCGGGTTTTCATAGCACTCGGTGCAGCATGGTCGCCGGCCGAGGGCAGAATCGGTGCATGTCGAGCCCGCCCGCCCTGATGCCTACGCGCCGCGCTGCCGCTGCTGCCGTGCCTGCTGCACCCCGAAGCGCGGCGGGGGCAGCGGCCAAGCCGAAGTCATTTGCCCAAAGAGCGCTCGAGAAACTCGGCCTGAAACGCCCGATCGATCTCGCGCTGCACCTGCCGCTGCGCTGGGAGGATGAGACCCGCATCGTGCGGCTTGCCGACGCGCACGACGGCGACATCACGCAGATCGAAGCGACCGTCACGGCCAGCGAAGTGCGCCTGGGCGGCCGCCGGCAATTGCTCGTCACGGTGGACGACGGCAGCGACTGCTGCACCTTGCGCTTCTTTACGTTCTATCCGTCGCAGCAGAAGGCGCTCGCGGTGGGCAGCCGCTTGCGCATCCGCGGCGAGTTGCGCGGCGGCTTTGCAGGCTGGACCATGATGCATCCGGCCTGGCGCGCGGCCGGCGGCCCGCTGCCGCAAACACTGACTTCGGTTTATCCCACCGTAGCCGGGTTGCCGCAGCCGTATCTGCGGCGTGCGATCGAAGCCGGGCTGGCGCGGGCCGATTTGTTGGACACATTGGCTGGACTTGCGCCACTGCCTGCAGTCAATGGGAAGAAGGACGGCGACGCGCCGGAGCCGGCACCAAGTCAAGCTTGGTCATTGCACGCAGCGCTCGACCATCTGCACCACCCACCGCCCGCTGCGTCGATCGCTGCATTGGAAGACCGCAATCACCCGGCTTGGCAACGCTTGAAGGCGGAAGAGCTGCTGGCCCAGCAGATCGCCCAGCTGCAGGCGCGCGCCGAGCGTGAGCTGCTGCAGGCGCCGCCGCTGATAGCCAGGCACGGCGGCTTGCACACGCAGCTGCTGGCGAGCCTGCCGTTCGCGTTGACGGGCGCACAGCAGCGCGTGGCCGAAGAGATCGGTGCCGACCTGGCCCGTGCCACGCCGATGAACCGGCTGCTGCAGGGCGACGTCGGCTCTGGCAAGACAGTGCTGGCCGCACTCGCTGCAACGATTGCGATCGACGCGGGCTGGCAGTGCGCGCTGATGGTGCCGACCGAGATCCTTGCAAGCCAGCATTTTGCGAAGTTGGTCGGCTGGCTGCAGCCGCTCGGCATCCGGGTCGCGTGGCTGGTGGGCAGCCAGGGCAAGAAGGAGCGCGCCGAGATGCTCGCGCAGATCGCATCGGGCGCGGCCACGCTCGTGATCGGCACGCACGCCATCATCCAGTCGCAGGTGCAGTTTGCGCGGCTCTCGTTGGCGATCATCGATGAGCAGCACCGGTTCGGCGTCGCGCAGCGGCTCGCGCTGCGCGCCAAGATGATTGCACCTGCGTTGAATGAGCCGCATCTGCTGATGATGAGCGCGACGCCGATCCCGCGCACGCTGGCGATGAGCCACTATGCGGACCTGGATGTGTCCACGCTCGATGAGTTGCCGCCGGGTCGCACGCCGGTCGTCACGCGGTTGATCCCGGATGCACGGCGTGATGAGGTAGTGGCACGCATCGGCGGTCAATTGCAGGCGGGCCGGCAGGCCTACTGGGTCTGTCCGCTGATCGAAGAAAGCGAAGCGCTCGATCTGGCCAACGCGACCGAGACCCATGCGGCGCTTGCCGAAGCGCTGCCAGAAGCGACCGTGGCGCTGCTGCATTCGCGCATGAGCACGGCCGACAAAAAAGCCGTGATGGCACGTTTCGTCGCCGGCGAGACCGACTTGCTGGTCAGCACCACGGTGATCGAAGTCGGCGTGGACGTGCCCAACGCTTCGCTGATGGTGATCGAACATGCGGAGCGCTTCGGCCTGTCGCAGCTGCACCAGTTGCGCGGGCGGGTCGGGCGCGGTGCGGCGGCATCGGCCTGCGTGCTGCTGTTTGCAGCCGGTGAATCGGGCAAGCTCGGCGAGATCGCGCGCGCGCGGCTGCAGGCGATGGTGCAGAGCAACGACGGTTTCGAGATCGCGCGACGCGACCTTGAGTTGCGCGGGCCGGGCCAATTTCTTGGGGCGCGCCAGTCGGGGCTGCCGCTGCTGCGCTTTGCCGATCTGGCCACCGACACAGCGCTGCTGGATTGGGCGCATACGCAGGCGGCCGAGTTGCTTTTGCACCGGCCGCAGGTGGCCGAGCAGCACGTGCAGCGATGGTTGGCTGGCAACGCCGATTACCTCAAGGTTTGACGGCAGCCCAAAAATAGTGCACTTTCCGGTTATGAAACAAAAAGTACAACAACGCTTGGGTGGGCTGACCGGCAACGCATGGGTGCGCGGCACATGACGCTGACCGAACTCAAATACGTAGTCGCAGTCGCGCGGGAAAAACACTTCGGCAAGGCAGCCGAAGCGTGTTTCGTCTCGCAGCCGACGCTGTCGGTCGCGATCAAGAAGCTCGAAGAAGAACTTGAAATTCGCCTGTTCGAGCGCAACGCGAACGAAGTCACCGTGACGCCGATCGGCGCCGAGGTCGTGCGCCAGGCGCAGAGCGTGCTCGAGCAAGCGGCCAATGTGAAAGAGATTGCGCGCCGCGGCAAAGACCCGCTGGCTGGCCCCCTGCGGCTTGGCGTGATCTACACGATTGCGCCGTACCTGCTGCCCGCGCTGGTGCGCCAGTGCATCGACCGCACACCGCAGATGCCGCTGTTGCTGCAGGAAAACTTCACCGTCAAGCTGCTCGACATGCTGCGCCTGGGTGACATCGACTGCGCGATCATGGCCGAGCCGTTTCCGGACACGGGGCTGGCGGCGGCACCGCTCTACGACGAGCCGTTTCTGGCTGCGGTGCCCAGCCATCACCCACTCGCGCAGCAGGAGACGGTCACCACCGAGCAATTGAAAGACGAAACCCTGCTGTTGCTCGGCACCGGCCATTGCTTTCGGGATCACGTGCTCGAGGTGTGCCCCGAGTTCGCGCGGCTCTCCAGCAGCGCCGAAGGCATTCGCAAGAGTTTTGAAGGCTCGTCACTGGAGACCATCAAATACATGGTTGCGGCCGGCATGGGCGTGACGTTGGTGCCGCGCCTGTCGGTGCCGCGCTCGGCGTTCGATGCGCGCGAGGTGCAGCGGCAGCGGCGCAGCCACGATGACATCTATGTGAAGTATCTGCCGTTTCAGGACGAGGCGCCGTCGCGCCGCGTGGTGCTGGTCTGGCGCCGCAGCTTCACACGCGAAGCGGCGATCGAGGCGCTGCGCGGGTCAATCGAAGCGTGCGAACTGGATGGCGTGGAGAGGCTTTGAGCCCTGCTCCAGGCAGCGCTGTCTGCGCTCGGTTTTCGTCTTTTTCTGATCGGGCGCACTGCCGGTGGACTGGCTTTGGCCGCTCCTCGATGTCTTCCCCAGCGGCCAAGTGTCTGCCTGAGCGCCCGTGGGTTGCGCGATGGGCGGACGGGTTGCAATGACGGCGGTGCGGGAGGGGCGCTTGGCGCTTTATCTCGACCTGATTCGCTGGAGTCGGCCGGCGGGTTGGCTGCTGTTGCTGTGGCCAACGTTGGCGGCGCTGTGGGTGGCGGCGGACGGGTTTCCAGGCTGGCATCTGCTGCTCATGTTCGTGCTGGGCACGGTGCTGATGCGCAGCGCGGGGTGCTGCGTGAACGATGTGGCCGATCGCGAATTCGATCGGCATGTGAAGCGCACGGCGCAGCGGCCAGTCACGCGCGGTGCGTTGTCGGTGCGGCAAGCGTTGACGTTTGGCGCGGTGCTCGCAGCCGCTGCGTTTGTGCTGGTGTTGACCACCAACGCAGCCACGATCGCCTGGTCGTTCGCAGCGTTGGCCATCACGTTGCTGTATCCGTATGCGAAGCGGTATGTGTCAATGCCGCAGGCGGTGCTCGGCGTGGCATTCAGCTTCGGCATTCCGATGGCGTTCGCGGCTGTGACGGGTAGGGTGCCTTGGCTGGCCTGGGTGCTGCTGCTCGGCAACCTGTTCTGGGTGCTGGCCTACGACACCGAATATGCGATGGTCGACCGCGACGACGACCTCAAGATCGGCATGAAAACCTCGGCGATCACGCTCGGTCGCTTCGATGTGCCGGTGGTCACTACGTGCTACTTCGTCGCGCTTGCCATCTGGTGGGTTGCGCTGCAAGGGCATGGGTTGGGGTGGCCGTTTTATGTGGGGCTGGCATCAGCCGCAACGCAGGCTGTCTGGCACCACACATTGATCCGGGACCGCACGCGTGATGGGTGCTTCAAGGCGTTTCGCCTGAACCACTGGTTCGGCTTTGCGATCTTTGCGGGCGTCGCGATCGGCTTCATGCTGCGCTCCTGAAGCGCCTGCTGGTAGTGTGGTTGGCTGGCGCCGAATGGCGCCAAACGGCCGTCTGTTGTCAATCGATCGTGGAAGCAGCGAGCGCGTGCATGTCGGGAATCCGGATGTCGTGCTGATCGACTTCGATCAGCCCATGGTCTTCGAGTTTTCGCAAGATGCGCGAGAAGTATTCGGGCGTGATCGACAGGCGCGATGCAATCGTGCCTTTGCTGACCGGCAAGGTGATCGTGACCGGCGCGTCTGAAGGAAAGTCGCCGATGCGCTGGTCGCGCAGCAGATAGCCAATCACGCGCTGCGTGCCGGTATGCAGCGCTGCAGCCTGCACGTCATGCACCAGCCCATGCAACCGGCGCGACATGCCGGCGATCATGCGCAACGCAAAGCGCGGATCGCGTTCGATCTCTTGCAGCACAGCCGACTTGCGCACATGCAGCACCACAGCATTCGTCAACGTCTGTGCGTTCACGATGTACGGGCGGCCGATGAACATGATCGCTTCGCCAAAGCTGTGGCCGAAGCTCAGCAACTCGATCACTTTTTCCTGGCCCGCCGCCGACAGCGCGAACAGCTTGACCTGGCCCGACAGCATCACGTGAAATTCCCGGCAGGGGTCGCCGACTGAAAACAGCGTCTGGCCCCGTGCATAGTGCTGCACGCTGCAGCCCGCCGCCACCCGGTCCAGTTCGGTTGGTGACATGTCGGTGAACAGCGGCAGCTGTGCAAGGCGGCTGGTGATGCGGAAGTCCGGTTCGGCTTGGTCCATGAAAGGCGTGTTGTTGATTTGCCACTTCGGCCAAGCGGCAAGCAGCTATTTGATCATGCCGCGCGCCTGCCCCGAGACCACATATCGCTGTTATGGTCCTTGAACCAGATCAAGGATTTGTTTGGCCACCGGCCTGATGATCATTGACCTGACCTAGGCGTCGTCGTTGGTGCGCCGGGTGATTTTTTCAAAAACTCGAAGGAAATGCACCGATGGACCGATGGATCGCACCAATGAGATGGTTCGGCTGGACTGTCGTCCTGCTTATGGTGGTGTCGATGGTGTATGCGGGTGTGATGGCGCTCATCAACTATTCGGCCATTGCGGTCTGAGCGCCGGCCTACCATGAACAAGCGCCAGACCCGCCTCTTTGCCATCGTCTCGACCGCCATCGCCGTCGTCGCTTTCATCGGCATGACGATCGACAGCCACCGCCAGTTCGACAAACTCACCAACGCCGACAAGATCACCACAGAAGTCAAGCTGGGCCAGGACGTCTGGCACAAGAACAACTGCATCAACTGCCACACGATCTTCGGCGAAGGCGCTTATTACGCGCCGGACCTGACCAAGATCACCAAGCTGCGCGGCGAGGCGTATCTGACGGCTTATATGCGCGATCCGTCGAAGTTCTACGACGAAAAACGCCACCGTCGCCTGATGCCCAAGCAGGATTTGTCCGAGCCCGACATCGTGAACCTGATCGCGTTCCTGGACTGGGTCAGCAACGTCGACAACCAGGGCTGGCCGCCGCGGCCGATCCTCGTGACCGGCGGCGCGCTGCCGGGCTCCTCGTTCACGGCCGAGCAGCAGACCAAGGTGCCCGGTACGGACAACGCCGGTATAGCCGCCGGAGCGCCGCCCGCTGCAAGGCCAGTCGCGGGCGACGAGAACCCGATCGCATTGGGCGAGCACCTGTTCCGCAGCGCCGTCCCAGCGTGCGTCGCGTGCCACTCGGTCGCACCCGGCGTCAACATGGCCGGCCCGAGCCTCGCGGGCCTGACCAGCCGCACGGAAAAGCTGCTGGCCTCGGGTGACTACAAGGGCGAGGCAAAGGACCTGGCCGGCTACATCCGCGAATCGATCACGCACCCGAGTGCCTACGTCGTGCCCGGCGCGATGTATTCGGCGAGCGGCAACTCGTTCATGCCGACCACCTATCTGGCGAGCATGAAACCCGAGCAGATCGATCAGCTCGTCGCCTACCTGTCGTCGCTCAAGTAACTGCCCAACCGATACTCGCCATGCGATACAAATCCCAATCCGTCGCCTACTGGTACTTCGCGGTCGCGATCGCGCTGTTCGGTCTGCAGCTTGTATTCGGCTTGCTGTCGGCAACCAAATATCTTGGCCCCGATCCGCTGCTCTACATCCTGCCGTTCGACGTCACCAAGGTGATCCACACGAACCTGCTGATCGTCTGGGTGCTGACCGGCTTCATGGGCGCCACCTACTGGATGGTGCCGGACGAGTCGCGCACCGAACTGCACAGCGTCAAGCTCGCGTACGTGCAGCTTGTGCTGTGGACCGTGATGGGCGTGGTCACGGTCATCGGTTATCTGTTTCGCTACGGCACCGGCAACAAGCTGCTCGAACAACCGCTGCCGTCGAAGATCGTGATCGTCTTCGTGATGCTGATGTTTCTCTACAACGTCGGCATGACGATCTGGAAGGCCAAGCGCCTGACCACACCCGAGGGCGTGCTGATCGGCGGCCTTGCACTCTCCGCGGTGCTGTACCTGCCCGCGCTGCTGCATTTCGAGAATTACACGATCGCAATCTTCTACCGCTGGTGGACGATCCACCTCTGGGTCGAAGGCGTCTGGGAAATGATCCAGGGGGGTTTTCTCGCGTATTTGCTGATCCGGCTTTCCGGCGCGGACCGCGAGATCATGGACAAGTGGTTGTATGTGATCGTCGGTCTGGTATTCATCGCGGGGATCATCGGCACCGCGCACCACTACTACTGGGTTGGTGTTCCGACTTACTGGTTGCCGATCGGTGGATTCTTCAGCGCGCTCGAACCTGTCGCGCTCATCGGCATGGCGGTCTATGCGTATTCGGCCATTCGACGCTCGGGCATGCTGCACCCGAACAAGCTCGCCTTGCACTGGACCGTCGGCAGTGCGGTGTTCACGCTGTTCGGCGCCGGGCTGCTCGGTTTGGCGCACACGTTCCCCGATGTCAACAAGTGGACCCACGGAACGCTCGTGACCGCGATGCACGGTCATGCCGCGTTCTACGGCGCGTACGCGATGATCGTGCTCGCGATGATCTCCTATGCGATGCCGTCGCTCACGAGAAAACCCGAGGAAGGCACAGCGCTCGGCTACTGGTCGTTTTGGCTGCAGATCGTCGGCATGTTCGGCATGACGCTGTCATTTGCAACCGCGGGCATTGGTCAGGTATACCTCGAGCGGATCATGGGGCTCGGATACCTCGA
>JBBPYC010000097.1:0-59908 GCA_038200275.1 Burkholderiales bacterium
GGTTGAACCTCGACGTGGACTACTTCGCCGTTGGCGCGCTGTTCGCTGTATTCGCGTCGAACGCGACGTCCATACAGCGGGTGCCAGCGATAGAAGACTTCAACTTCTTGCCCGACATGGGCAGAATGACCCGGTGATTGCGACGGGAAGAAAAAACTGGCTGTTCGCCGGCACGCTGGCCGCCGGGCAGCGGGCGGCTGCGATCACCAGCCTGATCCAGTCCGCCAAGCTCAATGGGCACGACCCGTATGCCTACCTGAGAGATGTGCTTGAGCGGCTGCCTGCGCAGCGCGCCAGCAAGATCGACGAGTTGCTGCCGCATCGCTGGACGGCTGCCGGCTGAGCTCTCGGCTACCGCATGTACCGGGTGCGGTCAACATGTGTTGGCTGGCCGCTTACGGTGTATCGACCGACCGACCAGCTGGTGCAGGGCGGAGGCGGACGCGAACAACGGCGCTGGCAGCGCGGCAGACACGTAGCGTTGTGATACTTGGCGTGATGGAAGCGGTGGCAGCGGCTGTGCTTCTGCAGGGGCATGGGCGACCAGTAGATCGATCGGCTAACGCACCCATTGCGACCGTGTCCAATCGCTCTGCGCCACCGCGCTCGAAAAACAGGCGGCGTATCCCAGCATCTCCGTCTCCTGTGAAAGCCGTCAAGGCGACACGGCGGACCGGACCCGCCTCAGTCGCAGCCTACGGCACGTCCTCCGACCGCACCTTGTTGACCTCAAGCTCGGTGACTGGCTGCCCGTGGTTGCCCCAGGCGGTGCGGATGTGGGTGAGCACCGCAGCGATTTCGGTGTTGTCGAGTTTGAGCACATAAGGCGGCATGCCGAACGGACGCGGATTGCCTGACGTGGCCGGCGCAAAACCGCCGTACAGCACGACTTGCACCAGGTTGGTGATTGGCGCAAGTTGCACCGCACGGCTGCCGGCCAGCGCGGGATAGGCGCGGCTCACCCCTTCGCCCTGAGTGCCATGGCACTGGGCGCAATGCTCCTCGTAACGTTTGGCGCCGAGGTCGGCTTTCGCCGCTGTCGGCGTTGGTGCATCGGCCGGTGTAGCAGACTGCGCGCTTGCGGGAACTGCCAGCGACAACAGATAGTCCGCCATCGCTGCGGTGTCTTCGCTGCTCAGGTGCTGCGTGCTGTGCTGCACGACTTCGGCCATCGGGCCGATCGCCACCCCGTTGGCTGCCACGCCGGTTTGCATCAGCTGAATGAATGCCGCCGTGGTGTCGTTGGTCAAGCCGGCTTCGTCCGCGGCGATCAGCGAGGGGGCATACCAGGGCTGCGCCGGCAGCTTGCCACCGGACAGCGTCATTCGGTCCTGTGTGCCGCCCAGCGCATCGCGGGGCGCGTGGCAAGCCGCGCAGTGGCCCAGTCCTTGTACCAAGTAGGCACCGCGGTTCCACTCGGCCGAGCGTGTCGGATCGGCAGCGAACGTGGCGGGCTTGAAATACAGCGCCCGCCAGACCGCCAGCGCAGCCTGCGTGCTGTACGGCCAGCGCACCTCATTCGGTGTAGGCGCGCGTTGGACCGCAGGCTGTGTCTGTAGCCACGCAAACATCGCATCTGAATCCGCCCGGCTCACCCGCGTCAAGCTCGGGTAGGGGAACGCGGGGTACAGCAGCCGGCCATCCTTTGACTCGCCGTGGTGCAGCGCACGCCAGAAGTCATCGCGGCTCCAGCCGCCCAGGCCGGTGGCCACATCCGGCGTCAGATTGGTCGAGTAAATGGTGCCAAAAGGGGTGGAAATCGGACGCCCGCCAGCATACGGCTCGCCGCCGCGCGCGCTGTGGCACGCCATGCAGTTGCCAGCCCGGGTGAGATAGGCGCCGCGCTTGACCTCTGTCGCGCCATTGGCCGGGTCTTGTGCGGTCGCGATAGATGAAAGGTGCTGGTCGTCTCCGCTGCGCATCCACACCGCAGATGCCAAGATCAGTGCGGCGGTCGCTGCGACGGCGAAGCCGCCATGCTGCCGGCTCACGGTGTGGACTCCGGCGGCACAGAGCGCGCTGCACTGCCGCATTCAAGCGGCAGTGCAGCCAGCAGTCGAGCAGCCGGATGCGGGTCTGCCGGCAACGGTTGCGCGGACAACCAACTCGCGACTGCATGAACTTCCTCGGGCTGCAATTGCTGCGCAATCGTCTTCATGCAATCGGGCGCGTGCGCGCGGCGCTCACCCGTGCGCCAGGCGCCGAGTTGCGCGTTCAAGTAGTCCAGTGGCAGGCCGAGCAGCCCCGGCACCGCTGGCAACGTGCCGGTCATGCGCTCACCGTGGCACTGCACGCAAGCGGGCAGGTCGCGCCCGGGTGCGCCGCGGCGCACCAACGCTTCACCACGCGCCAGCACGTCGGGTGTAGCGCTGGTAGGCGCGGGGGCAGGGTACGGCAGCTCAAGCATGCCGAAATAGGTTGCGATCTCTCCGAGGTACGCATCGCTGAGCGGATCGACCATGCGCTGCATCAGGCCGTAATGGCGCCGACCGTCGCGGAAATTGAGCAACTGGTTGTATAGATAGCCGGCCGGTTTGCCTGCAATGCGCGGGTAATAGCCGTCGGGTGCTGCGCGGCCCTGCTTGCCATGGCAGGCGGTGCAAGCAAGCGTGCGTTGCGCAATGTCGTCTTGAAATGTGGCAGCCACAAGCCAGCCAGGTGATGAAAACACGGTCAGCAGGACAGCCGTGCGCAACAAAGAGCGAAAGCAAAAAGGCATCGTCCGGGATGATGCACCAAGCGCACTCGCCGCGCATTTACAACGTTGCCAGCGGGGTTCCACCGCCTGAATGCCAGGTTGTTGGATCGGGTTGCTATCATGGGACAGACCTATTTTCGACAGCCAGGAACCTGCAGGAGATCAGCGCATATGACCGAAAAGAAGGGCTCCTCGATCGAGAAGTCGCTGTATTGCTCGTTCTGCGGCAAAAGCCAGCACGAAGTGCGCAAGCTCATCGCCGGGCCATCTGTGTTCATCTGCGATGAGTGCATTGACCTCTGCAACGACATCATTCGAGACGAGGTGCCGGGGGTAGCTGATGCGGCACGCGACGGCAAGGGCGAGCTGCCAACACCGACCGACATCAAGAGCAATCTCGACAACTACGTGATCGGTCAAGAGCCTGCCAAGCGCACGCTGGCTGTGGCGGTCTACAACCACTACAAGCGGCTGAAGCACACCGAAGGGGCCAAGCGGGACGACGTCGAATTGACCAAAAGCAACATATTGCTGATTGGCCCGACCGGCTCCGGCAAGACGCTGCTCGCGCAGACGCTTGCGCGCATGCTCGATGTGCCGTTTGTGATGGCCGATGCGACCACGCTCACGGAAGCAGGCTATGTCGGCGAGGACGTCGAGAACATTGTCTCCAAGCTGCTGCAAAGCTGCAACTACGAAGTCGAGCGAGCTCAGCGCGGCATCGTCTACATCGACGAGATCGACAAGATCAGTCGTAAGTCGGACAATCCCTCAATCACGCGCGACGTGTCGGGCGAAGGCGTGCAGCAGGCGTTGCTGAAGCTCATTGAAGGCACCATGGCCAGCGTGCCACCACAGGGCGGGCGCAAGCATCCGAACCAGGACTTCCTGCAGATCGACACCACCAACATCTTGTTCATCCTGGGCGGTGCATTCTCCGGGCTGGAGAAGGTGATTGAAAACCGAACCGAAGCGTCTGGCATCGGTTTCGGTGCGATGGTCAAGAGCAAGCAGCAACGCAGCTTGTCCGATGTGTTCCGCGAAGTCGAGCCGGAAGACTTGATCAAATTCGGACTGATTCCTGAGCTGGTTGGCCGCATGCCGGTGGTGGCCACGCTGAACGAGCTCAGCGAGGACGCGCTGGTGCGAATCCTGACTGAGCCGAAAAATGCGCTGGCCAAACAGTACGGGCGGTTGCTTCAGATGGAAGGCGTTGAACTCGAACTTCGGCCGAACGCGCTGAAAGCCATTGCGAAGAAGGCGCTGGCTCGCAAGACCGGTGCGCGTGGACTACGCTCAATCCTTGAACTTGCGCTGATCGACACCATGTTCGATTTACCGACCACGCACAATGTAGTGAAAGTGGTGGTGGACGAATCCACCATCGAGGAAAACAAGCCCCCGCTGCTGGTGTATCGGGAAGCAGCAAAGTCGGCGTAATCTCCCCCTATGCAGCGCATGATTGCCCCAGCAGCGGCTGGTGATCTGCACAAATTTGCAGGGTGACTCAGCGCTTGGTGTCGGAGGCAACATGATTCTGCGGCTGCCTCCTTTCTTGCGTCGATTGCGCGCAGCTTGAAAACTTAACACGCTGCACATATCTCCAACAGGTCTTGCCTAAAAAGGTTCTCCATGTCAGGTCAAAACCCGTTGCCCCCCACGCCCATCGAGCTGCCGCTGTTGCCACTACGCGATGTGGTGGTTTTCCCGCACATGGTGATCCCGCTGTTTGTGGGACGCCCCAAGAGCATCAAAGCGCTCGAAGCCGCCATGGGTGCCGAGCGTCGCATCATGCTGATTGCGCAAAAGACCGCAGCCAAGGACGAGCCGTCGCCTGGCGATATGTTCGACGTCGGCTGCGTCTCCACCATCCTGCAGATGCTCAAGCTACCGGACGGCACCGTCAAGGTGCTTGTTGAAGGTCAGCAGCGCGCCAAGGTGAACCGGATTGACGACGGCCCGGAGCACTTCACAACCGAGGTCACGCCAATCGAGGTGGCTGAAAAAGCCGAGTTGCCGAGCGACGTCGAGGCGTTGCGCCGCGCCGTGATGCAGCAGTTCGATCAGTACGTGAAGCTGAACAAAAAAATTCCGCCGGAAATTCTGACGTCGATCTCGAGCATTGATGACCCCGGCCGACTCGCCGACACCATTGCTGCCCACCTGCCGCTGAGGCTTGAAGCCAAGCAGGCGGTGCTTGACCTCGACGACGTAAAAGCACGTCTGGAAAACCTGTTCGGCCAGATCGAGCGCGAGGTCGACATCCTGAACGTGGACAAGAAAATCCGCGGGCGCGTGAAGCGCCAGATGGAGAAGAATCAGCGCGATTTCTATCTGAACGAGCAGGTCAAGGCAATTCAGAAGGAGCTTGGCGACGGAGAGGACGGTGCCGACGTTGAAGAGATCGAGAAAAAGATCAAATCAGCGCGCATGCCCAAGGAAGCGCTCAAGAAAGCCGAATCCGAGTTCAAGAAACTCAAGCTGATGTCACCAATGTCGGCCGAAGCGACCGTTGTGCGCAACTACATCGAGGTGTTGACCGGCTTGCCGTGGAGCAAGAAAACCAAGATCAAGCACAACCTGAGCTACGCAGAAGACGTTCTCAATGAGGACCACTACGGGCTGGAAAAGGTCAAGGACCGCATCCTTGAATATCTTGCGGTGCAGCAGCGTGTCGACAAGGTGAAGGCGCCGATCCTTTGTCTGGTTGGCCCACCCGGCGTCGGCAAGACCTCGCTCGGTCAATCGGTGGCCAAGGCGACCGGGCGCAAGTACGTGCGTATGGCGTTGGGCGGGATGCGCGATGAGGCGGAGATTCGCGGGCATCGCCGCACCTACATCGGCGCATTGCCGGGCAAAGTGTTGCAGAACCTGAGTAAGGCCGGCACCCGCAACCCGCTGTTTCTGCTCGATGAGATCGACAAACTCGGGATGGATTTCCGCGGGGACCCGTCGAGTGCATTGCTTGAAGTGCTCGATCCGGAGCAGAACCACACGTTCAACGATCACTATGTCGAAGTCGACTTCGATCTGTCCGATGTGATGTTCGTTGCCACGTCGAACACGATGAACATCCCGCCGGCCTTGCTGGACCGGATGGAAGTCATTCGACTGGCGGGCTACACCGAGGACGAGAAGGTCAACATCGCGATCCGTTACTTGCTGCCCAAACAGCTGAAGAACAACGGCGTGAAGGACGCAGAGCTCAGCATCTCGGAAGATGCGGTGCGCGACATCGTGCGCTACTACACCCGGGAAGCGGGTGTGCGGTCGCTCGAGCGGGATTTGTCGAAGATCTGCCGCAAGGTGGTGAAAGCGCTACAACTCAAGAAGATGACGGCGCCGGTCAAGGTGACGGCCGACAATCTCGATGATTTTCTGGGCGTGCGTAAGTTCACCTATGGCCGTGCTGAAGCACAGAACCAGGTTGGGCAGGTCGTCGGCCTTGCTTGGACCGAAGTGGGTGGCGATCTGCTGACGATCGAGGCTGCACTGATGCCCGGCAAGGGTGTAATCCAGCGCACGGGCTCGCTCGGCGATGTGATGAAAGAATCGGTCGAAGCGGCGCGCACGGTGGTGCGCTCACGTGCGCGCCAACTGGGCATCACCGATGAGGTCTTCGAGAAGAAGGACATGCACATCCATGTACCGGATGGCGCGACGCCGAAAGACGGTCCGAGCGCGGGTGCAGCAATGACGACGGCGATTGTCTCGGCACTCACGGGCATCCCGGTGCGGGCTGATGTCGCAATGACGGGTGAAATCACGCTTCGCGGCGAGATTACCCAGATTGGCGGTTTGAAGGAGAAATTGCTGGCTGCTTTGCGTGGAGGCATTAAAACCGTGCTGATTCCGGAGGAGAACGCGAAGGACTTGGCGGAGATACCGGCCAACGTGCTGGACAACCTTGAAATCGTGCCGGTCAAGTGGATTGACAAGGTGCTTGAACTCGCGCTTGAACGGGTACCGACCCCTTTGCCGGATGAGGAACTTGCAGTGCCGATTGCCGCGGTACCTGCCGAATCCGTGCCTAAACGCCCGGCCAGTCGCGCAGCCTCGGTCAAGCATTGACGTGTGCGTTTGCGAGGTTCAGTTTGGTGAATGCTGACGCACTTTCGGGCCTGAAATGGCCTGAAGATGCGCTATAATCTTTGCATATTGCGGGAATAGCTCAGTTGGTAGAGCGCAACCTTGCCAAGGTTGAGGTCGAGAGTTCGAGACTCTTTTCCCGCTCCAGCATCGAAAAAATGAAAAAGGGAAGCTTCTGGCTTCCCTTTTTTCTAGCTGTTGTCACATGCCAAGCATCTTTAGGTGCTTGCTTATGTAGACAATGACGACTCTGGCGCGGTAGCAAAGCGGTTATGCACCGGATTGCAAATCCGATCAGCCCGGTTCGACTCCGGGCCGCGCCTCCAGTTCACGAATGAAACACTCTGCCCGAGTGGTGAAACGGTAGACACAGGGGACTTGAGTCAGCAGGATGATCCACGATCCAACTTGAGCCCCTGGAGGGAAACCTCCAGGGTGAAGCCCGTCAAATTCGGTGAAGGCCCTGAATGCGGTTGGAGCGACTTTTCAGTCAATCCAATTCTGTTCGCGCTGATGCCGAGCCAAGCCTGCAGGTCGCTCCCGAGATTTCGGCGGCACTGGTGGGAAGGTGTAGAGAGCAGACGGCGGGCGCCTAATGTCGATGCGACGGTCGTACGGCGATGGCGAAGGCGTGCTCCAGACCACGAACGCAGCGTCGGCAGGCGGCATGACCCAAGGGGTCAGCGAAAAGACGGCAACGCGGCGGCGAAAGTCGAAGTGGTATGAAAATCCCCCGGCCCTGATACGGCCGTGCCGGTTCGATCCCGGCCTCGGGCACCAGTTGGCGCATCGGCTGAAGATGTGGATACGCGGGCGCTGTTACCGTGGAGCAGCCGATCCGTTCTTGCCGATGTGTTCCATGCCGCCCTGGAGTGCCTTCAAAAATTCGCCCATGCGTCGTTGTCGCAGTTCCAGGTCCTGCGTGGACTGAATTTGACGCATCCGCGCGTCCAAATGGTTCATCAAGGCGCCGCCCGGCGCGTTGGCAGGTGCAATGCGCATCGGCTGAGTCGACGGATCGACTGCAGGCGCTGGCATAACTGAGACCGTCGGCATTCCATTCTCGATCCCGTCGGCTTGGGCCAGTGCAACTGTCGTCATGCTTGCAAGAACAAGGGCACTCGCTGTGCGGTAACCGCTTGTTGGCTTGCGGCTGATTAAAGCTTGTAATGGCATGGGTAGTCGGTAGGCTGGGAATGAGGGAGCGCCAGCTTGAAGCTGCCTATTGTCTGGGGTTGTTCGCTCGCCTTATCGGACGGCTAACCGACGAGCAGGGGCTGGCCGTGAAAAAGTTCAAGCAAGTTGGCAACCGAGTGGCAATCTCGCTTACTGCGTAGATCGAGTGCGCCACAGGCCACGTTTTCGAGTTGCATCCCTAAAATGCTGCACCGCAACAAAAAAGTTGCCCTCTTAGTCTTGGAGCGGGTAAACTCTACTTATGTTGCATTGCAACAAAAATGACGCTTTAACTTTGTTTAGTACTGGACACAAGCCTCCAGTGCCGACCCAGTAAGAAGCGCTTTTATTCTTACGAACACCCAACGAAAGTACCTGATGAACGAGTTGTATGAAAACTTCACAAACGCTGCCAAATCCCACGCTGTGGGCGTCCAGGCAATGGCCGAACAGACGTTGAACGGCGTCGAACAGATGGGACAATTGCACCTTGCGGCGTCAAAAGCGACCGTTGGCGAACTCATGCAGCAAGCGCAGTCAATGCTCGATGTGCGTGATCCACAACAGTTCATGGCGATGCAGACCGGCATGTTTCAGCCAATGGCAGAAAAATCGGCGAGCTACTTGCGCCAGATGTTCGAGATCATCAGCAGCACCAACGTCGAAATCGGCAAGTTGGCGGAAAGCCAGATGAAAGACGCGCAGCAATCGTTTGCCAGCTTGATGGACTCAGCCATGAGGAACGCACCAGCCGGCACCGAGGCGGCTGCTTCGATGTTCCGCAACGCGTTCAGTGCAAGCCAGGAAGCGATCAACTCCGCCCAGAACGCAGCGCGTCAGGCAGTTGCAACCACCGAGCAGAATCTGACGGCAATGTCGGATCAAGCACTCAGCACAGCGCGCGGGGCGGCCGCTCGCAACAAGCGCTGAGGCGACAAGGACCGGTCGCGCATCGTCGTTGATACCGGGACTATCAGCGGTTGATTGACCGCATCACTGCGCGACAACGGCACCTGTGGGTGCCGTTGTCTTTTGTGTTGCCAATCGCTGCAGCGATTGTCGAAGAGGGCTGATGCTAAAAGATCCCGACCATCTGTCTGCCAATCGAGGTTCTTATCGTGTTGCGAACCATCCGTTCCATCGATGCCCGCCTGTTCCACATCCCGCTGCCTGAAATCCTGGGTGACGCCAAACACGGCGATCATTCGCACTTCGAACTCGTGACGGCCACGATCCATGACTCGGATGGCCTCAGTGGGACCGGTTACAGCTACACCGGAGGACGTGGGGGACATGCACTGCTTGCGATGATTGAACACGATCTGGCGCCGATGCTGCTCGGGCGGGATGTAGCGCCAGTCGAGCGGCTTCACGAAGCCATGCAGTGGCACGTTCACTACGTCGGCCGCGGCGGCATCGCATCATTTGCGATTTCGGCACTCGATATTGCCCTGTGGGACTTGCGTGGCAAACGGCAGACGTTGTCACTGGTCGAGATGGCAGGCGGCAATGGCGATCGTTGCCGGGCATACGCCGGCGGGATCGACCTGAACTTTCCGCTGCCGAAACTGCTTGACAACGTGCGCAGCTATCTGGCTCGCGGTTTCAACGCGGTGAAAATCAAGGTCGGCAAGCCAGTGCTTGCAGAAGACGTGGAGCGGGTGGCAGCCGTGCGTGAGCTGATCGGCCCAGACGTTCAATTGATGGTCGACGCGAACTACGCATTTGGTGTGGATCAAGCGATCGAAGCAGCGCTTGCATTTGAGCCATTCGATCTGCTGTGGTTCGAGGAGCCCATCATCCCGGACGATTACGACGGCTTCGCATGTATCGCTGACGCAACCGGTATGCCGCTCGCGATGGGTGAAAACCTGCATACTTTGCATGAGTTTGAGCTGGCATTCACACGCGCTCGACTCTCCTACATCCAGCCCGATGCATCCAATTGCGGCGGCATCACCGGCTGGCTCTCCGTGGCTGAGAGGGCGCGCCATGTCGATGTGGCGATCTGCAGCCACGGCATGCAAGAGCTGCATGTGAGTCTGCTTGCTGCCCAGCCCCGCGCCGGCTGGCTCGAAGTGCATTCATTTCCGATTGACAGCTTCACACTGCAACCGCTGCGCGTGGAAAGTGGCCTCGCGGTGGCGCCGTCCGAGCCCGGCATCGGTGTTCATTTCGACTGGAGCAAGCTGGCCGACGCCCATCAGCCACGCATGTAGCGTGACATGCACAGCTGAAAGATGCGTGCGGTCAGCGCGGCGCAGAGGCAGGGGTGACGGTCTCTCGAATGATGCCGCCGCCAGCCACGCTGCCTTCTGATTTGCTGCTTTCTGCGCCACCCATGCGAGCTTCGCAAGCGGCACGCGCGGTTGCAGGCTGATCATCGCAGCGCGCGGTGGCGTTTTGCAGCTGCCTCTTTTGCGTAGGGTCCGTCAGCCCGCCGCTGTGGCGTTCCTGCGTTGCGGCACCTATTTCGCGCAGACATGCTGCCCGATCCTGGGTGCCATCGTTGCACTTCTGCTGCGCGTCATTGGTCGCTGCTGGGTTTGCTGGTTCGGCACTCCACACAGGCAGTGGAGAGAGGATTCCCGATGCGACAATTAAGGAAGCAGCGATTACGCTGCGCGTGCGAATAGACATGGTGAGAATCCTGCAAGAACAGAGCAATTGTGGGACGCGGTCTCAGCACCGCAAAGAGGCAATGAAGAGGCGTTTTCTAAAGACGCGATCGACCGCGCAGCCCAGATTCCAGCGGATGACGATCACCGCCCCACACCAAGCAACTCGACGTCGAACTTCAACGTTGCATTGGGCGGAATCGCGCCACCCGCGCCTCGTGCGCCATAGCCGAGTTCCGGCGGGATGATCAACGTGCGCTTGCCGCCGACCTGCATGCCTTCGACGCCCTGGTCCCAGCCCTTGATGACCTGACCACCACCGAGCGAGAATTTGAAGGGGTCGCCGCGGTCCAGACTCGAATCGAACTTCTTGCCTTGCTGGCCATCCTGGTAGAGCCAGCCGGTGTAATGCACGCTGACTTGCTGGCCCGCTTTGGCGGTGTCGCCGCTGCCTGTGGTGGTGTCTTCGTACTGCAGGCCGGTCGGTGTGGTGGTCATTGTCATCGCTACTCCAGAAAACAAAAACAAACTGAGGATTACTATGAATTTCATAGCTGAAAATGATTGTAGCATCGCGGTTCCCGCCTTTAAGTATCAAAAATAACAAGGACCTCAACGCAGCAGTTGACGGCGCGCAAGGTCGCGCATAAGCCCACGCACACCGTAGGTCCAGGGCGGTGCCTTGTCGGATGTGGTGACCCAGTTGCTCAGCGTGCCGAACTGCTCGGCACGAATGTCCACCCGGTCGCCCACCGCATGGGTAAAACCCTCACCTGGCCCGTGCCGGTCTTGCGTTGGCGCGAACATCGTGCCAAGAAACAGCATGAAGCCATCCGGGTACTGATGCGTTGCCCCGATGGTTTGTGCCACCAGATCGAGCGGATCGCGGCTGATCCGAGAAAGCGAACTGCGACCCGACATCACAAACGCATCCTCACCAGTAACCGACAAGTCGACGTCGCAGCGTCGCACGTCATCGATGCCGAAGCCCACGTCGAACAACCGGATGAACGGGCCGATCGCACAACTTGCGTTGTTGTCCTTGGCTTTGCTCAGCAGCAACGCGCTGCGGCCTTCAAAGTCCCGCAGATTCACGTCGTTGCCGAGCGTCGCGCCTTTGACCACGCCAGCGGAATCGACCGCCAGCACGACTTCCGGCTCGGGATTGTTCCAGACGCTGCCCGGATGAAGACCGATGAGCGCTCCCCAGCCAACCGCGCTCATTGGCTGCGCCTTGGTGAACACTTCCGCGTCCGGGCCAATGGCGACTTCAAGATATTGAGACCACGCGCCTTGGGCAACCAACGCGGCTTTCAATCGCACAGCGTCCTGCGAGCCCGGCACCACGCGCGCCAGATCGTCACCGATCGCGGCGGTGACAGCCGCGCGCACACTCTCGGCTCGGCTGGCGTCGCCGCGAGCTTGCTCTTCGATAACGCGCTCAAGCATCGAGCTGACGAACGTCACCCCGGCCGCCTTCAATGCTTGAAGATCGCAGGGGGCGAGCAGCCAAGGTTGTGCGGGATCGCGAATGTTGTGCAGAGAATTGCGCAACAGTGAAGTCAGGTCAAGCAGCCGCGGGCCGGGATCGGCACGCAACGCAGCGGCCGGATCGGCGAGTTCCAGCAGATCGGCACAGGTCGGTGCGATGTGCGACGCATCGTGCAACGCATTGGCTTGGAGGTGCACCAGCACGGGGCCACGCGCTGCGTCCCAAATGCGGCCAACGAGCTTGGCTTGCGCTGCGTCTTTCGGCAGCACTTGATCAGATTGAATTTGCGATGGCTGGATCATCATGACCGTGGTTCCAGTGAGGCGCTCAGGCAGCGGCCGCGGGCTTGCGCGTCTGGCCTGCTACCCATTTGCCAGCGAACGCCTGCAAGTCATTCAATCGTTTCAGCAAATCCGCGCCTGGCGGCGTAACGATGTAGCCGTCGCTGCCGTGCGTCATCAAACCGGCTTCGCGCAATTCCTTGATGCGGGTGTTCAACGTGTTCGGCGTAATGCCGCCAACGCTGTCTTGCAACAGCCTGAATGTCTGCGGATGCCCGTCTCGAAGCGCCCACAGCACGCGGATCGCATAGCGTGCCTCAAGCAGACTCAGCAGCTGGTAGACGGCGGCGTTTTCCTTGGAACTCATGGTGGGCACTCCTCGCGCGCGGACGGAGCTCGGGCGGCTGGCGGCCCGGGCTGCAGCCCTCGCATGCGCTACACAATCAATAGCGATTGCACTATAACGCAATTCGCGCGGCGCTACCACATTTGTAGCTGACGACAGCCTCGTGTATTGATGCGGTACCGGATTCCACAGCGGCAACAAGCCAATAAAAACGCGGCCCAAGGCCGCGTTTTTATTTAAGCAATCGAATGAGATCAGTTGCGCACAACAATCGCATTCTTGACCGATTTCACGCCCTTGACCGAGCGTGCGATTTCTTCCGCCTTCGCCTTCTCGGCAGCCGACTTGACGAAGCCCGACAGCAGCACGGTGCCGTTCATGGTCTCCACGCTGACTGCCGAGGCCGAAACGCGGTCATCCGCTACGAAGTCGCCTTTGACCTTGCTGGTGATCGCAGAATCATCGACGTACTGGCCGGCCGTGGTGTTGGTCCCGTCGTTGCGTTCAAACACACTGCAGCCGGACAGCAGAAGTGCGCTGACGGCCATGATGGTTGCTGCGATGGTCTTGATGCGGGTTGTCAACATGATGTGAACGCTCCTTGTGTATTGCCTGGGAATTGAGCCGAGTCAAATCGACTGGGCCTCTTAGGACAATAGAGGCCCTTAGTTTCACAAACGCGTCTGCAGTTCGCACTTTGCCGTAGGACGCTTCCTCGCTGATTTGTAGTCCGTTCGGCGCGCGTCAGCGCTCGTCCTCGAATGTCAAGGTTGGATTCGTCATCAAACGCTGAACATGGGAGAGCTCACCCACGAGGTTGTTCGCGTAGTAGCTGCTCTGCGAATCGGGCTCGAGCGCTGCCACGGCCAGACTGCCGAGCGGCTGATTTACAGGTACGTAGTAGCTGCCCGCCTGCGCCACCAGCGGCGCGCGCACCAGATCGACCTGAGTCTTGCGCACCGGTGCTTCGCCAAGTATCACCCCACGCACGTCCTGCCGCCCGCCGGTGCTGGCTGCCACCTCGCGGTAGCCATCGGCGATCAGGGAAGCATCGGTGGCGATCTTGAACACTTGCAGCCCGAGTAGACGCAGGCGTTCCACGGTTTCGCCTTCATCCGCCGACAGCCAGTAGCCACACGGGCGCATGCGGGTCTTCGTGGTCTGCAGTTTCAGCGCCGACAGCCAGTCCACGTCGATTGCCCGGTCGGCACCGGTGGCCGGGTCGATCATCAGCACGGTGCGCCGCTCAGGTGTCAGCGCTGCCTGCAATACAACGTCTTTCGCGCAAGCCTGGCTGGCCACATCCCGGTCCACGAACTCCCGCACCCGGCGTAGTTGGTCGTCGCGGCTTGCGGTGCTGCGCAGCACGCTGCTGATGGCTACCACCTGGGTGTGCACGCGGCGCTGAATGTGCAGCCGGCCGATGCCGACGCCGCGGGTCTCAATGAGCAGGCTGACCGCGTTTTTCAATCCGTTCACATTGCGGCTGGTGTCGGGCTCAACGCCGCCCATCGACAAGCGTCGGTCGGCCGGCTCGGTCGAGGTGGTGTAGTACCAGTCGCTGCTGAGCCGTTCGCCTTCCAGCGCGGCGACCATCGGCAGCCGCAGCCATTCTTCGGCCGCTTTGGTGACGAACTCCGGCATGTTCGCCGTGGTTGCGTATTGCAGCATGGCGTCGAAGCGCTGCACGGCGCCAAACTTCTCCAGATAGCGGCCTGCCACTGTGTATTCATGCGCGTCGACCACCACCAGCGGGCGATAGTCGCGCATCAACCGCGCCAGCGCACGCGATTCCGGTGTCTTCAACAGCAGATGGTCGCGGTTCATGTCGGTGCCGTCGGCCGTTGCACGCTGATTGTCGGCGGCGCCGTCGGGATTTGCCCGCGGCACCACGATCACGTTGACCTTCTGCAGCAACGGCACCAACAACCCCTGGGCGAGTTCGCGCGCGATCACCATCAACGCTTCGGCCGATGCAGGCTCGTTGCCGTGCTGCTGGCCGATCAGCAGCACCGTCGGCCGGGCGCTGTCGGACAGCGTCGCCGGATCGGTCGCGGCCGCACGCGTCAGCACCAGCGCTTCCAGAGGGATGCCGCGCTGCGAACTGCCCAACGCGATCAGCCCGGTGCGCACGCCCGGCGCGGCCGCTGCCGGGTTCGCCAGCGCGCGCAACCAGTTCTGCACCTCGGCGTTGGAGCTGAAAGTGTCCCGGCCTGTGGCCAGACCCGGCGTGCTGTAGACCACCGCCGGGTCTGGAAAGCGTGCTGCCACCGCCGGCCCGTAAGGCAGCGGCGCGCCCGTGGAGAAATCGACCGGACCCAGAACGTTCCCGCCAGCGGCTGAAGTCGGCAGCGGCTGCACCGGATTGCTCCAACGCGGCAGCGGCACGGTTGAGCAGCCAGCCAGCCAAAGCGCAAGCATCGCCGTGCACCAGGACGCTTTCAGTCCATGGGCCGGCGCTTGGCCGATGGCAATGAATGACTTGCGCGTGAAGTAAGCCATGGAGGGGATTCCTGACCGTTTGGAAAAAAATGGTGGATCGAGTGCGGTGGGTGCACAGGCCGCAGCGTGCGCTGGGTGGACGAAATGTTACCCGCCGCAGTCGCCGTGTTGCTGCGGCTTGCTGTTGTGGCCTGCAAAGCGCGCGAAAATCCCCAAGTCCTGAAATTGAATTAGCAAGTGTGCCATTGGGTACGCGCTGCCTTTCGTCTTTCGCCTGTCCGCCGCTTGCCAGCCGATCCCCATGTCCGTCTCCGAAGTTGTCTCCCCTTGGCGCGCCTGCATCGCCCCAATGATGGATTGGACCGACCGGCACTGCCGCCATTTCCATCGGCTACTGAGCCGGCATGCGCGGCTCTACACCGAGATGGTGACGACTGGCGCACTGCTGCACGGCGACGTGGCGCGTCATTTGCGGTTTGACGACGGCGAACACCCAGTTGCATTGCAACTCGGCGGCAGCGAGCCCGACGATCTCGCACAAGCCGCGCGGCTAGGTGCGCAGTGGGGCTATGACGAAATCAATTTGAACTGC
The DNA here is from genome assembly GCA_038200275.1 of Burkholderiales bacterium. Taxonomy (GTDB): domain Bacteria; phylum Pseudomonadota; class Gammaproteobacteria; order Burkholderiales; family Burkholderiaceae_C; genus JBBPYC01. The sequence goes on from JBBPYC010000097.1 coordinate 15,735, forward strand.
GGCTGCCCATCACCGCGTGTGCAGCGCGGCGCGTTCGGTGCCTGCTTGATGGCCGAGCCCGCGCGTGTGGCCGACTGCATCAAAGCAATGCGCGACGCCGTAACACTGCCCGTCACGGTGAAGCATCGCATCGGCATCGACCGCGGTGAGGATTACGCGTTCCTGCGGGACTTCGTCGGCACATTGGCCGACGCCGGTTGCAGCGTTTTCATCGTGCACGCACGCAATGCCTGGCTCGACGGCTTGTCACCGAAGCAGAACCGTGATGTCCCGCCGTTGCGCTACGAGCAAGTGCAGCGCCTGAAAACCGATTTCCCCGCATTGACGATCGTGATCAACGGCGGCATCACCCGTGGCGCCGCGATGGCCGCGCAGTTGCACCGACTCGACGGGGTGATGATCGGCCGCGAGGCATATCACAACCCGTGGTCCTTGCGCGACTGGGACGCTGCCTGGTTCGGTGCCAGCGAATCGTCATTGACCCGTGAGCAAGTCGAGCAGCGGATGCTCGACTACATGCATGTCGAGGCAGCCAAGCACGGTACGCCGTGGCCATCGATCGCGCGCCACATGCTGGGCCTGCGCAACGGCTTGCCCGGCGCGCGCCGCTGGCGGCAAGTCTGGAGCGATCATCGACACAAGGCGTTGGATCCGCGCGCGGTGTCGGAACTCGCTGCGCGGGAATCGATGGGTGCTGAGCTGATCTGAGCGGGCGCGAATGGGTCCCGGTGCATCCCGAGGGACATCCCCGATTGTCAACCACCGCCTGCGCGGGTAGGGTGGCCTGCGTCAACAACGTAGCAAACAACGAAGGAGCTGGCAAGGGATGAGCAACGGCATGATGCAAGGCAAGGTGGTGGTCGTGACCGGTGCGGGCGGCGGTATTGGCCGCGACATCGCGTTGGCGCTGGCAATCGAAGGCGCCAAAGTGGTCGTCAACGACATCGGTGCGTCACTGTCGGGTGAGGTCGGCGGCAGCGTCGGCGTGGGCCCGGCGCAAGCAGTCGTCGACGAGATCGTTCAATCTGGAGGCCAGGCAGTCGCGAACACCGACAGCGTGGCAGAAGCGGCCAGCGCCGGCCGCATCGTGCAAGCCGCGCTGGACGGGTTCGGCCGCATCGACGGCGTGGTGAACAACGCAGGCATCCTGCGCGACCGGTTCTTCCACAAAATGAGCGCGGACGAGTGGGACGCGGTGATCAAGGTGCATCTGTACGGCGCGTTCTACGTGAGCCGCGCGGCTGCCACGCACTTCAAGGAGCAAGGCTCAGGCAGCTATGTGCACATGACGTCCACGTCCGGGCTGATCGGCAACTTCGGCCAAGCCAACTATTCGGCTGCCAAGCTCGGCATCGTCGCGTTGTCCAAGTCGATAGCGCTCGATATGCAGAAATTCAATGTGCGCTCCAACTGCATTGCGCCGTTCGCCTGGAGCCGCATGACGAGTTCGATCCCGACCAGCACACCAGCCGAAGCCGCACGAGTCGAACGCATGAAGCAGATGACGCCGGCCAAGATCGCGCCGCTGGCGGTCTGCCTGCTCAGCGATGCCGCTGCTGACACGAATGCGCAGGTATTCGCCGTGCGCCACAACGAGATTTTCTTGATCAGCCAGCCGCGTCCCGTGCGCTCGGTGCACCGGAGCGACGGCTGGACCGTACAGAGTGTGGCCGAACATGCGCTGCCGGCATTGAAAGCTCAATATCACGAACTGAATCGATCATCGGATGTGTTTAGTTGGGAGCCGGTCTGAACGACCGACTGGCCAGCAGCGGGTCTGCGCAAGGCCAATGATTTCTGAGGTCGCGGTTTGCCGGCATGCTGCAACACGACTGGATTTCTGTTCTTCCTCCTTTCCCAACCATAGGCTACTTCCATGCAGCGCCGCAACTTGTTTCAAACCACCGCCACCTTGGGTCTGGGCGCGCTTGCCGGCCACGCAATCGTTGGCCATGCTGCCACCACTGCGAAGACCCCGTTCGGGGTCGAGCAGACCACACTGGCCGTCGTTGACAGCGACCTGCGCTTTCCGGTGCGGCGGATCTACTGCATCGGCCGCAACTACGCCGCACATGCGCGTGAGATGGGATCGGATCCGACCCGCGAGCCCCCGTTCTTCTTTCAGAAACCCACCGACGCGATCCAGAACGTAGCATCGGGCACCGTGGCCGATCACCCTTACCCCACGTTGACCAAGAACTACCACTACGAAGTCGAACTGGTCGCGGCGCTGCACAAGGGCGGGCGCAACATCCCGATCGAGCAAGCGCTTGATCACGTCTACGGCTATGCGCTCGGTTTGGACATGACGCGCCGCGATCTGCAACGCGCGATGGGTGACCAGAAAAAACCCTGGGAGATTGGCAAGAGTTTTGATCATTCGGCGCCGATCGGCCCGCTCCATCAGGTCGGTGCGATCGGCCACTTCAAAGACGAAGCGATCTGGCTCAAGGTCAACGGCGAGACCAAGCAAAGCGCCAACTTGAACCAGATGATCTGGAGTGTGGCCGAGCAGATCAGCCAGCTGTCAGCCGTCAACGAGCTGTTCCCGGGCGACATCATCTATTCGGGCACGCCAGAGAACGTGGGGCCGGTGGTCCGTGGCGACGTGATCGACTGCCACATTGATCGGTTGCCTAACCTGAGCGTGAAAATCGTCTGAACCCGGCAGGACCGGGCAATAAGCAGGCAATTCGCACGTGCAATGATTCCTGCGAACCCCGGGCAAACCAACCTTGGTCCAGTACATAGATCGCGGCGTTTGCTGAAACCACGACGCACCAATTCGCGCAAACATGCAAGGCGTAGTGGGGGCGCGTACCGACGGTGTTGATCATGTTGAACCAACGTAAGTTGGCGATACCGCGCCAGAATCGAGCACCTGCGGCGCCAACATTTGAAGCCAGCAAGAACATACATGAAAGACCAGACACAGACCCTTGATCCAGCCACGCTGGCGCACTTGAAAAGCTGGATCGGCAAGAGCCAGACCATTGACGATCGACTCACCGAAGCGCCGGTGCGTGCGATGTCCGCCACGTTGGACCGAGACGATCCACTGCCGGGCCTTGACACAGAAATTCCGCCGCTGTGGCATTGGCTGTACTTCCTTCCGCACGAGAAGCAAAGTCACATCGGCCCCGATGGCCATCCGAAGCGCGGCGGCTTTCTGCCGCCAGTGCCGCTGCCCCGCCGCATGTGGGCAGGCGGGCGGCTGCATTGGCACGCGCCGCTTCGTGTCGGCGATGCGGTCACGCGCAAGTCGACCGTGCAGTCGGTTGAACACAAATCCGGGCGCAGCGGTGAGATGGTGTTCGTGTTGGTCAGGCATGAGGTCAGCAACGACCGCGGCGTTGCACTGACCGAGGAGCATGACATCGTCTATCGCGCGGCGCCCAAGCCAGGCGATCCAGCGCCGCAACCCGTTGCAGCCGAACGCGGCGCGCCGTGGAGCCGAACCATCGACGCCGATCCGGTGCTGCTGTTCCGGTATTCCGCGCTGACCTTCAACGGCCACCGCATTCACTACGACCGTCAGTATGTAGTGGAAGAAGAAGGCTACCCAGGCCTGGTCGTGCACGGCCCGCTGATTGCGACCTTGCTGGTCGATCTGGTGCGGCGCAATGCACCCGATGCATGCATCGAGCACTTCGACTTCAAGGCAGTTCGGCCGACGTTCGATCGGCATCCGCTCAAGGTCAATGGTGTCCTTTCGGAGGACGGCAGCACCGTGCGCCTCTGGGCTGAAGACCACGCCGGCTGGCTTACCATGACCGCGACCGCAACCCTTGCTTGAAGCGACCTTGACGATGAATGACATTCCTACCCCCGACGCACATCAGGAACTGCGCGAGGCTCTGCGCGACCTGTGCCGCGGCTTCGATTCCGCCTACTGGCAACAGGTCGACCATGAGCGTGGCTACCCGGAAAAGTTCGTCGACGCGCTGACCGAGGCAGGCTGGCTTGCCGCACTGATTCCGTCCGAATACGGCGGCTCCGGCCTGGGCTTGGCCGAAGCGTCCGTGATCATGGAAGAGATCAACTTCTCAGGCGGCAACGCGGGCTCTTGCCACGGCCAGATGTACAACATGGGCACCGTGCTGCGCCACGGCTCTGACGCGCAAAAACAGCAGTACCTGCCGAAAATCGCAACGGGCGAATTGCGCCTGCAAACCATGGCCGTGACGGAGCCGACCACCGGCACCGACACCACGCAGCTCAAGACAACGGCGGTGAAGAAAGGCGACCGCTATGTCGTGAACGGCCAGAAAGTCTGGATCTCGCGCATTCAGCATTCGGACCTGATGATCCTGCTGGCACGCACCACGCCGCTCGCCGAGGTGAAGAAGAAGTCCGAAGGCATGTCGATCTTCATCGTCAACCTGAACGACGCGATCGGCCACGGCATGACGGTGCGCCCGATCCTCAACATGGTCAATCACGAGACCAACGAGGTATTTTTCGACAACCTAGAGATCCCTGCCGAGAATCTGATCGGCGAAGAAGGCAGGGGCTTCAAGTACATCCTCGACGGTCTGAATGCCGAGCGCACGTTGATCGCGGCCGAGTGCATCGGCGACGCGTGGTGGTTCATCGACCGCGCGCGCCGCTACGCATCGGATCGCATCGTTTTCAACCGCCCGATCGGGCAGAACCAGGGCGTGCAGTTCCCAATCGCCGAGAACTACATCGAGACCGAAGCAGCCAACCTGATGCGTTTCGAGGCCTGCCACTTGTTCGACGCGAACGAGCCTTGCGGTGCGCAGGCGAATATGGCCAAGTACTTGTGCGCCAAGGCGTCATGGGAAGCCGCCAACGTCTGCATCCAGACCCACGGCGGATTCGGCTTTGCGTGCGAATACGACGTCGAGCGCAAGTTCCGCGAAACACGGCTCTATCAGGTCGCGCCGATTTCGACCAACCTGATCTATTCGTACGTGGCCGAACACCTGCTTGGCTTGCCACGCTCGTTCTGAAGCAAGGGGAGCGCAGCATGACCCGACCCCTGGACGGCATCACCGTCGTATCGCTCGAACACGCGATCGCAGCGCCGTTTTGCACGCGGCAACTGGCCGATCTTGGCGCACGCGTGATCAAGATCGAACGGCCCGGCGTGGGCGACTTCGCGCGGGCCTATGACGAGCGGGTGAACGGCCTGTCTTCACACTTCGTCTGGACCAATCGGTCAAAGGAAAGCGTCACGCTGGACCTGAAGAACGCCGACGCATTGGACGTGCTCAAGCGGCTGGTTTCGCAGGCCGACGTGCTGGTGCAGAACCTTGCGCCTGGTGCCGCGGGGCGCATGGGCCTGGGCTATGACGCGCTGGCCGAGAAGCACCCGCAACTGATCGTCTGCGACATCTCGGGCTACGGCGACGACGGCCCGTATCGCGACAAGAAGGCGTACGACCTGCTGATCCAGAGTGAATCCGGTTTCCTGTCCATCACCGGCACGCCGGACGAGCCGAGCAAGGCGGGCTGCTCGATGGCCGACATTGCGGCCGGCATGTATGCATACACCAACGTGCTGGCGGCGCTGTTGCAGCGTGGCAAGACCGGCAAGGGCAGCCACGTCGATGTGTCCATGCTCGAATCGCTGGGTGAGTGGATGAGTTTTCCGCTGTACTACGCGTTTGACGGCGCGCCGCCGCCGCCGCGCAGTGCGGCGTCGCACGCAACGATCTATCCCTACGGCCCGTTTGCGGCTGGGGACGGTGGGATCGTGATGCTCGGGCTGCAAAACGAGCGCGAATGGAAGCTGTTCTGCGACCGTGTGCTGGAGATGCCGGCCATCGCCACCGACCCGCGTTTCATCACCAACTCGAAGCGCAACGAGCACCGCGCCGAACTCAAGGCGCTCATTACCCAGACCTTCCAGCCGATGACTGCCGAGCAGGTGATCGAGCGGCTGGATGGCGCACAGATCGCGAACGCCCGCATGCGTGACATGGCCGAGCTATGGGCCCATCCCCAGCTGAAGGCACGTGGGCGCTGGCAGGACGTCGACTCACCTGTTGGTATGCTGCCGGCGCTTTTGCCGCCCGGGCGCAGCAACAGCTTCGACTACCGGATGGACCCGGTGCCGGCGCTGGGCGAGCACACCGATGCGGTCCTGCGTGAGCTTGGCTACGAAGCGGTCGCGATCCAGGCATTGCGCGATGCGGGTTCGGTCTGACCCGCCGGCTGCGACTCCCGCAGTGCAACCCATGTCCCTCTGCCGCAGTCTTGTGATCGCGACACTGGCGTGCGCTGTTGGCGCGGCCGCGGCACAAACCGCCGCGCCAGTCACTGCAGCCTGGCCATCCAAACCGCTTCGCCTGATCGTCGGCTACACCAGTGGTTCATCGCCCGACGTGCAGGCGCAGCCGCTGGCCGAGCCGTTGTCGAAAGCGCTGCGCCAGATGGTACTGGTTGAAAACAAACGCGGTGCCGGTGGCAGCATTGGCGCGGATGCCGTTGCCAAGGCCGTCCACGGCCACACCATCGGTGTCGTTGCCGTGCTGCCGCTGGTACAGGACGGCAAGCTCGATGCGCTGGCGGTCAGCTCGGCCCAACCCAGCCCCCTTGCGCCCATGCTGCCGGGCATGCGGGAACTGGGCGCCGATGCCATCGATATCGAGGTCTGGAACGCGGTGGTCGCACCCGCCACGTTGCCAGCCGTACAGACGGCGCACTTGAGCGCGATGCTGAAAGCCATTCTCGAAACACCGGCGCTGCGCGACAAATTGCTGAGCCAAGGCTGGCAGGCTGTCGATCCGAGCCTCCAAGCCTTGGCACGGCGCATCGCCAGCGATGCAGCCAGCTACCGCGGCGTGATTGAGAACAACCACATCAAGCTCGACTGATGCGGTGCTTGACGCCGGCCGTGCCTTGACTTGTGTTGCCTGAAACCCGATTGGAGACCACCGATGACAGCGCCTTCCGCATCCACCCCTTCGGCCGAGCTGGCCGCCTTCGCCGCGGGCCTTCGGTTCGATGCGATCCCCGACAACGTTGTGCGCAAAACCGAAGACCTGCTGGTCGACTGGTTCGGCTCGGCCGTGGCCGGCAAGGGCGCGCGCACGGTCGAGGCCATCACGCGGTTCGCGGCAGCGCAGGGCCAGCGCACCGGACCGTGCGAAGTGCTGATCGACCGCAGCCGCAACAGTCCGTACTTTGCAGCCATGGCGAATGCGGCCGCTTCGCACGTGGCCGAGCAGGACGACGTGCACAACGGCTCGGTGTTCCACCCGGCCACAGTCGTGTTCCCGGTGGCGCTGGCGATCGCACAAGAGCGGGAGCTGAGCGGGGCCGAGTTGCTGACGGCGGCGGTCGCGGGCTATGAAGTCGGCATCCGGGTCGGTGAGTTCCTGGGTCGATCGCACTACAAGGTGTTCCACACGACGGGCACCGCAGGCACGATCGCGGCGGCGGCCACGGCCGGTCGGTTGCTCGGGCTCGATGCACAAACGATGCTGCACGCATTCGGCTCGGCCGGCACTACGGCTGCAGGGCTGTGGGAATTCCTGCGCACTGCGGCCGATTCGAAGCAACTGCACACGGCGCACGCGGCTTCAACCGGGCTGATGGCCGCCAGCCTTGCTCAAGACGGCTTCACCGGCGCTGTGCAAATCCTGGAAGGGCCGCAGGGCATGGCTGCGGGGATGTCGAGCGATGCCGATCCGGCGCGCCTGACCGACCGGCTTGGGAAACGGTGGGCCACGGCAGAAACCTCGTTCAAATTCCACGCATCGTGCCGGCACACCCATCCGGCTGCCGATGCACTGCTGGAAGCGATGCGCGCGAACGACCTGAAGCCCGATCAGATCAAGCGCGTGGTGTGCCACGTACACCAGGGCGCGATCGACGTGCTTGGCCCGGTGACCGATCCAAAGACCGTGCATCAATCCAAGTTTTCGATGGGGACCGTGCTGGCGATCGCCGCGCAGCACGGCCATGCCGGGCTGAGCGAGTTCGACGAACATTACGCCAGCGAACGAACCAGACAGTTGCGGGACCGGATCACGATGGAACTCGACGCCGAGGCCGACGCCGCCTACCCGCAACGCTGGATCGGCAAGGTCACCGTGCAGACCACCGATGGGCGCAGCGTGCAGGCGCGTGTGGATGAGCCGAAGGGCGACCCCGGCAATACGCTGAGCCGCGACGAGATCACGGCCAAGGCGCAGCGCCTCGCGGCTTGGAGCAAAGGCGCGACGGAAAGCGAGATGACGCGTGCGATTAATGCGCTGTGGAACGTGGCGCAGTGGCCAAAAGTGGGGATGCTGCTTGGGCGAGACACCTGACCATCACGCCAACGCTGTTCTCGAATAAATTTCGAAAGCGTCCACTATAAAGAGACACCGCATGCGCACTCAACCCCGCAGATCATTCATCGCCAACGCAGCCGCCAGCGGCATGGCGGTGGTGGCGCTGCTTGCCGGTGGCCCAGTACAGGCCCAGCAATGGCCGTCCAGGACGATCCGCCTGGTGGTGCCGTTTCCACCCGGCGGCAGCGTAGACAACATGGCGCGCCAGTTGGCGCCCAAATTACAGGCCGCGCTCGGCCAGACCGTGATCATCGACAACCGCAGTGGTGCCGGTGGCACGGTCGGCGCGGCCGAAGTGGCACGTGCGGCGCCCGATGGTCACACGCTCTTGATGGTGTTCGACAGCTACGCGACTTACCCGCTGGTGTTTCCAAAGCTGAGCTCCGACGTGCGCAAGGACTTGGTGCCAGTCACGCAGATCGCCAGCAACCCGATGGTGCTGGTGGTGCATCCTTCGGTGCCGGCGACCGATGTGAAGACATTTGTCGAACTGCTCAAAATCGCGCCGGACCGCTACAACTTTGCCAGCATTGGGCCGGCGTCCAGCAACCATCTGAGCGGTGAGTTGTTCAAGGCTGTGACCGGCACGTCGATCACGCACGTGCCGTATCGCGGCGGCGGGCCGGCGCAGCAGGATTTGCTGGGCGGGCAGGTGGAACTCATGTTCCTGTCGGCGCCGCTGGCGCTGCCGCACGTCAAGGGCGGCAAGCTGCGCGCGCTGGCGCAGACCGGGCTGGAACGCGCGGCTGCGTTCGCTAACCTGCCGACCATGGCAGAGAGCGGTTACCCCGCGCTGGAGGCCGAATCGTGGAATGGCCTGATGGCGCCAGCTGGCACGCCGCGCGCGGTGATCGACCGGCTGCAGGCCGAGATTCACCGCATCGTGACTGAGCCGGCGTTTGCCGAACGTCTGAAGGAGCAAGGCCAGACGCCGATCGCCAACACCCCCGAGCAGTTTGCAGCGCGCATCGCAGGGGATCTGGCCAAATGGACCGCCTTGGTGAAGGAACGCGGATTGAGCCTGGAATAATGGTGAAGATTCGCCCAGATTGCATCGCAGGTCTGCAGACCGGCGCGCCGAACGTCGCACGCATTTGGGCTCTGAGGGGTCGCATTGCGTTGAGGAGCCACAATCGATGATCAACAAGATAGCCACCTCGATTGCCGACGCGCTGGGCGGCGTGCAAGACGGCGCCACCGTGCTGATCGGCGGTTTTGGCACCGCCGGCATCCCGAACGAGCTGATCGACGGACTGATCGCGCAGGGCGCGAAGGGCCTGACCATCGTCAGCAACAATGCGGGCAATGGCGACACAGGAATGGCTGCGCTGCTGAAGGCCGGCCAGGTGCGCAAGGTGATCTGCAGCTTTCCGCGACAGGTCGACAGCTACGTGTTCGACGGGTTGTATCGCTCCGGCAAGGTCGAGCTGGAGCTGGTGCCACAGGGCAACCTGGCTGAGCGCATCCGTGCAGCCGGTGCTGGCATCGGTGCGTTCTTTTGCCCGACCGGCTACGGCACACCGCTTGCGGATGGTCGCGAGACGCGAGAGATCAACGGCCGGCATTACGTGCTCGAGTACCCGATCCCTGGCGACGTGGCGTTGATCCGCGCCGAAGCGGGGGATCGCTGGGGCAACCTGATCTACCGCAAGGCGGCGCGCAACTTCGGGCCGGTGATGGCGATGGCAGCCAGGCACACCGTGGCGACCGTGCATGAGATCGTTGAACTTGGTGGGCTCGATCCCGAGACCATCGTGACCCCCGGCGTATTCGTCAAGCAGATCGTCAAGATCGACCGGGTGGCCACGCAGGCCGGCGGTTTCAAGCAAGCGGCCTAGATTCATGAGTACACCGGACTATCAACGCCGCAGCAAGAACGAACTGGCCGCACGGGTTGCGCAGGACATCGAAGACGGCGCCATCGTGAACCTTGGCATCGGCCAACCCACGTTGGTCGCGAACCATCTGCCGCCTGGGCGCGAGATCATTCTGCACAGCGAAAACGGCATTCTGGGCATGGGCCCGGCGCCGGCTGAAGGGGACGAAGATTTCGACCTGATCAATGCTGGAAAACAACCGGTCACGCTGCTTGCTGGCGGGTCCTTCTTCCACCACGCCGACAGCTTCGCGATCATGCGCGGCGGGCACCTGGATATCTGTGTGTTGGGTGCGTTTCAGGTCTCAGCGACGGGGGATCTCGCCAACTGGAGCACGGGTGAGCCAGGCGCGATTCCCGCGGTCGGTGGCGCGATGGATCTGGCCATGGGCGCAAGGCAGACGTGGGTGATGATGGATCTGCTGACCAAGCTGGGCGAGAGCAAAGTGGTCGAGACGTGCAGCTATCCGTTGACGGGCATCGGGTGCGTCAAGCGCATTTACTCGGATCTGGCGACGCTGGCTTGCACGCCGCAGGGGTTGAAGCTGATCGACAAGGTCGAAGGGCTGGAGCAGGCCGAGCTGGAACGGTTGGTGGGATTGCCGATCGCTGTGTGAACCAGTCGTCGAGACGAAGGGATGCTGACAGTTCGAGTCAAAAGGGCTGCTGACGCCAGTCCGTGTTGTATTGTTAGCTATCGTTTATATAGCGATACGTAGCCAAGTCAAGGTCGCAGAGAGCAGCCCGGCCAGCGTCAACGCGAGCAGCGACAGCCGCAGGTTCCACCCCCACGCTGCGGTCTTTGCGTCGTAGCCGGTCAGGCGGCTCAGCAACAGAGAGTTGGCAGACCACGGGGTGCCGGCCACCGTCAGGCCCCAACCGCAGACGATGCCCACGCCGAGCCCCAGCACGGCCACAGGCGGCCAGATCGGCCCGAGCAGCGCACCGACCAAGGTGCCGGTCACGATCGGATTCAATCCGGCGCCGCCACCACCGAACAGCAACCACGGGACGACGAACGCCACCAGCGGGCAAGCCCACAGCGGCAGGCTGAAGGCGGGCCCGAGCAGCGATGAACCCGCCTGGCCCGCCAGCGCACCGAGAAACGCCGAACCACCGAGCACCACGAGTTCGTTGCCGACATTTGCAAGCGCCGGAATCTGCAGCGCCTCGCGTTTGATCGCACGAACAGCCAAGCCAACGGCGACTACCGCAACGCAACTGACGGCAACCGCGCGTGCGTAGTTCGTGCCACCGGCATGGTTGGCCACATAGACGCCCGCGCAGATGGCGGCGATGGTGCCGGCAAAGCGCAGCCACGCGGACTTCGGCGATGCGGCCGCGGGTTCGGTAGACGCGGGCAGCGCAGTTTCCTGCATCTCCGGCTCGCGAAATGCGGTGCCGGCAAGAACGAAGGCAATGGCAAACGGGGCGGTCGCCGCGATCAACTCGAGCAACCGAAGCCCCGGCAACATCGTCAACGTCAGCACGACGGAAATCGACAATGGCGAGCAGATCGAAGCGAGCGCGAACCCGCGCAACACAGCGCGCGCCGCGTTGCGGGCCAACGCGCCATCGCCGCTTTGGTGTTTGATCCTGCTGACCAGCGCGCTCATCACAGCAACCGCGCCGAAGTTGAGCGGCACTGCCAGCACGCCGGTTGCAAACGCCACCCCAAGATAGCGCAAGAGCGGCCTGCCCGACAGCAAGCTGCCAGTCAGCACCTGGACATCCCGCGACGCGCCCAAAGTGCCAGACAGCAACAGCACCGCAATGACCAGCGTGCCGAGCCGGGTCGTGTTGGTCACTGCAAGCGCCAGCGCGGAAGGCGCTTGCGCTGCAGCGACCACCGCGCTGACTGCCACCAGCAACATCAGAACGCGTGGTATGCGCCGCAAGTCTGACCAGCCGAGCAGTACAGCAGTCAACAGCAGCAGTGCCGCAACCGTCTGGGACGTGGGCGTCGGCGCAACCAGCCCGGCCAGCAACGCAAGCCAGACGCACAGAGAGCGGGCCGTTTGAAGACGGGCCAGCGCCATCATGACGCTTTATTAACCCGGGCGGCTAGGAAGTGCGCGGGTCGGTCTCGTCCCGCGGCTCGACCACTGCAGGACGGCCCAACAGCCGGTGCCCCAGATAGATCAGTATCACCAGCGTCACGCCGACCAGATCGCTGTAATGCTCGGGATAGATCAAAGCGAGGCCCGCAATCAACACCACAGCACGCATCGCCCAGCCGAGCCGACCGATGCCGTACAGATAGCCTTCCATCGCCGAAGACAACACCCAGATCGCAACGATCGCGGTCAACGACGCGCTCAGGATGCCGGTCCACGGCCCCTGCAGGATCAACGCCGGATTGATCACGAACAGGAACGGCAGCACGAACAGCACGGCGCCGAGCCGCATCGCATAAAAACCTGTCTTGACTGGCGCCGAGCCGGCGATACCGGCCGCTGTGATGGCAGCCAGCGCCACAGGCGGCGTCAGATAAGACATCATCCCCCAGTACAGGATGAACAGGTGACTGGCCATCGGGTTCAGGCCTGCGGCGATCAAGGCAGGGGCGAGCAAGATCGACAGAAAGATGTAGCAGGCACTCACCGTCATGCCCATGCCGAGCACGAAGCTGGTGATGGCGCCGGCGGCCAGCATCAGCGGCACACTGCCGCCCGCATACAGCAGCAGCTCGCGCGAGAACGCGCCGGCCACGCCGGTGTAGGACAAGCCGCCGACCACCAATCCGATGCCCGCGAGGATTGCGACGAGGTTCGCAAGGCTGCTCGTCAGATCGGTCAGAAAGGCGACGGTGCGTTTCCAGTTCAACCGATGGCGCGGGTTGAATAGGGAGATGCCGAGAAGCACCAGCGCCGAGTAGTACGGCGCGAACGCTTCGAGCCGCATGAACAGCAACATGTAGACCAGCATCGCCAGGGCGAGCAGATAGGGCCAGCCGTCTTTGAGCGTGTCCCAGACCTTGGGGATCTCGTCGGCCGGCAGGCCTTTGAGGCCGCGCCGTGCCGCATAAATATCCACCTGAAACAGCAACGCCAGATAGAACAACAACGCCGGCAGGAACGCGGCGATGACGATCTCTGAATAAGGCACGCCAAGGAATGACGCCATGATGAATGCGACTGCGCCCATGACCGGTGGCATCAAGGTGCCGCCAGTGGATGCGCAAGCCTCAACCGCCGCCGCGTAGTGCGCTGGATAGCCCGTGCGTTTCATCGTCGGGATCGTGATCGGCCCGCTGGTCAGGATGTTCGTGATCACGCTGCCGGAGAGGCTGCCGAGGATCGCGCTGGCCAGCACCGCGACTTTGGCCGGGCCGCCGCGGCTTCGCCCCATCAGGGCCGCTGCAAAGCGCATGAAGAACTCACCGCCGCCGGTGGCGGTCAGCGCCGCACCAAACACGACGAAGCCGATGACCAGTTGCGCAACCACCTGCATCGGGATGCCGATGATGCTTTCCACCCCCATCACATGGGCGCGGATCGTCTCGCCGAAGGTGTATTGCGTGCCCCAAAGGAAGCCCGGCATGTGGTCCGCAAACAGCGGATAGGCACCGAACAACAGCGCAACGCCGAGCAGTAGCGGTCCGCCCGCACGCCGCACGCCTTCAAGCACCAATGCCAGCAATATGCCGGCCGCGATGGTCGCCTGAACCGGGGCCGAGTAATCCCAGCCTTGTTGAATGATCGTCAGGCCGTTGTGCCCAAGGTACAAGCACGCGCCAAGCACGGCCACGCACAGAAGCCAGTCGTACCAGGGCACATGCTGCTTTGCGCCTCGCCATGCGGGGAGGCTGATAAAAGCCGCCGCAAGGAAGATGCCAATCAGGTAGTAGAGATACGCATTGCCGAGCGGCAGAAAGCCGAGCAGCGACAGGTTGAAGGTCTGGTTGATCGCCAGCACCATGCCGATCGCGCCGAGTGCGAGCCAGATCCAGCGTGCGCAGCCGCGCAGCCGCGGATCTGGTGAATGCTCCAGGGACGCCTGCAACGGCGCCCCGAGGTTCTGGCCAGTCTGCGACGCTGCCGCCGGTGCGGCTGCGGCAACTGCGTGGGAGTCGTGTGCCACGTCAGGGGGTCCGGCCGAATCAGCGCTTCAGCGTCTTGAGAGCCGCCTCGCGTTGTTGATCCCAGATCTTGGCGAACGCCTCGTCGCTCTTGCCGTCGCCTTCCTTTACAGCTTTGGGCCAGGCGGCACGCAACGCTTCAAGCCGCGCGAGTCGGGCATCGTTCCATTTCTGGTGTTCGTCGTTCCAGATGCCCTTTTCCTTCAGGTAGCGAATCGCACCATCATGGAAAGGTGCATCGATCGCGGGCGTGCCGGCCACATCGAGCTTCCAGCGCGGCATCACCTTGGTGGCATCCTTGTAGATGTCGTAGGTCTCGTCCACCGCTTTGGTGATTGCATACACCTCATCGGCCGACATGTCGGCGCGCACCGTGATAATCGGGTAGCGGTAAGCGAGGATGTTGACGGGCTTCGCCTCGCTCAACCCCGCGCCGACGGTTTCCTTGTTCGACTGGAAAAAAGGGGCAATCGCCTTCAGCCGGTCCCAGCCTTCCTTGTCGTCCACAGGCATGTCGATCCAGCGAATGCCACGCGGGGACTGCTCCAGTTCGTACAGTTGGCTCGGCGTGGTGGTGGTGCACGACGCATCCGCCTGATTCTGTGCGACCGAGCTCATCGCAGCGCCGTAAGTCGGGAACGTGATCGCTTCCACATCGGCCTTGGTCATGCCGGCGAAGGCCAGGAATGCTTCGCATTTGACATTGACCGACGGGTTACCGGCAACGAACGCAACGCGCTTGCCCTTCAGGTCCTTCAGGGTCTTGATGTTGGCATCCGCTGCAGTGAACACGCCGAACGATCCCGGGCGCCCGGCGATCACGCGCAAGTCCTGCGGGCCCCAACGGCGCGCAGCGAAGTCCTCGATTCCCTCGGTTGCGAAGAACACTTCCGTTGCCAGAAAGCCGACATCGGCACGCTTGGTCAGCACCGGCTGCAGCCGGCCAATCGACGAGCCCGACGGCTGAATACGAATGCGGGTGCCGTACTTCTTGCCAAACGCATCGGCCATTGCTGACGCTTCTGCGTAGCCAGCCGAGCCGACGTCATAGGCCGACCAAGTCATCGAGTCCGGCAGCTTGTCGGCGGCAAGCGCAGCGCCGGTGCCGAGCATGGCAACGGCTGCGACCGAGGCGAGCAGGGTGGTGCGAAATTTGTTCATGGTGTCTCCATTAAAAGATGTTTGTATCGACCGCTGCACGTGTCATTGGCTTGCATGAACGACTGACGTGCACGTCCGCTTGGGAAGTGAAATCGCGATCGATCAAACCTCATTGGTACCGAGCTGCAGCTTCGGACGACGGCCTCAATCAGTATGCAACAGTCCACCCAAGTGCATGATTGCCTCGCGCTTCAGCGCCCGGCGCGTTTACTTCCTTGGGATTGCGCTGTTCACACTGTCGTCGGCTGCGTGTGGGTTGTCGGACGCGTTGTGGAAATTGATCACGACGCGGGTGGTGCAAGGTGCAGCCGGTGGGCTGATGATGACGGTGGGGCGCACCCTTGCACTGCGGGACGCGCCGAAGTCGCAGCTCGTGTTGATCACTTCGTTGCTGGTCTGGCCGGCGTTGCTGGCCCCTGTGCTCGGGCCGCCCCCGGGCGGCTGGATCACGACGTACGCTTCATGGCGTTGGGATTTTTTGCTGAACTTGCCGCTTGGGCTGCTTGGCCTTTTGTGCGTGGCTCGGTGCGTACCGCCCGATCCGCCCGGCCTGAAGGTGCCGCTCGACTGGCGCGGTGCCGCTGCTAACCGTCGGTGGCCTCGGCACATCGTTCGTTGGCCTCGAATTGACCGCCCACGCGTCTGGCGAATCGGCCATGTGGGCGCTTGCCGCAATGCTCATGGGGGTCGGCGCTATGATGCTGCTGCCGGCGGCCAACCATTTATTGCACGCTGCGCACCCTCTACTCAGTCTGGCACCGCTGCGAGTCCAGACTCTCGCCGTCTCCACATTCGCGGCCGGCATCCGCAGTTCGATGTGCCTGCAGGCCAGACCCTATCTGTTGCCGCTGCTATTTCAGCTGGGTTTTGGAAGCACAGCGGCCGAAGCGGGCGCCAGGGCTGTTGCCGTATTTCCTCGGCAATCTGCTGACGAAGTCGGCCACCAGGCCTTTGTTGCGGCGGTTCGGCTTCAAGACTGTGCTGATTGCCGACGACACCTTCGCGATGGTGTTGATCGCCGCATTGGGCTTGGTCGATGCGCAGACGCCCTGGAGCTGGTCGACTGTGCTGCTGTTCGTCGCCGGCGCTGCTCGATCGATGCTGCTGACGGCGCTGAACACGCTTGTGCTTTGCCGACATCTGACCCGCAGATCACCCAGCCGCAGCGACGCTATTTTCGGTGTCCTCGTTGCCTGGCCAGACGCTCGGCGTTGTGGTGGCCACATTGACGCTCGCAGCGGCGAAGGCGGCGGCAGGTCGGCCGACGCTGGAGCCAGCAGACTTCCAGATTGCCTTCATCGTGATCAGCGTGATCGGGCTTCTGCGGGTGCTTCGTTGTGTGGCGTTGGCGCGCGATTCGGGCGAAGACGTCAGTGGCCAGGTGCGGCGCGACTCAGGTGGTGCCTTGAAGTAAAACCTCGCGGGACGGCCCGAGCGCGCTGAGTAGCAAGCCGGCTGCACCGTGCGGCGCCGCATCTCGGCTCAAGGCGACGGTGTCTTCGGCGTGTAGTCGCACCACAGCGCTACCGGACAGCGCCAGCACAGCGGTTTGCGCGCGACGCAGACATACCGGCCATGCAGGATCAGCCAGTGGTGCGCCTGCGGCAAGTACGCTTGCGGCACGCGGTCCAGCAGCTTGAGTTCAACGAGCAGCGGCGTGGCGCCGGGTGCGAGCCCGGTCCGGTTGGCCACCCGAAACACGTGCGTGTCGACCGCCAGCGTCGGCTCGCCGAACGCCACGTTGAGCACGACGTTCGCCGTCTTGCGGCCGACGCCGGGTAAGGCTTCGAGCTCGACGCGCGTGCGCGGCACGTCGCCGCCGTACTGCTCGATCAACTGGCGGCAGGTGGCAAGCAAGTTTTTTGTCTTGCCGCGGTAGAGGCCAATCGTGCGCAGATATGGCTCGAGCCCGACCGTGTCGAGCGCCAGGACCGCTTGCGGCGTGCTGGCCACCGCGAACAGCTTTTTTGTCGCCTTGTTCACGCTCACATCGGTCGCCTGCGCGCTCAGCAGCACAGCTGCCAGCAGTTCGAACACGCTGGTGTACTGCAGCTCGGTCGCGGGTGTCGGATCTGCGGCGGCGAGCGTCGCAAAAAACGGTTCGATGTAGGCGCGTTTCATGCTGCGCCCTTGCCTGGGTTCATCGGCCCGCCATCGCCGTTATTGGCATGCGAAGTCGGCAGTTGAAGACGCCAGTGGCTGGGTCCATCTGGAAGTCTGCGCGGTACCAATCGATGTCTGGCTTTTTGTCGGCCTGCCAACCGCTTTGCGGCAACCACTGGCCGTACAGGTTCATCCAGGCCGCATGGATGTCTGCGTTGCGGCCTTCGAACGGCGCACATGCGTACTTTCCGCCTGCGAAACCCTGCACACCGAAGCCGCCTTCCGGCTTGAAGCCGGCACGCCCCCGCCACGCAGTAGTCGTAACACAGCTTGTCGGCGGGCGTGATCTCGGGGTGGTCCTGGCCGATGCCGGACCGGTCATACTGCGGCGGCACCAAAGCGCGTTGCGCGTACCACTGGCCGCAGCGTTCCCAGATGTGGCCAATCGCCGGGTCGCCGTAGGGTCCGGTGTGGCGCGGATAGGCAAGGCAGTGCGCGGGGCGGGTGTTGATTTCAATTTTCATGCGTGTTCTTTTGGTTGCTATGGCCGGCCCGACGGGTCGAGCGATTGCATCGTCGGAGAGCGCTGCCACGCCGACTTGATTCGGCTTGTGAATCGATTGATGAATCTTGCTCAACTCATCGCGACGGCGTGCGGTCCAGTCGCACGAGCCGCCGCGTCGCCAAGTTGGCGGCGGCATGCTGAAATGCGATCGATCAGCGCGCGAGAACACGTTGGCCGAGGCGAACCCGACATCCAGCGCAAGGATTAGCGCTGTCTCGCGCAGCCGGCTCACCGGCCGCTGTGCGGCCGCTTCGATCCGCAGACGGCGCACGCAATCGGCCAGCGTCTCGCCGGTCATCGTCTGGAACACGCGGTGGAAATTCCAGGGCGAAATTGCGCAACGGCCGCCAGCGTCCGCAGATCGAGCGGATCGAGCGGATCGGCAAGATGCTTGCCGATGTGGTCTTGTACACCGTGGATGCGCGCGAGTAATGGCTCTGAGAAGCGGTGGCGGACGAGGCAGGCGATGTGGGCATGCGCGCCGAGTTTAAGAAGCGGCGCCCGGTCTTGGGCCTTAGCAGGTGGATTGGCGACAATATCGGCTTGTTCGCCCGCCGCCCACTGGAGAGCCCCGCCATGCCGATGCAGTTCGCATCCCGCCTCGACAACGTAGAGACTTCCGCGATTCGCGAGCTGTTCAAGCTGCTCGGCACGCCCGGGATCATCAGCTTCGCGGGCGGCTTTCCGGACGCAGCGATGTTCGATGTGGACGGCATCCGGCAGGCGGTTGACCAGGCGCTCGAGATCGATCCGGGCAGCGCGTTGCAGTACGGCGCAACGGAAGGCTATGGTCCCCTGCGAGAACAGCTTGCAGCGCTCATGGTGGGCAAGGGCGTGCAGGTCGACTCGCAAGAGCTGATCGTCACGACCGGCAGCCAGCAGGCGCTCGATTTGATCGCCAAGACCATGATCTCGCCGGGCGACAAGGTGATCATGGAAGGGCCGACGTTTCTCGCGACGATCCAATGCTTTCGTCTCTACGGCGCAGATGTGGTCAGCGCACCGATCGATGCAGACGGCGTGCGTGTGGATGAGCTGGAGAAACTGATCATCCTGCATCGCCCGAAGTTGATCTATCTGATCCCCACATTCGGCAACCCGAGCGGCGCGCAACTCAGCCTTGCGCGCCGCAAGAAAATGCTCGAGCTTGCGGTGCTGCATCAAGTGCCGGTGGTGGAAGACGATCCGTACGGCGACTTGTATTTCGACAGGCCGCCGCCGCCTTCGCTGCTTGCGTTGACGGCAGATGTGCCGGGGAGCCGCGATTGGCTGATTTATTGCGGCTCGCTGAGCAAGATCCTGTCGCCGGGTTTGCGCGTCGGCTGGCTGATCGGCCTACCAGCACTGCTGTCCCGCGCGACCATGTGCAAGCAGTTCAGTGACGCACACACCAGCACGTTCGCGCAGGCCACCGCCGCGCAATACCTGCAGTCCGGCCGCATGGAAGCGACCTTGGCGAACGTGCGTGCGGCCTACGGCCGACGTGCCAGCGCCATGGGCGATGCGCTGCGACGTGAACTAGGCGATGCAATCACGTTCACCCAGCCGGCTGGCGGCCTGTTCTTCTGGGCACGCCTGACGGGTGCGAACGGCAAGATCGCCGACGGCAACGCATTTGCCAAGCGGGCGATTGAGAAGAAGGTGGCATTCGTGCCCGGCGCCCCGTTCTTTGCGACGAACCCGGACCCTGCGACCTTGCGGCTCTCGTTTGCGACCGCCGACGTAGCCAGGATCGAAGAAGGCGTGGCGCGCTTGGGCGCTGCGCTGTGACTAGCGCAGAGGCGGCTGCTGCGCCAGATGGTGTTGCGTCGGTGCCTGCAGCGGGGCTGGTGCGCCTGCGTGAACTGGCGAGCGAGTCGGCGTTCGAACCGGCGTGGGATACGTTCTATTTTTTGCGTCACGGCCAGACCGCGCGCAATTTGCAGAAGATTTTTCAGGGGCCCGAGGAGCCGCTGTCTGCCCGCGGCATCGGGCAGGCTCAAGTGGCGGCTGCGCTGCTGGCCGAACATCGGCTGGCGAGCATAATCTGCAGCGATATGCCGCGCGCAATCATGACCGCGCGCATCGTGCTGCAAGCCCAGTCGGGCCTGCCCACACCGAAGCTCCGCGAGCAGGCGAGTTTGCGCGAGCGCAACTTCGGCGCGTTGATCGGCACCTCATCGCGCGGATTGGACTGGGACTGCGCACCCGACAACGGCGAGACGCTCGAGCAATTCATTGACCGAACCCGCCGCGCGCTAATTGCGGCCTTGTCGGACCCAACGCCCGTGCTGGTGGTGGCGCATGGGGGCACGTTGCATGTGCTCGCGGCTTTGCTGCGCGTCTCCACCGACGACGGACTGCTGGCCAATGCCCGCCCCATGCGATTTTTTCGTCCGCTTAACGGACCACGCAGTTGGTCCGTGGAACCGCTGGGCGAAGTGGCCGACCCGGACAGCACGCAGATTTCGTGAAGTGGGCAGTCTGCCGAAAGGCCGCTTTGTGAAGGCCCGGCAGCCCAGCCACCCACGATGCAAGCGTTGTGGGCGTTTGCGGCGCTTTACCAGAACCGCTCGATTCCACCGGAGGCTGCGGAACTGGGTTCACCAAACTGCAGACGTTGCTGCTTCCGATGGTATGGGCCGACTGAACGGCGCGGTGGCGGGGGGATCTAGCGTTCGGGCCAATCGCTAAACGGAAACGGCGCGCGATCGGTGGCAAACGTCTCGTACTCTGCGATCTGGCGCAGGTAAGTGCCCAGCATGCGCCCGAAGCGGCTCAAACGAGGATTCGGCGAGTCGCCGCACAGCGTCAGGATCAGCTGCGCAAGTGCGAGGATCGCAAGCAAGCTGACAGCAAGGTAGAAAGCCACAGCCATTCCCAGCATCATGAGCAGTCGGCCCCAGATGCCGCTGCTGGCGGCTTGCTTCAAAAACGGAATGTCGGTCATGATGAATATCGGGCCTGTTGCAGCCCGGGTGCAATAAACGGGTGAACATGAAGCATAGGGCGTGACGGTGCGCCTGTCACGAAAGATCCGCAACACCCACACGCCCACAGCTATTGAAATGTCGTCAGGCAGGCCGCAATTGCTTGGCTATGAAAACCGCGCAAGCTCTGACCCCGAACCTGGTGCTGCTCGCCCAACTGCTGCAACGCCTTGACCAAAGCCGAGAAGCCGTCGACGGCGCGCAGTACCGCCTGGTCGCCACGCGGCTGGCCAGTGAGCTCGAACAGGCCGACCACGAATCTGTGCAGACGCTGCTTGGCTTGAGCCCATCGGCCGCCGAGCTGTACGAAAACATTCAGTATGCCCATGCCGGCCTGTGCCGCTCACCGCTCGATGCGGCACTGGCAGCCGAAGCGGCGGCGCGACAGGCGATCACTACAGCCCAGCGGGTCTCTCGGCCCATGCCAGGTGCAATACCGTGAACGCAGCAGCGACCGAGTTGCTGCACGTCGTTTGTCCGCACTGCCAAAGCGTGAACCGGCTGCGGCAGGCTGACCTGGCGCAGGCACCGAACTGTGGGCGCTGCAAAGCGACGTTGTTCGACGGGCGTCCGATAGCGCTCGACGAGGCCGCTTTCGAGCGTCACGTTGGCCGCAACGACATCCCGATGCTGGTTGACTTCTGGGCGCCGTGGTGCGGGCCGTGTCGACAGATGGCACCCGCTTATGAGCAAGCGGCGGCGAAGCTGGAGCCGTTCGTGCGCGTGGTCAAACTCAACACCGAACAAGCACCGCAACTCGCCACGCGCCTGGTGATCCGCAGCATCCCGACGCTTGCACTGTTTCGGCACGGGCGCGAGGTGGCACGCCAAGCTGGCGCGCTCGCCAGCCCCGCGGCCATCGTGCAGTGGGCACAGGCGCAGCTGAACCGATGACCGGCTGACCGGTAGCCGGTCCGTCGATGGCGGCGCACTTGCACCCTTACACTCTGGCCACTTTCGGCCACCGGCATGCATGCCGCAGCGTGGCGTCTGGCTGGTGTGGGCGTCGTCGGGGCGCGCAGGGCTCAGACGCTCGCTGCTGCGCCAGCTCTTTTGATGACGCCCAGCAAACTTTTCTCGCTCGCAAAGCAAAGTGTCTCGTCCTGGAGCGATGATTTCGCGCCCAGCATGGGAGCCGCAATCTCCTACTACACGGTGTTCTCGTTGTCGCCGCTGCTGCTGATCATCATCGCTGTGGCGGGATTGATATTTGGTGAAGATGCCGTGCAGGGTCAACTTGTCGGGCAACTCGAAGGCTTCATGGGTCGGGAAGGTGCGACCGCCATTCAGACCATGATCAAGGCCGCCCATGCACCGACCGGCGGCATCGTTGCGACGGGGGTCGGCGTGGTGCTGCTGCTGGTTGGTGCGACGACGGTATTTGCCGAGCTGCAGAGCGCGCTGGACCGGATCTGGAAAGTGCCGGCGAAGGACAAGCCGAAAGGGTTGTGGCCGATACTGCGCGCGCGGGTGCTGTCGTTCGGGCTGATCCTCACCCTGGCATTCATGCTGATGGTGACGTTGGCCCTCAGCTCCGTGCTCTCGGCGGTCGGAAAGTTCGCCAGTGGCTGGTTGCCGGGCAGCGAATGGATCCTGCAATTGGCCAACATCGGCGTATCGATCAGCCTGAGCACGGTGCTGTTCGCGATGATCTTCAAATACATGCCGTCGGTGAAAATCGAGTGGCGCGACGTCTGGACCGGTGCGTTCGTGACCGCATTGCTTTTTGAGGTCGGCAAGTACCTGATTGGCCTGTACATCGGCAAAAGCGGTACGACGGAAACCTTTGCAGCGGCTGGCTCCATCGTGGTGTTGCTGATCTGGGTGTATTACGCAGCGCAAATATTTTTGCTGGGCGCCGAGTTCACCAAGGTTTATGCAAACGACCGCGGCTCGCGCGTGGGCCGACAGGCAGTGGCCGCTTCGGAGCTGCAAAAGCAGGTGGCGGACGAGGGGCTGGATGCGGTGGCGAAACAACATTCGGGGTCAAGATAAGGAACCGAGCGGCGCCAACATGGACCGTTGGAAGTACCCATCGGTCAGTTGAGGCGAGCGATCGCTACAACCGCCACCAAAGAATCACCGGCTGCCCGGGTCGATCGCCCGGCGACACGGCGTCGAATGGCCCGCTGGCCAATCACTTTCATCCCGCCAGAACGACCTCGAGCAGTCGGTCCAACCCACCCTCATTGATCGCCACCATCGCCTGCGCGCGCACCGCCGGCTTCGCGTGATAGGCAACCGACAAGCCGGCCACATCCATCATCGGCAGATCATTGGCGCCGTCACCGACCGCAATCGCCTGGGACGGCTCGATGCCGAGCCGAACACAGGTCTCACGCAGCATCGTGCGCTTCTCGACGCCATCGCAGATGTCGCCCCAAGGTTGGTCGACAAGACGGCCGGTCAGCACACCGCCCTGGATCTCCAGCACGTTCGATCGCGTGAAATCGATGCCAAGCCGGTCACGAATGCGGTCGGTGAAGTAAGTGAAGCCACCACTGACCAGCAGCGTTTTGAGACCCGCGGCCTGGCACGCGGCAACCAGTGCCTCAGCGCCTGGGTTCAGCCGCAATCGCTCTTGCCAAACCGCTTGCAAATGCGACTCGCGCACCCCTTCGAGCAGCGCGACGCGCTGACGCAAACTTTCTTTGTAGTCGGGGATCTCGCCGCGCATTGCCGCTTCGGTAATGGCAGCGACCTCGGCCTTGCGGCCCGCAGCATCGGCAATCTCATCTACGCACTCGATGTTGATCAGCGTCGAGTCCATGTCGAACGCCGCCAGCCTGAAGTCGCCGAGCCGCAGCGGCGGCGTGAAGCCCTGAATCGTGAGCCCGTCGGGGAAAGCGCTGGCAGCAGCTGAGGTGGTATTCGTTTCAGCGGAAGCAATGCGGTTCTTCATGATCGTTGGCAAACTAGGTTTCGTTGATGGGCGTCTTCAGATAGAGCCGGTCCGACCAAGTGGCGAGCCATTGCGGCCGAAAGGCGACCATCATCGTGCACAGCGTGCCAGTCACGAAGGCGTCTCCCCAGGCCATCAGCCATCGTGCGACGAGCGACAACTCGCCTGAGATCGTTGGTGGCAGCGTATGCCCGAATGCGTCTGACAGCGCAGCGCCTGCAAACACACATAGGGCGGTGCCGATGAATGTGCGCCCCAGCAGATAGACAAACAAATGTTCGCCAAGCAGCCGCCGGATCGACCAACCCAGTGAAAGCGCCAGCGTGGCCGGCACCACACCCTGCCAGACCGCAAGGCCGATGGCTGCGCCAAGCGACAGCGGTGAAAGCAGCACCGCCAGCACGGCAACAAAGATCAGTACCGGCACGGCCAGCGGCCAGCCGAGCATCAACATCACGAGGCAGGCGCCCGACCAAGGCAGTTGCAGCGGCATCGCATGCAGCGACGGCAATGCCCAGACCCATGGCAGCAGCACAAGCGTGGCGAGCAGCGGCGTGAGCAGCGTGTGGCCGTAACCAAGCAACTGCCACGGCCGGCACGCAAACGCTGCAACCAGCGCGGTCAACAGCAGGGCCGATTCGAGCCACACTTCAAGTTGCCTCGTTGCTGCCTGTGGATCAACCGACCAGCGCTGGCTGCATTGGCTCGACGCGCGGCTGGCCCAGGTGCCGCAGCACATCACGCACCATTTGCGCACGGTCGCGCGGGTTCTCAAGCGCGCGTTCGATGCGCAGCTTCTCATTGCTTACGGCGCGGATGTGCTTGTTTTTTTGCAGCAATTCGACGAAGCGCAGCGGCTCGATTGGCGCATCTTTCTTGAACGTGATGTGGATCACGCCCGGCGCGGCGTCGACCTTGACAACACCATACGGCTTGGCAATCACGCGCAGTCGATGCACATCGATCAACGCTTCGGCCTGCGGCGGTGGCTTGCCGAAACGATCAACGATCTCTTCGAGCAACGTGTCGATCTGGTCGGTCGTCTTCGCGGTCGCGAGCTTTTTGTAGAAAGACAACCGCAGATGCACATCGCCGCAATAATCGCTCGGCAACAGTGCAGGCGCATGCAGGTTGATTTCGGTCGTGACCGACAGCGGCGCGAGCAGATCCGGCTCCTGGCCGCTTTTGAGCGCGCGCACGGCCTCGGCCAGCATCTCGTTGTAGAGCTGAAAGCCGATCTCCATCATGCTGCCGCTCTGCTTTTCACCGAGCACTTCACCGGCACCGCGGATCTCCAGGTCGTGCATCGCCAGATAGAAGCCGCTGCCGAGCTCTTCCATCTGTTGGATCGCATCGAGCCGTTGCTGCGCGTGCTTGGTCAGGCTTTCCGTATCCGGCACCATCAAGTACGCATAGGCCTGATGGTGACTGCGGCCCACGCGACCACGCAATTGGTGCAGCTGCGCCAAGCCGAACTTGTCGGCGCGCGCCATCACGATGGTGTTGGCGGTCGGGACGTCGATGCCGGTTTCGATGATGGTCGAGCACAGCAGAAGGTTGCTGCGCTGGGCAACGAAGTCCCGCATCACGCGCTCCAACTCGCGTTCCGGCATCTGTCCATGCGCGACGGCGATGCGCGCTTCGGGCAGGAGCTGCTCCAGCCGCTCACGCCGGTTCTGGATGGTCTCGACTTCGTTGTGCAGAAAGTAGACCTGGCCGCCACGCTTCAACTCACGCAGCACGGCTTCGCGGATCACGCCTGCACCTTCGCTGCGCACGAACGTCTTGATGGCCAGCCGCCGCTGCGGCGCGGTCGCAATGACAGACAGGTCGCGCAGGCCTTCAAGCGCCATGCCCATGGTGCGCGGGATCGGCGTAGCCGTCAGCGTCAGCACGTCGACCTCCGCACGCATCGCTTTCATCGCTTCCTTGTGGCGCACACCGAAGCGATGCTCCTCATCGACGATCAGCAAACCCAAGTCCTTGAACTTCGTTGTCTCAGACAACAGCTTGTGCGTGCCGACCACGATGTCCACGCTGCCGTCCGCAATCCCTTTGAGCGAGGCGGTGACTTCTTTGGCCGAGCGAAAGCGCGACACTTCGGCGACCTTGACGGGCCATTTGCTGAAGCGGTCCACCAATGTCTGGTAGTGCTGCTCAGCCAGCAGCGTGGTGGGCGCGAGCAACGCGACCTGCTTGCCGCCCGTTACGGCGACGAACGCGGCCCGCAACGCGACTTCGGTCTTGCCGAACCCCACATCGCCGCAGATAAGACGGTCCATCGGCTGCGGCGAGATCATGTCCTGGATGACTGCATGAATTGCGGCACGTTGATCCGCGGTTTCTTCGAAGCCGAAATCGTTGGCGAACGTCTCATAGTCCTGCATCGCGAGCCGGAACGCATGGCCTTTACGCAATGCACGGCGGGCATAGATGGCGAGCAGCTCAGCCGCCGAATCGCGCACCTGCTCAGCCGCCTTGCGCTTGGCCTTGTCCCACTGGCCGCTACCCAGGCGGTGCATCGGGGCCTCATCGGCACTGACACCGGTGTAGCGGCTGATCAGGTGCAACTGGCTGACCGGCACATAGAGCGTGGCCGAGTCTGCGTATTCGAGATGCAGAAACTCCTGCATGGCCGGTGAGCCGTCGGGCATTTTCTCGCCCATGTCCATCTCGATCAGCCCGCGGTAGCGGCCGATGCCGTGTGTGGCGTGAACCACTGGATCGCCGACGTTGAGTTCGGACAGATCCTTGATCAGCGCTTCGACGTCGCTGACTTGTTCCTGCTTCTTGCGCCGGCGCGCAGCAGGTTGCTGCGCGAACAATTCGGTCTCGGTGACCAGGTCGATGCCGCGGATCAGCCACGAAAAACCGGTGGCCAGTGGCGCGGTGGCAATGCCCGCGCGCTCGCTGCTCGCTTCGAACGCCGCCAGAGACTCGAACGCAGGCAACGCGACGCCGCCCGCGCGCATGAAGTCGTGCAGGCTCTCGCGTCGGCCGTTGCTCTCAGCCAGCAACAGCACGCGTTGTTCGGCTTGCTTCAAGTAAGCCTGGAACGGCGCCAGCGGCACATCGGCGCCACGCTGCACGGTCATCAACGGAAGCGCGGCGAAGGCTGCAGGCTGATCGCGGCCGACGCGCTCTCCTGCGTCCGCTGGGCGCAGCGCGAGCTGAGCGAACGGCTTGGCTTCCGCATAGAACTGCTCGATGCTCAAAAACAGCGCAGCGGGTGGCAGCACCGGCCGCTCCGGGTCGCCCAGCATCAGCAGATGCCGCTCGCGCGTGTCCTGCCAGAAGCGCTGCATCACATCGTCCAGATCGCCGTGCAGCACCAGCGTGGGCGGGCTGGTGGCACCCAGATTCAAATAGTCGAACACCGTTGCCGTCTCGTCGAAGAACAAGGGCAAGTAGTACTCGATGCCGGCGGTGGCAAGGCCGGCGCCCATGTCCTTGTAGATGCGGCTCTTGGTCGGGTCGCCTTCGAGCCGGTCCCGCCAGCGGCGACGAAACGCTGCGCGCGAGTCGTCGTCCATCGGAAACTCACGGCCCGGCAACAAGCGCACTTCATTGACGGGGTAGAGCGACCGCTGCGTGTCCGGATCAAACGTGCGGATCGAATCGATCTCATCGTCGAACAAGTCCACCCGATAAGGCATGGGCGAGCCCATCGGGAACAAGTCGATGAGTCCCCCGCGCACCGCATATTCGCCGGGGCTGGCGACTTGCGTCACGTGGTTGTAGCCGGCCAGCGTCAACTGCGCTTTCAGCTTGGCTTCATCGAGCTTCTGGTGCGCCGTGAACTGGAACGTGTAGCCGGCCAGAAACGACGGCGGTGCAACCCGGTACAACGCTGTCGTGGCCGGGATCAGCACCACATCGGCGTCGTTTTGCGAAATGCGCCACAGCGTGGCCAACCGCTCGCTGATCAGGTCCTGATGCGGCGAGAACGTATCGTAGGGCAGCGTCTCCCAGTCCGGGAATACAACCGTGCGCAAGTCGGGCGCAAAAAACGCGATCTCGTCGACCAGCCGCTGCGCGTCACCGCTGTCGGCCGTGACGATCGCGGTGAGTCGCTGGTCCGTGCGGTCGCGCTCGGCCAAGGCGGCCAGCAGCGCAGCATCGGCGGAGCCGACCGGACGGGGCAGGGCGAAACGTTTGCTGGGGGTGAGGGTGGGCAACTTCATGGAGGGTTCGTATTTTCCTCGACAGCGCCCCAGCGCCGCTGGTCATCGATCGCAAACCCGCAACAGGCGAAAACCAGGGCAAATAAACCATCGATTCTGGCCACTGTCCATTTCAGCAGGGGCCGCGGAGCTGACTTCGCCAGTCCGCCAGCGCCACTCCCAGCAGGGACTAGGCGAAAACCAACCCAAGGCAGCGAAGGCTGGGGAAGGTCTCTAATCTGCCGTGTGATGCACACCCAGCGGTTGCAGCCGGATGTGTACCGCCAGCCCGCCAGAAGGTGTGTTGGCCAGCGTGAAACGTCCCCCCATGCGCTTGATCGCACGGTCCACGATCGACAGCCCGAGCCCGGCGCCCGTCGCCGCGGTACGCGCTGTGTCCCCACGAAAAAACGGCTGCGTCAGCTGCGTCAGCTGCATCGGATCGACCCCGGGACCATGGTCGCGCACCTTCATCAAGATCGCTTCGTGCTGGCGCCGCGCAGTCACCTCGACGCGCGCGCAGTCGGTGCCTGGCGAACGGGCATACCGGCGGGCGTTCTCCAACAGGTTTTGCACCACCCGTGCCAATTCCACGTCGTCACCCAACACCCACAACTCAGGCTCTAGCAGCAATGTGATGCGCAGATGTGGGTCGTTTTTCAGCGCATCGACGCGTTCGCCAATCACTTGATTCAGCAGCACCGGCGAGAGCTGAATGTGGTTCGGCCGGGTGTAATCCAGAAACTTGTCGATGATCGCGTCGAGCTGCACGATGTCGGCCACCATGAACTTGCGTGCCTCAAGGTCGGCCACACTCATCTCGGTTTCCAGCCGCAGCCGCGCCAACGGTGTGCGCAAGTCGTGGGAGATGCCGGCCAGCATCACGGCGCGGTCGGTGTCGAGCTTGGCCAGCCGACGCGCCATTTGGTTAAAACCGATGTTGACATCGCGAATCTCGCTGGTGGCTGCCTGTTCGTCGAGGTAACCCGTCGCATAGTCCCCGTCGCGCACGCGACCGGCCGCCACCGACAGCTGCTTCAACGGCTGATTGATGCGGCGCGCGATCAGTGCTGCGCCGGTCAACGAAAGCACGATGGCGATGCTGAACCACAGCAGCCAGGTTTTGCCCGCCGTTGGCGCATAGCGCTCTCCGTCGAGCCGCAGCCAGTTCGGGTCACCGTTGATCGCAAAACCGATCCACAACCCTTCCTTGCCATTCACGCTGCGCGCGACCACCGTATCCGGCCCGAGCCGTTCCTGCAGTTCTTCCGCAATGCGCTGCGCGATCGGGTTCACATCGAACGGTTCAAAGCGATCGGCGGGCTCCCTAGGCTGCAGGCGCACGTCTTCTTGCTCGGCCATCGTCTTGAGCAGCAGCACGCGCGCAATGGGATCCGCATGGACCAGCGCCGCCCGGCTCAAGTTGACCAGAGACGCGATCTGCTCCGCGGTCTGCACCGCGCGAGGTTGTGACTCGACCACGCGCAATGTCTGCAGCCAGACCAGGCTGCTGCCAACCAGCAGAAGCGCAAGCAGCACGAAGGTGCGCCAAAACAGGTTCAGATTCAGTCGACCGGCACCGGCTGAGGCGTCGTCCTCATCGACGTTGCTGCGAATCAACTCCAGCGGCACCGGGCTGGTGCCGTGCGTGATCAACGTCGAACGGGCCGGACGCTTCATCGGATCAGGCGACGCTGAATACGTTGCAGAACTCAGCCCGGCAAGCGCGCCTGGCCACATGTGCGCGCCGCAACGTATCAACGTCCGCAGACTCCATCAACCGGCGCCGTCGGGCACGAACACGTAGCCCACACCCCATACGGTCTGGATGTAGCGTGGCGATGCCGCGTCGATCTCGACCATCTTGCGAAGACGGGAGACCTGCACATCCAGGCTGCGGTCGAACGGCTCGAACTCGCGGCCCCGTGCCAGCAACGCGAGTTTTTCACGCGACAGTGGTTGCCGGGGGTGGCGCACCAGAGCTTTGAGCATCGCGAACTCGCCGGTCGTCAGCGGCAGGTCCTCACCGCTTTTCTGCAAGGTGCGTGCGCCAAGATCAAACGTGTAGGGGCCGAATGTGACGACCTCGTTGTCCGACGACGGTGCGCCGGGTGCCTCTTGCGGCGGCCGGCGGCGCAGCACCGCATGAATGCGTGCCAGCAGCTCGCGCGGATTGAACGGCTTGCCCAGGTAATCATCGGCGCCGACTTCGAGGCCGACGATGCGGTCGATGTCCTCACCCTTGGCGGTCAGCATGATGATCGGCGTCACGTCGTTTGCAGCGCGCAAGCGCCGGCAGATCGACAGGCCGTCTTCCCCCGGCATCATCAAGTCGAGCACGATCAGATCGACCGTCTCGCGCAAAATGATGCGCGACAGCGCCTTTCCGTCTTCGGCGAGCACCACGTCGAAGCCCTCTTGCATCAGGTAGCGACGCAACAGGTCGCGAATGCGCGAGTCGTCGTCGACGACCAGAATCTTGTCGTTGCGCGAAGCAGCTTGGTTCATGGCGGTGGGCATGGCACGCTTAGCGAAAAGCAGCACCAAAAAAGTGTAACAGCGACGATTTTGGAGGCAGTTCGGACGGTTTTGGGCATTTTGCGGTCGATCCTGACATCACCTTACAAAGCAGATCGGCCGTGCGGTCTGCGACCAAACCCCCACAATGCACGAGATACTCGTACCAATTTACGTGCATGGGGGTGCAGGGCAGCCAACCCAGCCAATCCGTTCCTCCGATTGCGTAATTCCTTGCAAACCCGTCTACGAACAGGACTTCATGAACCCCACCCTGCGCCCGCATTTCTCATTCGTCGCTGCCGCGCTGGTCTGCTTTGCGACTGCCGCTGTTGCCCAATCAAACCCGCCGCCGGTGCTGCGCAATGTGGTGCAGTTGTCGGCTTCTGCGTCGGTGGATGTTCGCCAGGACCTATTGACGATGGTGCTGTCCACCACCCGCGAAGGACCAGAGCCGAGCGCTGTGCAAACCGAGTTGAAGACCGCGCTGGACGCAGCGCTTGCCGAAGTCAAGTCGCAGGCAGAACCGGGCCAGCTCGATATTCGCACAGGCAATTTCAGCCTGTATCCGAAACAGAACAAGGATGGCCGTATTTCAGCATGGCAGGGCCGTGCCGAACTGGTGCTTGAAGGCCGCGACTTTGCCCGCATCAGCGCTGCTGCGGGTCGCATCCAAACACTGACCGTGGCCCAAAGTATGTTCGGCTTGAGCCGTGAGCAACGAGCCAAAGTGGAGCGCGAAACCCAGCAGCGGGCGATCCAGAACTTCCGAGACAAGAGTGCCGAAGTGGCCAAGAGCTTTGGAATGAATGAGGCAGCGGTTCGCGAAGTCAACATCATGGCCAATGACCAATTCCCACCACCGGTGCTGCGCATGCGAAGCATGGCGGGGCAGGCTGCAATGTCAGCGGACGCGGCGATTCCTGTGGAAGCGGGCAACAGCACCGTCACGGTGACGGTGCAGGGCAGCGTGCAGCTGAACTGATGGGCCGCTGCGATTTCAGCAAAGGCTGACGCCACGCTCACGTTGGGCCACGTTGAGTCCGTGCCTCCGATACTCCCTGTCCATCAAGTGATGTCGCGCTTCGTTAACTTCGGAGCGCACCGCGCGAACAGCCTCACCGCATCGCATAAGCCTGCCGCGTCCCCAGAGGCCTTTCTTCTCCGGCAGCAAAGGAATCGATCATGAGCGGATCCACTTCGATCGGAAACGACCAACGCAAAGGCACCAAGCCCAACGACCCTCCACCGGACGACAAGTCGACCTTGCTGCCCGGCGACGAAATGCTGCCCGGTACGGTTTCGACAGGTGAAGACAGGTGCCGTTGCTGTGGGGGGTCGGGGAAGATGCCCGGTGGAGCCGAATGTAAGGATTGCCGCGGTACGGGCAAAACGGCGGCGAAGTCAGCTGGCGCCTAGCGTGCGTCCATGCCGTACGCGGTGGGGGGCGTCGTTCCCATCATCCTCGGGAACCCGCATGGATGCTGGGTTTCAGCTTTCTGGAATCGACAGATACCCGCAAAAATACCCGCAGCCGTCGTTGGCTAGGCTCGCAGCAACAGCACCGCGCATGTAGCAGCACTGCACGGCATCGCTGGCACTAATCGCCCCATTCGCCCACTGGACCCGACTGTGTTGCAGCGCCTACCGATAGCCTCCCGCTGCGCCTGCCGAGTGCAGCAGACTACCTACCCCCTCGACCCCATGCTGAACGCAGCGCCTGCGCCGTTCTGATGCGTCGGTGCGGGCTCGACTGGCCCTGTGCGGTCCATGACTCGAAGGTTTCCGGCAGTGCAGCAGGATCGCAGCGTTCGAGACTGTGTGCAGGCCCCGCGCGCGGGTGCGGCTCAGGTTGTCAAGCTGCGCACGGCTGGCCAGCGGTAGGGTGGAATGGACCGGCCCGAAGCACCCCCCGGGGGGGGGTGGGACCACGGGCCCGCCGGGGGTGTCCCCCCAGTAGGTGTCGCCCGTATAACTTTTGGCCCACGCGTAGCAATAAGTAAAGTCCCGTCGGCAGTCCAGGTGCCACGTCTGCCACCCATTGTGTACGCTTAGTTACATTAGCGTCTCATCAACTTACTGCGACTCTCATGCGCTCGTCTGTTCTTTTGGTGTCGGTCTTTCTCGCCGGGTGCGTCAGTCCTGCACAGTGGACACACCCCCAGCTCCAGGGCAAAGCCAACGCGGCTGACTTGGCAACCCTCGCAACCGCCGACTGCTACGCCTACGCGGCGGGCCGTGCGCCAGCGCCGCAGCCGGTGATGGGGTACATGCCGACGCCAGCGCCAACGTCGTACACGACATACGGCACAGCCAGCACCTACGGCAATCAAACAGCGTTCAACGCCACCACCTACAGCAGCGGCGGGTTTGCCTCCGGGTTCGCAGCCGGCTCTAACGCGGGTGCATCTTTGGGCAATGCGATCGTCGTATCGCAGGCCCGCAGGCGTATCAAGAATATCTCTGACGCCTGCATGCGCACGCAGGGCTGGGTCGATGCCAGCACGCCCGAAGGCAAGGAGGAACTGCAGTCAGCGACGCCAGCAAGTGCGGGGGCTGCCAAGGAGCGTTGATCGCTCAAACGTTGCCAGCCTTGCCCGGCGGCATCTAGGTGCGCTGCAGCCCGCGCATAGTGCGCCAGCCCCAGCGCGCTGCGTAGAACCCGCCTACGCACATAAGCAGCTTCAACACTAACCAAATCCAAAAGTCTGGCCCATAGGCCAGCGTTGGTCTGGCGTAACTTGGCTGCAGCAGCATGAGCACGAGTGATACGAGGCCCAACAAACCCCACCCACCGAACAAAACACCTGCTGCCCACGTTAAAAAACCCGCTGTCTTCCGCATCTTGGCTCCATAAAAGAAACGAGGCCCCAGCCTTATTTCTCTGTGGTAGGCGGCCTACTTTCGCGGGCGGATTGTAGTGTCGCTACTTTCTCTTTTTCGACTTCACCAGCGCGAATGCTGCTGCAGTGCGAGTTTCTACTCTCAGGATTGCTACCGCAGGCAGTGAGGCAGCGAAGCCAACTCATCGCAGCGTCGAGCTGGGCTGCACTTTTGCCTGTGGCCTAGCATCGGGCCTGCTATTGACTCGATAGCAGACTCCAGTTCCCCACGATCCGCACCAGCAGCCATGCCGTTGTGCGTGCCGCATCCCTTTCCATCTCAGCGCACCTACACCCCATGTCGGCCGAAAGCTCGAATGCCGTCGGCGCCGGCAAGAGACGGGCCAGGGCCCAGCCGCTCAGCGCAGCGGTCAGCGGGGTCTGCGGCGTGGCTTCGTGCGGCATCGGGGGTGTGCTCCAGTGACAAATAAAGGGCCGGCGATTCTCTCACCAGCCCCTTACCGCTCAATGCAGCGTCGGCGGATTACATGGCCATGCCGAACACTGCCTCGGGCTCGCTCGGGCACAAGAATTCAGCGGAATGTCCGGCCGTGCCGCGCTGACGCGGCGCGAGGGCAGTCATGACTTCCACCGCGCGATCTATCCGATCCGGCGTCCGGGCCAGCTTGACGACCAAATTCACCGCGGCGTCGAACGCGCGGTCCACTTCGCATGCGCGGAGCGGCGGGCTAAACGGCTCGCGTCGAATCGCGGCGATCGCGGTCTGTGCCAGCACCTCGAATGGGCCGTAGGGGCGTCCCGGCCGCAGGTGTTCCGCAATCCGCTGCGTGACTGCGATCCAGTGCATAGCGTCCATGTTGGCCTCCAGCGCTAAGGGTAGGCAGTCCTCAGGCACCGACGGGTCAGCCGGCACGATGCGGCCGAAAAACTGGTCACCGGGGGTCGGTCTCCACGGGGGTTGATGCAGCCGGTCGAGCAGGTCGAGTCGTTGCTGTGCGCGGTCGGTCGAGCGCGGCGCGTCCCATGCGGCGATATGTGCTTGGGCAAGGAGGGCGCGGGCTGCGTGGTGGATGTAGTCGTCGGGCATCGGCCAGGGTAGGCGCATCCGCCGGGGTTACTCGCGTGATTCGTGCATATAAGCACTCATAGTTGGTTCTCCGTAAAAGTCTAGAAAGGGCTTGATGGTTGGCGTTGGTGGTCTGGTCGGCTGGTCCTCCTGTCGTGCGGCACTCGGGCTTGCGGTTCGTATATAGGTAGCGGATCGTGGCCGGTGTCGTATGGGCTGCCTCACTCGACAGTCAGCACCTCGCGTGCGTCTGGCTCATAGATGCGGGGGCGGCCGGGCGGGCGCTTTTGGATGGGGCTGCCAGGCGGCAGCCAGACGGTTTGCTGCATGCCGTCGAAACTTCGCACGATGCTGCGCCAGCCAAGCACGCGCAGGGGACGTGCCAGAACAGTGATCGGCACATTGAGTGCGAGTTCGAGTTCGCGGGGTCGGAAGTAAGCCGGCTTCGGCAGTGGCAGTCCGCGCCACCACGGGCCGATGCGTGCAGCACGCTGCAGCATCCGGTGGTCGGCGCGTTCGTGGCGAGTTTGCATCTTGGTGAGGTAGGTGCGGGGCTGCATGGTGTGGTCCAGGTCGATTGGTGAAAAGTGGTCCAACTGAATGCGGGTGGTCCAACTGAACGCAGGTTTACTTGGACCAGATTCGTGGACGCATACGCTCGCAAGCGTGCGCATACGCACTCACTTTTCGGGGGTGGTCCAACTGGTCCAACTGGTCCACCTCTTTTTCAGTTCGGCAGCGCGGAATACTTGCGCCGCTGCACGCCCCCCTTTTTTGATATAACGGTAATTCTTTTCCTAAACTTCTCAATTCAGTTGGACCAGTTGGACCAGTTGGACCAAAGTAGAAATAACCAGTGCAGACAAGCATTCGTTGCTCCTAATTTAGTAGCGTGCCAGTTGGACCGCAGTTGGACCAGTTGGACCGGGGCCGGGCAGGTGCAGATACTTGCGCGCAGCCCCGGTGTCTCTCAATCAGCGTCGGACTCGCGGTGATCGAAGGCGATGTGCTCCGCCTCAGTAAACCTTGCCCGCAGTTCCGGCAGCGGCGGCAGTTTCAGGAATCGCAGTCGTGGTCCGACACTTGTCGCACGCGGTCTGTGTGAGGTCATGTTTTCTTCGCCGACCCACCCTTTGAGCCTGCCGAACATCCGATCCGCATTGCCGCGCCCCCGTGCCGACAACTCGAACGCCTCGCGCAGATCGGTTTTCGAGACCTCGAATGCGCCCTCGGTTGGAACCACGATGCGGTGGTCGCGTAGCGACATCACGCCCTCACTCAGCACGCCGTTCCACCATGCGACAGCCGGATCGCGCAGCGCAGTCAACTCGGTTTGTCGGCGAAGTGCCTCGCCGCGAGGTATGTCCCTTGGCTCGAAAGCTGACAGGTCCAACGATTGCAAGCAATGCAGCAGGTGCGCCGGCCCGTCACCGTCGAGCCATGCGTGATACCGGCGCCAGAATGTTCGATCGCCGCACAGCGTGCTCGTCGTCTCAACAATGACGGCGCGGCGTTCATCGACCGTGGACTGCCACGCGTGCAGGTGATTCGTCAACATCACATAGGCGCAGCGGTTGACGCCCTGCACAGGATCGACGCCCTTGGCCTCATACGTTGTCGTCCGTGCAGTAACACGCGCCTTGATGGCGTCCGCCTGCCTTGGATCGCCGATGAACACCGCCTCATCCAGTCCAGCGATGCATAGGCTGCGGTGGTGCGCGTTGAACCGGCCGACGAATTGCTCGCTGTTGTCGAAGAGAGCAGCGTGCGGGCCGAACATGCGGAGGAACGGCTCGATCATTGAGTTTTTGCCCGATCCTTTCGGCCCCGTGCAGACCAGGATCGTGTCGGGCACGCTGCCCGGTCGCTGGGCCTTGAGGGCGAACCACTGCATCACGTAGCGCCGCGTTGGCACGTCGGCAATCATCGCCTTGAGCAAGCGTATGAACGGCTCCACATCGCCCGCACGCGGCACGACGGCGAAGCCTTGCCATGAGTTGAACGTGCCTGCCGGGGCCACGCCCTCAGGCATGAAAACCTCGCCATCAGGGTACTGCGCGCGCTGCGGGTGAGACAGCCAGTAAGCCGACAGCTTGACCGGCTTGTCCCCCGCGCGGCCGGTGCGAACAAACCGCGTGCCGTACATCTGGTTGACCCACGCGACGGACCGCCAGCCAATCCCGTAGGCCACTCCGCCCGGTGTCTCGCGCGGATAGCGCCGGTCGAGAATCGCATAGTCGGACCCGCGCCCGACTACTGCATGCCGTTCGTTCATCTCTGCAATGACGGCCGGCATGCCCGGGGTGCTGCTCGGTTGCGCGGTGTCTGTCTCGCGTGTCTGCGCTTCACCGTCCGGGCTGACCTCGACCACGCTTAATGCGCGCTGCACCCGGTCCGACAGAAGCAGCGCCGTGCTCAATGTCCCGTTGTGCCGGCAGCCCTTACACGCTGGCAAGGTGCCACAGCGGGGCGGGCCGTGTGTGAAGCTGTCGAGCTTCTGCTGCGTCTCGCCCGGCTTGTAATCACCGGCCTGCGCACTCCATTCGTGCGCCAGTGCTTCGCCGTTTTCGCAGTACGTCAGAAGTCGGAGCCCACCGCACCAGTCGTCGTAATCCTGATTCGGCTTGCCGTCACGCAGGTCGCCCACTACGATGCAGCCACCTTCGATGATGGCGTTCGCATCGCGGTCCCTTCGTTCGGGCAGCAGCACATCGCCATTGGGGCCGACCAGCTCACCGCCTGTGGGCTTTGACCAGGCGGTGAGGGGCTCCAGCATCCACGGGGCTAGCACCTGCTGCAACTCGTCGAAGGTGTACGTGTAACTCCCAGCCTGCGCAGTGACTGGCACCTGCCTGCCGTACTTGAAGTTGATCGTGCCCGGTGGGCGCAAAACGCGCGCTGCATCTGCTGTAACGCCTTTATCGACTTTGACACCGTGCTGCGCCAGCGCCCGCGCCATTGCTTCAGACAACGGCATCCACTTGTCTCGCCCGGTCGGCTTATCGAAGCACCAGTAGATGTGCAGGCCATAGCCAGAACCGACCACCACAGAAGGCTGCAGGCCGATCGCGCTCACGAAAAGCTCTGCGTCCTCCATCCCGCTATCCAACAGCGGGTACGAGTTCTCGGGGTCTTTTGCATACTTTTCTGGCCCGCAGTCAATGTCGATGCGAAGCGCCTTGAACCACATCGCGTTTTCCGCTGTCCGGCGGTCGGCTTCCCCGTAGGTCGCAGTCCCGTAATAGAGATCGGTCGGCCCCTGTCCGCGTTCGACAGTCGCGGCAGCCAGCCCCTCATAGTCACCCTCGGCGAAAAATGTATGCTTGCCGCCGCCGCTCGGTCCCTTCTGAAATAGCACCGGCCGGCCCTTGTCAGGCAGCGTCATGCAATAGAACTCGGTCAGCATGTGCAGCGTGCTGACTGCGGCAGGAACGGCGCTGCGCTCTGGTGGGTTCAATGCGCTCATCGGAGACCTCCCAGCACTGCTGCTGCGACCTGCGCTGCCCTCAGCCACACAGCCCCAGGTGCGGCGGAAGCGAGCCCGGCGACCAGTGCCTGCACCGAATCGTGAGTGCCTATTTTTTCAGCAGTCGGGCTACAATCGAAGTGCTGTTGGTTCCCGATTGCCCCGGCCGTATTCATTGCGCGGTCGGGGTATTTCATCCTCGCACCTCGGCAGTGCTCTCGTCGCGGGCCAGCCATGCGGCCGGGTCGGCGATCCAGTTCTCCACGTCCTGCGCCGCCCACCGAACGAAGCGGGGCAGGCTCACGACTGGCGCGGGCACTGCGCGCCGCGTGCGCAGATTCGACAGGTGCGACCGGCTGATGTCAGCGCGTTCGCAGAAGTCTTTTGCCGAATACAGCCCCTTGCGCGGGGCGGTGTTTGACTGCTGATTTGTGACCATGTGGCCCTCCGTGTTGCTATGGAGGCATGGTCATGGCGGTTTCAGGACTTACCTGTCTACCTAAATGCACCGCTCCAGTTATCGCTTAACTTTTGGAGCCTTTTGAGTCGAGCACTTGGCTGCTCAGGCCGCTTACGCCGACTCGGCATCATGCAAGTTGGCAGCTGTTCCCGCTTAATTTTGTCTGACCCGTGCGCCGCTATCGCGTACAGCGCATGGAGCTTGATTTGATCGGCCTGCTTGTTGCCGCTGCCCGCTGCATTCTCACGCGGGAAGCAAGCCATTGCCGCCCGATGCGTCGAAATTGCAGCTTTGGCAGCAGAGCGGAAAACAGGTGCTTTCAGCCATTTATGCGCCTCAAAAAGCGCCTGCTCGGGCCGGGCGCCGATGCTCTCGAAGTACACGGCTACCGCTGCCACGGCGTCGCGCTTGCTCATGCCCTTGCACACCGGCCGGCCACGGCTGCGGCGCGGACCCGGTGCGGCCAGAGGGCGCGGTTGAATGCCTCATCGGTCGGCTGCACCACCTGCAGCAGCCGTGCAGCCTCCACGCGCGCCTGCGCCATCGTGCCGCCGTGGATCGATTGCAGTTCGCGTGCAAGCGCCACGAAGTCGCGTAGCTCACGCTGCAACATGGCATCGCCCATCACGCAGCCAGCCGCCGCAGCGGCACCACGTTGCCGCGCAGGCTGCTGTCGAGAAAGTCAGCCCACTGCTGCATCATGGCTGCGCGCTGCGGCAGATAGGTTGCGTGGTTGTAGCTGGCCGACACACTGTTGCGCTCCATGTGCGCGAGTTGCAGTTCAATATGCGCGTGCTCGAACCCCTGCTCGTGCAGCAGCGTAGATGCCAAACCACGGAACCCGTGGCCGGTCATCTTGCCGCCGAACCCC
Source organism: Burkholderiales bacterium (assembly GCA_038200275.1). Classification (GTDB taxonomy): domain Bacteria; phylum Pseudomonadota; class Gammaproteobacteria; order Burkholderiales; family Burkholderiaceae_C; genus JBBPYC01. Next base: position 55,087 of record JBBPYC010000097.1, read on the forward strand.
ATGCGGTCGAGCGCCATCAGGATCGTGTTGTTGCTCATGGGCTTGGCGTGATCGCGTTCGCCCGGAAACAGCAGCTCGCGGTGCCCGCTGATGTCGTGCAGCACTTCCAGCACCTCGACCGCTTGCCGTGACAGCGGCACGACGTGCGGGGTTTTCATCTTCATGCGCCCGGCCGGGATGTCCCACCGTGCCGTATCCAGATCGAATTCCGACCAGCGCGCGCCGATCAGCTCGCTGGTGCGAACGAACGTCAACGCCATGAGCTTGATTGCCAGCCGAGTCGTTGGCGTCCCGCGATACCCCTCGATGGCGCGCAGCAGGCTGGGTAATTCCCGCGCGTCGATGCGCGCATAGTTCGTCGCACGTCGTGGGGCGATCACGTCGGAGGGCTTGATGTCGGCAGCCGGGTTGCGGCGTGCGCCACCGATGCCGTGCGCGACCGCGTAGCGCAGCACCTGCGATGTCATCTGCAGTGCCCGCTTGGCAAGGTCCAGCGCGCCGCGTGCTTCGATCGCCTTGCACATGCCCACTAGATGAGGCGCTTCGACCGCAGCCACCGGCAGGGTGCCAATCGCCGGGAACACGTCTGCCTCGAACCGCGCCACGACATAGCGCGCGTGCCGCTCGCTGTGCGCCGGTGCCCACTGCGCATGCCACGTCCGGGCCACCGACTCGAAACTGTGCTCGGCAGCCGCCAACGCCGCTTGCTGGTCGGCTTTCTTCTGCGCCATTGGGTCCGTACCCGCCGCCAGCAACTTGCGGCCGGCGGCGTGCCGCTCACGGGCATCTGCCAGGGACACAGCAGGATAGGCGCCGAATGATGCGGTGCGGTGCTTGCCGCCATGGCGGTAGTTCCAGCGCCACAGTTTGCTGCCGTCCGCCGTCACGAAAAGATGCAGCCCCCCTGAATCGGCAAGCTTCTGCACCTTGCCTGTGTTCTTGATCCGCTGGATACCTACAGCCGTCAGCTTGCCCATACCCGCACCTCGCTGTTTCCCTCTAACCAAAATACCCGCAGTGGTTTTTCCAAATACCCGCACAAATACCCGCAGCGGTCCGTGGCTTCAATTGTACGGATAAAGACCTATAGACGCAAAAAAGCCCCGTAGATCAATGACTTACGGGGCTAGGCGGGTAACGATTTGGACGCAAAAAAGCAGGTAAAAACTCATCTTTGGCGGAGGGGGCGGGATTCGAACCCGCGGTGGGGATAAACCCACACACGCTTTCCAGGCGTGCGACTTAAACCGCTCATCCACCCCTCCGAGGGCAGCGGGCGATTCTATCAGCGGGGGATGTGGCGGCTTGGCCTCGGCCGGCCATTAAGTCGTCGTCGCAGGCGCTCACCAACGCAACAATTGGCGGCCAACCACTGCGCCGACCATCGTCGTCAGCGCAATGCCGGCGACGTACCAGACCGCCAGAAAAGGCGCGCCAAGTTCTGGGCAGTGCAGCGCGTAAATGGCCGCGCCGGTCCCGCCAGCCATCACACCAGCCGCTGCGCCGGCCACAGTGGGCCGCACCGGCGCCAGACCGCGAAGGGCCCACAGGGCCCCGACGCCGATCGGCAGAGCGATCAGAAAAATGCTGAACGCACAGCCGCGCCAGGTCCGCCCGAACAAAATTGCGGCGTGCTCGGACGGCGGTGCCGAGACCCACTGCCACGCGCCGACACCCCAGATCACCAGCAAGGGCAAAGCCAGTCCCAGCCAAGCTGCGCCGACAGGCACGCCAGGCCGGCCAAGCCGCTTGGCAAGCACCAGTCCGGTGGCGCCCAGCACCGCTGGGAACAGCACCTTTATCCAGAACATCGGGTTGGTCAACACCACGTCCCAGTCGTGCTGCAGCCCCAGCATCGCCAGCATGATTGCGAATGAAAACGGCAACCCGAGAGCGAGTGCAGTGCCGAGCCGCCGTGCCGCTGCATGGCGGGGCACCGGCGCGACACGGGTCGAGAGCAGGTCAATCAGCGCGTTGGTGTTCACCGCTTGCCGTCCTTCCTGATCCGCGTGGCGAGTGCCTTCAGGCCGCGGTGCACGCCCACCTTGACAGCCGATTGCGACATGCCGGTTTTGTCTGCAGTCTCGGCCACTGAAAGGCCTTCAATTTTTACGTGCTGGATCGGCAACCGGTGCCGATCGGGAAGGGTCGCGAGCAAGCCTTGGAGGTCGCGCCGCGCGTCGGACGCATCGGTTGCAGAGTGGGTAAACAGAGCCATCTCGTCGTCAATCGGCACATGCAGCAATTCACGGCTCGACTTCGCGCGCAGCAGATCGATCACTTTGTAGCGCGCAATCGCATGCACCCAGGCCGTCAACGGCTGGTCGGTTTGATAAGTGTGGCGTTGGTTGTGCATTGCAAGCAGACATTCCTGAACGAGATCCTCCACGTCGTCTGGCCAGCCAAACATTCGACGGCGCAAGAACGCCCGCAGATGCGTGCTCAAGCGTTGCAGGAACTGCCGATAGGCGATCGCGTCGCCGGCCTGGCCGCGAACGAAAAGCGCATGCAGCAGCACTTCCGCCTCACGCAGTCGCTGCAGGCCTTCGCCAACGGGACTTCGGTTCATCGTGTCATTGAGTTACAGCTTGGGGTGGCAAAAAACCAGCGACATCGTAAAAGCTTACGCAGCCCAAACAGACAGCCTCGCTGCACCTGCAGGTTGCCTGCGCAGTAACTGCCTTGGGCGGACAACGCAAAGTAATCAGCGACTGTGCCTGAAAAGGCTCCAAGTCTAGTCAGGCGTTGAGCTCAACGCTTATTTCAGATCGCTGCAACTTCACTCTCTCAGAAGCGCGCCAGTAACGACCGTCAACCCCCTCGCCATCACCGCAATCGCCTTCGGCGCTCTCGTTGCGGGCCCGGCTTTCGCTGCGAATGCCGAGCGCGTCAAGATGGAGAGCGGCCATGACGTGTCGCTGGCCGGCAAAAAAGATTGCGCTGCAGGCCCAAGCGCCACCTGTGCGGGCACGTCGAAAGCCAACCGCCAGAGCAACGTATGGAATCAGACCCCAACCGAAACCTGCCCAAAGATCAAGACGCAGAGGGTCATCGAATCGCTGACTGCGGTATGTGCAACCACACCGTTTGCAAACCGATTCTGGCGCACGTTCGAGCGCTCAGGTGAACTGCACGACGCCCGAATTCCTCCGGTCGGGAGTCGTCCGAGCCATGCAAACCAACCCACCGTTTGAACCCAGGCCTGCTCAGGCCCCGCATGGTGCGGGCGTTGGGCTGACGCGAACATGACGACGATGCGGTGCGGTGCACCGAGCCCGGTAGCTGATTCGAGGTGCGTCCATAAAACGATTTGATTGCAGGCGGTTTACGGCCGGTCAAGCAGGTCGATCGCGCGCAAGTCGTTCGTCAACAGCCCATCGCGCTGGAGAATTTCTTGCACGATCTGCGCACGCTCCCGTACGTGGGCGGATGGCCAGAGACGAAATTTCTGTCGGAACTGGCGCGCTGCACCGGCTGCGGCATGCTGGTTGCTGTAGACAACGTGTTGATGTTGGTGTCGGCAACCAACCTCGGGTTTTCAGCTCAGGTGTGTCCCCTTGCATTTGCGGCCCATGCAGTCGGTGAAATCCAGCGGGTTGGGTATACCGCTGACCCAGCGCTGGGCTCGCAGCGGTTGGTCGATTCGCACGACGCAGCGATCGATGCTCGAGTCTGGGCGCTGCATGAGTGGCTGATTTCGCGCGCCGGTGCGCGCCCAACATCGATCGAGCGCGACGGCAGCGTGCCGAAGTTTGCAGCGTCGATGCAGGAATGCGGCCTCGCGCATGCCGTGTAGCAGCAGCAGGCGACGGCCCATGCGATTTCATCGCGTGCGATAAGCGGCAATGCAGTGGGGGCAGCTACCCGCGGGTCGACGGTCTTCCTGCAAACACTCTCGACCACGGATTTGAGGCCGCGCTGCGGCCAGATCAAGGGAACGCGCCTGCAAACGAAGCCGACTGGTTTACGCAAGAAGCCGCGTTCACCGTCTGCCGCAACGCGATAAAGAAAGGCTCAATCGATCCGTCCCAGGCCAACTATCCCGCTGTGGTGCGGCTGTTGGGGCGCGGGTGGTTGCGTGCTGCGGCGGCTGTGATCATCCGGGCCCAGCCGCACGGGCGGGCAGCCTCGTGAGTTGCGGCGTGGGATCTGCCGAATTCCCTGCGAGATTGGAGCCGGCTGTTGAATTGCCGTCCCTGGTTGATGTGGCGCAGCTTGATCGATAGCGGACTGAGTCGCGCGTCGCCGCCGACGTTGGACTGCTGGCTGTGCATGTAGTGACCGCACACTGCCTCAGTCGGCTGGCGCCGCATGGTCTGCTGGCCCTGGCCACACGCGTGGCCATCGCAGCCATCCATCCTTGTTCATGCCTCACCAGGGTCAATGGCTGGCTGACCTTGAACGACCGCACGATCCCCCATCAATCCGAGCCGGATCGCGCATGCTTGATTTTTGTCTCGACCGAAGACAGCTCGGGCGCCGACAACCTCGTGATCTCTTGCGGCGGACATGGCGGGCTGCCCGTGCTGGATTACGAGTCCGCCCGGATCCAGCCAGCTTGCGAGGAGCATCGCGCGGTGATCGGTGCCTTTCAATCGAGCTTGATGCGGGCGTGCATGCTCGGGGTGGTGCAGTACGTCGGCCTGGCCGGTACAGCGCAAGCGGTCGGTACCTTACTCAGAAGTCCGTAATTAAAGCGACATAGGCGGAATCTTTTGCGAGGCTGGTAGTCTCATGAGGCATGAAACGAGACGGCCGCAAACTGGATCACGCCACGCTGGAGGAATTTCGGCTGCTTGCCCTGCGCAGGGTGCGCGAAGGA
>JBBPYC010000098.1:0-145286 GCA_038200275.1 Burkholderiales bacterium
GTCGATGGAACTGGCGCAGAAAGTCGCCGAGGGACTGTCAATGGAGATGCCCGAGCCGCTGCCGCGTGCGGTACCGCCGGTGCAGCCTGAAATCGAAAAATCGCCTGCGCTGTCATTGACGGCGCGTCCCGGCGACGGTGGTATTCGCACCCGCAAGGTGGCGTTGCTGGTGGCCGATGGGGTCGACGGTAAGGCGGTCGCCGCGATTCAATCGGCGCTGCTCGAAGCGGGTGCAATCGGCCGTGTGGTGGGTCCCCGTGTGGGCGCCGTGCGCACGGCGGACGGCAGCACGCTGCAAGCCGATGCCTCGATGGAAAACGAGCCTGGCTTCCTGTTCGATGCGCTGGTGCTTCCAGCAGGTGATGCAGCCGTGGAGAAGCTGGCTGCAATCGGCCACACCATGGACTTCATCCGCGACCAGTACCGGCATGGCAAGACCATTCTGGCGCTCGGTGCGTCTCAGCTGTTGTTGGGCACGGCGAGCCTGCCAATGCAATTGCCGGACGGCAGCGCAGATCCTGGACTGTTGTTGGCTGACGATGCCAACCAGGCGATCAAGCCATTCTTTGCCGCAATGGCCAAGCACCGACATCCGGAACGCGAGACGGATCCGCCGCGGGTTTAATCGATACCGCTGGCGGACGCGGGGCGGCAGTCGGGTGGGGTTTCACAAAGGCCCTGCTCGAGCGTTGCGCGGATTTGATGCCGCGCAGACGCATACGTCGGGCTCGAGCGGGTCTGTTTGCGTTCTGCACGAAGTGGTCAACGGGCCCCATGTAGGGCATGGTTAATCGGTTTTCTTATCGCCAGATTCAACGTCCGGCGCACTTTTAGACGTCTTGTCGGCGGCCCGAAGCACGCCGTCTTGTCATGATTCGCTGGTGCCAGTACCGAATTTTTGCGCTGCTCCTTCATTCAACGACCTGAGTTAGCCAGCCGTCACGGCGCCGCATCGGATCGTGGCCGGCCGGTCTTGATCACGGGCACGCTGTCGAGCGCGGCGAACAGCTGTACATCGGTCATGTCGGCCAACGCAAGGATTCCGGCGCGCAGGATCTCGCTTTTCTTGACATGACGCTGCTTTGCGGCTGCGCGCTGCTTAAGCAGATCAATCAACTGGTACTCCCCTTTGGGCATCGTGAAGCTGTCTCGCACCGGCTTGGCTTTCTTGAGCTTGGGCGCCTTTGCTGGCCGAGGCTCAGGCACATGACTCAATGCACTCTTGGCCAACTCATGACGTTCTGCCGGGTCGGGTGACGACACAGCCGTTTTCTGACGACGTTTGGTTGGTACGGGTGCTTCAGCGGCAAGCGGCGGCGCCGCTTGCCGCGGGGGCTCTGGCCAAGCCTGCGGCGGAGCCAATGGATCGCTGACTGGCAACTGGGCAGCCGCAGGCGGTCTGCTGCGCACAGCGGCTGTCTTCTTGACTGGCAAGGCTTGCGCTAGGGTCTCGGGAGTGGCAGATGAATGTTTTTTCACAGGGTCGATAAAGCGAGAAGGACGGGGGTGGACGTGACCGACAGCACCGGAATTCTGCCCTGACAACGTTTAGCCATCCCCTGCATCGGCCGTGCTGGCTGCAAATGGCAACGACTTCGTTCCTGTGTTGACAGGTCGAAGATCTGGACGAATGGCCGCCTCACGCATCCACCATCGCACCCGAACTCGGGGAAAGTCTGGTGGCGCCGAAGCGCCCAAATCGGATAGATTGACGGATCGACGCGAGCCTGGCTGCATCAATCTGCCAACGCTTTGTCCATCAAGAAATCAGATCGGAACTCCTCATGACGAACCGCAGACATCTTCTTTCGCGCAGCGCCGCCCTGTTCGGTGCCGCCTCCAGCGGACTTCTGCTCCCACGCCTGTCCTTCGCACAGGGCGGTGCGCCAATCAAGGTCGGGCTCATGCTGCCTTACACCGGCACCTATGCACAGCTCGGCATAGCGATTGAAAACGGCTTTCGTATGGCGCTGGCCGAAAAAGGCGACAAGCTCGGCGGCCGCAGCATCGAGTTCTTCAAGGTCGATGATGAATCCAATCCTGCCAAAGCGGTGGAGAACGCCAACAAGCTGGTGCAGCGCGACGGCGTCGATGTGTTGGTGGGCACCGTGCACTCGGGTGTGCAGATGGGCATCCAGAAAGTCGCCCGCGATTCGGGTGTGCTCAGCATCATCCCGAATGCAGGCGTGCTCGCTGCAACCCGCGCGCTGTGTGCGCCCAACGTGTTTCGCACCAGCTTCACGAACTCGCAGCCGACGTTTGCGCTTGGCAAGGTAATGGCGGAAAAAGGCATCAAGAAAACCGCCTGGATCACCTGGAAATATGCGGCTGGCGACGAAGCATTCGAAGGGTTTAAGGAAGGCTACACCAAGGGTGGTGGCACGATCGTCAAGGAGCTTGGTCTGCCGTTTCCGAACGTCGAGTTTCAGGCGCTGCTGACGGAGATTGCGGCGGCGAACCCCGATGCGGTTGCCTGCTTCTTCGCTGGCGGCGCTGCGGTCAAGTTCATGAAGGACTACGCAGCGGCCGGCCTGAAAGGCAAGATTCCGCTGTACGGTTCCGGCTTCCTGACCGAAGGCACGATCGCTGCGGCCGGTGATGCCGCAAACGGCGTGATCACCGCCATGCATTACGCCGACACGCTTGATACACCGCGCAACCGGAAGTTCCGCGCAGACTATTCCAAAGCGTTCGGCAGCGAGGCCGATGTGTACAGCGTACAAGGCTACGACGCAGGTCAGTTGCTCATCTTGGGTGCAGAAGCAGTTAAAGGCGATGTGTCGGCAAAAGCCGCCATGTTCAAGGCCATGGAAGGCGCCACGATCGACAGCCCGCGGGGCCAGTGGACGATGAGCAAATCGCACAACCCCGTGCAGGACATCTATTTGCGCGAGGTGAAGAACGGCGACAACCAGGTGATCGGGATGGCAGCAAAGCAGCTGGCCGACTCAGGCGCTGGCTGCAAGATGTGACGAGACTGCTCGATCTCGCAAGCTTCGCGCATCGGGCGCGCCTCCAACAACGCCCCGGTTACCGTGTGACGTTGCCACGCGCCCGGCAAAGCCGGCGCCACACCGCTTGCAGGAATGGGGTTTCCTGACGCCCCGCCAGGCACCCCCACAGCCAATGGACCTCGCAACCTTTCTGATTCAGCTGCTGAACAGCGTGCAGTACGGACTGCTGTTGTTCATGCTGGCTGCTGGCCTCACGCTGATCTTCGGCATCATGGGCGTGGTCAATCTGGCGCATGGCAGCTTCTACATGCTGGGTGCGTACCTCGCGTACTGGCTGGTCGGCCTCTCGGGCAGTCTGACGGTGGCAATCATCGGCGGCGTGGCGCTGTCTGTACTGTTCGGGCTCGCGCTGGAGCGGTTGCTGTTTCGGCATTTCTACCAGCGCGATCATCTCGATCAGGTGCTGCTTACGTTCGGCTTAATCTACATCTTCGAAGAACTGCGCTCGATCCTGTGGGGCGATGACGTGCACGGCGTGCCGGTTCCAGAAGCGCTGAGTTGGTCGATCCAGCTGACCGACAACTTGTCATACCCCGGTTATCGGTTGTTCGTCGGCGGCGTCTGCCTGGCGTTGGCGCTCGGGCTTTATCTGCTGATCTCGAAGACGCGGCTGGGCATGAAGATCCGCGCGGGGGCTTTCAACCGGGAGATGGCCGAGTCGCTCGGCGTCAACATCCGGTTGATCCATGCCATCGTGTTTGCGCTGGGCGTTGCGCTGGCCGCTGTGGCCGGCATGGTCGCAGCACCACTCTCGAGCGTGTATCCGAACATGGGCTCGCAGGTGCTGATCATCTGCTTCGTGGTGGTCGTGATCGGCGGCATCGGCTCGGTGCGCGGCGCGTTGATTGCGGCATTGCTGGTCGGTTTTGTCGATACGTTCGGCAAGGTGCTGCTGCCGCAACTCTCGGGCATGTTGATCTATCTGTTGATGGCCGCCGTGCTGCTTTGGAAACCCGAAGGACTATTCAAGCAATGAGCGATAGGTTCACCGAATGAGCGCGCCTCGGGCGAATCTCGAACACCTGCCGCGCAGCATTCAATTTCTATTGGTGCTGGCATTGATCGCGTTGCTGGCGTTCCCATTACTCAGCAGCAACACGTTTTACACCGGCATGGTCGCGCAGATGATGATCATGGCGATCTTCGCGATGAGCCTGGATCTGTTGCAAGGCGTGACAGGACTGGTGTCGCTCGGCCATGCGGCGTACTTCGGGTTGGCGGGCTACGCGCTCGCGTTTCTGACGCCGGCCGGCGCGCCCGTGAGCCTTTGGTGGACGTTGCCACTTGCCGTGCTTGCATCCGGCGCCGCGGCGCTCGTGATCGGGTTCTTCGTGGTCCGCACGCACGGCATCTACTTCATCATGGTCACGATGGCGTTCGCGCAGATGGTGTTCTATGGGTTCTTCGATAACCGCGCGTTGGGCGGATCGGACGGGATCTACATCAACTTCAAGCCGGATGCGGGGTTGTTCGATCTGGACGACAAGCGCGTTTTCTACTACTTCACTTTGGTCTGCCTTGTGCTGGTTTACGCACTGCTGCGCCGGCTGCTGTGGAGCCCGTTTGGCCGGGCGCTGTCCGGCATCCGCGTGAATGAGCACCGGATGCGCGCACTCGGGTTCGGCTCGTTCGGCTACAAGCTCACGGCGTTCACCATCGCGGGTGCGCTGGCAGGCCTTGCAGGCTATCTCTGGGCGGCGCAAAGCGGCTACGTGAACCCGGAACTGATGGGTTTTCAGCTGAGCGCGCACGCAATCATGATGGTGATCCTGGGCGGCATGGGCAACTTTGCCGGCGCAATCGTGGGTGCCTTCGCGTTCGAGTATCTGCTGCATCTGTTCAAGGACATCACCAAATATTGGCAACTGCTGATGGGCACCTTCATCGTGCTGGTGGTGCTGTTCGCACCACGCGGGCTCCTCGGACTGTTGACAATGTTCAACCGGCGCGCGCCGGCGGAGCCAGCGGATGTCTGAGCCGGACGTGCTGTTGTCGGCTCGCGAGCTGACCAAACGCTTTGGCGGCTTGGCGGCGGTGAACGAGGTGTCGCTGGACCTGTTGCGCAACCGGATCCATGCGGTGATCGGCCCAAACGGCGCAGGCAAGTCAACCCTGACGAACCTGCTGTCCGGCGACCTGCCGCTGACGTCGGGCCAGGTGCTGCTGGGCGGCACCGACGTGACCGGGTGGCCTCCGGAAAAAATCTCGCGCCAGCGGCTTGGCCGCAGCTACCAGAAAACCAACATCTTTGCACCCTTCACGGTCTGGGAAAATGTGCGGCTGGCTGCGCAGTCGCGCCGTCCGAGTCGGTATCGGCTGCTCGCACGTGCTTCTGAATCGAGAGCAACCAATGAAGCGTGCGCGCGTGCCCTGGCCCTCTCAGGCCTCGAAAGCCGCAAACACGTGGTGGCCGGTGCGGTGTCGCACGGCGAACAGCGTCAGCTTGAAATTGCAATGACCCTGGCAACCGACCCACAGGTGCTGCTGCTCGACGAGCCCCTTGCCGGCATGGGCGTGGCCGAAGCCGAACGCATGGTTGAACTGTTGCTCAAGATCAAGCCGGATCACGCGATGCTGCTGGTCGAACACGACATGGATGCGGTGTTTGCGCTGGCCGATGTGCTGACCGTGATGGTCAACGGCCAGGTGATTGCCAGCGGCACGCCCGATGCGGTGCGCAGCGACGCTGGTGTGCAGTCCGCCTATCTGGGTGAAGAGGATCACCCAGCGTGAATGCAGCAGAGCCAGGCGAGTTGCTGATCGACGCGCGCGGCGTTCACAGCTACTACGGCGCAAGCCACATCCTGCGCGATGTGGACTTCACTGTCGGCCGCGGAGAGACGATCGGTCTCATGGGTCGCAACGGCATGGGCAAGAGCACCTTGCTCAAAAGCATTGTGGGGCTGGTGCGGCCACGGGTAGGTCAAGTCAAGATCATGGGGCGCAACATGGTAGGCCGGCCGGCCTACGAAGTGGCGCGTCTGGGGCTGGCCTACGTGCCCGAAGGCCGCGGCATCTTCGGCAATCTGAGCGTGGCGGAGAACCTGAACATGGCCGCCCGCGCGGGCACCCGCGGTCAGCAAGACTGGACCTACGACCGCGTGCTGCAAACCTTTCCACGCCTGGCCGAGCGACTCGGCCATGGGGGCCAGCAGCTGTCCGGCGGCGAGCAGCAGATGCTCACGATTGGCCGCGCGTTGATGACGAACCCCGATGTGCTGATCCTGGACGAAGCCACCGAAGGCCTCGCCCCGCTGATTGCCAAGGAGATCTGGCGCATCTGCGGGCTGATTCGCGAGACCGGCATCAGCAGCGTGATCGTTGACAAGAACTGGAGGCATGTGACCGCCATCACGGACCGCAACGTGATCCTTGTGAAAGGCGAAGTGGCTTTCGCGGGCACATCCGACGCGCTGCGAGCGAGCCCTGAGATCCTGGCTCAACACCTGGGTCTCTGAAGTGCTTTTGGCGAAGCGCCAAACGCGCGACGCTGCTGGCAAGTGGCTGGGCTGAGTCGGCGGTCCCTGCCGATTGCGTTAGCGTCTGCACCATGACACCAACTGAATTCCCCGATCAGCCGCTCGAGGGCCTCCGGATCCTGAGCCTTGCGCTTAACCTGCCCGGCCCGGCTGCGCTGATGCGCTGCCGCGCGCTGGGTGCCACCTGCAGCAAAGTCGAGTCGCCGGCAGGCGACCCGATGCGGCACTACCGCCCCGCTTTCTACGAGCACCTGACCGAAGGTGTGCGGGTGCTGACGCTGGATCTCAAGACCGATGCGGGCCGCGCCGCGCTGGGCGAAGAACTGTCCGCCACCGACGTGCTGCTGACATCGTTTCGGCCTTCCGCACTGCGCAAGCTCGGTCTCGACTGGTCAGCGCTGCAAGCCCGCTGGCCCGCGCTGTCACAAGTCGCGATCGTCGGTGCGAGCGGCGCTCGGGCAGAGGAACCAGGCCACGACCTGACCTACCTGGCTGAGCACAGCTTGATCACCGGCACCGAGTTGCCGGCGACGTTGTATGCCGATATGAGCGGCGCGTTGCTGGCGGTCGAAGCGGTGCTGCGCTGTGCACGCGGCCGGCCAGAAGCAGACGTCCCATCACGCATCGGGCGTTTCATTGAGGTCGCGCTCGCTGACGCTGCCGGCTGGCTTGCATTGCCACGCCAGTTCGGCCTGACTGCGCCCGCCGGCATGGTGGGCGGCGCACACGCAGGCTATCGCGTATACCCTTGCCTAGATGGGAGGGTCGCTGTTGCTGCGCTGGAGCCGCATTTCACGCGTGCACTTTGCGACGCAGCCGGCGTGGCGCACGATGCAGCCGACCCCACGGCGCCCGCCACGCACGAGGCCATCGCCGCATTCTTGCTCGGCCGCACTCGTGAGCAACTCGATCAACTTGCGCGCGATCGCGACATCCCGCTGCACACGCTCGAAGCCGCCGACTGAAAGCGCGCAGCTTGCGTGGGTGCACGCCGCCGATCATTGCGGATCATTCGTTGAACAGCCCCACTGCACGGGTTTTCCACCAGTGACCAACTTGATGAGCACATTAAGATGAAGCGCATCGTGCCGCACTGCCGCACTCATCAGAACAACCCGCTTCAAAAACACCATTTATGAACTTGACCGAATCGAACCGGCGTGCAGCCATGCGGCCCCGCCACCTGTTGACTTCGCTGGCCGCCGGCGCCGCGCTGCTGTTTGCGGGGACCGCCGCGCAGGCGCAAGAGACGTTCAAGCTTGGCGTCGTCAGCTTCCTTTCCGGCCAGGCAGCCGAGAGCTTCGGCATTCCCGCGGTGAACGGCGCGAAGGCGTTGATCAGCGCATTCAATGCCGGCAAGGCGCCCGCGCCGTACGACAAAAAAGGCTTTGGTGGCCTGGTAATCGAGCCGGTCTACATCGACGAAGCCGGCGGCGCAACCAAGCAGGTCCAGGACCTGCGCAACCTGTACGACCGCGAGAAGGTCGATGCGGTGGTCGGCTACGTGAGTTCGGGCGATTGCCTGGCTGTCGCGCCTGCGGCAGAGGAGATGAAGCGCTTTTTGATCCTGTATGACTGCGGCACGCCCCGCATCTTCGAGGACAACAAGTTCGACTACGTATTCCGCACTGCCTCGCACGGCACCATGGACAACGTGGCGCTTGCAAGGTATGTCAAAGCGAAAAACATCAAGGTAGACCACTTCAGCCTGATCAACCAGGACTATGCTTGGGGAAGCGACTCGAAGAAGGACTTCACGCTGTCGATGGCGCAGCTGTATCCAGACGCCAAGGTCGCGCAAGACCAGAACCCGAAATTTGGCGCAGGCCAGTACGGCACCGAGATCTCGGCGCTGATGAGCAAGCCCGCCGATGTGGTGCACTCAAGCCTTTGGGGTGGGGATTTGCAGGCGTTCATCCTGCAGTCTGCGCCGCGTGGCCTGTTCAAGCGCACTCAGGTGCTGCTGTCGGCCGGCGACCATGTGCTGCCGGGCCTGGGCGACAAGATGCCGGACGGCACCATTCTTGGCGCCCGCGGCGCCTACGGCCTGATGGCGCCCAAGTCGGATTTGAACGACTGGTGGTGGAAGCTCTATTCAGACGCGAACAACGTCTATCCGGTGCAGGCGCCCTACCGCATGGCGCAGGCACTGATGGGCCTGAAGCTTGGTGTCGAAAAAGCCATGGCTGCCAACGGCGGCAAGAAACCCACACCGGAGCAACTGGCGGCAGCCATGAAAGGCAGTTCGTGGGAGTCGCCTGCGGGCAAGATCGAACTCGCGTTGGGCAATGGCCACCAGGCGATCCAGCCGACGGCGATCGGCAAGACGCGCTATGACAAGGACAAGAAAATGGTGATGCTTGACGAGATCGTGCGCTTCCCGGCTGAGTGCGTGAATCCGCCGGTTGACCAGAAATCAGAAGACTGGATCAAGGCCGGTTTTCCCGGTGCCAAAGGCTGCCCTTGATCATGGGCTGACGTGTGGCGCGGCCCTGGTCCTGGGGTCGCCCGCGCGTCCAGCACCTTCGCTTTCATGCCAGCTCTCTCCACCATCCTGATCGACGGCCTGACCTACGCGTCATGGCTGTTCATCGTTGCACTCGGGCTCACGCTGGTGTTCGGCGTGCTCAAGATCCTGAACATCGCGCATGGCAGCTTTTACGCACTGGGTGCGTACGCGTCGGCCAGCTTCGTCGGCTGGGCCACGAGCATGAAATGGGCGCCCGGTTACACGCTGATCGCGATGTTGCTGGCCGCGGTTGCCGTGGCAGCAATCATCGCTCCGCTGACCGAGCGCGGGCTGCTGCGCTTCTTCTATGGCCGCGATGAAGTGCTGCTGGTGCTGGTCACCTACGCCATGTTCCTCATCCTCGAAGACGTGACCAAGCTGATCTGGGGCGCGAACCCCTACTACGTGTTTGAGCCGTACGGACTGTTCGGCAATGTCGATGTGGGTGTGCAGACTTATGTCGGCTACGACTTCGCGCTGATGGCGCTGGCGATCGTCGTCGGCATCGCGGTGTGGTGGGGGTTAAACCGTACGCGCCAAGGCAAGATCGTCCTTGCTGTGATCCACAGTCCGGAGATCGCCTCCAGCATGGGCGTCAATGTGTCCAGGGTCTACATGGTCGCGTTTTCCATCGGCATCTTTCTGGCTGCGCTTGGCGGCGCGTTCACGGCGCCAATGATCTCGGTGCAGCCGGGCATATCGGTGGGCGTCGTGATCGTCTCGTTCGCGGTGGTCATCATCGGCGGGCTCGGCAGCATCGAAGGCGCGGCAATCGGTGCGTTGATCGTCGGGCTGGCGCGGTCGCTTGCGGTACACATCGCGCCAGTGGCCGAGCTGTTTTCGATCTACGTCGTGATGGTGATCGTGCTGATGTTCCGGCCGGAAGGGCTGTTCCAGCGCGTACAGGCACGCAAGATATGAGCGGGTCAATAAAAAGTCGGGTGAACCTGATGAATGTGCCTTGCGCCTCATGTCGGCCGTGATCGAGCCTGCGCGTGAGTCTGTGCCGGCGGTGGCCGCCCCAGCCAGTCCTTTGCGCAGCGTCGCGCTGGCTGTGGTGGCCTGCATCGTGCTGATTGCAGCTGGTATCTATATGCCGCGCTGGCTGACGTTCCTGCTCACGATGGCGGCAGCCAATGGGCTGGTCTCGCTTGGCATTGTCGGTCTCATGCGTGGCGGCGTGGTGCCGTTTGGCCAGGGCATGATGTTCGCAGTGGGCGGCTATGCGGCGGCGCTGGCATACAACCATCTGGGCTTGTCGGACGCTGTGTTGCTGCCCGTGCTCGGCGGAATCACCGCAGCGGTGGTTGCAGCGCCGTTCGCCCCGCTGCTGTCGCGTTACCGCGGCATCTTCTTCGCGATGCTGACCTTGGCATTGTCAATGGTGACTTACGGCCTGTTGGTCAAGGTCGATTGGATGGGCGGTTCGGACGGCTTCAACATGGGGCGCCCCACCCTGTTTGGACAAGAGTTGGCCGATGGCAGCGTGGTTTACACGCTTTATGTGATCACCGTGGTGCTCGCCACCGTGATCTCGTTGCTTGCACGCACGTACTTCGACAGCACGCGTGGGCTTGTTACCCTTGCTGTGAAAGACAACGAGTTGCGCGTTGAGTACCTGGGCGGCTCGGTGCGCCAGGCGATGTCAATCAACTTTATCTTGGCAGGATTTTGCGGCGGCGTTGGCGGCTCATTGGCCGTGATGGCGTTGGGCCACATCGAGCCGAACTTCAGCTTCTGGACGACGTCCGGCGAGTTTGTGTTCGTGGCCATCCTGGCCGGCTGGCAAAGCGTGGCGGCGGTGTTTGTTGCCAGCACGGTGCTGGAAGTGGTGCGGTCCTTTTCAAGCGCCTACTTTCCGAACACCTGGCAGCTTGTGCTCGGCGTATTCCTGCTGCTCGTGATCCGCTTTCTGCCGAATGGCATCGGATCGCTCTGGATGGGACGTGGCAGACGATGACACCGCCATTATTGGAAGCGAAAGGCATCGAAAAGCGATTCGGCGCGGTCGTCGCTGCAGACAACTTGGAGGTGTCGATCGGCACCGGCGAACGCGTCAGCTTGATCGGCAGCAACGGCGCGGGCAAGACCACATTCGTCAACATGATCACTGGCTACCTGAAGCCGGACCGTGGCCGCATCACATTGGCTGGGCGTGACATCACACCGCTGGCACCGCGCACGATCACGCGGCTCGGTGTGGCACGGTCGTTCCAGATCCCGCAGTTGCACGGCGAGCTGTCCGTGCTGGAAAACATGCTGGTCGCCAACGCTTGTCATGATCAGCGCCTGAGCTTCTGGCAGCCTGCGCGCCGGTCCCAGGCGGTCGATCGTGCACACACCCTGCTTCAACGCTTCCGGCTGGGCGATCAGGCTGAGCGCCGCGTGGCCGAATTGCCCGGCGGCGTGCGCAAGCTGCTAGACATCGCAATGGCGCTGACCGCGGCGCCCAAGCTATTGCTGCTCGATGAGCCGACCAGCGGTGTATCAGCCGATGAGAAGTTTCCGATGATGCAGACCATCATGGATGCGCTGCGTGAAGAGGCCGACACCACGGTCTTGTTTGTCGAGCACGACATGGACATCGTGGAACGCTATTCAAGCCGCGTGATCGCGTTCTATGCGGGCCGCATCATCGCCGACGATGTGCCAGACGTGGCGCTTGCAACCGACGACGTACGACGCTATGTGACGGGCGAGTTGCTGCAGAAGGCACAGGCGTGATCATCGGGGTGACTGCATCATGCTGAAGATCGACGACCTGCACGTCGCGATCCAGTCGGTCGTTGCGCTTCGTGGCCTGTCGCTCAGCGTCGAGGACGGCACGATGGTTGGCTTGGTCGGCCGCAACGGCGCCGGCAAGACCACGTTGATGCGTTCCGTGATGGGCCACCTGAAGCCAATTCAGGGCCGCATCGAATTCAATGGTCAGGACCTGGGCGCCCTGCCGCAGCATGCACGCGCGGGGCTGGGCATTGGCTACATGCCGGAGGACCGCGGCCTGGTGCCCGAGTTGACTGTCGAAGAAAACATCCTGGTGCCGGTCTGGGTCAACAAGAGCCTCAATCAAACCGAACGGCTTGAGCTGGTGTATTCGGTGCTGCCCGAATTGACCGAAATGCGCAGCCGCCGTGCGCTGCTGTTGTCCGGCGGTCAGCAAAAGCTCGTTGCATTGGCGCGCGCGCTGGCGGTCGGGACGCGGCTGCTGCTGCTCGATGAACCGTTCGAAGGCGTCGCGCCGGCGTTGTCGATGCGGCTTGGCGAGGTGATCGCGGGCTTGAAGGGTACGGCAGTGTCCGTGCTGATCGCGCAGAGTGATCTGAACCACTCGCGCCGTTTGGTTGATGCCGAGTTCGTGATCGAACGCGGCGCCAACGTCGCCGCCGATGCGGCTGTCGGATGACGAAGGTAAGCAGATGAATCACTGGGACGCTTTTGCGGTGCCGCCGATGCGCTACGAGGCGCAGCACGGCGACCGCGTGGTGCGCTGCTTCACAAGTCGCCCCGAGGGCTTGTATGCGATGTTTGTGGCGGCACTTCTTCGCAGCCCACAAGGCGAAGCACTGGTCTGCGAAGGCCGACGCTGGACATACGCCGATTGCGACGTTGCGGTTGGCAGTCTGGCTGCGCGGCTGGCCGCGCACGGCGTGCAGCACGGCGAACGGGCCATCCTGTGGATTGGCAACCGGCCGGAATTCGTGATCGCCCTGCTCGCGCTGCAGCGCATTGGCGCGATCGCGGTGCCGGTCGGCATTCGGGAGCAACGCCCTGGCTTGGCCTACATCGCGCAGCAATGCGGCGCGGTGGCGATCCTTGTCGATGCGGAACTGGTCCAGCGCCTGCCGGATCCAGCTGAGGCGCCGCAGCTGCGCTTGCGGCTTACGGTTGACGAGACACCCGACGGCGTATCGATGCGCGGGTTGCTGGATAGAGATGGAGGGGATCGTGGGACGGCTCCGCCGCCAGTCGTTTGTGACGAACACGGAACGGCTGTCATCCTCTACACATCGGGCACCACCGGCAACCCCAAGGGTGCGATGCTCACGCAGTCGAACATCGTGCATTCGGCGCTGCACTACCAAGCCTGCATGCGGCTGGAAGCTTCCGACCGGTCGGCGCTGGCGGTGCCGGCCAGCCATGTGACGGGCCTGATCGCGGTAATCGCAGCGATGCTGCAGGTTGGCGGCACCACCGTGATCGTGCCGGCGTTCAAGGCCGAGTCGTTCATCGCGCTGCTTGCGGCCGAGCGGGTTTCACACACCCTGATGGTGCCCGCCATGTATCAGTTGTGCCTGCTGCACCCAAGTTTTGCGCACGCTGACCTGAACGCTTGGCGCACTGGCGGCTACGGGGGTGCGCCGATGCCGGTCGCGACCATTGATGCGCTGACCACCCGGCTACCACAGCTCACCTTGATCAACGCCTACGGCGCGACCGAGACAACCTCGCCCGCCACCATGATCCCGGCCGGCCTCACGCGCGAGCATGCCGACAGCGTCGGCGTGGCGCTGCCGGCGACCGACATCCGTGTAATGGACGAGAACGGCCGTGAGCTGCCACCCGGTGAGACCGGTGAGCTCTGGGTCGGCGGGCCGATGGTGGTGCCCGGGTATTGGGGCAACCCACAAGCCACCGCGGCGTCATTCACCGCCGGCTACTGGCATTCAGGCGACTTGGGCTCGGTCGATGCAGCCGGCTTCGTGCGGCTGTTCGACCGCAAGAAGGACATGCTGAACCGCGGCGGCTACAAGGTCTATTCGGTCGAAGTCGAGAACGTGCTGATGGCATGGCCCGGCATGGTCGAAGCGGCTGTGCTGGGACGCCCCTGCCCGGTGCTCGGTGAGCGGGTGCATGCGGTGCTGCACGCAGGGCCTGAATGCAGCCGCGATGCCACTGCGTTGCAGGCGTTCTGTGCCGCACGGCTGGCTGACTACAAGGTGCCGGAAACCTTTGGATGGTCGGACCAGCCGCTGCCGCGCAATGCGAACGGCAAGGTCATGAAGCGGGTACTGAAGCAGGCACTGCAGGACACGCCCGCGCCGGCTGCGGCGCGTTGACCACGATTGCATCGGGGTGTGCAGTATCGAGGGTTTACCCGCGCCTTCGGCATGACGATTCGGGTTGCAGCCAAAGCAATCACAGGCGACTCAGGATAATCAAACATGTGGTCTGGCTCCGGCCGGGCCCACCTCGACGGCCTGGGGTCGCCTGAGCCTTCAACTGCTCCGTCACATGTTCGATCTAGACGCGCTGATGCTGGCCCGAATTCAGTTCGGGTTCACGATCGCCTTTCACATCATCTTTCCGGCGCTGACCATCGGCATGGCGAGCTACCTCGCGGTGCTCGAAGGCTTGTGGCTGGTCAAGAAGCAGACGCATTACCGCGACCTTTATCACTTCTGGTCCAAGGCGTTCGCGGTCTGCTTTGGCATGGGCGTGGTGTCGGGGCTCGTGATGGCTTACCAATTCGGCACCAACTGGAGCGGGTTTTCAACGTTTGCCGGTGGCGTGACGGGGCCGCTGCTTGCGTATGAGGTGCTGACCGCGTTCTTCCTGGAAGCCGGCTTCCTCGGCGTAATGCTGTTCGGCTGGAAGAAAGTTGGCCCCGGCATCCACTTCGCATCGACCATCATGGTGGCGCTCGGCACCCTGATCTCGATGACCTGGATCCTCGCATCGAACAGCTGGATGCACACCCCAGCAGGCTACGAGATCATCGACGGGCGCGTGGTGCCGACGGACTGGATCGCGGTGATTTTCAACCCCTCGTTTCCGTACCGGCTCACGCATATGGGCGTGGCGGCTTTCCTATCCACCGCGCTCGTGGTCGGCGCCACCGGCGCCTGGCACTTGCTGCGCGGCGACCGTACCCCTGCCACGCGCACCATGACGTCGATGGCGCTGTGGATGCTGCTGATCGTTGCGCCGATCCAGGCGGTGATCGGCGACTTCCACGGCCTGAACACGCTCGAGCATCAGCCCGCAAAAATTGCTGCGCTCGAAGGGCATTGGGAGAACGAGAAAGAGCCCGGTGCCGGTGTTCCGTTGACCTTGTTCGGCTGGCCGGACATGGACGCCGAAGAAACCCGCTTCGCGCTCAAGATACCGCATCTGGGCAGTCTGATCCTGACGCACACCTGGGATGGTCAGTTCAAAGGGTTGAAGGAGTTCGCGCGCGAAGACCGGCCGAACTCGACCGTGATCTTCTGGTCGTTCCGCATCATGGTCGGGCTGGGCTTCATGATGATCGGGTTGGGCCTGTGGGCGGCCTGGGCACGCTGGCGGGGCAAGTTGTACCAACTGCGGCCGCTGTTGTGGGCGACCGTCGCCATGGGACCAGCCGGGCTGATCGCCATTCTGGCCGGCTGGATCACCACCGAGGTCGGTCGCCAGCCGTGGGTTGTATACGGCGTGATGCGCACGGCCGATGCGGTGTCGGCGCACAGCGCAACGCAGCTTGCGATCACGTTGTCGTTGTTCATCGTGGTCTACCTTGTGGTGTTCGGCGCCGGCACGTATTACGTGTTGCGACTGCTTGCAGCCGGGCCGACGCCAGTGGACACATCCGGGCCGACCGAAGGCGGCCCGGGCGAGGCGCGTACGCCGTCGCGGCCACTGTCGGCAGCGCCCGATCCGGTCGAGGAAGGTTCGGCACCGCTCGGCGGGCGTTTCCAGTCACAAGGTTAGGAAAGAGGCACATTCATGGGCATCGACCTGCCGCTGATCTGGGCCATCATCATCCTGTTCGGGGTGATGATGTATGTGGTGATGGACGGGTTCGATCTGGGCATCGGCCTGCTCTACCCATTCTTTCCGGAAGACCACGACCGCGACGTGATGATGAACACGGTGGCGCCGATCTGGGATGGAAACGAAACCTGGCTGGTGCTCGGCGGCGCCGGGTTGCTGGCGGCGTTCCCGCTCGCGTATTCGGTGATCCTGTCGGCGTTCTACCTGCCGCTCACATTCATGCTGCTCGGGCTGATCTTTCGCGGGGTCGCGTTCGAGTTTCGGTTCAAGGCCAGCGAGCTGCGTCGGCATTGGTGGGACAAGGCGTTCATCGGCGGCTCGTTCATTGCAACGTTTTTCCAAGGCGTCGTGCTCGGTGGCTTCATCGACGGCATCAAGGTGGTGAACCGCAGTTTCGCGGGCGGCCCGCTCGACTGGCTGACGCCGTTCGGCGTGTTCACCGGTCTTGCGCTGGTGGTCGGGTACGCGCTGCTGGGTGCGACCTGGCTGATCATGAAGACCACCGGCCCGCTGCAGGTGAAGATGCGCCGGATCGGGCGTCCGCTCACCCTGGCGCTGCTGGCTGTCGTATTCGTCATCAGCATCTGGACGCCGATCGCACACAGCGAGATCGCTGCGCGCTGGTTCGTGTTCCCGAACCTGCTGATCTTCTCCCCAGTGCCGGTGCTGGTCGGCATCACGGGCATCTCCCTATACCGCTCGCTCGGCCACACGCGCAAGGCCGAGGCCGGACCGTTCGGGCTTACCTTGTTGCTGGTGTTCCTTGCCTACAGCGGCTTAGGGATAAGCATCTGGCCGAACGTGATCCCGCCCGACATATCAATCTGGGCCGCGGCCGGGCCAGCGCAGAGTCAGGGCTTCGCGCTGGTTGGCGCGCTGCTGATCGTGCCGTTGATCCTCGCCTATACGGCCTGGAGCTATTACGTGTTTCGCGGCAAGGTCGACTCATCCACCGGATATCACTGAGCGAGCGCGCCCATGGATGCCGATGTTGACCCCGACGCCCCGGCTGGCACTGACCAGCAACCGAACTGGTTCAAACGCATCGGCTGGCTGGTGCTGATCTGGGTCACAAGCGTAACGGCCCTGCTCGCCTTTGCGTTCGCCTTCAGAACCGTGATGGGATGGGTTGGACTCACGACATGAGGTGGGATGCTATCTCTTTAGTAGCTGAATCGGCTTGCTGGACCAGCGCAGCGGGCTGATTTCAATAAATTCGATCCGGCAACAGTCTGTGCAGCAATCGCCGCGCTTGTTCCGGGCGTTCTTGCGCGGCCCAGGCAAGGCAGAGGAATGCGTTGCATGGATTTGCTGTCCATGCCAAGGGCTACCCCTTCCTGCGGCGCTGCGATCCGGCAGCAGGCGCACCCACGCCGGCACGCGGTGGCAGCCCCGTGTGCTGAGTCAGCACCCGGCCCGCAGGCGGCGTCATGACCGTTGAATTCTTGCGCCGCGCACTGCTGTAGCCGCCGTCAGTCAACGGCTGCCAAGTCGGGATCAGGTGCTGTTTGCCGTTGCCGATCAGGTCTGCGCGACCCATCGTCTTCAACGCGTCGCGCAGCAGCGGCCAATTGTTCGCGTCGTGGTAGCGCAGGAACGCCTTGTGCAAGCGGCGCTGTTTCTCACCGCGCACGATCGGCACGGCTTCGCTGTCGCGGCCGACACGCTTCAGCGGATTTTTTGCGCTGTGGTACATCGCGGTCGCGGTCGCCATCGGACTCGGGTAGAAGGCCTGCACCTGATCGGCGCGGAAGCCGTTCTTCTTGAGCCAGATCGCCAGGTTCAGCATGTCCTGATCGGTCGTGCCCGGATGCGCTGCAATGAAGTACGGAATCAGGTACTGCTTCTTGCCGGCTTCCAGCGAATACTTCTCGAACAGCTGCTTGAAGCGGTCGTAGCTGCCGATGCCGGGCTTCATCATCTTTGCCAGCGGGCCGGCTTCGGTGTGTTCGGGCGCAATCTTCAGATACCCGCCGACGTGGTGCGTGACGAGTTCCTTCACGTACTCGGGTGACTGCACCGCCAGGTCATAACGCAAGCCCGAGCCGATCAGGATTTTCTTGATGCCCTTCAAGCTGCGTGCGCGGCGATACATCTTGATCAGTGGGTCATGGCTCGTGTTCAGGTTCGAACAGATGCCCGGATAGACGCAGCTTGGCTTGCGGCAGGCGGCTTCGATCTCGGGCGACTTGCAGCCGATGCGGTACATGTTCGCGGTCGGCCCGCCAAGGTCCGAGATGGTGCCCGTGAAGCCGTCCACCTTGTCGCGAATCTCCTCGATCTCGCGGATCACCGAATCTTCCGAACGGCTCTGGATCACGCGGCCTTCATGCTCGGTGATCGAGCAGAACGTGCAGCCGCCAAAGCAGCCGCGCATGATGTTGACACTGAAGCGGATCATCTCCCAGGCCGGGATTTTGGTGGGCCCGTCGTGGCGACCGTTCGCGTCGGCATAGCTGGGGTGCGGCGCACGCGCGTACGGCAGGCCGAATACCAGGTCCATCTCGACCGTGGTCAGCGGGATCGGCGGCGGATTGATCCAGACGTCGCGTGCGGTGGTGCCCTCGCCGTGCGCCTGCACCAGCGCGCGGGCGTTACCGGGGTTGGTCTCCAGATGCAACACGCGGTTCGCATGGGCGTAGAGCATCGGATCCGACCTGACCTGTTCGTAGCTTGGCAGCCGGATCACAGACCGATCGCGCGGTGGCGCACCGGCCCGTGCGCGGGCGTTCGGGTTGGGCACGAAGGTAAGAGGTTGCAGCGCTGCGTCGGCGGGGACCGGGGTGGGCTCAAGCCCGGGCGCCCCACCCTGCTCATCGTCCTTGCTGCACGTCGTGCCCTGGGCCTGCGCCTGCTCCGACGTGGTCTGGTACGGATTCACATGATCGTCAACCCTGCCAGGTCGGTCGACTTCCGTGGAGTCGATCTCGAACCAATCCGCCGGCGCTTGCCGCTGCACGAACGCGGTACCGCGCACGTCGGTGATCTGCTGCACCGGCTCGCCCTTGGCCAACCGGTGTGCGATCTCGATGATCGCGCGCTCGGCGTTGCCGTACAGCAGCAGGTCGCTTTTCGCATCCACCACGATCGAGCGCCGCACCTTGTCAGACCAGTAGTCATAGTGCGCGATCCGGCGCAGCGATCCTTCGATGCCGCCGAGCACGATTGGCACATCGTTGAACGCCTCACGGCAACGCTGGCTGTAGACGATCGCTGCGCGGTCGGGACGCTTGCCACCGACGTCGCCGGGCGTGTAGGCATCATCGGAGCGAATCTTGCGATCGGCCGTGTAGCGGTTGATCATCGAATCCATGTTGCCCGACGTAACGCCGAAGAACAGATTCGGACGGCCCAGCGACGTGAATGCATCGGCGCTCTGCCAGTCCGGCTGCGCGATGATGCCGACGCGAAAGCCCTGCGCTTCCAGCACCCGGCCAATCACAGCCATGCCGAAGCTCGGATGATCGACGTACGCATCGCCCGTGACCAGCACGATGTCGCAGCTGTTCCAGCCAAGTTGCTCCATCTCGGCGCGGCTCATTGGCAGCATCGGCGCCGTGCCGAAGCGCGCCGCCCAATGCTTCTTGTAGCTGTCGATCGGCTTGGCAGCACGCGCGAAGAAAGAGACGTCGATCGGGGCGTTCATTGAAGTGGATGTGCGGCGGGCCGCGTGTGCGTGGAGCCGCTGATGCCGGCCAAGCGGCGATTCAAGGATGCTGAAGGCATCCGAGCCGGTCACAAGCCGAGGTCGGACACGACTCATGTGAGATTGCCAATTTTACCGGGCGACGGCTTTCTTGTCGAAGCGCAGGCCATTGGCAGCCAACGACCCACCGCTTGTACGCCGAGGTGGCCGGGGCCGCAGCCAAGGGCAACCGCGGCCGCTGTTGGCGAGCCAGGCGCTGGTGACCGACGCCGGTTCGGCAACACGAAGTTTGCAAACTCGCACGTCCACGCGTCCCAAGGTGGCAAGCGCTTGTCAGCGGACATGCCTACTTGCGTTAACCTTTGGCTGCGATGCGAACGAAGAGCTTGGTCATTTTCTCAATCACACTGGTGCTGACGGTACTGGTCGTGCTGCTGGTGGCCAACCTCAGCATGGGCAACAAGCCGATCGACGTGCCGCTCGCGCACCTCTATCCGGTGGCTGACATGCAGTTCAAACGCGCGGTCGGATCGGTGCTGACGCCGGGGCTGACCGATGGCAACCGCGCGCAGGAGCTGCTCAACGGCGACCAGATCTTTCCCGCGATGCTGAGTGGGATTCGCAACGCGAAGCGCTCCATCACGCTGGAAACCTACATCTACTTTTCGGGCGCGACCGGCGACGAATTCTCAAAAGCGCTGCGCGAGCGCGCCGCCAGCGGCGTCAAAGTCCACGTGCTGCTCGACTGGATTGGCGGCGAACTCGAGGATGCACTGATCGAGAGGATGCGCGCGAGCGGCGTGGAAATCCACCGCTACAACGCGCCGACATGGCATAGCCTTGCGCGCTTCAACAACCGGACGCACCGCAAGCTGATGGTGATCGATGGGCGCATCGGCTTCATCGGCGGCGTAGGGCTGGCCGACAAATGGAGCGGCCACGCGCAAAGCCCTGATCACTGGCGCGACACGCATTTCCAGGTCGAGGGGCCGGTGGTCGGCCAGCTGCAGTCGGCGTTCCTGGACAACTGGCTTGCGGCGGCCGGCGATGTGCTGCGCGGGGAAGCGTACTTCCCGCCGCTTGAACCTGCGGGCGACCAATTGGCACAGGCATTCAGCGCCTCGCCCGGCGGCGGCTCCAAGACGATGCAGTTGCTGTACCTGATGTCGATCACGGCTGCACAGCAATCGATCGATCTGTCTGCTTCCTACTTCATCCCGGACGAAGTTGCGAGGCAAAGCCTGGTTGCGGCTGCGCGGCGCGGCGTGCGCGTGCGCATCATCGTGCCGGGGCCGCACATGGACGTGGCACTGGTGCGCCATGCGTCGCGTGCCAACTGGGGGCCGTTGCTCGAAGCGGGCGTCGAAATCCACGAATACCAGCCGACCATGTTTCACTGCAAGGTGATCGTGGTGGACGGCCTGTGGACGTCCGTGGGCTCGACCAATTTCGACAGCCGCTCGTTCAGCGTGAACGACGAGACCAACATGAACGTCTACGATGCGCCGTTCGCGCAGCGGCAGATCGGCGTGTTCGAGCAGGATTTGCAGCAAGCCAGCAGGGTTTCACTGGAGCAGTGGCAGGGACGCCCGGTCTGGCAAAAAATGTTCGATTCGGGCTCGTCGCTGTTCAGTTCTCAGCTATAAAAACGGAAGCGTCCAGCGGCATTGGCCACGCCACTTCAACGGAGGTAACAAGTGGAACACCTACTTTTCAACGGCTGGGCCGGGCCGGTGCGCACGCTGGTGATCGGCGTGCTCGCGTATGTGATGCTGATCGTGTTCCTGCGCGTGTCCGGCAAGCGCACGCTGTCGAAGATGAATGCGTTCGATTTCATCGTCACCGTTGCGCTCGGCTCCACGCTGGCCTCGATCCTGCTCTCGCGCGACGTGACGCTGGTGCAAGGCGGGGTCGCGCTCGCGGTGTTGGTCGGTTTGCAATTCCTTGTCACCTGGACCAGCGTGCGCGTCGAATGGGTACGCAAGGTGGTCACGGGCGAGCCGTCGCTGCTGCTGTTGCGCGGTGTACTGTTGCCCGAGACAATGCGGCGCAGCCGGATCACCGAAGCGGACGTGCGCAGCGCGTTGCGCGCCGCTGGATTGGAACGTCCGGAGGAAGCCGCAGCGGTGGTGCTGGAAACCGATGCGTCGTTCAGCGTGATCAAGCGCGATTCGAAAGGCGGAGGCGATCAGCAGGGGGACATCGCAACGCTATCCGACGTGCGCCGCGCTTGACCAGGTCAGGAATAGGTGCAGCCAGCGGGCCGGCCGATCGCGAATGCGAGCCCCGGCTGTCTGCCCCGCCCTACACTCGGCAATCATGTCATCCGCAGCTACCACACCGGGCTTGCTCGATCCGGGACGGGACCGAGCACGAATTCACGCGGCGCTTGCCGATGGTCAGCGCTTGGTTGCGTGCCTATGCGCAGGCTGGTGCTCGTCGTGCGCGGCCTGGCATGGCGCATTTGCTGCGCTGGCGCAGGAGTTCGCGGGCGACTGCTTCGTCTGGATCGACATTGAGGACCATGCCGAATTGGTCGCCGACGTCGAAGTCGAGACCTTGCCGGTGATGCTGGTGCAGACGGCGCAGGCTGGCCCGGGATTTGTTGGTCCGATTGAGCCGCGCACAGCGATCTTGCGGTCGTTGCTGCAGCGCGCGCATCCGGACGACGCTTTACTGACCGACCCGGGTATAAGAAATGCCTTGCTGGACAACGCACCGAATCGCTGATTTACCAAGTCAGTGCAACCAGTCAAAACGAGATGAAGGGGAAAATCGATCATGAACACACCAACCGTTGCCCGACCCATGAGCCTGCAGCACAGACTGCTTGCCCAGGGAGCCACTGTTGCGGCAGCCCTCTCGCTCTCGGCATGCGCCGGTCCGGGCCCACGACCGTCAGCCGAGTTGGCTTCCGCGCAGGCGTCCATCTCGCAGGCAGACAGCGCAGGCGCGTCGACGCAAGCGCCGGTGGACTTGCTGGGCGCGCGGGAAAAGCTCGGTCAGGCCGAAGCCGCGGTGCGTGACGAACGCTACACGCAAGCACGCATGCTCGCGGAAAAAGCACAGGCCGATGCCGAAGTCGCAGAACGTCGCACGCGCGCTGCGAAAGCACAGACCGCCGTCACCGAACTCATGCGCAGCAACGAAGCCTTGCGCAGCGAGATGCTGCGCAAGGCGCCTTGATGCCCTTTGTTTATCGACCACCCCATGCACATTGAAAGGATGGTTTCCATGACTCGAAACGAAAAACATTCCCGCTTGACGCGCACAGCCATCGCCGTGCTGGCACTGGCTGTGCTGGCCGCCTGCGGCTCGACGCCGCGCGTCAATCCGGCGCTCGATGACGCGCGCATGGGCTATCAGCGCGCCGCCGGCGATCCGGCCATCGCGCGCACGGCAGAACTCGACTTGCGGCGTGCCCAGCAAGCTCTGCAACAGGGCAGCGATGCGTTGCGCGATGGCGCCGAGCCCGTGGTGGTCGACCACTACGCGTATCTCGCGAAACGCCGTACCGAAGCGGCACTCGAAGCAAGTCGCATTGCGGTCGCTGAAAAAGCAGTCGCGGAAGCCACGCGCACACGGGACGCGATAGTGATCGAAGCTCGTACTCAGGAAGCGGAAACCGCGCGGCGCCTCGCCGAGCAGCGGCTGTCCACCATGGAGCAATCGCAGCAGCAGACGGCTAGCGCACAGCAACGTGCGCGCATGCTGGAGCGTCAGCTGGCTGAACTGAAAGCCAAGCAGACCGATCGCGGCATGGTGCTTACGCTCGGCGATGTGCTGTTCGACACGGGTCGCGCGCAGCTGAAATCCGGCGCCATGCGAACGCTGGACCAGCTTGCCACGTTCCTGCGCGAGAACCCGGAACGCACGGTACAGATCGAAGGCCACACCGATTCGACGGGCTCAAGGTCACTGAACGAAAGGCTGTCGGAAGACCGCGCCAGCGCGGTCAAGACGGCATTGATGGACCGCGGCATCGCTATCACGCGCATCTCCGCGACCGGTTTCGCCGACGCGAATCCGGTCGCAACGAACAGCACCGCCGCCGGGCGCCAGCGCAATCGCCGGGTCGAAGTGGTGATTTCGAACGCGACCTGAAGACGCCTGTTGCCGGGTGCGCCGACGGCGTCCGGCTCGCAGCGACTTAGATTGAAGACGCTGCCGGTGGCGCGCTCTGCTGGTCGCTCCAAAGCTTTCCGCCAGTGGCCCAGTTCTGCCGTGGCACGTCAAAAAACAGGACGTCCACGCTTTCGGCGCTGCCACCCAGGACTTTGACGCACGCGCGGGTGATTTCAGACGCAAGCGCGGCTTTCTGCTGCTCCGTGCGCCCCTCGAAAAGATCAATGCGGATGGTGGGCATGTGTGCTGCTCCTTGTTCGTGTTGTTGAAAACGAAAATCCGGGGCCATTGTTGCGCATGGCCCGCCGTTGCTTCAGTTGCGAAAGCCTGGCGCCAGCCGGTCCACCCGCCGCAGCAAGGCCGGCCATTCGAGATCGCCGTCCCATTCGCTGCCGTCGCCGACCCATTGCCGGTAACTGCGTTCAGCCAGTTCGTCGCTTGCGATCGCAAGTTCAACGCCGAGCGCGGCTGCGGCTGCGGCCGCACGCAACTGCGCCGCCGCCGCACGCTCTAGAATGTGCATCAGCAGGAATGCTTCAGCAACGCTGCGGCCCACAGTCAGTGTGCCGTGGTTGTCGAGGATCAACCCGTCGAGCGAGCCCAGGTTGGCGACGAGCCGACGTTGCTCTTCGGCACCCAGCGCGAGCCCTTCGTAGCGATGCCGCCCGAGCCGACCATGCAGTCGCATTGCCCACTGCGAAGTCGGTAGCAGCCCACCCGGCAGCATCGATAGCGCGACGCCCCAGGGCGCGTGCAGATGGATTACGCATTCAGCGTCCGGCCGCGCCACATGCACGGCGCCGTGGATGGTGAAGCCGGTCGGATTCACAGCGCGACCTGAGTCATCGATCACTTGTCCGGCTGCGTTCACCTTGACCAAGTCTGACGCGCGGACTTCATCGAAACCCAGGCCGAATGCGTTGATCAGATACATCCCCGGCTCGCCGGGCACGATGGCCGACAGGTGCGTGTAGACGGTGTCGGCCCAACCGTTCAATGCAGCGAGCCGGTAGGCGGCTGCCAGATCGACACGCACTTCGGCTTCGGTGCGTCGCCGCGTCGCATGGGATTCCTTCAAGTCGACTCCTGCCAAAAAAATTTCGACTGCACTGCCACCCACCTGACCCACTCGGCCGCTCACTCGAACCTCGCGAAATTGCGCTCCTCAGGACCAGCAGACACCGCCAAGCAAAGGAGGGAAGCCGAACGCCGGCCAAGCGGAAGCGCAGGCTGGCTGGAGGTGAGTCCTAATGAACCTCAACGGCTTTTGCCGCCTCGATCGCGCTTGCGGTATCGGCGCGGCTGCCATTGAAGAAAAAATTCAACAGCACGGCAGTGACGGCCGTCAACAAAATGCCCGACTCGAGCAGCGGGTGCAATGCGTGCGGCATCTGCTGCATCCAGCGCGGTGCAACGAGCGGGACCAGGCCGGCACCGATCGAGATTGCAACAATGTAGAGATTGAAGCGGTTGGTGCGGAAATCGACGTTGGTCAGGATGCGGATGCCGGTGGCTGCCACCATCCCGAACATCACCAGACCTGCTCCGCCCAGCACGAAGGTCGGTACCGATTCGACCAGTGCCGCCATCTTGGGAAGCAGGCCGAGCCCGATCATGATGATGCCGGCCGCCACACAGACAAATCGGCTGCGCACACCGGTCACACCGACCAGGCCCACATTCTGCGAAAAGCTCGTGTACGGGAAGGTGTTGAAGATACCGCCGATCAAGGTGCCCAGGCCATCGGTGCGCAGCCCAGCGCTCATCTGCGTCTGATTGACGGGTTTGTCCGTCATCTCGGACAGCGCGAGAAACATCCCGACCGATTCGATCATGACGACGATCATCACGAGCGTCATGGTCAAAATCAACACCGGATCGAATGTTGGCGTGCCGAACGAGAACGGCAGCACCACGTCGAACCAGTGGGCACTGGCGACCTTGTCGAAATTCATCTTGCCGAGAAACACGGCCACGACACAACCGATCACGATCCCGAGCAGCACCGCAATGTTGGCAACGAAGCCGCGGCCGAACCGCACCAGAAGCAAGATGACCAGCAGCACAAAACCGGCAATCGCCAGGTTGTCGAGCGCCCCGTAGTTCGGGTTGTCGATCATTGGGATCGGGCCCAGCCTGACCACGGCCGCTGCACCCGCTGCCGACGCGCCCGCTGCTGCGGCTTTTGCACCGTCTACCATGCCGACGAGCTTCGGCACGTCGGTGCGCTGCGCGAGGAACGCCGGGCCGCCGAGCGCCCAGCCCACCCCGACCCGCATCAGACTGATGCCGATGATCGCGATGATGGTGCCGGTGACCACGGGCGGAAAAAACCGCAGCAGCCGTCCCATGATGGGCGCGATCAGCATGGCGAGGATGCCGGCGCCGATGATGGCGCCAAAGATCGCGCGCGCGCCATCCATGCCCGGATTCGCGTTCGCCATTGCAACCATCGGACCGACGGCCGCAAACGTCACGCCCATCATCACCGGCAGCTTGATGCCGAACCACTGCGTCATGCCGAACGACTGAATCAGCGTGACGATGCCGCAGACAAACAAGTCGGCCGAAATCAGCAGGGCGACCTGCTCGGACGTCAGCTGTAAGGCGCGCCCGACGATCAGCGGGACCGCGATGGCGCCCGCATACATCACCAGCACATGCTGCAAGCCGAGCGTGGCGAGCCGCGGGGTGGGGAGAACTTCGTCCACAGGGTGGACAGCAAGCGTGCTCATGGCAGGGGAGTTCCTTCGGAGGTTGGAGACTGGCGGGAAATCAGATCAAAGGACAACGGAAATTGCAGTTGCATCAAAGCGTCGCCCCACCGGACGGGCGATACAGCATTGAAAAAAAAGGATCGCGATTGATCTGGCAGCCAGCGCGCGGCAACACACGACGCCGCGCCATCAGCGCTGCTTTACTGGACGGGGGCGCCCGCCTCGAACCAGCGCTTGATCAGCCCGCGCTCGTCTTCGGTGATCTGCGTGGCATTGTTCTGCGGCATCAGCTTGAGCACGGCGGCTTGTTGGTAGACCGCTTGGGCGTGCTGCTTGATTGCCTCTGTGGTGTCGAGCCGCACGCCCTTTTGGCTCAACTGCGCGTTGTGGCACATCACGCAGCGTTGGTCAACCACCGCCTTGACCTGCGTGAAGTTGACTGGCTGCGCAGCAGCCAGTTTGGCAGCCGCACTCGGTGGTGCGGGTGCGAGCCAGAACGTCAGTATGCCGATCACCACGATGCCGCCCAGCGCGTGCTCCCACGGCACCCGCTTGCCCTGCACGAGTGCCTTGTGGCGTGCCACGAAGCTGTGTCGGATCAACGCACCAGCCAGCATCAGCAGCACCAGCACTGCCCAGTTGTTCTTTCCCGTGTAGAGCCAGCCGTAGTGATTCGACAGCATCGCGATCAGCACCGGCAACGTGAAATAGGTGTTGTGCACGCTGCGCTGCTTGGCGCGCCAGCCGTAGACCGGATCGACCGGCTCGCCCGCTTTCAGCTGCGCAACCACCTTGCGTTGGCCAGGGATGATCCAGACGAACACGTTCGCACTCATGGTGGTGGCCAGCATGGCGCCGACCAGCAGGAACGCAGCCCGGCCTGCGAACAACTGACATGCAAGCCAAGAGGCGAACACCACGAACAAAAACAGCGCGCCGCCGACGATCAAGTCGCCGTTTTTCTTTTGCCCGAATGCTCTGCAGATCGTGTCATAGACGAACCAGCAGACGATCAGAAAGCACAGCGAGGAAGCAATCGCCGCGCCAGGCGACCAGTTCATCACGTTCTTGTCGATCAGAAACGTGCTGGCGTTGAACAAATAGAGCACCGTGAACAGTGCAAAACCCGTGAGCCAGGTCGAGTAGCTCTCCCAGTAGAACCAGTGCAGGTTCTCAGGCATCTGCCTGGGCGCCACCATGTACTTTTGCGGATGATAGAAGCCGCCGCCATGCACCGCCCAGAGCTCGCCGTTAACGCCCTTTTCCTTCAGCACCGGGTCCTCCGGCGGCGTCAGGCTGTTGTCCAGAAAGACGAAGTAAAACGACGAGCCGATCCACGCGATCGCCACGATGACATGGGCCCACCGAAGCAGCAGGTTGGCCCATTCAAGCAGGTAGGAAGTGTCCATAAATGCCGGGGTACCTCGACGGGAGCAGTGCGCAGTCAAGTCGACTTACGCGCTGCTCTGGCACCTCACCACAGCGGACTCTGTGAGGATCGAAGGTCGCGTGTTCAATGCTGGAGAGCGGCATGCTGACCTGCCATCCCATCCGCACCAAGGCGCCGCTGCGACCAAGTCAAATTGTATACAAATCTTTATGCAAGATCATTAGTAATAACCCGAACATCAGCCATTCAGCCCGCTACCGCAACGCGCGATCAGGAGCCGCGGTAGGTCGAGTAAGACCAGGGACTCACCAGCAATGGCACGTGATAGTGGCCGCCCGCATCGGCTATGCCGAAGTCGATTGGCACCGCGTCGATGAAGGGCGGCTGGGGCAGCACAACGCCGCGCTCACGGAAATAATCCGCCACATGGAATACCAGCCGATAGCGTCCTTCAGCCATGGAACTGGCGTCCAGTAAAGGCCCGCCGGCATTGCGACCGTCGTCGTTCAACCGGAAATCCTGAAGTGGTTCGGCGCGGTCACCGTTCAGCCGAAGCAATTCGACACGCATACCGCCGGCGGGGCAGCCGTTCATGGTGTCGAGAACGTGGGTGCTCAGGTGGCCCATGGTTTCCTTTGGTTCTTCAAAAAGATTTCGCAAGTTGGGCGCCCGATCGGAGCGCGATTGCGGTTCGCAGCAAATTGTATACACTGTGCACCACCGTATCAACCAACTCTCGCCGAGTGTCTGCCCGAACCGATCCTCCTACTTCGCCAAGCCCACGTGTGCGCAGTCGAACCGCCGCCCTGCCCCGCCAGGTCGAACAGCGCATGGGCGGCAGCGGCAAGCTGGCTGGGCAGCGCGGCGCCACGCAGCGCATCGTCCTGTCGATCACCCATGCGATCGTCGAACGCAGGTTGATGCCCGGCACCAAGCTTGGTGAACAAAAGATTGCCGATCTGTTCAAGGTCTCGCGCACGCTGGTGCGCCAGGCATTGAATCAGCTGAGTCGTGATCGACTGATCACGTTGGAGCCAGGCCGCGGCGCGTTCGTCGCCACCCCAGGCGTGGAAGAAGCGCGCCAGGTGTTCGAGCTGCGCCAGATGCTGGAAAGTGCATTGCTTGCGCGGCTGTGCGAAGTCATCACCGATGAGCAGATCGCCGAACTGCGCGCGCACCTGCAGGCGGAAGACGCCGCAGTGGCGCGCACCGACATATCGGCCCGCACCCGGCTGCTGGCCGACTTCCACATCGTGCTGGCAGGCATGCTGAAGAACGCAGTGCTGGCCGAGCTGCTCGCCGATTTGCTGAGTCGCTCGCAGCTGATCTCGCTGATGTATCAGTCGTCCCACTCGGCTGCGCATTCGCAGCAAGAGCATGTGGTGATCGTCGATGCGCTGGAGCGGCGCGATGCGACGGCTGCGGCCGCGCTGATGCAGTTGCACTTGGTGAGCGTGCTGCAGCAGTTGCAGCTTGACCCACGCAGCCCCGACCTAGCGGTCGCGCTGCGGCTCGAGTCGTGAGCACGGCGCATTGCGGCGCCTGCCACACGAGCGGGCGCGCATTCGCAAATTTTCCGATGGAGTTGAAATGACCACCGTGAACGAAATCAGCAACCGCTACCCGCGCGATCTGCACGGCTACGGACGCGACGTGCCTCAGGCCAACTGGCCGGGCCAGGCGCGCGTGGCACTGAACTTCGTGCTGAACTACGAAGAAGGCGGCGAGAACAGTGTGCTGCATGGTGACCCAGGCAGCGAGCAGTTCTTGTCGGAGATGTTCAATCCGCCGACGTTTCCGATGCGGCATTTGTCGATGGAGTCGATCTACGAATACGGCTCGCGCGCCGGCGTCTGGCGCATCCTGCGCGAATTCGAGCAACGCCAGTTGCCGCTCACGGTGTTTGCGGTCTCGATGGCGCTGCAGCGGCACCCGGAGCTGACCGAGGCGCTCCTGGAGCTCGGCCACGAGATCGCCTGCCATGGCTGGCGCTGGATCAACTACCAGCAGACCGATCCGGTGGTCGAACGCGAACACGTGCGCATCGGCACCGAAATCTTGCAGGGCCTTACGCGGGGACTGTGGCCGCACGGTTGGTACACCGGGCGCGACAGCCCGGCCACGCGCCGGCTTGTGGTCGAACACGGCGGCTACCACTACGACAGCGATTACTACGGTGACGATTTGCCGTTCTGGCTCGGCGTGAGGACGGCCGATGCGGGCGTGCAACCGCACCTGGTCGTGCCCTATTCGATGGACACCAACGACATGCGTTTCTCGCTGCCGCAGGGGTTCAGCCAGGGCGACGACTTCTTTCAGTACCTGCGCGACAGCTTCGACGTGCTGTATGCCGAAGGCGAAGCAGCGCCAAAGATGATGAGCATCGGCATGCACTGCCGGCTGCTCGGGCACCCAGGCCGACTGCGCGGTCTGCAGCGTTTTCTGGATCATGTCGAACAGCACGACCGTGTCTGGATTGCGCGCCGCACCGACATCGCGCGGCACTGGCGCGACATGCACCCTTATCAACCCGACAGCGCCTTCACCTGGGAGTGAGCACCACCATGACGACCACGCTGGAACAGATCAACACCGCGACGCCCGATGCGTTTGCTGCGGCACTCGACGGCATCTATGAGCACTCGCCCTGGGTCGCTGCTCAGGCGTTGCCGAAGCGTCCGTTTGAAAGCCTTGCGCAACTCAAGCTGGCGCTCGTCGAAGTCGTGCGCCACGCCGATACCGAGACCCAACTGAAACTGATCCGGGCCCACCCCGAGTTGGCCGGCAAGGCGATGGTCAGCAAGTCGCTGACCACCGAATCCACGAACGAACAGAGCAAAGCCGGCCTGACCGACTGCACGCCGGAGGAGTTTGCGCAGATTCAAAAGCTGAATGCGGACTACAACGCGAAGTTCGGCTTTCCGTTCATTCTTGCCGTGCGCGGCCCGCGCGGCGAAGGCTTGTCCAAGGCCGAGATCATCGCGACGTTTGCGCGCCGCCTCGCGCACCACCCGGCGTACGAACGCGCCGAATCGCTGCGCAACATCCACCGCATTGCCGAACTGCGGCTCAACGACAAGTTCGGCCACACCCCAGCACTCGGCAATCTGGTCTGGGACTGGGCCGAGCGCCTGTCGGCGAACAGCGACCCCGGCTATGCCGAGCGTGGCGAGCTGACCGTGACGTATCTCACCGATGCCCACCGTGCCTGCGCTCAGCGCCTGGCGCATTGGATGCGTGAGGACTGCGGTTTCGATTCGGTCGAAATCGACGCGGTCGGCAACGTGGTCGGCATCTATCACGGCAGCGACACCGAGGCGAAGCGTCTGCTGACCGGCAGCCATTACGACACGGTGCGAAACGGCGGCAAATACGACGGACGTCTCGGCATCTTCGCGCCGATGGCCTGCGTGCGCGAACTTTACCGTGCGGGCAGACGCCTGCCCTACGGTTTTGAGGTCGTCGGCTTCGCAGAGGAGGAAGGCCAGCGCTACAAGGCGGTGTTCCTTGGCTCGGGCGCGCTGACCGGGCATTTCAACCCGGCTTGGCTCGACCAGGAGGACGCAGACGGTGTCACGATGCGGGCCGCCATGGAACACGCCGGGTTGTGCCCGGACGACATTGCCAAGCTCAAACGCGATCCGGCGAAGTACCTCGGCTTCGTCGAGGTGCATATCGAGCAGGGTCCGGTGTTGAACGCGCTTGATTTGCCGCTCGGGATCGTGACGTCGATCAACGGCAGCGTGCGTTACCTCGGCGAGATCGTCGGCATGGCCAGCCATGCCGGGACCACGCCGATGGGGACGCGGCGCGATGCGGCCACGGCAGCGGCCGAGCTCGTGCTGTATGCGGAGCGACGCGCCAGCGAAGTGCCCGATCTGGTCGCCACGGTCGGCATGCTCGAGGTGCCGAACGGTTCGATGAACGTGGTGCCGGGGCGATGCCGATTCAGCCTCGATATCCGAGCCACGACGAACGACGTGCGGGACGCCTGCGCTGACGATATATGCGCCGAGCTTGCTCGAATCTGCGAGCGTCGCGGTGTGCATCACATGCTGGAGGAGACCATGCGCGCAGCGGCCGCACCGAGCGCGCCGGACTGGCAGCAGCGCTGGGAGCGGGCGGTCGAATCGCTGGGCCTCCCGACGTTCCAGATGCCCAGCGGCGCCGGCCACGACGCGATGAAGCTGCACGAAGCGATGCCGCAAGCGATGCTGTTCATGCGCGGCTTGAATGCCGGCATCAGCCACAACCCACTCGAATCCATCACCAACGACGACGCCGAACTCTGCGTGCGTGCGTTTCAGACCCTGCTCGACCAACTCGCCGCCGAAGCGCTTCCATCATGACCGACCGTGCCGCCCGCTACACCGCCCTCGATGCCTGGATCGACGGGCATTTCGACGAGGAAGTTCGTTTCCTGCAGGAACTGCTGCGCGTGCCGACCGACACGCCGCCCGGCAACAACGCGCCGCACGCGGAGCGCACCGCCGAGTTGCTGAAGGACTTCGGGCTGACCCCTGAGCTGCTACCAGTGCCCGAGCAAGCAGTGAAGGACTATGGCTTGCAGTCGATCACCAACTTGATCGTGCGGCGTCGCTTCGGTGACGGCGGCCTCACCGTGGCGCTGAATGCCCACGGCGATGTGGTGCCGCCCGGCGAGGGCTGGACGCACGACCCGTACGGCGCCGAGATCGAGGACGGCAAGCTGTACGGCCGTGCTGCAGCGGTCAGCAAGAGCGACTTTGCAAGCTACACGTTCGCATTGCGCGCACTCGAGTCGCTGGTCGAGTCGAACATGTCGCTGAAAGGTGTGGTCGAGTTGCTGTTTACCTACGACGAGGAATTCGGTGGGCTGCTCGGCCCGGGCTGGCTGCTTGAACACGGCCACACCAAGCCCGACTACCTCATCGCCGCAGGCTTCAGCTACCAGGTCATCACCGCGCACAACGGTTGCCTGCAGATGGAAGTCACGGTGCACGGGAAGATGGCGCATGCGGCCATTCCGGACACCGGCGTGGATGCGCTGCAGGGCGCGACCGTGATCCTGAACGCGCTGTACAACCTGAATCGCAAATACAAGTCGATCAATTCTTCGGTGGAGGGCATCAATCATCCGTACCTGAACGTGGGCCGCATCGAAGGCGGCACCAACACCAACGTGGTGCCCGGCAAGGTCGTGCTGCGGCTCGACCGCCGCATGATCCCGGAAGAAGACGCAAGCCAGGTTGAAGCCGACGTGCGCGCTGTGATCGAGGATGCGGCCTCGCAGATCGACGGCATCCATGTCGATATCAAGCTCCTGTTGCTGGCTCGATCATGGCAACCGAACGACGACAACGCGGTGCTGGTGCAGTCGCTGCAAAAGCACGGCCAGGCGCTGTTCGGCGAGCCGATTCCGACGTCCGGTACGCCGCTCTACACCGACGTGCGGTTGTTCGGCGAGCGCGGGGTGCCGTCTGCGATGTACGGCGCCGGCCCGCGCACGGTGCTGGAAAGCAACGCCAAGCGCAGCGATGAGCACCTGGTGCTGGAGGATCTTCGGCGCGCCACCAAGGTGATCGCGCGCACGTTGCTTGACTTGCTCAGTTGAGAGACGCCCAAGGCGCCTAGGCTGGCGGCCTCATTCAGCTCGTTCCAAGCGGCCTAAAACGTAGGCCATCGCACAAGCTTGATGCAAAGGCCACAACGAACCGGGTCCGTCGTCAGCAGGCGGATCGCAAGGGCGGTGACCACTCGCTCAGCACAATGGCGCCGAGTCTGATCCACGGCTTGGTCGGTTCTGGCTGGAGCAACCGACGTCATTGTTGAAGCAAGGCTTTACAGTGACTGTGCGTTGCCCTTACCCTTCACACCCTATGGCTGCACTACACGAACTTGACGGCACGCAACTCCGGTTGCTGATCGCGAAACGCGAGACCAGCGCACTGGAGGTTGCCGAAGCCGCACTGGCTCGGCTCGACGCGGTCAACCCGTGGCTGAATGCGGTGGTCGACTGCCGGCCAGACGAGGTACGCACCCGCGCCCGTGAGATTGACGCAAGACTGGCACGCGGCGAAGACTGCGGCCCACTGGCGGGCGTGCCCATGACGGTCAAGATCAACGTCGACCAGACCGGCCGCGCGACCAGCAATGGCTTGCGGCTGCAAAAAGACTTGATCGCCGAGCACGACAGCCCGGTCGTGACGAATCTGCTCGCCAGTGGTGCGGTGATCGTCGGGCGCACCAACGCGCCTGCGTTCAGCTACCGCTGGTTCACCAACAACCAGTTGCACGGGCGCACACGCAATCCGCGCGACCCTGCCTTGACACCCGGCGGGTCTTCTGGTGGCGCAGCGTCATCGGTGGCATCCGGCATTTGCGCGATCGGACACGGCACCGACATTGCCGGATCGATTCGCTACCCGGCGTATGCGTGCGGCGTGCACGGTTTGCGCCCGTCGCTCGGCCGTGTTGCGGCGTTCAACGCAAGCAGCCCGGAGCGATCCATCGGCGGCCAGATTACAGCGGTGTCGGGCCCGATCGCGCGCAGCATCGCCGATTTGCGGCGCACGCTCACTGCGCTGGCCCAGCCGAGCGTGCGCGATCCATGGTGGGTGCCTGCGCCGCTGACCGGCCCGGACGTGCCACGCACTGCGGCGCTGTGCTTGCGGCCGGACGGCCTGGCCATCGCCGACGAGGTCGAAGCTGCCTTGCTCGATGCAGCGGATCGCCTTCGGGATGCCGGCTGGACCGTGGTTGAAGTCGATGCACTGCCCCCACTGAAGGCAGCCAGCGCAGCGCAGATCGTGCTGTGGCTTGGCGATGGCTACGATGCGATGGTCGCATCGGCCGAGCGCGAAGGCGACCCCGGGGCGATCGCGGTGCTGGCCGGTCAGGCGCACGTTGGCAAGGGGATGACGCTGCAGCGCTTTGCCGGGGCGTTGGTAGAGCGGGCCACGATCACGCGCGCTTGGCAGGAATTCCTGCAGCAGTACGCAGTGGCGCTGCTGCCGGTCAGCGGCGAGTTGCCGTTTCCGGACGATCTCGACTGCCAAGGTCCGGATGCCTACGCACGGGTCTGGGAGGCTCAGATGCCTATGATCGGGCTGCCGCTGACCGGGCTGCCTGCGTTGTCGGTTGCCACCGGCATGACGCCGCGCGGCCCCGTGGGTGTGCAGCTCGTGGCAGCGCGTTTTCGGGAAGATCTGTGCCTGGATGCGGCGGAAGCGATCGAGGCGGGCGGCGTGCCGCCGATGCCAACCGAGCCAGTGCGCAGCTAAGTTTCGATCGAGGCGGCATTCACGCGCCAGCCACTAGAAGCTGGACAAAGGTCTGAACCTTTTCGTCCGCCTCCGCCGAGATCGACGTGAATTCAACGCCCACCAGCCACATCCCAGCGCTGGCACTCACGTTCACCACCTTCGCATAAAGATCGGCGACGTGGTAATTCACCAGCATCAAGTCGAACTCCAGCCGCAGTTCGGCGTGCATCTCAAGGGGTTGGTCCAGTGACAACTGCAGGCCGTGATAGCCAATGTCGCGCACGCTGGCAGCAATCGCGTTCGGTAGCACGATCTTGTTCTGCGTGAGCTGCATGACGCACGGCATCTGCACTTCGACTCGGTGGCTCCGGCGCATTTCCTGGCGCGGCACCTTCAGACCAAGCGAAGGGAATGCGATCAGCTCGCGCAGACGCACAAGCTGCGGTTTTCCCTTCACATGCACTTCCATCGGCGGGGTGACGACCACTCGATCGGCGCAGTGTCGGTAGGTTGTCTCGCTGATCAGCACTTGACCACGCAGGCTGAATGCCTCAATGCGCGAAGCGAGATTTACCTCGTCGCCGATCACGGTGTACTCTGAATAGGCGGTGCCGCCGAAGCGGCCGGCCATCACGACGCCGGTGTGCACACCGATGCCCAAATGCAGCAGCGGCAAGCCCTGCTGCGCATGCTCGGTGTTCAGTTCCGCCATGGCGATCTGCATCTGGATCGCACAGGCCAGCGACCGCGCGACGTCGTCCGGCCGCTGCACCGGCGCGCCGAACAGCACCATGATCGCATCGCCCATGAACTTGTCGATGGTGCCGCGGTGCTGGTAGATCACGTCGCTCAGCCGCGCCAGACAGTGATTGAGCAGACTGATCAGCGACTCGGCCGGCTCGGTGGTGGCCAGCGTGCTGAAGCCGCGCAGGTCGGCCAGCAAAATGGTCACTTGGCGCGCCTGCGGCGGCAAGGTGCCGAATGATGACTCGCTGGCGAACGCGCCGCGCACCATGTCGTTCAGTTCGGCTTCCGCTGCACCGGTGAGGATCTGACGCGTGTGGCGCTCGACGATCTCCTTCACCCGGCGCAGGACGTCGGCACTGCTGCCGTTTTTCATCGGCACCCCAAGCGCCTGGCCACCGACCGTCGAGGCGAGAGCTTCAGCACGTGCAGCAGCAGGAGCCGGATTTCATCGCGCTGGATGCTCAGCGGTGCTGAAACTTTGGCGGTCGTTTTTCGGTAAAGGCTTGCATGCCTTCCTTCTGATCCTCGGTCGCGAACAACGAATGGAACAACTGCCGCTCATACGTCACACCTTCGGCCAGCCCGCCTTCAAACGCCCGATTGATGGATGCCTTGGCCATCATCACGCTGGGCTGGCTCAACGCGCAGATGGTGGCTGCCGCAGCCAGCGTCTCCGTCATCAATCGGTCAAGCGGCACCACGCGGGAAACCAGCCCCGCACGTTCGGCTTCCGCCGCGTCCATCATGCGGCCGGTCAGCACCAGGTCCATGGCTTTTGCCTTGCCGACTGCCCGCGGTAGCCGTTGGGTTCCACCGGCGCCGGGGATGATACCGAGCTTGATCTCGGGTTGTCCGAAGCGCGCGTTGTCGGCGGCGATGATGAAGTCGCACATCATCGCCAGCTCGCAGCCGCCGCCGAGTGCGAAGCCCGCCACCGCCGCGATGATCGGTTTGCGCGTACCCGACGCTTGCTCCCAATTGCGCGTGATGTAGCCACTTTTGAACACGTGCATGAAGTCGTAGCTGGCCATCGCCCCGATGTCGGCACCGGCGGCGAACGCTTTTTCCGAGCCGGTGAGGACGACGCAGCCGATGCCGTCGTCGGCATCGAAATCGGCCAGCGCACGGCCGAGCTCATCCATCAGACCGTCGTTAAGTGCATTCAGCTGTTTCGGGCGGTTCAGTGTCACGACACCGGTGGCCAACGCGCTGTCTGAGTTGTCGTGACGTGCAAGGGTGAGGTATTGCGGGTCCATGATGCAAATCCTGTTCAGTCAGACCGAGCCGGTCTCGGTTGACTCGGGGGCTGCGGGCAAACAAAAGCCGGTTGTTCGCAAGCGAAGCAACCGGCTCGGCATTTACAGACCCATCGGCTTGACACACGCAGCGGACTGCATGCGCCAAGCGGGACGTCCGAAAAATTGAGGTTTAGCGCAGACCGAAAAACGAAAGAATGGCGATGACGATAACGACCGCGCCGACAAGCCAAACGATGCTGTTCATAAAGAAATTCTCCTGCTGAAAAATTATTGGATTTGAATTGCATTCGACATCCACCAAAGCAGCAGGTCGAAGAACGCAATCGGGGTGTAACCGGGCGTCGCCCACTTTCGGGTCGCCAGCCTGGCGGCTGGTTCGATCTTGCGTGAAAGCCCGATCGGCTCATTGTAGGCCGAAGCCGCATCAACCCGTCAGTTCAGCGAGTGGCCAGCGCGGTTTGACATCAAATGCGAAGTCCCGTCGCGCGGGCTCCACGCCGGATGCCAGCCGCATGGCCGCTGCCAGCGCGATCATCGCGCCGTTGTCGGTGCAAAACACAAGTTCCGGATAGTGCGCGCGTGCTCCTAGTGCCTGGCAAGCCGTGTTCAGCTGCCCACGCAGCCGGGCGTTCGCACCGACACCACCCGCCACCACAAGGCGGTCGCATCCACTTGACTTCAAGGCCTGGCACGATTTGGCCACCAGCACATCGACGATTGCCGCTTCGGTGGCAGCTGCCAGATCGGCCTTGCGCGCAGGCAGGTCGTCGCCGAGCTTGCGGCTTTGCGTAAGCACCGCAGTTTTCAGACCTGCAAAGGAGAAATCGAGGTTGCCGCTGTGCAGCAGAGGCCGCGGCAACTTGAATGCAGTCGCATCGCCCTGCAGCGCAAGCGCCGCCAGTGCAGGCCCACCGGGGTAACCCAAGCCCAGCAGCTTGGCCGATTTGTCGAACGCCTCACCAGCCGCATCGTCAACGGTGGCGCCAAGCAGTTCATAGTTGCCGACCGATCGCACCAGCATCAACTGCGTATGGCCGCCTGAGACCAGCAACGCAACAAATGGGAATTGCGGCGGATCTGCCGAGAGGAACGGTGACAGCAGATGGCCTTCCAGGTGATGCACCCCTATCGTTGGTCGGTCCAGCGCCGCAGCCAGCGCGCAGGCGACGCCAGCGCCGACCAGCAACGCGCCACTCAACCCGGGTCCGCGTGTGTAGCCAATCGCATCGACTGCGGTCAAGTAGCGGTCGGCGTCCTGCAGCACCTGGCGCAACAGCGGCAGCACACGCCGAATGTGGTCGCGGCTCGCCAGTTCCGGCACGACCCCGCCGTAAGCCTCATGCATCGCAACCTGGCTATGCAGCGCGTGAGCCAGCAGCCGCGGCACGGTAGCCGATGGACTGCTTTCGACCAGCGCCACGCCGGTTTCATCGCAGGATGATTCGATTCCAAGAACGAGCATTTTTGGAAGTTTAGAGGCGGCGGTGCGGCCTCGTGGACGAACGGCCTTGTGGCAAGAGACGCCCAGCACAGGTCAACTGGGAAGTTTTATAGCGGATTGTTGTCATAGCCCGTATGACTATGTCGTCTGTCGCTATCGAAACAGGAGCGAAATGGCGCGCGCTTCGATCGCTGCGCCCTGCCCGACAGGACCGAGCCGCTCAGCCGTCTTTGCCTTGATGTTTAGTTGGTCGACCGCGATGCCGAGCGCGTCCCCAATCCGCACCCGCATCGCTGGAATGTGCGCAGCCAGCCGCGGTGCCTGGGCCACCACGGTGCTGTCGATGTTGCCGACCTCAAATCCTGCAGCACGCACGCGGCGACCCACTTCTGTCAACAACGCGACCGAATCCGCGCCCGCAAACCGCGCGTCGGTATCAGGAAAATGCTGGCCGATGTCACCCAGCGCTGCAGCACCCAGCAACGAATCGATGATCGCGTGCAGCAATACATCGGCATCCGAATGCCCAAGCAGCCCGGTGCGATGCGCGATCTCCACACCGCCGATCACCAGCCTG
The DNA here is from genome assembly GCA_038200275.1 of Burkholderiales bacterium. Lineage (GTDB taxonomy): Bacteria > Pseudomonadota > Gammaproteobacteria > Burkholderiales > Burkholderiaceae_C > JBBPYC01. Next base: position 38,899 of record JBBPYC010000098.1, read on the forward strand.
CGGCCCGGCACCAGTGCATGGATGTCCCAGCCTTCACCGATGCGAAAACCCACGCTCATGCGGCGCGGCTCCTCAGGATCGCCTCGGCCAACGCGAAGTCTTCTGGAAACGTCACCTTGAAATTCTGTGCGCTGCCGGCCACCAACAGCGGCGCATGACCGGCCGCTTCCATCGCAGCGGCCTCATCGGTCACCCGGCTACCGCCTTGCTGCAATGCATCCAGCAGCGCGCCCAGCCGGAACATCTGGGGCGTCTGAGCCAGCCATTTGCCGCTTCGATCCAACGTTTTGGCAACCCGACCCTCGGGCGTCGCGTGTTTCAGCGTGTCGGCGAGCCGATGCGCCAGCAGCCCTCCCACCGGATCGTGTTCGCACGCATCGATCAGCACCTCGATCTGCGAAGGCAGAATCAGGCAGCGCGCGGCATCGTGCACGAGCACCCAGTCCCGTCGATCGGCACCCAGTTCGAATAGGCGATCAAGCCCGTTCATGACGCTCTGCGCTCGCGTCTCACCACCACAGTCGGCCACAATGAATGGGGAGCTGAACGCCTCGAACGATTCGTCTTGCGGCGACACCACGACCAGCAGGTCCGCAATCCGCGGCACGGCAGCAAACGCCGCCAACGTGTGCAGCACCATTGGCTGGCCGAACAGCACGTGGTACTGCTTGGGCGCGCGGGTGCCAGCCCGGCTGCCGCTGCCAGCGCAGGGGATCAATGCAAAAAAGCGGGGACGGTACGGCGTTTCGTTCGACATGAATGCTGCGATTTTGACGCAACGCGGATCGTCCGAAGCGCATTGCGCACATCACCCGTTGTGAGCCAAGCGTACGGTTTGAACGAAACACACCGACCGTCGCGAACGGATACCCACCGCGCTGCTCCGACAAAATGAAACCCCGCCGAAGCGGGGTCGAATCAATCGTTCAACACATCGACAGCCGAAACAGTGGTCAATCGATGGGTTGGCGATCAGCCCATGTGCAAGCCGCCGTTCACCGAGAAGTCTGCGCCCGTTGCATAACCCCCTTCGTCCGATGCGAGCCAGGCCACGATCGATGCAATCTCGCTGGGCTCGCCCAAGCGCTTGACCGGCACGGTTGCGACGATCTTGGTCAGCACATCCTCGCGAATTGCCTTCACCATATCGGTCCCGATGTAGCCCGGGCTCACGGTGTTGACCGTCACCCCTTTGCTCGCCAGCTCCTGCGCAAGCGCCATCGAAAATCCGTGCATGCCGGCTTTCGCAGCCGAATAATTCGTCTGCCCGGCCTGGCCTTTCTCACCGTTGACGGATGAGATGTTGATGATGCGGCCCCAGCCCTTTTCGACCATGTCGCCGACCACCTGCTTGGTCACGTTGAACATCGAGTTCAGGTTCGTCTCGATCACCGCGTCCCAGTCTTCCCGCGACATCTTGATGAACATGCGGTCTTTCGTGATGCCCGCGTTGTTCACCAGCACGTCGAAGGTGCCGTGCTCTGCCTTCGCCGTCGTGAACGCATCGACCGTCGACTGCCAGTCGCCGACGTTGCCAGCAGAAGCGTAGAACGTGTAGCCCTGCGCCTTCTGCTCGCCCAGCCATTTGGCGTGATCGCGTGTGGGGCCGCAGCCGGCAATGACTTTGAAACCGTCCTTGTGCAGCCGCTGGCAGATTGCGGTACCGATGCCGCCCATGCCGCCGGTTACATAAGCGGTGCGTTGTTGTGCCATGTGATTGTCTCCTGCTGTAGTAATGATTTTGATAAATTGACTGACTGCGTGTGAGCGCGGCGATGCCCTTGCCGCGCAATGCCGACTTCAGCGTTCGATCGTCATGGCCACGCCCATGCCACCGCCGATGCAAAGCGAAGCGATGCCCTTCTTCGCATTTTGCCGCTGCATTTCGTACAACAAGGTCACCAGAATGCGGCAACCGGACGCACCGATCGGGTGCCCGATCGCAATCGCGCCGCCGTTGGGATTGACCTTGGCCACATCCCAGCCCATCTCCTGGTTGACCGCGCAGGCTTGCGCGGCGAATGCCTCGTTGATCTCCAGCACATCGAGGTCGGCGGCCGACCAACCAGCGCGGCGCAAGGCCTCGGTCGACGCGGGCACCGGGCCCATCCCCATGATTGCTGGGTCGAGTCCAACGGTGGCATAGCTTGCAATGCGGCCCAACGGCTTAAGCCCGAGCGAGGCCGCTTTCTTCGCCGTCATCACGACCACGCCGGCTGCGCCGTCGTTCAATCCCGATGCGTTGCCTGCGGTAACGCCGCCTTCTTTGTCAAATGCGGGCTTCAACCCAGCCAGCACGTCGGCCGACGTCTTGCGATTCAAGAACTCATCCGCCTCGAACATCACCGGATCGCCTTTGCGTTGCGGAATGGCGATGGCGGTGATCTCATCTTTGAACTTGCCGGCGTCCTGTGCTGCCGCGGCTTTCTTCTGGCTGTTCAGCGCCAGCTGGTCTTGCTGCTCCCGCGTGATGCCAAACTTCTTCGCCACGTTCTCCGCCGTGATGCCCATGTGGTAGCGGTTGTACACGTCGAACAAGCCATCCGTGATCATCGTGTCGACGAGCTTCCAGTCGCCCATGCGCTGGCCGTCGCGCGAGTTCGGCAGCACGTGCGGCGACATCGACATGTTTTCCTGGCCGCCCGCAATCACGATCTCGCTGTCGCCGGTCTGGATCGCCTGCGCGGCGAGCATCACGGCTTTCAAGCCAGAGCCGCAAACCGCATTGATGGTGAGTGCCGGTGTCTGCTTGGCCAGCCCCCCTTTGATGAGCGCTTGGCGCGCCGGATTCTGGCCAGCGCCTGCAGTCAGCACTTGGCCCATGATCACTTCGCCGATCTGGTCGGCAGACAGTTTGCTGCGGACCAGCAGCTCCTTCAGCACCGCAGCGCCGAGTTCGGTGGCCGCAATCTTGGCCAGGCTTCCGCCGAATTTGCCGACCGGCGTGCGCGTGGCCGCCACAATCACGATGTCTTCCATGGTTTGCTCCTTTGATATGTTGTTGATTCGAGCTTCTGCCCGTTGCTCAGCCTGAGCTTGCCCAGCTTCTCTGCAACGGCGACGTCACGCCTGCAGAAAGTGCATTGCGTTCGATGGCTTGGCCTTGGCTTTAACATACCGGCCCGGCGCTGGCTCGATGGCCTTGTACTTGGCTCCCTTGCCGTACTTCGTGGGCGCTGCGACCTGCTTGCCGCCCTGCGACTTCAGCCAGCCAGCCCAGTCGGTCCACCAACTGCCCGGGTGTTCGGTCGCGCCATCGAGCCAATCGTCAATGGCGGCCGGCAGTGCGTCGTGCGTCCAGTAGTTGCGCTTCTTCTTCACCGGCGGGTTGATGACGCCAGCAATATGGCCGGACGCGCCCATCACGAATCGCTTCTTGCCCGGCAGCACGTGAGTGGTCTGGTATGCCCCTTCGATCGGCACGATATGGTCTTCGCGTGAACCGTAGATGTAGACCGGCAAGTCCACGCGGTTCAAGTCGATTGCCTCACCGCAAATCGTCGTTTTTCCGGGCTGAACGAGGTTGTTCTCAAGGTATGTGTTGCGCAGGTACCATGCGTAGAACGGACCGGGCAAATTGGTCGAGTCGCTGTTCCAGTAGAGCAAATCAAACGCTGGCGGCGTTTCGCCTTTCAGATAATTGCCAACGACGTAGCTCCAGACCAGATCGTTCGGCCGCAAAAAGCTGAATGTGGATGCCAGGCTTTGGCCCTGCAACAGACCGCCATTGCCAATTTCCATCTCGCGGTACTTGACCGTCTGTTCGTCGATGAAGACGTCCATGATGCCGGTGTCGGAAAAATCGAGCAGCGTGGTCAGCAAGGTCAAGCTGTGAACTGGCTTTTTCTTGCGCGCTGCCAACACCGCAAGTGCTGAAGTCGTCAGCGTGCCCCCGACGCAAAACCCCAACGCGTTGATCGTGTCGGCATCGGTCACATCCTGAACCACAGAGATGGCCTTGATCACACCGTCTTCCACGTAATCGTCCCAGGTCTTGTTCTCCATCGCCTTGTCAGGATTGCGCCAACTGACTAGGAACGTGTGGTGGCCCTGATCCACTGCGAACTTGACGAGCGAGTTCTCTGGCTGCAAGTCGAGTATGTAGAACTTGTTGATGCAGGGCGGCACCATCAAAAACGGCCGCTCATGCACTTTGGCCGTGCTCGGCTTGTATTCAATCAACTGAAACACATCGTTCTCAAACACCACGGCGCCTTCGGTCGTCGCGACGTTGCGGCCGACTTCAAACTGCTTCATGTCGGTCATCGACACATGGCCTTGCTGGATGTCGTGAATCAGATTTTTCACGCCATTGGCGATGCTCTCACCTTTGGATTCGACCGCCTTCATTTGCGCATCGGGATTCAACGCAAGAAAGTTGCTAGGTGCCGACGCAGCAATCCACTGGTCGATCGCAAAGCGCAAGCGGTTCTTGACCTTCAGTTCGCAGTCGGTCGCCTCGACCAGCGACAGCAGGGTGCGGGCATTGAGCAGGTAAGCGCCAGCCGTGAATGCGGCCAACTTGTTCTCGCTCCAGGCCTTGGCGGCAAATCGTTTGTCGTTGGGCTTCAACGTGCCGGTTAGCGAGGTGTTCCACAGCTCAGCCGATTCGCGCAGATAAGTCTGCTGCACTTCTTGAAGCTTGGCGGGAACGAACGTGATCCTGGGCAATTGCGCCGCTGCGTGCGGCAGGCCGGGCCCCATACCGCTCACGTCCAGGCCCTTGAACGCTTCCATCGCTTGCGCGAAACCCTGCCCTAACGCTTGCTGAAAGGACTGGAACTGCTCAGCCCCCTGTTTCCATGGTTTGACCGAATTCGTGTTCATTGGTGCGTGTCTCCTGTCGCTTGTCACCGGCGGGCCTGAACCGGCCCGGTTGGCGCATGGAGCAGACCGGCCCCACATGACCCTACTGTAGCCCAGCTTTGCAGGTGCTCCAATTCACACGCAGTGGTGCTTCCGGGCGATGATCGTGTCATGTATCTGGTGTTGATCGGCTGGCTTTATGTGGCTGTCATGATGGCGGCTGCTGAAGCCACGGCCGCCAACGGCACCGTGCTCGGCGCAATGTTCACGTTCGTGCTGTACGGGTTGTTGCCCGTCGGGCTGATTGCCTATCTGCTTGATGCGCCACGCCGACGCCGTGCGCGCAAGGCTGCGGAGCAAGCGCCGGGGCTTGGCCAGGCAGCGTCAATCGATGCGCCAGACGCAGGCGGCGAGGCGACCGGTGCCGCCACCGCCGACGCCGTCGCGCCGGTGCGAGAAAAACCGTGAGGGGTTGCCGACCGTGCACCAGGACGCGCTGCCGTCGTTGCCGTGAATCTCCTGCAACCCCAGCGCATGCAGCCGTTGTCGCGCAAGTCCCGCCAGATCGGCGAGCCATTTGCCTGGCCCGCAGGGGCTGAAAAACGACGCAGCAGCGGGGGCGTGCCTGACAAACGCGTGCCGCACGTCCGGGCCGACTTCAAATGCCTGGGGGCCAATGCACGGGCCGAGCCAGGCAATCAGCTCATTTGCATACGGCTTAGAATCTGCGTGCGGTCCGTCAAAGCACAACACCGCTGCTTCGAGCACGCCCGCGGCAAGTCCGCGCCAGCCTGCGTGGGCGGCGGCAACACGCTGGCCTCGCGCATCGCACAGCAACACTGGCAGACAGTCGGCCACCATGATCGTGCACGCCAGATGCGTCGACGTCGTGCTGCTCGCATCTGCCCGCAGTCCGTCTTGCGAATCCAGCGCAATGGGTGCATGCGCGACGCCGTGCACCTGCTCCAAAAACACGGGGCGGGCGCCGATGGCTGCTTGCAGTCGTGTCCGGTTCAGGTGCACGTGATCCGCACGGTCACCGACGTGCAGCGCAAGATTCAACTCGTCGAACGGCGGTTGAGACTGGCCACCGAGCCGTGTAGTGCAAATCGCCTTCACTGCGGCCGGTGCGGGCCACTGCGGCTTCAGCCAGCCCTCCGGGTCAGCCGTCACATCCGTGTTTATGTCGCTGCTTGTGCTCAAGCCTCGAAGTCCGGACATGCCGAAGGCTGCGCTGCGATGAACGCAGGATGCTTCATGCATTCGTCGAAAGCGTGCAGGGTGCGCGGCAAGCCGCTCAGATCGGCGTTGAAGCGCTCTGCATTGAAGATCTGGGGAACTAAGCAGCAATCGGCCAGCGTCGGCGTGTCGCCCCAGCAGAACCGGTCGTCGGGCGCAAGCGCGATCAATTGACGCTCGAATGATTCCAGGCCATCGCGACACCAGTGGCGGTACCAGGTGTTTCTCGCGTCCTCGTCTATTTTCAGCTCACGCCCCAGATACTTCAGCACGCGCAAGTTGTTGAGCGGATGAATCTCGCAAGCGATTGATTGGGAAAGGGCCCGCACACGGGCGCGACTCATGGGGTCGGCTGGCAACAGCGGCGGCGCCGGATGGGTTTCGTCGAGGTATTCGATGATCGCCATCGATTGGGACAGCCGACTGCCGTCGTCGTCTTCGAACAGCGGCACCAGGCGTTCGGCAGCCAGCGCAGCAAACTCGGGCGCCTTGTGGTCCCCGCGCGCCAGGTGCACGGGCAGGTACGAGTAATCAAGTCCCTTGATGGCCAGCGCGATGCGGACCCGAAACGAGGCGGATGATCGGAAGTAGTTGTACAGCTTCATGGTCGCACGAGCATAAGCCGGCACGACCTGCGCACGCAAACTACTCCAAGCCGAGCTCCTGAATCTTGCGTGTGATCGTGTTGCGCCCGATGCCCAGCTTGTGCGCGGCTTCGATGCGGCGTCCGCGCGTGCTGAACAACGCAGCCTGGATCAGCCGCGCTTCGAAGCGCCGCGAGAGCAACTCCCAGATGTCGTGCTGGCCGTCCGCAAGCAACGCCCGCGTTTCGGCTTCGAGCCCCTTCTCCCAAGCGGCATCGACGACTGCGACGCTGCCCTGTGCGATCCATTCGACCGCTGGGGACAGGTCCGGCGTTGGACCGGGCGACACCGGTGAGTCGGCCGGATCGGGCGATGCACCGACTTGCGCTCCCGGCGTCGCGAGGTGCCCGTTCACGGCATCGGCCGCCCTCGGGGATGGCAACATTTGTGCTGCGCTTGCCAACCGTTCAACAGCGACCACGTCGGCAGGCGACGGCACAGCAGCGGCGATCTCCGGCGGCAGATCTTTCGTTTCGATCACTTGCGACGGCGCCATCACGGTCAACCAGTGACACGTGTTTTCCAGCTGCCGCACGTTGCCCGGGAACCGAAACCGATCGAGTTGTGCAAGCGCCGCGTCGCTGATGCGCTTGGGCTCCACATCGAGCTGGCGCGCACTTTGCAGCAGAAAGTGCCGAGTCAGCATGGCGATGTCCTCACGCCGTTCGCGCAGCGCTGGCAGTCGCAACCGGATCACGTTGAGTCGGTGAAACAGGTCTTCGCGAAAGACCCCTTCGAGCACGCGCTGCTCCAGGTTTTGATGGGTGGCAGCAATGATGCGCACGTTCGTCTTCACCGGGTTGTGGCCCCCGACGCGGTAGAAATGCCCGTCCGACAGCACCCGCAGCAAGCGGGTTTGCAATTCGGCGGGCATGTCGCCGATCTCATCCAGAAACAGCGTGCCGCCATCGGCCTGCTCGAAGCGGCCGCGCCGCATCGCCTGCGCGCCGGTGAACGCACCGCGCTCGTGCCCGAACAGCTCGGACTCAAGCAGGTCTTTCGGAATCGCCGCCGTATTGATCGCGACAAATGGCCCGTTTTTGCGCGGCGAATGTCGGTGCAGCGCACGGGCGACAAGCTCTTTGCCTGAGCCGGATTCGCCGGTGATCATGACGGTGACGTTGCTCTGCGACAAGCGGCCGATCGCGCGAAACACATCCTGCATCGCGGGAGCCTGGCCAAGCATCTCGGGCGCATCGGCGACTTGCTCGTCGGTCACCTCTTCGCGCTGGCGTTCTTCCATCGCGCGACGGATCAGTTCGACCGCTTTCGGCACATCGAACGGCTTGGGCAGATACTCGAACGCGCCGCCCTGAAAAGCCGAGACCGCGCTGTCAAGGTCCGAGTACGCCGTCATGATGATGACCGGCAAGGTGGGATGGCTGCGCTGGATTGTCTCCAGCAACGCAAGGCCCGATTCGCCCGGCATCCGGATGTCGCTGACCAGCACTTGGGGGCCGCCTGCCTCGGCCGAATCGGTATCGGCCAGCGCATTCAACACCTCGCTTGCGCTGGCAAAGCTGCGCGTGGGCAACTGCTCGCGCTGCAAGGCTTTCTCCAGCACGAAGCGGATCGATGGGTCATCGTCCACGATCCAGATAGATTTCATCGCTCAGCTTCCTCGCTTGATTTCCTGTGGCCGCGCCGTTTGCACGCCAGACCGTGGTCACATCGCTCGATCCAAGACGCAGCCGTTACCGACCCACGCCGTTGTGTCCGGATCAAGGCAGCGGGATCAGCAGCTTGAAGTCGGTGCGTCCCGGCACGCTGTCGCACGCAATCAGGCCGTCGTGCTGCTGCAAAAAAGTCTGTGCCAGCGTAAGCCCCAGCCCTGAACCCCCTGCCCGGCCGGAAACCAGAGGAAAAAACAATCGGTCTCGAATGGCATCCGGCACACCAGGCCCGTTGTCGATGACATGCAATTCCAGTGCCAATCGGTAGCGCTGCTGGCCAAAGGTTTCCTGCCGCGCAACGCGTGTGCGCAACACGATGTGTGCGTCGCCGACGGCGACCCGGTCGGCCAGCGCATAGGCTGCGTTTTGCACCACGTTGAGCAGCGCCTGGATCAACTGCTCGCGGTCGCCGCGAAACTCGGGCAGCGACACGTCGTAATCGCGCTGCACCGTCAATCCGCACGGGTATTCGGCCAGGATGACGGAACGCACACGTTCGCAGACCTCGTGAATGTTCACGTCGCCGACCAAATGCGGGTTTCGGTGCGGCGCAAGCAGTCGATCCACCAGGATCTGCAGCCGATCTGCTTCGTGGATGATCACGCGCGTGTATTCGGTCAACTCGGCACTGTCAATTTCCATCTCGAGCAGTTGGGCGGCGCCGCGGATGCCGCCCAACGGATTCTTGATCTCGTGTGCGAGGTTGCGAATCAGCTCCTTGGTCGCGCCCGCCTGCTCCTGCAGCCGGTCTTCGCGGTCCTTGCGCGACTGCTGTTCCTGCGGCAGCAGTTCGAGAATCACTTCACCTGAGTTGTCGGTTTGGGCAACGATCACATGCACCGGCATCGGATCCTGGTGCGGGCGCACAAGCCAGCTGTCATAGCGTCGGCTTGAATAGGCGTTGCCCGCCGCGCCAGCGATTGCCTGGCGCAACTCGTGCGGTTCGGTGACATGCGCAAACACGAAGGAGCCCTCGATGCTGCGACGCGAGCTGCCCAACGCATCTTCGAGCGCTGCATTGGCGTACAGCACGCGGCCGTCTGCAGACACCACCGCCACCAGCGTGGCAAGCAGATCGAACGCTTCAAAACGTGCAGGCAAAGCGACGGCGCTGACTGTCACAGTGGTGGCCACGTTGCGAATTTCATCGGGTGTGGCTGGGATGCAGCGAAAGGAGCGGCGTGAGGTGCCGCGCGCTGCTAGCGCGGTGTCACCCGCCCGAGTTCGCGCCGAATACCAGCGAGGTCGCTGTCCACTCGGTCGATGCCGGCTTTCAGCTCCGCAATGCGGGTTTGGTAGCGCAGATCGTTGCCAACCTCGCCCGCAATGCGCTCGGGCGTGCCGTTGTTGTATTCCTTGACCAGCTCGGTGTGGCGCAACTCGGCTTTGCGCAGTTCTGACTCGAGGATCACGCGTGCATCGTTGTCGCGAGCCCGCTGATCGGCGTTGTCGATGCGGGGCGGCGCGCCCGACGACGCAGCCGGCGCAGTGACCACGCGCGATGAGCCCCCACTGGGCGGCGGGCTACTCGGCTGCGGCCGGGTGCCTTCGATCACGGTGACGTTGCCCCCTTCCACCAATGTGCAGCTTCGTTGCTGCCCGGACGGCGGGTTGTTTGTGTATTCGTTGCCGCATCGATAGATACGGGACTGCGCCACGCCGGGACCAGCGATGCAGGAAAAAAACAGGGCGGTGGCCAGCACATGGACAACAGGTTTCATGTGGATTGCGACAGGATGCGTCGAGCAAATAAGACTTGGCTGGCTAGTATCCCGCATCCGCTGCGCGATGCAAAAAGACCGGCCACCGATGCACGCCCTGTGCATCGGCACCCGGTCTCGCCACAGTGCTGTGACGCCAAGCGCAGCCCCATCGCGGCTGCCCCTGGTTCCGTCACGACCTCGACATCACAGTGAGTAGTACATCTCGAACTCGATCGGGTGCGTGGCCATGCGGCTGCGTGTGACTTCCGTCATCTTGAGCTCGATGTAGGCATCGATCATCGTGTCAGTGAACACACCGCCCTTGGTCAGGAACGCGCGCTCGCGGTCCAGATAGTCGAGCGCCTGGTCCAGGCTGTGACAAACGGTCGGGATCTGCGCATCTTCTTCCGGAGGCAGGTGGTACAGATCTTTCGTCGCGGCTTCGCCCGGGTGGATCTTGTTTTCCACGCCGTCCAGGCCTGCCATCATCAGCGCTGAGAAGCACAGATACGGGTTCGCAAGCGGGTCCGGGAAGCGCGCTTCAATGCGGCGACCTTTGGGATTGGCCACATACGGGATGCGAATCGACGCCGATCGGTTCTTGGCCGAATAGGCGAGCTTGACAGGCGCCTCGAAGTGCGGAACCAGTCGGCGATAGCTGTTGATGCCGGGGTTCGTGATCGCATTCAACGCTCGCGCGTGCTTGATGATGCCGCCCACGTAGTGCAGCGCGAACTCGGACAGCCCTGCATAACCGTCACCGGCGAACAGGTTCTTGCCGTCCTTCCAGATCGACTGGTGCACGTGCATGCCGCTGCCGTTGTCACCGACCACCGGCTTCGGCATGAACGTCGCGGTCTTGCCGTAAGCATGCGCCACGTTCCAGACCACGTACTTCAGCACCTGGGTCCAGTCGGCGCGTTGCACCAGCGTGGAAAACCGGGTGCCGATCTCGTTTTGCCCCGCACCGCCGACTTCATGGTGGAACACTTCGACCGGGATGCCGAGCGACTCGATGATCGTCGACATCTCGGCGCGCATGTCCTGCATCGAGTCGACTGGCGGCACCGGAAAATAGCCGCCCTTGGTGGTCGGGCGATGGCCTTTGTTGCCCTGCTCCATCTTCTTGCCGCTATTCCAGGCCGCCTCATATTCGTCGATCTTGAACATGGCCCCCTGCATGTCCGTGTTCCATTGCACGTTGTCGAACACGAAGAACTCCGGCTCCGGGCCGAAGTAGGCGGTGTCGCCGAAGCCGGACGCCTTCAGATAGGCCTCTGCGCGTTTCGCGATGGAGCGCGGATCGCGGTCGTAGGCCTTGCCGTCGCCCGGCTCCATTACGTCGCAGGTCAGGAACAGCGTCGGCTCTTCGAAGAATGGATCGACGTTGGCGGTGTCCGGATCGGGCATCAACAACATGTCGGATGCTTCGATGCCTTTCCAGCCGGCGATCGATGAACCGTCAAACGCATGGCCCGACGCAAACTTGTCCTCGTCGAAGTGCGATACCGGCACAGTGACGTGCTGTTCCTTACCGCGCGTATCGGTGAAGCGAAAGTCGACGAACTTGATGTCGTTTTCTTTCACCATGCTCATCACGTCTGCAACGCTCTTCGCCATTCGTGGCTCCTTGTGTTTGTGTTTGGGGGAAAAAGCTTTTGAAATAACGGGGAACGGTCGGGCGGTTGAACACACCAGCTAGTGGATTTGGATCGCTACGACAAGATCCGCAGTCGTTCTGCCGTCATGCACCAGGATGCAGATTCTGTGCCATCCCGCACGACCCTCTATGCCGTGGAACCTGTGCCCTGAAGAACACCGCGCGGCTGCCGAGCTTAGCCGCCAACGGCATGGACTGCGGACGCGCCGCACCAAAGTAGTGCGTTCTCGGAATGCACAGTTGCGGTGCGCTCAGCGACGCACCAACTCAGCGCCAAGTTTGGCATCAAGCAAGCGAAGTCCGCTCAAGAGCTCGGGCCAGGCAGCCGCAACCGCGTCCGGGGCCCCTTTCAGACCCAACTCGATATGGCGGCCATGCTGCGGATGATCAACGCTCGGCAAGCTGAACACGCGCACGCCCGGATGGTCTGCTTCAAGCGTTTCCATCAGCGGCGTCAAAGTTGCTTCCATCGAACCGTAGACGATCACCGATTGCTCGATCCAGGCGCCAAGCTGGAACCACTGCTTGCAGTAGGTGTCGAGCACCCATTCCATCATCGGCCAGGCCATCACCGGAAAGCCAGGCACAAAGTGCACGCTTCCGCCGCCCGCACCCTCGGCGCTGAAACCGGGGATCTTGTTGTATGGATTCGGGATGATGCGCACGGCGTCTGGGAACATGCCCATGTTGAGCCGGTGCACGTTGTCGGCACGATCGGCCTCGAACGGCACGCCCTGCTCGGCAGCAACTTCCTGCATGCGCTCTTCGATCAGGCGCTTGGCATCTGCGTGCAGTCGCAAAGGGAGCCCAAGCGCCTCGGCTGCAGCCTGGCGTGTGTGGTCGTCCGGTGTGGCACCGATGCCGCCGGTGCTGAACACGACGTCGCTGGATGCAAATGCGCGCTTCAGCGTCGCCGTGATGCGCGTGCGCGTGTCGCCGACGTATTCGGCCCAGCCAAGCTGGATGCCGCGTGCGCTGAGCAGCTCGATGAACTTTGGCAGATGCTTGTCGACGCGCTTGCCCGACAGGATTTCGTCACCGACGATGATGAGACCGAACGTGGGCAACGCCTCAGTCGCTGTGTCGCTGCGTTGGGTTAGACTGCTGGAGGCCACTGGTGCCGACGGAACTGGATTCATCGCGGAGCCGCTTTCCTGTTTTTTCATTCATTGAGACCACCAGGCCGTCGGTGCGAGACACACGCGCTTCGCCCCCGCGCATCTGTTCGAGCGCAGACAGACAGTAATGCGTAAACCAGAGGGATGAGAACGCGAACACCAGCGTGTAGATCCAGATCGCGACCGGCACCAGCACAAAGAACGCCGCCGCAAACAGCAGACCTGAAGCCCATACAACCGCGGGCGCCGCGCCCAGATAACCACTGATGATGCCGATCGTCAGCAGCGACGCGCGGTGACGCTTGAAGATCGCCTTGCGCTCGGTGGTGCTGGCATGTTCGGCCATTGCATCGAACGCCATTACGCGGTAAGTCAGCCAGCCCCAGATCAGCGGCGGCAAAAACAGGATCAGCGGCGGGATCAGCCACAGCGGCATCGACAGCAGCAGCAACACCAGCGCAATCGCGGTTGCGCTGACGGACCACCAGACGCTGGCAACCAGACCGCCGCCTTTCTTCTTCTCAAGCTGCGGAAACCGTACGCGCCCGACCATCGCGACCAGCGTAGGCGTCATCATGGTGGCCACCATCGTCAGCATGGCGAGCACCACCACCGGCACTGCAAGGAGCAGCAGCAACACGGGGGCCACCCATGCGTGCACGGTGCCGCCCGTGCTGCTCCTGTCGAGCCAGCCCCACACCGACGCGAGCCACGGCCAACCGTCGATCACGCCCGTCATCCATTGCACCGCGGCGTCCCAAAAAAAGTAGCCAAGGCCGATGGCCAGCGCCGTCATCAAAACCAACGGCAACAGCGACAAGCCGAGCACCTTGGGCTGAAAAGTCTGCTCGGTGGCACGCCAGAAAGAGTCGACGAGCAAAGTCATGAATGGGCAGAGGGCAAGAGTGGAGACGGGAATGAAAAGAGCTGCAGGTGCGACATCAAAAAAGGCTTAAGCGTTGCTGAGGCGACCGAACACGCAGCAGCCCCTACCCAACGCGGTGATCAGTGCGTTTGCCAGTGCGCCATCACTGGCGTCATCGCCATGGATGTTGACGAAGTCGACAAAGCGATCTGCCTAGTCAGGCGCCAGCTTGAGCCAATGCGATTTTAGCTTCTGACCGATGAGGTACTCACCGGGAATCCAGCGAATCCACTATATAAACAATAGCAAAGTACAGACGACCAGCCAGCGCCTGAGCGGTGTTTGATCGATCACCCTGCAGTTCGAATCGGGCCGGATCTTCGAGCCTCAATCTGGCGACCTGCTCATTGTCTGCAACACACCCGACACAAACGTTTCGTCGATGCAGTCGGCCAGTCGATCGAACGCACCGTCCAGCGTCGGTGTGGCCGCGCCGAACAGGGCCCGTATCACCTCGGCATCTTCAAACAGACCGTGCAGGTAGGTGCCCAGCACGTTGCCCGCACCGTTTTGCCACCCCAGGTTGCCGGGCAGCACGGGCCGCGCGACGTCGCCGGCCGCCGCCATCGCCGGGTGTTGCGCCACCTGCGCCCAGTCGGTCTGGCCGTGGTGTACCTGATAGCCCTCCACCGCGAGCCCGGACAGCGCCTGCCACGCACCGTGGAGCTGTCCGAAAGTGGTTTGCGTACGCTCCATCTTCTCCTGCGGCTCGAAACGTGTGACCAGTGGCAGCAGCCCGAGGCCGGCGGCGTTGCCGTCGATGTGCTCGGGGTCGGTCAATGCTTCGCCGAGCAACTGCAGTCCCGCGCAAATGCCCAGCACCGCGCCGCCAGCCGCTGCATGCGCGCAAATCGCGCGGTCCAGCCCGCCGGCACGCATCCAGGCGAGGTCCCCGGTCGTGTCGGTCGAGCCGGGCAACACGATCCAGTCGACGGCTGTCAGATCATCCGGTCGCTCAGCCCAGATCACGCACAGATCAGGAATGCGTTGCAGCGGCCGGAATTCATCCGTGTTGCCGACATTCGGACCGCGCAGGATGGCCACAGTGATGCGCGCATCAGGCGCGCTACTGCCAGTCGCCTCAAACTCGCCTCGCTCGGTGTAGAGACGGTCTGCATGGCGCATCGGAATGGTGGCCACCGTCGGCACGCCAGTGCGTTCTTGCAGCAAAGCCGGAGCCGGCGCAAGCAGCCCTGCATCACCGCGAAACCGGTTGAGCACGAAGCCAGCGATCCTAAGGCGCTGCGATGCGTCCAGCAGCATCCAAGTGCCGTACAAATGCGCGAATGCGCCGCCACGGTCGATGTCGGCGATCAACAAAACGCGGGCGTCGGCATGTTCCGCAAGGGCCAGATCGGCACGGGCGGCTGCGGTGTTGTCGGCCGGCGCGCTGCCGCCGTCGATCACGAGCACGTCGTACGCTGCGCGCAAGGCATCCAGCGCGCCGACCATCTGCGGCCACAGCGCCTGATCGCGCTCGTGCGGTGATGCTTTGGTTAGCTCCGCTTGCACCTCGCCCAGCAGCGTGACTTCACAAGACCCATCCGGTTCGCTGTGCATCAGCACCGGATTCATGCGCACATCGGGTTTGGCGCGCGCGGCCAGTGCCTGCAGATACTGATCCGGCCCGATCTGGCCGGCGTCCACGGTGCGCTGGTCTTCGCCCGCGTACTGCGCCTTGAACGGCGCGACGCGAAGGCCCTGGCGTGCATACCAGCGGCACAACGCCGTCACGAGCCAGCTCACGCCGGCGCCGCGGCCGGTGCCCAGCACCATGATGCAATGGGCGCTTGGTCTGGGATCGATCATCTATTCCTTCGGGTTTCAAAAATTCTTGCCGATCGAGCCGGCACGGTCAGCAAAGTTCAAATGAGGCGGCGTGCGGACCCATCGAAGCCGTCTGACGACGCCAGACCGTCACCCGGCAAGCATTCGGACGGTCGATCGCTTGCGGCAAAGGGTACCCCCGGCAACAACCAGCACACCCCGTGCGCTGGCGGCACTGGCCAGTCGGCCGCACTTGGCAAGCGGTCTTCCTGCTCGTGCCGCCAAAGGCGGGCGAGCATCCAGCCCGCATGTGCCACCATCAACGCCGGCCGCTGCCCTGCGCCGGACGGCTGCCAGCGCGCCGCCCGGTTCAGCACGCCAGCCAGCGTCTCGCCGCCACCAGGCGCTGTGCATGTAAATGCGGCACACCACGCGTCCACTTCCGCCTTCGGTATGTCTGCCCACCGCTGCCCGTCCCACGCGCCGAAATCCATCTCAAGCAGCGCGCTATCGATCACATGAACCCAGCCCCAGCGCCGCAACCAGCGGCCGACCGCCGCGCCGCGTTGCAGCGGCGAGGTGTACACAACCTGGGGCAATGCGTATCGGCGCGCGGCAGCCTGAATGCGCCGGGCCAGTCGCTTGGCGCGCCGCGCATCCACCCGCAGATCGGTGATGCCGATGCAGCGGCCATCGGCGCCCTCGGCCCGCGGATGCCGCCACGCCCAAACAACCGGTGCCGGCAGCGTTCGCGCTTGCTCAACCAACGCACAACACCAGCAGCACCGCGACTTCGATGAGCTGCTCGGTCGCGCCCAACCCATCGCCGGTGTAGCCGCCAAGCCGCGCCCACAGCCACTGGCGCATCAAAAGCACCACCACGACACTGGCAATTACCGCGACCGCCCAGGCTCTTATCCACGTGCTGTCCAGTGCTGGAGTCGCAGCAACGGCCATCGCAACCACTGCGATCCAAAGCAGCCCCGCGCAGATCGATGCAACGACCGCCAGACGCCATGGCACCGCCACCGCGAGCGGCTTGGCTTTGGCGTGTGCGACGTCGCCCGCATACGGCAGCCACGACATCAGCACGACCGCCCCAGCACGGCCGAGCACATGCGCAGCGACCAATGCCAGCGCGGCAGTGATCGGGTCGGCCTGCACCAGCTCGGCCAGCAACGCCACGCGCAGCGCGAGCGACAGCCCCAATGCCGCCGAGCCGTAGGTGCCGATGCGGGAATCCTTCATGATTTCAAGCGCCCGTTCGCGCTGCACATGGCCGCCGAGTGCATCGAACGTATCGGCCAGACCGTCTTCATGAAACGCGCCGGTGGCGCAGACGGTAGCAATCACGGTGAGCAGTGCTGCCACCAGCGGCGAAGCCCAGCCACTCGCGGCCCAGAGCACGCAGGCGCCTGCTGCGCCGACCAATGCGCCAACCAGCGGAAAGTGCACGACGCAGCGGTTAAGCCAGCCCGGCTCGAACCCGACGCCGACCCATGCTGGCACCGGCACGCGCGTGAGGAACTGCAGCGCGATGAAAAACATTCGCACTTCGTGCAGCACGGTTGGCCAAATGGTCAAGGCGATTTTTCGCTCACACCGGCAGACTCGAAACTTGCCATTTCCCGCAGCACACGACACGCCGATTCAAGCAGCGGCCACGCCAGCGCCGCGCCCGAGCCCTCGCCCAGTCGCAGACCCAGGTCAAGCAGTGGCTCCCCATCCAACGATTGCAGCCAGCGTACGTGCCCGCTCTCAGCCGAACAATGCGCGAACACGCAACGGGCCAGCACCGCCGGTGCAAGAGCTGCGGCCACCGCGACCGCCGCTGTCGAGATGAACCCGTCGACCACGATCACGCGGCGCTGGTGCGCAGCTTCAAATACCGCGCCGGTCATCGTGGCAATCTCCAGTCCACCCAATGCGGCCAGTGCATCCAGCGGCGCCACGGCTTCGAAATGCAGGGCGAGCGCTTCTTCAAGCAGCGCACGTTTTCGCGCAAGGCCCGGATCGTCCAGACCGGTGCCCCGGCCCACACAATCGGCGAGTGGCAGGCCCGTAAGGCGCGCCATCAACAGCGCGGCAGCCGAGGTGTTGCCGATGCCCATTTCGCCCAGCAGCAACGCGTTGCCGGGCAACGTGCGCACCAAGCTGGCGCCTGCTGCAAGCGCCGCATCTCGTTGTTCGTGCGTCATCGCCGGGCCGCTGGTGCAGTCAGCACTGCCGTGCGACGACTTGGCCACCACGAGTCCAGCCCGCGGCGCGAAGTCATGCCGGACGCCGCAATCGACCACAGTCAATGCGATTCCGTGTTGGCGCGCCAGCGCGCTGACGGCGGCGCCACCGGCCAGGAAGTTCTCGACCATCTGCCAGGTCACATCGCTCGGATAGGCCGACACGCCCCGCGCGGCCAGCCCGTGGTCGGCGGTGAACACGACCAATTGCGGCTGCTGCAACTGCGGTGCCTCGCTGTTGAAAATCCGCCCAAGTTGCAGGGCCAGCGATTCGATCCGGCCCAATGCACCGATCGGCTTGGTTTTTTGGTCGAGCAGATGCTGGAGTCGGTGCGTCAATGCGGCATCATCAAAAGCATCGATCGTCGGGAGTTCAAACGTCATGGGGCAAGTGCACGTCGCCGCGCAGCAGGGTTTCACAAAAGAAGCGCAGGCTTATGCGCGCGGCCGGCCGGACTATCCCGCAGCCAGTGCGGATTGGTTGACGGACGCGCTCGGACTCGGCCCGGGTCGCACAGTGGCAGACATCGGCGCTGGCACCGGCAAATTCACCCGGTGGCTGCTCGCGACCGGCGCGAACGTGATTGCCGTCGAGCCAATTGACGCAATGCGCGTGCAACTCGAAGCAGAGCTGCCGACCGTGCAAGCGCTCGCGGGCACTGCGCAACAGGTGCCACTGCCTGGTGCATCGCTCGATGCGATCGTCTGCGCGCAGGCGTTTCACTGGTTTGCGACGCGCGATGTGCTGGGTGAGTTCCACCGTCTGCTCAAGCCTGATGCATCGCTTGGGCTGGTCTGGAACGTGCGCGACGACTCGGTCGATTGGGTTGCACAACTCACGCGCATCGTCACGCCGCACGAAGGCGATGCGCCGCGGTTTTATAAAGGCGACTGGCGCAAGCCCTTCCCGCACGCCGGCTTTGGGCCGCTGGTCGAGATCCACTTGCGCTACCAGCACATCGGCACGCCGCAGCAGGTGATCGTCGACCGCTTCATGTCGGTCAGCTTCATCGCCGCGCTGCCGCCGTCTGACAATGTGGCTGTGCGCGAAAGCCTCGAAACGCTGATCGCGACCCATCCCGATTTGCGCGCGCGTGAGACCGTCACCTTTCCCTACGAGACGGTTGCGTTTCACTGCATGCGGCTGCCCTGAACAATTCATTTCAACAAACGACGCAGCGCACCGGGCGCGAAATGTCGGTCGATGCAGTCGGCCAGCCCGTCGAACACCGTGTCCAACGTCGGCACTGCCGCACCGAACAGCGCGTGCAGCACGGCAGGCTCTTCAAACAACCCATGCAGATAGATGCCGAGCACGTTGCCTCCACCGATGCGCCAACCAAGACCATCGCCAATCACAGGCGTGACGTGATCACCTGACGCCGATGCCGTATCCGCAATCGTCTCGCCGTGGTGAATTTCATAGCCACGCAGCGTGACACCGGAGAGCGCGTTCCAAGGCCCGCTTGAAGGGTTGAACGTGTCAAACTTCACCTGCTGATGCCGCACCGCCTTGTGTTGCTGATAAGTCGTCGACAACGCCAGCAACCCCAGGCCCGGCGCGTTGCCGTCGATACCATGCGGATCCATCAGCGCGGCGCCCAGCATCTGCAGGCCGCCGCAGATGCCAAGCACTGCGCCGCCGCGTGCTGCATGGGCTGCAACGGCGCGGTCCAGTCTCTGCGCGCGCAACCACGCAAGATCGCTGCTCGTGTGTTTGGAGCCGGGCAGCATGATCCAGTCGGCACCGTGCAAGTCACCGGGTGAGCGCGCCCAGCACAGCTGCACGCCGGGAAGATTTTTCAGTGGCTGGAACTCATCGAGATTGCTGATCCGCGGATACGCCACCACCGCGATGCGCAGACCCGCGCCCGCTGTGCCCCGCGCCGCATCGAACACCCCGTCTTCTTCCGGCAGGCCGTGGCCGTGCCACATCGGCAGCATCGCGAGCGTGGGCACACCAGTCAACGCCTGCAACCGCGCGGCATCGGGCATGAAGCGTGTGAGGTCACCGCTGCAACGGTTCAAGACGAAGCCGCGCAGCAACGCGCGCACGTCGCCCGGCAGCAGTTGCTGGGTACCGTACAGGTGCGCTGCCGCGCCGCCGCTGCTCGCATCGTTGACTAGCAAGCAGCTGGCACGGGCCGCTGCCGCGGTGCGCAGATTCACGTAGTCACTGGCTTGCAGATTGATCTCGGCAGGAGAGCCGGCGCCTTCGATGACGACCACATCGTTTTCTTCGATCAACGCCTGCAATGCAGACTGGGCGTGCGGCCACAGCAGCGCGCTGCGTTCGCGCCACGGCACGCGGTACAGATCGGGCCGCACTTCACCCCACACAACGACCTGGCTCGCCGTATCGCGCTCAGGCTTTAACAGCACCGGGTTCATGCGCACTTCAGCCGGCACGCCAGCGGCCAGCGCCTGAAAGTACTGCGCGCTGCCGATCTCACCGAAGCGGCCGTCCGGGCCCGGCACCACGCGCGCGTTGTTGCTCATGTTCTGCGCCTTGAACGGCGCGACGCGCAGGCCCTGGCGCGCATACCAGCGACACAGGGCGGTCGCAAGCCAGCTCTTGCCCGCACCGCTGGTGGTGCCCAGCACCATTACGGCCTTCGCAGTCATGCAGTGCCCTGCCCGGCACGCCGCCATGCATCGACCAAGGCCTGCTGCGCTTCAGGCGATTGGACGCTGACGCGCAGCCAGCCGGGGCAGCCGAGTGAAGTCGCATCGCGCAGCTTGATGCCTCGCTCGCGCAGGCGAATCAGGCGCTGGGCAAGCACGTCGCCTTGCTGCGGCGGGCGCACCAGCCAGAACGGCGTCACGCTGGCTTGCTGCCGCCAGCCGAGGGCGTCCAGCGTCTTGCGTTGGCAGTGCTCCCAACAGATCAACGTGTCGATGCTTGCGCGCAGCCAGGTCTGCATCGCGGGATCGGCCCAGGCACCAAGCAACGCCACGCCTTCGGCCGACAGCACCCAGCTTGGCGACAGCCGCAGCATCGCATCGACGCGCCCCTGCGTCAGATCACGCGGCGCCAGCAAGTAGCGCGCGTGCACGCCCGTTGTGTCCAACGCCTTGTTCGGCGAGAACCACTGCGAGTCGTTGAGATTCTCAGCCAGCGACTCCAGCGCGCTTTCGCGCACCTGCTCGGCATCAAGCTGCCACACATCGCGGCTGACCAGCCGTTGCAGCTGGGCACGCCCTGCTTCAACCGACGTTGTCAACGCGGACTCGACCGCCGCCACCTCGTCGCGCAGCATCTGCCAGGACAGCATCGGCTTGAGAAGAAGGCCCACGCCGAGCACCTTCAACGGCAGCGGCAGTTCGCTGAGTACGCGATCAGCACCCACCGCGATCAGGCCGACTGCAGCGGCGCCGACGAGCCAGGCCGCTGCACCACCGACGAAGGCCGTCTCGGGCTGCAGGCGAATCAAAGGCGGCCCGAAAAGGTTCAAGCACCTGCCCATCCAGACCACCGGATGCCAACGCACAGGCGGCTCACCGAACCATCGGTCAACCGCCAACGCCAGTGCGATTGCTGTGGGCGGTGCCGCAAGCGTTTGCCAGTCGGGCCAGCTTGCCACGTTCATCGCTGCATGCCGTCTGCGCTGCGGCGGCATTCGCGCAGTCCCATTCGAACCTCGGCCATCAAGCAAATACCAGCCGCGCGATGTGCGTTGGCGCCAGCGGCGGCTGCGCATCCACCAGCTCGACGCCGCGAACCGTCAACGGCACCGCTTGCGACATGCCCGGTGCGAACGTCACGGCGGTGTGGAACTCCCCGTCTTCGCCGCACGGGCACACATCGGCCGGCACTTGATCAAGCAAGGTCTGGTCGTAGGCAGCGCCGCAGAAACCCACATCCAGCCGGCCCGTATCGAGCGCAACGATCTGTGCCTGAATGCCGCGCGCAATGACCTCATTGGCCACGGCCGAACGGCGTTCGCCCCAAAGCGGAAACAGCGGCACAAGCCCCGCCGCTTCACAACGCGGCGCGATCCAGTCGCGATGGGCTGTCAGGTCGATGTCGCCGAATGCCATGTGCGTGTGGCCGCCTTGCCGCAACTCCGCCAGTGCGGCATCGAACGCAGCCGCATAGCTTCCTGGACTGCTGCGCGGCACATCCACCGCGCACCAGGCCACGCCGCAGGCGGCTGCCTGCGCTGCCAGCCAGGCCCGCGGCAACGCATGCGACAAGCTTGCGCCACCCGCTTCCTCGCACATCGTCACGAACGTGCTCACCACCAACCCTTGGTCGCGCAAGCGCAGCCACACCAGACAGCCATCCTTGCCCGCGCTCCAGCTCAATGCGATGCGTGGCGCGCGCAGGTCCACAGGCGGCAAAGCAGTTGTCGTGTTGATGCGTCGGACTGTCACGGTTCTGGATTTACGACATCACTATGAGGCGCGTCCAAGCACATCCGAGACCGCGACATCCGTGAGGCCAAACCGCTCAACTTGGGCCGAAATGTGTTGAAAGCTAGAAGTCGATCAAACACAGCGCCGTCCCGCGATAGGCCCGCTCGCCAGCAGGGGCCACGGAGCTGGCTTCGCCAGGCCGCAGGCGTCGCCCCTCGGTGCGGGGAAGGCGAAAGCCGACCGAAGGCAGCGAAGTCTGGGGTGGAGCTAATCTTCTATTCCCCGTTGCGCCGGCACGCCCGCCTTGAAGTGGTGCTTGACCATTGTCATCTCGGTCACGGTATCGGCCTGCTCGATCAACTCCGGCGGCGCATTGCGCCCGGTCAGCACCACATGCACATGCGGTGGCTGCTCGCGCAGCGTCTGCAGCACCGGCTGCAGCGGCAGCCAGCCATAGCGCAGCGGATACATGATCTCGTCCAGCACGACCAGAAGGTGTTCGCCGTCCTGAATGGTCGCTTCTGCCCGCGCCCAGCCGTCGCGGGCAAGTTGCGCCGAATGTTCAAGGTCGCGGCTTTTCCAGCTAAAGCCGTCCCCCAGACCTTCGGTCGGAATGCCGATCTGCTCGAACAAACGGTGTTCGCCGAAGCGCGCCGAAGGCACCTTCATGAACTAATAGATCTTCACCGCCTTGCCACGTCCGTGCGCACGAATCGCCAGGCCGAAAGCAGCTGTGCTCTTGCCTTTTCCGTTGCCGGCGTGCACCAGCATCAGGCCGCGCCGCTCGCCATCGGGCTTCGCCACGTCGCGGTCTACCGCAGGGGCCTCGATCTGCATGACTTGTTCCTTCTTCTATTCAGATGCGTGGTCGCGCCACGTGATGCACGCGCCCTTCGCGCTCCAGACGCTCGATCGCGACCGCTTGCTGAAACACCGCGATCAGCGCCGCGTGCAGGGCTGGGTCGTCGGGTGGCGCATCGATCAACAACCGGCCCTGGTCCATCAGCCAGACGCGGTCGGCGGCCAATGCAAGCGTCAGGTCGTGCAACACCACGGCCACCGCCGCACCGCCGGCTGCGCGCCGCGCGACGCTGCGCAGCAACGCACGCTGGTGCGGCGCGTCGAGATGCGCGGTGGGTTCGTCCAGCAGCAACACCGACGCCTGTACGGCCAATGCCCGCGCCAGCAGCACGCGTTGGCGTTCGCCGCCGGAGAGCTGACTCAAGCGTCGGCGTGCGAACGCACTGCATTCGGTCTCGGCCATCGCAGCATCCACTGCTGCCTCGTCGGCCGGACCCAGCACGCCGAACAAGCCGTGATGCGGCAGCCGCCCGAGCCGCACCACATCGCGCGCAGCGATCTCCCCTTCGGCTTCGCCTTGCTGCGCAAGCCACGCGATCCGGCGCGCGCGCTCGGCAGCGGTCCATTCGGTGATCGGTCGCCCGCACAGGCGCACCTGGCCTTCGTGCGGTTGGCGCAGACCCGCCAGCAGCGACAGCAAACTGCTTTTACCAGCCCCGTTGGGGCCGACCACGGCAACCCACTGGCCGGCGAAAAGAGTGGCCGAAACCTGGTCTACCACGCGCCGCCCGCCGAGTCGCAAGCTCAACTGCTCGGCCTGCAACACGGCGGCGTGATCAGACATATTCGGCCTTCGCGCGGCGGCGCAGCAGCACAAGCAGATAGCCGCCGCCGACCACGGCGGTCAGCACGCCCACAGGCAATTCCTGCGGCGCGATCACGCTGCGTGCGGCCACGTCGGCCGCCAACAGCAGCAGGCCGCCAGACAGGGCCGACAAGGCAAGCAACGCGCCGTGGCGCACCGTCACCATGCGGCGCACCAGATGCGGCGCGACCAGCCCGACAAACGCGATCAGCCCGGCCTGCGCAACCGCCACCCCCGTTGCGAGCGCCATCAGTGCGACCAGCATCAGGCGCAGCCTCGGCAGATCGAGGCCCAGGCTGCTGGCGCTGGCTTCGCCGAGCACCAGCGCATCGAGCACGCCCGCAAAGCGCACCGCGATCGGGACCGCCACGGCGAGCGCTGCCCCGAGCACGACCACGCTGGTCCAGCCGAGAAACCCGGTGGTGCCAAGCAGGAATGCCTGTTTGCCGCGCAACGCCTCAGGCGACAACAGCATCATGAGGTCCGAGATCGCTGCCAGCAGCACGCCGACGACGACACCAGCCAGCAGCAAGATCAGTGGCCGCGACGCACCACCGCCCAGCAACAAGGTCAGCGTCACACCAATCAGCGCGCCTGCAAACGCCGCACCGACCAGACCGATCTGCATCAGCCAGCCGACGTTCGCCAGGCCGATGCTCACCCCCGCCTGACTGCCCGCAAAGATCGTCAGCACCACGCCGAGGCCGGCGCCTGCGGCGCTGCCGAGCAGATACGGATCGGCGAGCGGATTGCGAAACAGCCCCTGCGCGAGCGCACCAGCAAGCCCCAGCAACGCGCCTGCACCGAATGCGCCCAACGTGCGCGGCGCACGAATCGCAGCGATCAAGTCCCAATCCCGCACCCAGGCAAAAGACCAGCCTTCGCTGCCGGCGGCAAGGCCCAATGCGATCAGCAAAAGACTGACCGCGCCGAGTGCGAACGCCAGCCGTGCGGCGGTCCAGTGCGGCGCTGCATCGAGCGGCTGCGCTTCTACTTCAGTTCGCACCGGCAGCGCACTCATCGTGCGGCACCGCGCGGAGGCAGCCCCGCCACGCAGTCGGCCAACGCCGCCGCCGCTTCGCCGAGACGCGGACCGGGTCGGATCAGCAATTCATAGTGCGCCGCATCGAACCCGCACGCCTGGCCCGCCGTCAACGCAGGGATCGTGTCCCAACCGGGCCGCTGCGACATGCCAGCCAAGTTGCGCACGGACGCCATGATCAGGTCCGGCTTCGCGCGCACCACGTACTCGGGGTTCAGTTTTGGGAAGGGCCCGAGCGATGGCGGCACCACATTGCCGAGGCCCAGTTGACCCAACAGTTCGCCGATGAACGACGACGCGCCGGCTGCATGCGGCGTCGCCGAGATCTCGAAGTACACCTGCGCCCCACGCCAGTCGGCCGGAATGCGGGCCGCAGCGGTTTGCGTCTCCACATCGATTTTTGCGAGCAACCGGTCGCCGGCCGGCGGGCTGCCGAGCAGCGTCGCCACCGTGCGCACCGTGCGCCGCACATCGGACAGACTTTGCGACTCGAGCGCGAGCACCTTGAGCCCCAGCGCTTCGAGCCGGTCGAGCACGCGGGCGGACTTGGCTGCAAGCACCACGTCGGGCTTGAGCGCGTACAGACGCTCGACCTGCGCATCGTCAAGCCCGCCGAGTTTGGGCAGGACTTGCACCGACTGCGGCCAGTTGGAAAAACGATCGGTGCCAACGATGCGGCCGCACGCGTCCAGTTCACAGACGGACTCAGTCAACGACGGCAGCAGCGTGACGATGCGTTGCGGCGGCTGTGTGAATTGAACGGTGACGCCACGGTCGTCGGT
Source organism: Burkholderiales bacterium (assembly GCA_038200275.1). Taxonomy (GTDB): domain Bacteria; phylum Pseudomonadota; class Gammaproteobacteria; order Burkholderiales; family Burkholderiaceae_C; genus JBBPYC01. The sequence goes on from JBBPYC010000098.1 coordinate 64,520, forward strand.
GATCGAGATGGACGGCGCGGTGGCGGCAACGGCCGCTGCGGTCAGCGTCGCGATTGCAGAGAAACTGGCCGCGAACCGTGCCCATGCGCGGAAGGCGACCCGCCAGCGTCTAACTTGTCGGCGCGCCATCAGGGGGATCCTTTCACGACCAGTTCACATCCCGCGACCAGCAAGGTCACACGTTCGCAGACGGCCGCTATGCGCTGGTGCAGCAGGCCGAGCGTGTCGACGAAGCGGCGTGTGTCGGCTTGCATGGGCACCACGCCCAGCGCGATTTCGTTGGAGACCAGCACCACGGGGCCGGCGGCATCGGTGATGGCAGCGATCAGCGCATTCGTCTGGGCTTCCAGATCGGCCACTGGCGATCCCTCGAAGGGCATCAGGCGTTGGGTTAACCACAGCGTCAGGCAGTCGATCACGAGCAGGGTGTGGTTTGCGCCCTGGATACCAATGGCCGATGCAAGATCGCCACTTGCTTCGACCGTGCGCAAGGCGGGCACGCGCAGAGCACGTTCCCGGCGATGACGTTCGATGCGCGCGACCATTTCGTCGTCTCCCGCTTCGGCGGTCGCAAGCAACACCGCTTGGTGACCCGGCGTGGCAAGCCATCCCTGCGCGCGCGCCTCGGCCGCACGCGACTTGCCGCTTTTCTGGCCACCGAGAATCAGTTCGCGCACAAGCCGTCCAGTGCCGCTGTGCGGGTCACTTCAAACCGATGGCGCCCAACCACGCACGCCGCATCCTGCAGCCGGTGAGCTGCAGTGCATCTGGGCAGCACGTCTGCCTGGGCGCGCCGTGTCTTGCAGCGGGCGGCGAAACGAATCGCAGGTCGCTCGCCGTGTACCGCCGTGGTGGATCCATCCATCCAACCGCCACTTTTAGCTATATTTTTAGTAGCTAATAACGAAGCAACGGCGAGCGACTCAGACCATTTTTTCATTATTTTTATGGCTTGACGACCGCTACCGGCTTCAGCGTCGCTGCCTCGAACCATCGGTCGCTCCGCCATGCTGTACCGCCCAATCCAGCACGATCCGGTGCAACTGGCGCACGCCGTCGGTCAGGGCCGCCGGGCCAGGCTGCAGGATGTCGGCCGACTTGATCTCGAACAACGCACCGTTGCGCACCGCGGTCACTTCGCCGAAGCCGGGGCGCGCAGCGACTTTCTCAGGCCGGAATTTCTTGCCGCACCACGATCCGATCACGATGTCCGGGTTGCGCCGAATGATCTCGGCCGGGTCCGCGATGATGCGGTCCTTGCCCATCGGCATGCGGCCCAGTTCGGGGAAGCAATCGTCGCCGCCGGCAATGGCGATCAACTCCGATACCCAGCGGATTGCGCTGATCGGCGGCTCATCCCATTCCTCGAAATAGATGCGCGGGCGGCGCGGCAACGCAGCTGCGGCGTGCTCGATCGCCAGCAGTTCATCGCGCATCGCGGTCAGCAGCGCCGCGCCGCGATCGGCTGCGCCGACCATCGCAGCGACTTGATGCAACATGGAAAAAATTTCTGCCACGCTGCGCTGGTTAAAGATCGTGACCGGCACGCCTTTGCCGATCAGTTCCGCCGCAATCGGCGCCTGCAAATCGGAAAAGCCGAACACGCAATCCGGCTCCAACTGCAGGATTTGGTCGATCTTGGCGGTCAGAAACGCACTGACCTTCGGCTTTTCCTGCCGCGCGATTTTCGGCCGCACGGTGTAGCCGGAGATGCCGACGATGCGGTGTTGCTCGCCGAGCAGATACAGCCATTCCGTGGCCTCTTCGGTCAGGCAGACGATGCGCTCGGGGCCGCCACCGATCTCGATTGCCGCGACGTTGAGCGCTCGTTCGCTCAAAGGGGCGCCCACTTCAAGCTGACAAAAAACGCGCGGCCTGGCGTCGCATACGTGTTGGCGAGCTGGTAATTCTTGTCCGCCAGGTTGTCCACTCGTGCCAGCACCGTCCAGTCGCGGCCGATGCGGCGACTCGCATACAGGTTGAATAGCGTATAGCCGCCCAACGCGACCTTGTTCGCCGCATCTTCGAAGCGACGCCCGGACACTCGTGTTTCGCCACCGAGCGACCAGCCGGCAATCGCGTAATCGGCACCGAGCGTCGCGTGGCGTTTCGCGCGCCGCGCAAGAACATTCCCAGTTTGTTGGTCCCGCGGGTCCTGGAAGTCGATGCTGCCGCGCAAGGCCAGCAGGCCCACGCGATGGGCGCCGTTCAACGTGAGGCCTTGCAACTCGGCGCGTGAGGTGTTGCCGTAGCAGCCAAACTTGTCCTTGCAAGGGCCGGCGGCACCGAACGCGATCAGGTTTTTCACGCGATTCCGGTAACCGACGAGGCCAAACTCACTGGCGCCTTCACGCCAACGCAGTGCGACTTCGACGTTGCGGCCGGTCTCGGGTTCGAGCGTGGCCACGCCGTATTGGCTGAAGCGCTGATAGAGCGTTGGTGCACGAAAGCTGGTGCCGGCCGAAATGCTCGCGCGCCACGCTTTGGTGAATGCATAGCCATAGGCTGCGCCGCCGGTGGTCTGGCCACCGAACTCACTGTCGCGGTCGTGCCGGGCGTTCAGCTGCAGCGAATGTTGCTCGCCGGCCAATCCGTAGCCAAGCGCAAGCGCATTCTGTGAGCGACTGGTATCGATCGGTGCGTTCTCCAGGTGGTCTTCGCGCCGCTCAAACGCAGCAGTGAGCAGTTGGCGGTCGAACCGATATTCGTTTTGCCACAGGACGTTGCGCAGCCGCGTTTTGGTCAGGTACTCCGACGGACTGATCTCATATCGGCTGCGGGATTCGTTAACCAGCACGCGCGTGCTGTAGGCCTCGGTCCACTGCGCGTTCCAGCCCAGGCCGAACGTCTGCAGCCGGTGGTGGTTGCGGTCGTCGAAACCGGGCGCAAAACCGTCGTACTGGGAACTCAGTTCGCTTGAGAGCACGGTGGCTTCGATGCGCTGGCCAGCGATCGGCTTGAAGCCGATGCGCGCGGTGCCAGACGTTTGACGGTAGCCATCCGAATCGATATTGGATTCCGGCGTCAGCCGTGAGTTAAATCCGTTGCTGCGCTGATGCGCGCCGCTGATCGCGTAGTCGATCCGATCGGTGCCACCGCTGACGCCGGCTTCGACCTGCGCGGTGCGATAAGTACCGCCACCGATGCTGACGAACGGCTTCGGCACGCCCTCGCCTTTTTTTGTGAAGATCTGCACCACGCCACCGATCGCATCCGACCCGTAGATCGCGGCAGCCGAGCCGCGCAGCACCTCGATGCGGTCGACCAGCGCAAGCGGGATGGTTTCCCAGGTGGCGCCGCCGGTGGCTTGGCTGTCGATGCGCACACCGTCCACATACACCAGCGTATGACGTGTCTCGGCACCGCGCAGGAACACACTCGTTACGGTGCCAGGGCCGCCATTGCTCGCGAATTCGATGCCCGGAAGGCGCCCCAGCAGATCGGCCACGCCACGCGCACCGCTGCGCTCAATCGTTGCGTTGTCGATCACGCTGACGTCGGCCAGCACCTCGGCCAGCGGCTGTGGTGTTCGGTTGGCGGTGACGACGGTTTCACCCAACGTCGGCGGCACCTGCGCTTGGGCTGGAAAACAGAATGCGAGCGACGCGGCCGCCGTCGCAGTCAAAAAACGGACGCGGCCATGCTCACGCACGACCCGGCCACGGACGAGACCCAAAACATTGCTGGAAAATTTGCGCACGACAAGCACCATCAAGCGCCCAAGCCAACGGCTCAGGCAAACGCCCCGCGCGTGGCCTCCCCGCCAGCGTCTTGGGCATAACGGTTGTCGCTGAAGCAATCGAAGACGCAACTTTTTTGCGTCCGCAATGCGACGACGGCAACCCCTTCGTTGGCCGGTATCCGGGCTGGCGGCACGACGAAAAATCCTCGCCTTCCCAGGCGCCTGTTCGGTGCGCCCAGTGGCTGTGTGAGGCATTCGCTGGATCGAGTGATAAAGCTCGATCCGGCCGTTTGACCGTTGCGGGGGCAGCGCAGGTTTCGGTGGTCTCTTGCCTGCCGCGCGGTTGATGCGCGCGCGGGTGCGAGTCCGTTCCTGCTTCCCGTTGAACTGCGTCCGTGTGAACCACGAGCCGCGAGCACCAACTGTGCGGGCGATTCTATGCGGCCTGACGCGCGAGTTCGTCGAGCACCCAGCCCGCCGCGCACAGGCCGAACGTTGCCGTGACGCTGACGACCGAGCCGTAGCCATGGCAGTTCAGCGTGCTGTCGTTCCCCGCGCTGTCGAGGATTTGGACGCCGGCGGGATGTTGACTGCTTTCAGCGACTGTGTCCGGGCGCACCACGGGCTCGCGACTGAAGACGCAGGCCAGCCCGATCGGCTGCCCCACGCCCGCCGCACCATGTTCCTTGCGCAGTCGCCGGCGCACCTGTGCAAGCAACGGGTCGTGCGTGACGAGCGACAGATCTTCGATGTCGACACGGTGCGCTTGCCGCTTGCCGCCTGCAGCGCCGACGCCGAGCACGATCGGTTGTACGGCAGACGGCACATTGACGCAGCGCGCGAGGCCCCAAGCGGCGATTGCGACTTTGGCGTGCACCTGGTCGCACGCATCGATCACCGCGTCAACCGGCTCGGCCAGCAGCGTTGGCCAGTTGTCCGGTTGTACAAAATCCTCGACGCACGTGACCACGCACGCTGCATTGATCTGCGCGATACGGTCGCGCATCGCCTGCACCTTGGCTTGCCCAAGCGTGCTGTCGATCGCGTGAATTTGCCGGTTCACGTTCGACTCGGCGATGTGGTCAAGGTCGATCAGGGTCAGATGCCCGATGCCGCTGCGCGCGAGTGCTTCCACCGCCCAGGAACCGACCCCGCCAATGCCGACCACGGCGACATGCGAGGCACGAATTCGCTCCGCGCCCGCACGGCCATACAGCCGCTGCAACCCGCCAAAACGGCGCTCCAGATCGGGCGCAACGTGAAGCGCCTCGATCGTCATCTCATTGCAAGAAGCTGGCGAATTAGCGCAGGGTGGCAAGCCGCTCGCTCGCGGCAGTGGCCGCTGGCGTCTGGGGGTAGACCTTGATCAGGTCTTCCAGCGTGCGGCGCGCACCTCTGACTTCCTTCAACTCAATCTGCGAATTGGCGATCGCCAGCGCTGCCTCGGATGCACGCGGATGATCGGGCGCGGTCGCGAGCATCGCGCGAAAGTTGAGCACCGCGTTCTGATAATCGCGCGTCGCATACTGCGAATTGCCCAGCCAGAACAACGCCATCGGCAACAAACTGCTTCTGGGATGTTTGCGCGTGAAGTCGCTGAAACCTGCCTGCGCGGCCGCAAAGTCACCTTTGCGAAAGACGGCGAGTGCGCTGTCGAAGTCGGCGCGCTCTGCTGGGGCCGCGCCCTGGTCGCCAACAGCTTCCGGATTTGCGCTGCGGCCGGCTTCCACTCTGCGCAGCCGCTCCTCGAGCCCCTGCTGCAGATCCTTGTTCGCGCGCTGCAGATCGGCCACCGCGCGTGTCAGCTCTTCTTCACGGCCTTTGCCGCTGGCCGCTTCACCACGTTGACCGTCGATCTGCGATTGCAGTTCGAGCAGGCTGCGCCGGAGTTGCGCATTCTCAGCCGCCAGCCGTTGCTCGGTCGCCGCAAGCGCCGACTGGTTGGCGTCCACGCGCTGGCGCAATTCGAGGATCGCTCGGCGCGCATCGTCGTCGCCAAACAATGCAGCATGCGCGCTGCCCAGGGCCAGCAATGCCCATACGGCAACGAAAAGCGTTCGAAAAACGGCGGTCATGGCAGTCGGCTCCTACGCGGTTGGGTGTTGTTCAGCGTCGATACCCGATCTCGACCCGACGGTTCTGCGCCATGGCTTGCTCATCGCTGCCCGAGTCGGCTGGCTTTTCCTTGCCGAAGCTGACGGCTTCGAGCTGGCTGCTGGACACGCCGAGCAGTTCAAGCGCGCGCTTGACTGCCTCGGCACGTCGCTGGCCGAGCGCGAGGTTGTACTCGCTGCCACCGCGCTGGTCGGTGTGGCCTTCGAGCGTGGCTTGCCGGTTCGGAGCTGCACGCAGGAAGCGCGCGTTTTCCTGAATCAGATTCTGGAAATCGGACTTGATCACGTAGCTGTCGTAGTCAAAGTACACAAGCCGGCCGACGCTCGACGGCGGACCGTCTTCACGATCCGATGCCCTTGCCAGATCGACGGGTGCCACGGAGCTCTGACCGGTGCCGCTGCCATTGGCGCCGCGCCCATCTGAGCCCAGAGCGCCGCTGGTGCGGTCTTCTACCGGCACGTCGTTCAATTTCACGTCCGAGCCACACCCAGCCAACGCCGCGAACAGCGAAAGAGCCAGCACAAATCGTTTTGTCGTCATCACCCACACTCCAGTTGGAATCAATTAAACACGTCAAGAATAAAAAAGGAGCCGCTGCGCCCCATAGCCAGCCTTTCGGCTGACCGCCGATGCGCTAGCGCGGAAAGGGTCCCCAATCGGGTTCGCGGATATCGCCGCCTTTGTTGGCGAGCCGGGCCTTGATCTTTCCATCAAGCGTGGTCGTCATGAGCGCCTCGCGGCCATCGGCGCGCGTCGAATAGACGATCAGCCGACTGTTGGGCGCAAAACTCGGGCTCTCGTCGACGCTGGTGTCGGTGATCGAGTTCGCGCTGCCATTGCTCAAATCCATCACCTGCAGCTTGAATGCGCCGCCAATGCGAGAAATGTACGCGAGCCAGCGGCCGTCCGGACTGATTGCAGGCGAGATGTTGTAGCTGCCGGTGAACGTCACGCGCTCGGGCGTGCCGCCGCGGGCCGACATCTTGTAGATCTGCGGCGCGCCGCCGCGGTCGCTTACAAAATAGATGGAGCTGCCATCGGCCGAATAAGCCGGCTCGGTGTCGATGCTGGCCGATTGCGTGAGGCGCCGCGGCTCACCGCCGCTGGCATCGATCGTATAAAGCTGCGAGCCACCGTCACGGCTCAACGTGACCGCGAGCGTGCGACCGTCGGGCGACCAGGCCGGTGCGCTGTTGGAGCCGCGGAAATTCGCGATCAGACGGCGCTTGCCGGTGGCCACATCGTGCACGTAGACCACGGGTTTTCTCGATTCGAACGAGACGTAGGCGACGCGGTCGCCGTTCGGTGACCAGGCCGGCGAGATGATCGGCTCAGGACTCGACAACGCGGTCTGGCTGTTTTCGCCGTCCGAGTCGGCAATCCACAATACATAGCGGCCGCCGCCCTTCGTGATGTAGGCGATGCGAGAGGAGAACGCACCTTTCTCGCCAATCAGCTTTTCGTACACATAGTCGGCAATCCGGTGCGCAGTGAGCCGCAGGTCGACCTGCGGCACCGTGTAGCTTTGACCGCCGAGATCCTGCCCGCTCACCACGTCCCAGAGCCGAAACCGCACCTCGAAGCGGCCGTCGGCCAACTTCTTGACGCTGCCAGCCACCAGCGAATCGGCGGTGCGCTGCCGCCACAACGCGAGGTCGGGCTGCGTGGTCTCATCGAGCGACACACCAGACGCATCGACCGGGCGAAACCGCCCGCTGCGCTCCAGATCGGCCTGCACGATGGCGCTGATCTTCTGCGGCGACTGTGCCTCGTCTCGAAACGCCGGAAGCGCGATCGGCAATTGGGTCATGCCCACGCCAGAGACTTCGACCCGAAACTGCGCAGCGGCCGGCGCACTGGCAAGCAGCAGCGAGAACGCAAGCACGAAAACGCGCCACCATGCGCCCAGGGCGGTGAAGGCAAGACGATTGGTCATGGAAAATTGCATCGATATGGGAAAAAAGCAAGCGACGTTGTCGGTGATTATCGCGGCCCGCGACGAGGGCCATCAGATTGCGGCCTGCATTCGGGCGGTGGCGTTCGCCGACGAAGTGCTGGTGCTCGACTCAGGCAGCCGGGATGACACCGTGGCTTTGGCGCAACAAGCTGGCGCAGTCGTACACCAGACCGACTGGCCAGGTTTCGGGCTGCAGAAGCGCCGCGGCGTGGCGCTCGCACGCTGCGACTGGGTGTTGGTGATCGACGCCGACGAGCGCGTGGATGCCGTGCTGCAGCGAGAGATCGCCTGCGCCATTCAATCTCCTTTTGCCGACGGCTACCGATTGCCGCGACGGTCGAGCTTGTGCGGCACTTTCATCGAGCACAGCGGCTGGCGTCCAGACTACACGCTGCGGCTCGTGCAGCGTGCACTTGCCGGCTTTTCCGAGCACACGGTGCACGAGCACATGACCAATGCCGGCCGCACGGCCGATCTGCGCACCCCGCTGATCCACTACAGCTATCGGGATCTGGACGATGTGCTGGTCAAGCTGAACCGCTACTCGAAGGCCGGCGCGCTCGACCTGGCCGCGCGCGGCGAATCGTCCGGCCTTGCGAAGGCGCTCCGCAAAGGACTCTGGGCGTTCTTGCGAACTTATCTGCTGCGCCAAGGCTTTCGCGATGGGCGTATGGGGCTGGTGCTCGCCATCTACAATGCCCAGACCACTTACTACAAGTACCTGAGGCTGTGGATGATGCGCCGCCAGCAGGGCAAGAATTGATGCCTGGCTTCCTCTGTGCGCAACGTCCGGCCAGGCCGGTTCGGCCTGCGGCTCAGTGCTTCTGTCGCCCTCGGGCCGGTTGCTGATGTCGGGCGCCCCGCTCGCCTGCGATCAGGCGGCTGCGCTTCGCGCGATGGCTGCTCCGTCTCTACCCAACAGCCATTTGCCGGGCTGGCTGCGCAACACCGGTGTCGGCATCGCCTGCTTCACCGCACTGGCCACACCCATCTCGACTGCTGCTGCGTCGATTGGCAAGGTCCTGATGCTGATCTTTGCGCTGACGTTTTTGCTTTGGCCTCATGACCGCCATACGAACCGCCGTGTCGAGTTGCCGTCGGTGGTCTTGTTGCTGGTGCTGCTGGGCTGGTTCACGATCAGCATCGGCTGGACGGTGGCCGACTGGCCGCGTGCGGTCGCCGATGTGGCCAAGTACGGCAAGCTGATCCTGATCCCGACCATGATGGTGCTGCTGGCTAGCCGGCGCGAGGCGCTGTGGGCGCTAGGCTGCTATGCGGTCGCGCAGGTGTTCGTGCTGCTGAGTTCCATGCTGCTGAGCACCGGGCTGGAGCTGCCCTGGGTGTTGAATCAGCACCGGCTGTCGGCGGGGTCCGTGTTCTCCGACTACATCACGCAGTCGATCATGACCGCAACGTTTGGAGCGCTCTGCTGGGTTGCGCGCGATGCATTGGCGACAGATCGGCGTGGCGCCCGACTTGCGCTGCTGCTGCTTGCGCTGCTGGCCGTGTTCGACACGCTGTACCTGCTGCCCGGGCGCACCGGCTGGGCAGTGACGGCTGCGCTGGCTGCGTTGATCGCCTGGTGGGCATTGCCGCGGCGATTTCGTGCGGCGGCGGTGCTGGCGCCCGTGCTGGTCGCGGGCCTGCTGCTGGCTACGTCCACCACCGGCCGCGAGCGGCTGACCGACTTGGTGATGGAGACCAATCGCTTTGTTGAGCAGGGCGCAGAAAACTCGTCGTCCGGCGAGCGCTTGAACTTCTGGCGCCGCTCGGTGCAGAGCATACGCACGGCACCCTGGCTTGGCACCGGCGCAGGCAGTTGGCAGACTCGGTACCTGCAACTCGAACAGGACAAGCCGCCGGAGTTCACGCGCACCACACGCAACCCGCATAACGAATATTTGCTGATCGGTGTGCAGCTCGGTGTGTTCGGCCTGCTGCTGTTCGTTGTCTGGATCATTGCAACCGCTTGGGATGCGCGCCGCTACGACACCCCGAGCGCGCGCGCCGTTCTTGTGATGATGGTGTCGTTTGCGGTAGCTTCGCTCTTCAACTCGGCACTGTTCGACTCGTCGAAGGGCAGCTTTTATTGCATCGTGGGCGGCATGCTGTTTGCCTATGGTGCGAGCGGTCCGCAGCGAAAGCGAATCGATGGTTGACAGCGCTGCCCCATTGAATCCGCAGGCGCCTGCCGCTGACCACAGCAACCTGCGTCTGGTCGCGCGGATGCGCCGGCTGCTGCCGTTTTTCGGCCGCCCGCGCTGGATCTGGGGCGCAGCTGCCGCGGCCACCGTTCTCGCGGCTGCGACCGAGCCGCTGATGCCCGCGCTGCTGAAGCCGTTGCTCGACCGCGGCTTTTCCGCTGGCGACATTGCGCTGTGGTGGGTGCCGCTGGCGATGATGTCGCTGTTTGCGATTCGGGGCGCCTGCAACTTCGTCGCGCAGTACGCACTTGCAAAAATCGCCAACGACGGCATGCTGAAGCTGCGCCGCGCCATGTTCGACCGGTTGCAGGACGCCGAGCTCGCACTTTTCACCCGCCAGTCGGCCAGCGCGTTGTCAAACACGGTGGTCTACGAAGTGCAAAACGGTGCGGCGCTGCTGGTGCATGCGCTGATCACGCTTACGCGCGACAGCCTTACGGTGGTCGCGATGCTCGGCTATCTGCTGTACCTGAACTGGAAACTGACGTTGATCGTCGGCTTGCTGTTTCCGGCTGTGGCGATCGTGATGCGGCTGCTCACGCGGCGGCTCTACGCGCTCACCAAGTCAAGCCAGCAGGCGACCGACCAACTTGCCTATGTGGTGGAAGAAAACGTACTGGCGCACCGGATGGTGCGACTGCACGCCGCGCAGGCCTCCCAGATGAATCGCTTCATGGCCCTGGGCCAGGTGCTGCGCCGGCTCGCGATGAAGTCGACCACGGCGCAGGCGGCGATGACCCCGCTTACGCAGATGGTGGTGGCGGCTGCGCTGTCGGCGGTGATCACGATGGCGCTGTGGCAAAGCAGCACGTCGGGGGTGACGGTTGGTGGATTTGTCGCGTTCATCGCAGCAACCCTGATGCTTGTCGGACCGATCAAGCACCTGTCCGAAGTAGCAAACCCGATCACCCGCGGACTGGCAGCGCTTGAGCGTGGCACCGAGTTGGTCGACCACACCCCAGCCGAGTCGAGCGGCAACCACGCACCCGAACGCGCGCAGGGCCATCTGCGCTTTGATGCCGTGAGCGTGCAGTACCAGCAGGCCGATACCGCGCCCGCGCTCGACCATGTCAGCCTTGAGGTGGCGCCCGGTGAGACCATTGCGCTGGTCGGGCCGTCAGGTGCCGGCAAGACCACCCTTGCGAATCTGCTGCCACGCTTCGTACAACCAACGCAGGGCCATGTGCTGCTCGACGGCGTCGAGCTCGCCGCCTGGCAACTGAAGGCGTTGCGTGCACAGCTTGCGCTGGTAAGTCAGGACGTGGTGATGCTGAACGACACGCTGGCCGCCAACGTGGCACTTGGCGCCGATGATCGGAACACCATCGACCGCAGCCGGGTGCAAGGCTGTCTGGAAGCGGCGAATCTCGGCACTTACATGGCCGCGCTGCCGCAAGGCATGGATACACTGGTCGGCCACAACGCTGCGCAATTGTCCGGCGGCCAGCGCCAACGGCTCGCGATTGCACGTGCGCTGTACAAAGATGCGCCGGTGTTGATCCTCGACGAGGCGACGTCGGCGCTCGATACCGAGAGCGAGCGACTGGTGCAGGACGCATTGCAACGGCTGATGGTGGGTCGCACCACGGTCGTGATCGCGCATCGGCTGTCCACCATCGAACACGCCGACCGAATCGTGGTGCTGGAACGGGGGCGGGTCGTCGAGTCCGGCACCCACGCACAGTTGTCTCAGCAACGCGGCTTGTATGCACGGCTGCATCGCAGCGGCTTCGCGCAACCGGATGCGTTGAGCGATTCGGTTGCCGGTGAGCTGGCGACATGAATTCGCGGGCATCCATCAGCGGCTTCACATTCCTGCGCAACGGGGTTGAACTCGGCTATCCATTTATTGAGTCGATCCGCTCGTTGCTGCCTCTGGTCGACGAGTTCGTGATCGCGCTGGGCCGCGGAAACGATGAGACGCTCGACTGCGTGCGCCGCCTTGGGGAGCCGAAGATCCGCATCATCGAGACGATCTGGAACGAACGCATGGCCGAGCGCGGCTTTGTGTACGCACAGCAAAAGATGATCGCCCAATACGCGTGCCTGGGCGACTGGGCGTTCTACCTGGAAGGCGATGAGGTACTGCATGAAGACGATCTGGCTGCGATCCGGGCCAGCGTCGATCAACATCATGCGAATCCTGCCGTTGAGGCGCTGGTGTTCGACTATCTGCATTTCTACGGCTCGCCGGACTGGCTCGCGATCAGCCCGGCTTGGTACCGCCGTGAATGCCGGCTGATCCGCAACACGATCCGCTCGTATGCGCCAGACGGCCAGTACTGGGTCGTGATGGATCGGCACCGGCGCGGCCGGCCGCCGCGCGCCGCGCTTGCGCAAGCGCGCATCTTTCATTACGGCCACGTGCGGCGTCAGGATGCAATGCAGCGCAAGCTGAATCAGGTCAGTCGCTACTGGCGCGGCGCGCCGCCGACCGCGGATTACACGCGCATCGACCGCCGTTCGTTGAAGCCGTTTGCAGGCACCCACCCAGCCGTCATGCGAGGCTGGCTTGAAACCGAAGCGCAGTCGCAATTCACGCCCGCGCCTGATCACTTGCTGACCCGCAGGGAGCGCAAGCACCGGCTGGCGATGCAGGTCGAACGCTGGACCGGGCTCGATTTAAGCCGCAAGCACTATCGGCTGGTTGGCTGAGTGATCGGTTTCGACATCTGCCTCTCTAGCCCCATCGTCCATGCCCATCTCCCCACCCTACCGTCATAGCCCGGCGGCGGACCGCAACAAGGGGCCGATCCTGGACGTGCTGCATGACGTGCTTGGCGCCAGCGGCCACGCGCTAGAGATTGCATCCGGAACCGGCCAGCATATTGCGCACTTCGCGGCCGGCCTGCCCGGCTGGCGCTGGCAGCCAAGTGACCAGGCCGAAGCGCCCGATGCGTTGACTGCGCTGGATGCCGACATCGGGTTTTATTGCCAGCAGGAAGGCGCTGACGGCGCACGCGTGCAGCCGGCTATCGCCCTTGACGTGCTGATCACACCCTGGCCGACGATGGGCCGGTTCAACGCGATCTATTGCGCCAACATGCTGCACATTGCGCCCTGGGCTTGTTGCGCGGCGCTGTTCCAGGGTGCGGCGCAGCAGTTGCAAGCGGACGGGTTGTTGATCACTTACGGACCGTATTTCGAAGCCGATCGCAACGTGCCTCCAGCCGCTGGCAACGTGGCGTTCGACGCCGATTTGCGCGCACGCGATCCGCAATGGGGCATCCGGCAATTGGCGGACGTGGAGCGTGAAGCGGAAGCCGCAGGCTTGCACCTGCAAAGGCGCTTCGAACTTCCCGCGAACAACCTCTGCCTCGTGTTCGGCCGCTGACCGACCCTCAGCTGTCGGATCGCCGCAGCGCCTCTATTGGATGGAAGCGCGGACCGCGCTCGATGCGGTCAAAGTACGAGGCCAGGCTGGCGAGCCCGGCAGTCATTGCTGCAAAAACCGCGTGCGCCACTGGGATGCGTCGTGGTCCACACGCAGCAACGCCACACATGCGGCGCCGATGATGCGCCGTTCATGGATCACCGGATACGGGGATGGATCCGCACCGACCCGGCTGCACAGCTCACGCAAGTCATCTGCAAAGTTCGGCATGCCAGCCGCACCGTTGTTGACCACACAGGCCGGTGCTGCGCCGGAAAGCTCGACTTGGCGCAGCGCCGGCAGACAGGTATGACTGCTCGCAAACACGTCGACTTCGGCGGCTTGCATCGCCGACTGGAGCCACGCGTCATTTGGCGGATCGGCCAGCGCAGCCACGTCAAAGCGCCAGCCGGCAAGCGACTCCGCATCGCCGTGCACGACGCCCACAGTCAGGGCAGCAACCCGATAACGCCTGAACATCGGCACCCGTGCGATTCGTGCCAGCAGCTCCGGCTGACGCACAGCGGTGGCTTTCAGCATCTGATGAATCTGGTTCGACCGCTCGACCGTGGCCTGGTCCACATCATCCGGGTAGGCGCGGCCGCAGCCCGTATCGTCGCTTGGTGTGTCAAGTTCGGCTTCGACATTGCCCACGATTGCGTCGTGGCGCAGCAGACGGCGGTTGATTTCAACGAAGGTCGCATCGGCCACGTCGAACCAGTTGAAGTCGCCGTTGAAGCAGAAGGTCGTCGGCCCCACTTCTCCGACCGCCAACCGCTCCAATTAATCAAGCGTGGGCAGATTTCCGTAGAGGCCACCCGCCACACAAAGCGTCGCGACCGAACGCGGCACAGCCTGGCGCAGCGCGGCAGCCCCGTAGCGATAGCGCAACGGGCAAACCCGGCCCGCCGCATCAGCGGGCATAACCGTCTCATCGGTCATGACATCGGGCTCATCAGTTGACGCGGCGTGTCGGGCGTCATGGGGATGTCCGCGATTACTCGGCTGCGGCGCAGGCATATCGCGCGAATTGCCATGCGCGGCACCAGCTCCAGGTCATGCAGCACGCAGATCACCGAGCTGCCGCGTTCCTGTGCGACGGCTGCCAGCAACTGAATCACCGCCTCGGCGGCCTGCACGTCGAGGCATGCGGGGGGCTCATCGGCCAGCAGAATCGGCGAGCGCTGCTGCAGAGCGCGTGCGATGGCCACCTTTTGCCGTTCGCCGCTCGATAGGGAATCGGTGCGCCGTTCCGCTGCCCAATCCATGCCGACGCGCGCCCGTGCCGCATGCGCTTCAGCGCGCTCGGGTGCAGGCCAATGGCGCAGTGAGGTCGACGGCAAAGCACAGCGTGTGGCGGCGCCGACCCGCACGTTGTCGAGCACACTCAGGCGATCGACCAGATAAAGGCCTTGATGCATCTGCTCGATGCGGCTGCGCAGGTGTCGCAGGGCAGCGCCGCTGCCGCGTTGGCGGCCGTCCAGTTGCATGCTGTGGACGCTCAGGCTGCCACCGCTCACTTCGCAAAAGCCGCTGAATGCGCGCAGCAAGGTCGACTTGCCGGCGCCGTTCGCCCCCACCAGTGCGACGCGTTCGCCAGCCGCCACCGACAAGGTGACATCGTGCAGCAACAGATTGCCAGCCGCGCTGGCCCGCAAGCCCTTTTGCATCGACCATGATCGATTGCACGGCGCCCCTTGGTCAGACGATGCGCCAGCGCACCGCGCGGCACAATGCATCGAACATAGCGACCATCAGCGCGATCGCGATCAGCAATGTGGCCGGCCGCCCCCACTGGAACAGCGACATCCCTTCGGACAGCAGCAGCCCCAGATCACCCTCGCCGACCAGGCCCAGGATGGTCAAATCCCGCAGCTTGAACTCCCAGACGTACAGCAGCTGCGAGACGAACTGCGGCAGCGCAGCGGGCCAGACGCTCAGGAAAAAACCTGAGCCTGGCGCGCGCCGGTTGCCCGCACCGCATCGACCGGGCGCATGTCGAGTGGCTCAATCGACTCGGCCAGCAACTTGCCCAGCGTGCCGGCCCAATGGAGCGCCACCGCCAGGATGCCTGCGGTTGCACCCAGCCCAACCATGCCGACCAGAAACAGCCCAAACACCAGCGTATGGATCGCGCGCAGCACGTCCAGCACGCCTTTGTTGCCCCAGCCGATCACTCGGGATGCCTGCAAATTGCGTGCAGCCAGCAGACCCAGCGGCAGCGCCAGCAACGCCGCCAGTGCAATGCCCAAGGTGGCGATGCGCAACGTTGTCCACAACGCCCAGCTGAGACCGTCGAGACAGCGACGCTCGGTCGCGCGCTGGTCTTCCATCCGCAGCAGGAGGCCGGTACCATCGCGCACTTCGAGTTGGAGGTTGCCGCGAACCAGGCGCGCAGGAAGCTTGGCTCGGCCAGTTCGGTGCGGTGCGGTGCGGTGCAAGTTCTGCCAGGGCCGGCGACCCAAGCTCAGGTCGCCGTCGCGTGCCAAGGTCCACATACTCATGACGACCAGAAACGCGCAACTGGCAAGCAGCAACGGCAGCGTCCAGCGCGCGAATCGGCGCGACCGCTGCGCGCGTTGCAGCGTGACGGGCGGCCGAATCGGGTCGGCGGCAGCGGAAGCCACGGCCGGACCAGCGCTCATTTGGGCATCAATTTGCCCGTCGCCAGGCCCGCCTCTCGGATGAGGCGGTTGTAATCGTTGTCCTTGGCGACGAAACCGGTATAGCGCGGCGGCAACAGGTCCGGTTGCTGCGCCAATGCAGGACCAACGGCCTCAAGCGCGGCACGCAATTTGGCGACGAACACAGCGTCCGTCGCCAAGCCGGCACGAATGGCGACTGCGTCGTTGGGCAACGGGTCCGACGTCCAGAACACGACGCTGTCAGCAGCCTTGATCAGCCTTTAGGAGATCATCGCGTCGCGGTTGCGGTTGTAGTCAGCGCCAGCATCAAGGTCACCGCGCGTGACTTGCATCTCGATGGCCTGATGCTTGGTCTAGAGTACTTTGCCAAGGTACTGCTCCAGATCGATCCCGTTTTTCTGGAATTGATAAAGCGGGATCAGATAGCCCGACGTCGACCCCTTGTCGCCGAACGCAAAGGTCTTGCCTTTCAGGTCCGCGATAGATTGGACGCTTGAATTCGGGTGCGTGATCATGACGGAGTGGCACTCGGGCTTGCCGTCATAAAGGGGCGATGCAACGGCCTGTGCACCGGCCACGTGATTCGCCAGCACATAACCCCAGGTGGGCCATCAGCGCACTGTGAGTCTCGCCGGCAGCCAGTGACTTGGCCAGCCCTTCCCGGCGATCCACTGTGTGGAGTTTGACCGGACGCCCAAGCGCCTTGGCAGGATGGTCGGCCATCGGCTTGTAGGTGGCATCATTTTTTTCTTTGTCGGGCTGATACAGGCCGACACCGAAGTTGAGTACGCCTGCTCCCTGTGCCTTTGCGGTGTTGGGTGCAATACCGATAGGCGCAAGCGCGGCACAAGCCTGAAGGCCCAAGGCGCGATCAGTTGCGCGAATGGATCACATGAAAATCTCCCCGCAACAATTGAAAAAAAGGGACGCGAATGAACCGCGAGGTTCCTGCCGAGCTGGCTGGCACGCTCCCGCTGCGGTCAGACAGCGGTGCTGACGCCCGCAATTTCCTCTTCAAGCGCACCACCGCAGCTCGAACCCTGACCGGCGGTGCAGCCAAAGCAGTGGTCGGCCACACGAATCGCGGCGCCTTCGAGTGAGGTCGTCATCAAGTCACGGAGTTGCATGCGCGACTTGCCGGCGGCGCGGATCGGCAAGCCGAGCTGTTGATTGAAGTCGCAGTCCGACAAGTAACCCTGCCAATCTACGCTGACCAGCGTGCGGCACATCACTTGGTTGAGGTTCTCGTCACGATGCGCACTTTTCAGCAAGTCCATGTAGCTCGCGAACTGGCCCTTGCTAACCAGCGTTGACCCGAAGCGCTGGATCGGCATGTTGGCCAAGGTGAACAGCTGGTTGAACAGCACACCGAAGTGCGCGGCCAGATGCTGCTTGTAGTCCTGCTCCAGTGCCTGTTGCGGCGGCGGCAGGCTCGCGCCCTGCGGATTGAAGACCAGGTTCAGTGACAGACCCGTGTCGGGCAGCCCGTAGCCCAGCGCGTTCAGCCGCTGCAGGCCGCGGATGCTTGAATCAAACACCCCTTTGCCGCGTTGCTTGTCGACGTTGTCTTCCATGTAGCAAGGCAGCGATGCAACCACTTCGACGCGGTGCTTGGCCAGAAACTCAGCCAAGCTTTCCTGCCCGGGCTCTTCGAGGATTGTCAGATTGCAGCGGTCGATCACGCGCACGTCCAGCGCACGCGCAGCCGCCACCAGATAGCGAAAGTGCGGATTCAGTTCCGGCGCGCCGCCGGTCAGGTCCAGCGTCTTGATGGCGCGTCGGGCACGCAGCAATTCGAGGATCGTATCGATCGTCTCGAGCGACATTTCTTCGGTCCGGTTGGGGCCGGCGTTCACATGACAGTGCACGCAACTCTGGTTGCAACGGTAGCCGAGGTTGACTTGCAGCGTGTCGAGTGCGCGGCGCTTGAGCGCGGGAAAATCGGTGTTGGCAAGCAGAGGAAGCGTGGCGTGCATGGGCGGTATCGACAGAGATGTCGTGTTCTTTGGAGAAATGAGTGGGCAGGATCAAAGCCAGCCCGAGGCGCAGTGGGAAGCCTGCTGGATCGACTGGCGCATCGATCGGATGCTTCGATCCTCTCAGGAAACCAGTTCGCGCGCTGTGGACGTTTGGTTACGGCCGGGAACCCTCGCAGCGGCTTGAGCGGGCACAGCGTCAGCAAGGCCCGTGCGTCTGACGGAATTCGCGCGGGTTCATCGCCCGACGGTCTGCGAAAACGCCGCGTGTCGCGCGTCGCGCCCGCTGTTCTTCGCGCAGGTAGGGGCCGTTGTCTCCTCGGTAACGATAGGACCAGGCATGGCCGTGCTCGACCAGCCAGGCGCCGACGTCCTGCCCGTCGAGTCGCACGGTGGCCAACTCGCGCTGGTACATGTCCAACGCGCGTGTGGCCACCTGAACGCGCTGCCCCATCACTTTCCTGTGCAGCGCGGCGCCCGCTGCGGCGCCGCCCGTCTGGCACGATTCGGGCGCGTCGATGCCGTCGATCCGGACCTTGCGGGGCGCGCCGGACACAGGCGCTATCGAGAGCGTATCGCCGTCGGTGACGCGCGTGACGGTGCCCGACCAGTCGCCTAGCTTCGCACTGCGAACCGATTGGCCACCGCCTTCGCCGCCATGGCCAGCGCAAGCGCCCAGCACGAGTAAAAACGACAGGGCGAAAACGAATCGGCCGAAGGCACGGTGGGGTGGAACATTTTTCAATTGGGCGGATCGGTGCATCGATCGGGAGCGTCAGGCAAGGTGATTCGATAGGCCGATTGGGCAACTTGTCTACGCGATATGCTGCCTGCGCGGAGCGGACCCGCATCGCCACGGTGTCCTATGATGGCAGACCCGCCACCGGCCCACCCGCCGCGCCAGCGCGCTGGTGGGCCACACCCGATTGCAACGAAAGAGACACGCCATGAGCAGCAACTATCCCAATACGCAACTAATGATCGGCGGCCAGTGGTGCGACCCTGCTGGCGGCGAGTCGCTTGCCGTGTTCAATCCGGCCACAGGCAAGGAAATCGGCCGGGTGGCGAAAGCCCGCAAAGCGGATCTTGATCGCGCGCTCAAGGCGGCTGAAGAAGGCTTTGCGGTCTGGCGCAACACATCAGCGATTGAGCGGTCAAAACTGATGCACAAAGCAGCCGCCCTGCTGCGGGAGCGCAGTGGCAGCATCGCTGAGCTGATGACCCAGGAACAAGGCAAACCGTTGGTCGAAGCCAAAGGCGAGATCATGGCCGGAGCCGACACGATCGACACCTTTGCGGAGGAAGGCAACCGTGTCTACGGCCGCATTGTGCCGGCGCGCAATCTGGCGGCGCGCCAGATGGTGCTGCGAGAGCCGGTGGGCCCGGTTGCAGCATTCACGCCGTGGAACTTTCCGATCAATCAGGTGGTTCGCAAACTCTCTGCGGCGCTCGCCACCGGCTGCTCGATCATCGTGAAAGCGCCGGAGGAGACGCCCGCCTCGCCGGCGGAGCTGATTCGTGCGTTCGTCGATGCCGGCGTGCCGGCGGGTGTGGTCGGCCTCGTCTACGGGGACCCGGCTGAGATTTCCGAATATTTGATCCCGCACCCGGTGATCCGCAAGATCACGTTCACGGGCTCGACGCCAGTCGGCAAGCAGCTCGCCGCGTTGGCCGGCAAGCACATGAAGCGCGCGACGATGGAGCTGGGCGGTCACGCGCCGGTGATCGTGGCGGAAGACGCGGACATCGTGCTGGCCGTCAAGTCGGCGGGCGGCGCCAAGTTTCGCAACGCGGGCCAGGTCTGCATCTCGCCGACCCGGTTTTTGGTGCATGAGAGCATTGCCAAGGAATTCGGCAAAGCCCTGTCCGACTACGCGAGCAGTTTGAAGGTCGGCAGTGGCATGGAGAAGGAATCGACGATGGGCCCGCTGGCCAACCCGCGCCGGCTTACCGCGATGGCCGAGTTCACCGAAGACGCGATTGCCAAGGGCGCCACGGTGGCCACCGGCGGCAAGCGTATTGGTGAATCGGGCAATTTCTTCTCGCCCACCGTGCTCATGGACGTGCCGCTTGAAGCCAAGGTCTTCAACGACGAGCCATTTGGCCCCATGGCTGCTGTCCGTCCGTTCAACACGCTCGACGAAGCGATTGCAGAGGCGAACCGGCTGCCATTCGGGCTGGCTGGCTACGCGTTCACGCGCTCTCTCAAAAACGCGCATCAACTTGCGCAGCAACTCGAACTTGGCATGTTGTGGATCAACCAGCCCGCAATGGCTTGGCCCGAGATGCCGTTCGGCGGGGTGAAGGATTCGGGTTACGGCTCCGAAGGGGGTCCGGAGGCGCTGGAAGCGTACCTGAACACGAAGTCGGTCTCAATCATGAATGTTTGATGGCCCATTGGGGGGTGTCTGGGTAAGCTCAAGCTAAGCCCATCGGACCCCCGATCAAAACTGCTTCTTTCTTCATGACAGACCAGCCGACCACGCGTCCCAACATCGTATTCGTCGTTGCCGACGACCTTGGCTTTGCTGACTTGGGCTGCTACGGCGGACGGGCGCCAGTGTCACCGACGCTCGATCGACTAGCCGCCAACGGACTGCTGCTGACCGACGGTTACTCGAACGCACCGGTATGCTCACCGACCCGGTTTGCGCTGATGACCGGCCGCTACCAATACCGGCTGCGCGGTGCGCTCGACGAGCCGATCAACAGCAGGAGTCGCGACAGCACCACACTGGGACTGCCGCCTGAGGTGCCCACCGTGCCTTCACTGCTGAAGGCCAGCGGCTACCGCACCGCATTGATGGGCAAGTGGCATCTTGGCTACCCCCCCGCATTCGGCCCGTTGCGCAGCGGTTTTGATGAATTCTTCGGCCCAATGGCTGGGGGGGTGGACTATTTCACGCACTGCGACTCGACCAAGACCCATGACTTATGGCTTGGCGAAAGCGAATTGCATGAGGAAGGCTACCTGACCGATCTGATCTCACAGCGCTCGGTCGACTTCATCGATCGCGCCGCTGAAGACGGACGTGCAGCCCGTGGTGAGGTGCCTTTCTACCTATCGATCTGCTACACGGCCCCGCACTGGCCTTGGGAGACGCGTGAGGATGCGGATATTGCGCCCGAAGTCGCGCGCAACCTGTTCCATCTGGACGGCGGAAGCATTGCCAGCTATCGACGCATGATCCAGCAGATGGACGAAGGCATCGGTTCGGTGGTGGATGCGCTGACACGCCACGGGCTCCTGGACAACACACTCATCGTATTCACGAGTGACAACGGCGGCGAGCGGTTCTCCGACAACTGGCCGCTGGTCGGCGGCAAGATGGACCTGACCGAAGGCGGCATCCGTGTGCCCTGGATTGCGCACTGGCCATCGGTGATCGGCGCCGGGCGCACAAGTGCCCAGCACTGCATGACGATGGACTGGTCGGCCACCTTGCTCGATGCAGCCGGGGTCGCGGCCGATCCGGCATTTGCGCTCGATGGCCATTCGTTGCTGGCGCTGCTGCGCGCGCCTGAAAGCGAGTTTGATCGTCCGCTGTACTGGCGCATGAATCATCGGGGTCAGCGTGCATTGCGCAAGGGCTGCTGGAAATACCTGCGGGTCGATGGTCACGACTATCTGTTCGATCTGGACACCGATCAGCGCGAGCGCGCAAATCGTGCACAACGCGAGCCAGACAGGTTGGCTGCCATGCGCGCCGACTGGGAAACCTGGAACGCGACGATGCCGGCGATCCCGTCCGATGCGACGGTGAGCCTCGGGTACTCCAGTGCGGACATGCCGCAGCGCTGACGGTCACACAATGTCGTTTCGAGGCTACCGCCTGTCAGGCTCGACTGGCATCCACAAGGGCGATCGCGACTACCAGCAGGACCAGATCATGCTGTTGCCGCATCGCAGTGCGAAGGGCTGCTTGATGGCAGTGGTCGCGGACGGCATGGGCGGGCGCAGCGGCGGGCGCAAGGCGTCCGATCAAGTGATGTTGACCGCGCGCCAGTTGTTCGAGCGCTACGACCCGGCCACCGACGACGCCAACAGCCTGTTGCGCCAACTCGGGCTCGAGTCACACACGGTGATTCGGCTCACTGCCATCTCGGCCGAGCAGGAGCCGCACAGCACGCTGGCTGCATTCGTCGTGAATCCAGGCGGCGACTGCCACTGGATCCATTCGGGCGATTCGCGCATTTACCACTTTCGGCTCGGCCAATTGCGCCGTCGCACGCTCGATCATTCGTATGTGCAGCGCCTTGTCGATCGCGGTGAAATCACTGCGGCGGAGGCCAATGACCATCCCCAGTCGAACATTCTGGTGGGCTGCCTCGGCACTGAAGAGTTGCCCCCGCTGCAATCGCACTTGATTTCACAGCTTGAACCCGGCGACGTATTGCTGGCTTGCAGCGACGGTGTGTGGCATTACTTCACCGACGACGAGTTGGGTCATCTGCTGGCCGCGTTGAGCCCGCGCGACGCAACGGAGATATTGATTGAGAAAGCGCGCATGCGCAGCCAGGGCAATGGCGACAACCTGTCACTGGCCGTGCTAAAGGTTGAACCGCTTGACGCCTCGGTTGGTGTGGGCTTCAGCACGGCTGGCGCGAGCACTGCGGGAATGCACGATCAGACACAGGCGGTGCCCGGCACCTCCGCTTCCGCGTCCTCGACTGCTGTGAAATCTGCCACCGGAACGACCACACGCATATCCAGGGTTTGAGGCGTTCTCGACGCAGTTCTGCCGCCATCGGCACGCGACCGCCTCAGCCCTCCTCAGCGCGGCGAACCCCGCTTCAGCGTGGATCTGCTGCTCTCGGGACCGGCAACGGTGGCGCAGTCTGCTGCCGTGCTGCGTCTGTTTTGAGCACCTCGGCCTTGTGCTCGGTTGCCTCGCGCAGCCGCCGCTCGCGCTGGGCCACGTTGCTGGCCTCCTGCGCAACGCGCTCTGCCCGTTGGGCGGCTACGGTCGCACGCCGTTCGCGCCCATCCTCCCGTGGCTTGGCGCGGGGTGCGATGGGGCCGCTGGGGCCGCTGCTGCGCGCGCTCGGCGCACTCCGGGGCACCAATCGCGCCGGCTCTGTTCGGTCACTGGCCAATGGTTCGTCGCGTGGCGCCGGCGCAGCTTCGGCTCCTCTGCGCTGGCGCTCCTGCTGACGCTGCTCGATGCTGTCGCGCTGCACCGCGGCCCGGCGCGCCCGCTCGGCATCGTTGAGCTCAACCTCGCCTTTGCGCAGCACCGAGCGCGCGGCATCACGCCGCCGCCGACTTTCGTTGCGGCAATCGTTGACCGCAAAACGCTTGAAGCAGCGCTGCTGCTCGGCGGCGAAATCGGCGTCGACGCGACTGCGCTCGGCCGCAATACGCACGCGCTCGGTCTGCGCAGACGCCGGCTCGTTCGGGGCTGGCTGCGCGTGCACGGAGGATGCAAGCAGCACGGCACATCCCACCGAGATTGCGCGCTGCAGCCACTCGGCTGATCGAGCACGCTGCTCGCCACGATCCAGCCTGAGAAATTTTGCGGAGATGGAATTCATGGCTGGTTGTTAAGTCAATGCCGTGTCGACCACCCGCCGTGCAGACGCCACGAACGCAGCCGATCGCATCTCGTTCAAACGCGACACGGTGCGCGGAAACTCATGAGCAAGCGCCCCCTCGGTATATAACTGCTCAGGCGGCACCTCGGCCGACACGATCAACTTCACATGCCGGTCATACAGCACATCCACGAGCCACGTGAAACGGCGCGCTTCGGATTCCCTGCGCACGGGCAGGCGCGGCACGTCGGACAACAGCAAGGTATGAAATTGAGAGGCGATCTCGAGATAGTCGTTCTGTGACCGTGGGCCGCCACACAGCGTTTTGAAGTCGAACCAGACCACGCCGCCTGCCTTGCGCCGGGCCGCAATCATGCGCGCTTCGATCATCAGCACCGGTGGCTCGTCGCCTGTCTCCGCAATGCGGTCGAACGCTTGCGCCATCGCAACATCGGCTTGCTCGCCGTTCGGCGTGTGATACATCGCGACTTGCTCCAATGTGAGGCGGCGGTAGTCGGTGCCGTTGTCCACGCTGATGACATCAAGCCGCGACTTCAGCAACTCGATTGCGGGAAGGATCCGATCCCGATGCAAGCCATCGGGGTACAGCCCGTCGGGATGAAAGTTCGAGGTGGTCACGAAGCCCACGCCATGCTCGAACAAGGATTTGAGCAATCGATACAAGATCATCGCATCCGTGATGTCGGCCACGTGAAACTCATCGAAGCAAATCAGCCGATGGCGCCTGGCGATGCGCTCACCCAGCACATCGAGCGGATTGGCGGTGCCCGACAACTCCATCAATTGCCGATGCACCTCGCGCATGAACTCGTGGAAGTGCAGCCGGGTCTTGCGTTTGAGTGGCACTTCCTCGAAAAAGCATTCCATCAAAAAGCTTTTGCCGCGGCCGACACCACCGTACATATAGACGCCGCGCGGGACTTCAGGTCGGCCCAGCAATTTCTTCAATGGGTTGGAGCGCTTCCTGCGGTAGCTCGCCCACTCGTTCACGCATCGCTCAAGCGCCGCAACGGCTGCAAGCTGTGCCGGGTCTTCCGTGAACCCCCGCTCGACCAGTTCACGCCGGTAGCGCGCCTCGACGCTCATCGCGCGATGCAGCTTCGGCGCAGCCGACCCAGTAGAAGCATGGTCAGAAGTTCAGGGTACGTTTGTCAACCGCGAGCGCCGCTTCCTTCGTCACTTCCGACAGCGAAGGATGAGCGTGGCAGATGCGTGCGATGTCTTCCGAACTGGCCTTGAATTCCATCGCGACGACGGCTTCGGCGATCAGCTCACTCACGCCAGGACCGATCATGTGTACACCGAGGATCTCGTCGGTTTCTGCGTCCGCGATCATCTTCACCATGCCGGTGGTGTCGCCCAGCGCGCGTGCGCGCCCATTGGCCAGAAATGGGAAGCTGCCGGCCCGGTAGGCCCGGCCTTGTTTTTTCAACTGCTGCTCGGTCTGGCCGACCCAGGCGATCTCTGGATGCGTGTAGATGACCCACGGCACCGTATTGAAATCGATGTGAGGCTGTTGGCCTGCGATGCGCTCGGCCACCGCAACGCCCTCTTCCTCGGCCTTGTGCGCAAGCATCGGACCACGCACCACATCGCCGACCGCCCAGACGTTCGGCAACGCCGTCTTGCAATCGGCATCCACTTCGATGAAGCCGCGCTCATCGAGCTTCAAACCGACGCTCTCGGCGTTCAGCCCGGTGGTATTCGGCACGCGGCCGATCGACACGATCAGCCGGTCAACGTCGAGCGTCTTGGCTGACTTGTCTGGTCCTCGGTAGGCAACGCGCACGCCCTGCTCAGTGCGCTCGACCGACTCGACCTTGACACCGAGTTCGATCTTCAAGCCTTGCTTATCGAACACCTTCTTCGCTTCGCGCGCGATCTGCTCGTCGACCGCGCCGAGGAACGTGGGCAAGGCTTCGAGCACCGTCACCTCTGCGCCGAGCCGGCGCCAGACCGAACCCATCTCGAGCCCGATCACACCGGAGCCGATCAGCGCGAGTTTTTTCGGCACCTCGCCCATGCGCAGCGCCCCGTCGTTCGACAAGATGCGTTCCTCATCAAACGCCGCGCCTGGCAGCTCGCGTGCGCTTGACCCCGTCGCGACAATCACATGCTTGCCGGTGATCGTGCTGTCTGTCCCCTTGCCGCGTGCACTGACCTGGATCTGGTAGCCCTTTTCACCGGCGGAGACGAAACTGCCGCGGCCGTGCAGAAATGTCACCTTGTTTTTCTTGAACAGATACAGGATGCCGTCGTTGTTTTGCTGCACCACCGCATCTTTTCGCCCGAGCATGCGCGTGAGATCCAGAGACACGCCCTTCACGTTGATGCCGTGTTCAGAGAAGTGCTTGCTGACGTCTTCGAATTGCCCCGACGACTGCAGCAAGGCTTTGGACGGGATGCAGCCGATGTTGGTGCAGGTACCGCCCGGTGCCGGCCCGCCGTTGGCCGACGTCCACTCGTCAATGCAGGCCACGTTGAAGCCCAGCTGTGCGGCGCGAATTGCCGCGATGTATCCGCCAGGGCCAGCGCCGATCACGACCACGTCGAATTGGGTAGTCATCACTCATTTACCTTTTGAAAATTCGCTGGGTGGCGGACCAGGCGGACGCTTGCGCGCCCAGGCGCGCATGAGTGCACGGAGCCCGCCCCATATCAAATATCGAACAGCAGCCGCGCCGGGTCTTCCAGCGCGTCCTTCATCGCGACCAGCGCGAGCACCGCTTCGCGGCCGTCGATGATGCGGTGGTCGTAGCTCATCGCCAGATAGTTCATCGGGCGCACCACGACTTGGCCGTTTTCCACCACGGCGCGGTCTTTGGTCGCATGCACGCCCAGGATCGCCGACTGCGGTGGATTGATGATTGGCGTGGACAGCATCGAACCAAACACGCCGCCGTTTGAGATCGAGAACGTGCCGCCGGTCATCTCCTCCAACCCCAGCTTGCCTTCGCGCGCCTTGCCGCCGTACTCCGCGATCTTTTTTTCGATGTCGGCAAAGCTCATCTGATCTGCGTTGCGCAAAATCGGCACCACCAGCCCACGTGGTGAGCCGACCGCGATGCCGATGTCGAAATAGCCGTGATAGACGATGTCGGTGCCGTCCACGCTCGCGTTGACGAGCGGGAATTTCTTCAGCGCATGCACAGCCGCCTTCACGAAGAAGCTCATGAAGCCGATGCGCACCCCGTGCTCTTTCTCGAATCGCTCCTGAAAGCGTTTCCTCATCTCCATCACCGGCGCCATGTTCACTTCGTTGAACGTGGTCAGAATCGCGTTGGTCGACTGCGACTGCAGTAGCCGCTCGGCAATGCGTGCGCGCAGGCGGCTCATCGGAACGCGCTGCTCGGGCCGATCGCCGAGGTCGGTCGTGGAAACACGCGAGACTTGCGGCAGCGGTGCGGGCGCGCTGCGGGCTGGCGCTGGTGCCGGCGCAGACGACAGCGCTGGCGCCTTGGCTGCGTCCTTGCCGTGCTGGATCACATCGCCCTTGGTCACCCGACCATCGCGACCGGAGCCGGTAACAGTGCCGCTTGCCAAACCCTGCTCAGCCATCATCTTGGCAGCGGCCGGCATCGCAACGCCGGACTTGGCACCGGCTGCAGCAGTCGGTTTGAGGGCCGAGTTTTCGGTTGCAGCAGCTTTTTCAGACGCTGCAGCCGGTGCGGGCGCCGCGGCACCTGCCTTGCCTTCGCTGTCGATCCTCCCGATCACTTGATCTGCCATCACGGTCGCACCGTCGGGCGCGACCAGCTCGGCCATCACACCCGCCGACGGCGCCGGCACTTCAAGCACGACCTTGTCGGTTTCGATCTCAACCAAGATCTCGTCGATCTCGACCGCTTCGCCGGGTTTTTTCTTCCACTGCAGCAAGGTCGCCTCGGCCACCGATTCGGACAACTGCGGGACCTTGACTTCTACGATAGCCATGTTTCACACTTTCCTTGATTCTTCTGGATGCAGCGCCGCGCCCGAGACAGGTTGCGGCCCGCGCGTCACTTGGTCAGCACATAGCCCTTCAGGCGCGCGAACGCAGCGTCGACCAACGCCTTCTGTTGCTCCTGATGCAGGTGCGAATAGCCCACGGCTGGCGAAGCGGATGCCGAACGTCCCGCATAGCCGAGCCGCTGCCCATCGATCATGTCGTCGTGAATGTAGTGCTGCACGAAGAACCAGGCGCCCTGGTTTTGCGGCTCGTCCTGGCACCAGACGATCTCGGTTGCGTTTTTGAAGCGCTTCAACTCCGTCGCGAATGCCTTGTGCGGAAATGGATACAGCTGCTCGATGCGCACGATGGCCACCTCCTCATCGCCGCGCTCTTCGCGCTTCTTGACCAAGTCAAAGTACACCTTGCCCGAGCATGCGATCAAGCGCTTGACTTTGTCGGCCTTAGCCGTGATCGCCTGGCTCTGCTCCGGGATCACGGTCTGGAAACCGCCGCTTGTGAATTCACCGATCGGCGAGGTCGCATCCTTGTTGCGCAACAGCGATTTCGGCGTCATCAGGACCAACGGCTTGCGCTGGTCGCGGATCATCTGACGGCGCAGCACGTGGAAGATCTGACTTGCCGTAGTCGGCTGCACCACCTGAATGTTGGTGTCGGCCGACAGCTGCATGAAGCGTTCCAGCCGGGCCGACGAATGCTCAGGGCCTTGGCCTTCGTAGCCGTGCGGCAGCATCAACGTGATGCCATTGACACGACCCCACTTGACTTCGCCGGAAGCGATGAACTGATCGATCACGACTTGTGCGCCGTTGCCGAAGTCGCCGAACTGCGCTTCCCAGACCACAAGCGTGTTCGGGTCGTTGGAGGCGTAGCCGTATTCGAAGCCGAGCACCGCCTCTTCCGACAAGATCGAGTCGAACACGTTGAACGGTGCCTGCGTATCGCCGAGGTTCTCCAACGGCACATAAGTGCCGGTGTTCCACTTCTCGCGCTTCTGATCGTGCAGCACCGCATGGCGGTGCGTGAAGGTGCCTCGCCCGACGTCTTCGCCGGTCAGCCGCACGCCGTAACCACTGGCAACGAGGGAAGCGAACGCCATATGCTCGCCCATGCCCCAGTCAACGCGAGTTTCGCCGCGACCCATCGCAGCGCGGTCGTCCAGCACCTTCTTCACGAGTTGATGGGGCGTAAAGCCTTCCGGCACGGTCGTGATGCGTTCGGCCAGCCGCTTCCACTCGGACAACGGCAATGCAGTGTCGGCTGCGTCGGTCCACTTCTGGTTCAGATAAGGAGACCAGTCGACCGCGAACCGGTTCTTGAAATTCGTGATGACCGGATCGAACGTGTTCTTGCCGGAATCCAGCGCGGCGCGCATGGCTTTGACCATGTCGTCGCCGAGCGTGTCGCCGAGGCCCTGCCGTTGCAGCTTGTCTGCATACAGCTTGCGGGTGCCCGCGTGCTGGCCGATTTTTGAATACATCAGCGGCTGCGTGAGCGCCGGCGTGTCCTGCTCGTTGTGACCGAGCTTGCGAAAGCACACGATGTCGATCACCACGTCCTTGTGGAACGTCATGCGGTATTCGAGCGCCCATTGGGTGGCGAGCACGACAGCTTCCGGGTCGTCGCTGTTGACGTGCAGCACCGGTGCCTCGATCATTTTGACGACGTCGGTGCAGTACAGCGAGGAACGTGCATCGCGCGGGTCGCTCGTGGTGAAGCCGATCTGGTTGTTTATCACGATGTGCACCGTGCCGCCGGTCTGGTAGCCGCGGGTCTCAGCCAGCGCCAACGTCTCCATCACGACACCCTGGCCCGCAAACGCTGCGTCGCCGTGCACCTGCACCGGCAGCACCTGCATACCGTCTGGGTCACCGCGGCGGTCCATGCGCGAGCGGACCGAGCCTTCCACCACCGGGTTCACGATCTCCAGATGCGACGGATTGAACGCGAGCGTCACATGCACCGGGCCGCCCTCGGTGCTGATGTCGGAGCTGAAGCCTTGGTGGTATTTGACGTCGCCGCTCGGCAGCTCTTCGGGCGCGGTGTGGTCGAACTCGGCGAACAGGTCAGCCGGCACTTTGCCGAGCGAGTTCACCAGCACATTCAAGCGCCCGCGGTGCGCCATGCCGATCACAATTTCCTGCACGCCTTTGGAACCAGCAAGCTGGATCAACTCGTCCATCGACGCAATGAAGCTCTCGCCGCCTTCGAGGGAAAAGCGCTTTTGGCCAACATATTTCGTATGCAGGAAACGCTCCAGCCCTTCCGCCGCAGTCAAGCGATCCAGGATGTGGCGCTGCTTTTCTGGTGAGAACTTCGGCTTGCTGCGCACGCTCTCGAATTTTTCCTGCCACCAGCGCTTGCGTACCTGGTCGGTGATGTACATGTACTCGGCACCGATGGTGCCGCAGTAGGTCTCACGCAGCGCATTCAACAGGTCGCGCAAAGACATCGTGTCCTTGCCGAAGAACGTGTTGCTGGTGTTGAACACGGTTTCGAGGTCGGCGTCGGAAAACCCGTAGAACGACAGTTCCAACTCGGGTGCAGCCAGGCGTTCGGCACGCTTCAAGGGATCGAGGTCTGCCCAGCGCGCGCCGATGTTGCGGTAGGCCGCGATGAGTTGCTGCACTGCCGTGCTCTGGCGGCCGAGTTCGGAGTTGGCACCGCTGGCCTGCACTGTGCGCGTCGTACCCTGCTTGGCGCGTTCGCTGAATGCGTTGACGACCGGCAGGTGCGGCACATCTTTCGCATTGCTGCCGTCGGTCGCCGGCACGTGCTGCAACTCGTCGAAGTAATCGCGCCAGTTGTCATCGACGCTGGTCGGGTCGGCGAGATAGTTTTCGTACATCTCCTCGACGTACGGGGCGTTGCCGCCAAAGAGGTAGGTGTTGCCCTGAAAGGACTGATACACCGAGCCGGGGGGTTGCGCGCTCATGTTTTCGCTTCGCCTTACCGAGCACCCTCCAGGGCGCTCATTAGCTGGTCAAATAAACCTTCCGCGACACGGCTTCACCGATTGGCGGATGCGACGGTGACAAAGGAAGGGCCTTGAACTGTCACCTGTGATTGTGCCACTTTTGATGCATCGCTCAGAAGCAACGCTCCCGAGAAGCGCTGCCCGCCACTATGTTTTTCATAGCTGGAGGCGTAGATGGATCAACTACTCTAAGGCCGATCGCTCAACGATTCGCTGATCTGACGCAGTGCCGTGGGGTCTTCGATCGTGCTCAGATCGCCGGGATCTCGCGCTTCGCAAACCGCCTGAATCGCGCGCCTGAGCAGTTTGCCGCTGCGCGTCTTGGGCAAGGCAGAAACAAAGCGCACGCGCGCGGGTCGCGCCACCGCGCCGAGCTGGTGGTTAACCAGCTTCATGAGTTCGGCCTCCAGCGCTGCGCAGCCCGCGGCATCGTTCAGTGCAGCGCTGTCCTTTGCAATCACGAACGCAAGTGCGACCTGCCCTTTCAGCGCATCGGCAACACCGACCACACCCACTTCGGCCACGTTCGGATGGCTCGAAATGCACTCCTCAATCTCCCGCGTGCCCAGCCGATGCCCGGCCACGTTGATCACGTCGTCGGTGCGCCCGAGGATGAAGTAGTAGCCGTCTCCGTCCCGGATCGCCCAGTCGAAGGTGCTGTAGACCTGTCGTCCGGGAATGGTGCGCCAATAGGTGTTCGCATAGCGTTCGTCGTCGTTCCAGACGGTTTGCATAAAGCCAGGCGGCGTCGGCCCCTCGATCACGAGCACG
Organism: Burkholderiales bacterium; assembly: GCA_038200275.1. Taxonomy (GTDB): domain Bacteria; phylum Pseudomonadota; class Gammaproteobacteria; order Burkholderiales; family Burkholderiaceae_C; genus JBBPYC01. Next base: position 95,725 of record JBBPYC010000098.1, read on the forward strand.
CCTTTCTCGTTGGCGCCTGTCAGTTCCTGTCCTGTGACCTCATCCATCAACTTGACGTCGAATCCGTAGGTGGCAAAGCCTGGGCTTCCGTAGCGACTTTTTTGCTGCTCGATGCCGTTGCAAAGCGACAGGATAGGCCAGCCGCTCTCCGTCTGCCAATAGTTGTCGACGATCGGCACTTGCAGTGCATCGCCGATCCAGTTCGCGGTCGGCTCATCGAGCGGCTCACCCGCCAGGAACAACGCGCGCAAGCTTGACAGGTCGCTGCGTTTCAGCAGCGCCGGGTCCTGCTTTTTGAGCACGCGCACAGCCGTCGGCGAGCTGAACATGACGCTGACCTGGTAACGCTCCACCAGCTGCCAGAAGATGCCGCCGTCCGGCCGCGTGGGCAACCCTTCATAGAGGATGGTCGCCATGCCGGCCAGCAGCGGCGCATAGACGATGTAGCTGTGTCCGACCACCCAGCCGATGTCGCTGGTGCAAAAAAATGTCTCACCCGGCTTGCCGCCAAAGATATGCGGGATGCTGGCAGCGAGAGCGACCGCGTAGCCGCCCACATCGCGCTGCACGCCTTTGGGCAAGCCGGTGGTGCCGCTGGTGTAGAGCGTGTAGCTGACGTCCGTTGCATCGAGCCACACGCATGGCACCTGCGCGCCCTCATATCGGGCGCGCAGTTCGGCCCAGTCGTGATCCCGGCCCGACACGCGCGCCATCGGCGCCAGCCCCCGATCGATCAACAGCACCGCGTGCGGGGGTTGCTGCGACTGCGCAATCGCGGCGTCCAGCAGCGGTTTGTAGGCAATCGCGTTACCGCCGCGCGAGCCCGCATCGGCGCTTACGATTACCACCGGCGCAGCGTTGTCGATGCGACTCGCCAACGCTTGCGATGCGAAGCCGCCAAACACCGCACAGTGAACTGCGCCGATGCGCGCGCAGGCTAGCATCGCAAACACCGCTTCAGCAATCATTGGCAGGTAGATCAGCACGCGGTCGCCGCGGCCGACTCCAAGCGTCTGGAGCGCCGCCGCCATGCATTGCACTTCCGCGTGCAATTCGGCAAATGTGTAGCTGCGCTCTGACTGGGTCTCTGTGGACACCGCATGCAGTGCGGGCTGGTTGCCACGCACTTCCAGGTGGCGATCGACAGCGTTATGGCAAAGGTTCGTTGTGCCCCCCGCAAACCAGCGCGTGAACGGCGCGCGGCTGTCGTCGCAGATGGTTGTCGGCGGGGTTTGCCAATCGATCAACCGTGCCTGCTCGGCCCAGAAGGCGTCACGGTCCTCGACCGAGCGGCGGTAGAACTCGCTGTAGTCCGGCATCCTCGTCTCCTGCTGATTGGACTGTCGAGTGCGCAGCCCGATTTCTTGTTAGGGTCGACTGCGCACTTCGGATCGCAGCAGCGCAAGCACTTTTGCGTAAGCCGGGTGGCCGCTACTGCCAAGCCACTCGTGCGCAACCATCTCGGTCGTGACAAGTTCGACCCCAGCGCCCGCAAGCCGGTCGTAGGCAGCGTCACGATCGCGCACCGTGCGCGCACTGCATGCATCGGTGACGACCCAGACCTCGAAGTCCTCTTCGAGCAACCCCAGCGCGGTCTGCAACACGCCGATGTGTACCGCACATCCGGCCAGTACGATCTGTTGCCGGCCGGGAGCAGGCTCAGTTGCTGGCCGCTGCAAGTGTTTGGGCAGGCTGCGCGCATTGCCGGCCTGGGGCCTTGGCGGCGGCCGCAACAGGCTCGGCAGTGGAGAGTCGCAGGCGTTGAAGGACTCGGTCTCGATCGTGCGGCCTGCCTGCTGCCGCAATGGCACATCGAACTCGCCCCAAGTCGCCTGCTCAACGGCCCAAACGGGAACGCTGAGCAACGTGGCGATCTGCGCAAGGCGCAGAGCCTGGGTCTGCACCGCATCCGCCACGGCGACTTCGGCCAGTGCCGTTGCCTGCCATGACATCAGCAGCAATTGCGAATCGTCGACGTCGAGCAGCATGATGCGTTTGGCTTTGGGAACGTTTTAGTGGTCTGCCGTGGAAGCGTCGGGGCGCAGCCCTTTGGGCAACGGAAATTTCGTGTTCTCGACGATGCCGTCCATGTCGCGCACCGACACAGCACCGAGCTGCCGGATGCGCGCAATCACCTGCTGCACCAGCACTTCCGGCGCAGAGGCACCGGCGGTCAACCCGACCCGCATCGGCGCCCCGGTATCGAACCACTCGGGCTTCAACTCGTCGGCGCTGTCGATCATGTAGCTCGTGGTGTGCAGCTTCTGTGCAAGTTCGCGCAGGCGGTTGCTGTTCGAACTGGTCGGGCTGCCGACGACGATCACCAAGTCGACTTGCGGGCTCATGAGCTTGACGGCGTCCTGCCGGTTCTGGGTGGCATAGCAGATGTCCTGCTGCTTGGGCTCACGGACCAGCGGGAAGCGGGCTTTGATGGCGGCCGAGATCTCGGCTGCATCGTCGACCGACAGTGTGGTCTGCGTGACCATCGCAAGGCGCTCGGTCTGAGCGGGCGTGACCCGAGCGACATCGGCCACGTCTTCGACCAGATGAATGCCGAACTCGAGCTGGCCCATCGTGCCTTCGACTTCCGGATGGCCCTTGTGGCCGATCATGATGAATTCGTAGCCTTGTTTGGCGAGCTTGGCGACTTCCACATGCACTTTGGTCACCAGCGGACAGGTCGCATCGAATACGTTGAAGCCGCGCGCGTGCGCCTCCTGCTGCACCGCTTTGGAGACGCCGTGCGCGCTGAACACCAGTGTGGCCCCCGGCGGCACATCGGCCAGTTCCTCGATGAAGATCGCGCCTTTGGCCTTCAGGTCATTCACGACGTAGGTGTTGTGCACGATCTCGTGCCGCACGTAGATTGGCGCACCGAACTTGGCAAGCGCGCGCTCGACAATCTCGATCGCACGGTCAACGCCGGCGCAAAAGCCGCGGGGCTCGGCCAGCAGAATTTGAGTGGAAAGTTGCATCGTGGGTGTAGTGTCGTCGTTCACAGCACACCGATCACCAGCGCTTCGAACGTGACGGGTTGGCCGGCCAGCGGGTGGTTGAAGTCGAACAGCAAGGCGCCGGGACTCGTTGCGCTGCCGACCTGACGCACCGTGCCCGCATAGCCGGCATGGCCGTCGGGGGTTGGAAACTCGATCACTTCGCCGACCTGGTAATGCTCTTGCGGCGCGCCCAGCCGGTCGAGCAAATCGCGCGCCACCCACTGCAGCATGTCCGGATTCGGCTGGCCGAACGCAGCGCCAGCCGGCAGGTCGACCTGCCGACGCTCGCCTTCGCGCAGCCCGAGCAATTCCTGCTCCACCGCCGGCGCCAGCACGCCGCTGCCCAACGTCAGCGTGGCCGGCGGGCCACCGAACGTATTCACGACATCGCCCTGCGGCCCAGCCAGCCGGTAGTGCAGTGTCAGAAAGGAGTCGGCTTGGACAATGGGGGTGGACATGCTCAGAAAGGTGAAAAAACGATTCGGCCGGCGACGCACAGACAGCGGCCGCACCCATAAACTGCCTCGATTGTAGGAACAGCCGACTTGTCGATGGCTCATCCGATCGGCAATCCACTTCGCACTCGTTCCTCGTTCTGCCACTGCTGCTATGTCCTTGCATGATCTGCCCGTTGATATGCGCCCGCGCGAAAAGCTGTTGGCGCGCGGTGCGGCCGCGCTGAGCGACGTCGAGTTGCTGGCGCTGTTGTTGCGCACCGGCATCAAGGGCCTTGGCGTGCTGCAGATGGCCGAGCAACTGCTTGAGGCGCCCCCGCGCGGATTCGGGGGATTGGGCGGATTGCTGCAAGCCAGCGCGGTGGATCTGAAGCGGGTCAAGGGGCTGGGCCCTGCCAAGCGCGCCGAGTTGGTGGCTGTGCTGGAGCTGGCGCGGCGCACGCTGGGTCAGACCCTGCGCGAACGCCCCGCTTTCGAGACGCCATCCGCAGTGCGCCAGTATTTGCAGCTGCATCTGTCGGCCCATCCGCATGAAGTGTTCGCGCTGCTGTTTCTCGATGCGCAACATCGGCTCATTGCGTTGGAAGAGTTGTTTCGCGGCACCTTGACACAGACCAGCGTGTACCCGCGCGAAGTGGTGCTGCGCGCGCTGCACCACGGGGCCGCCGCCGTGGTGCTTGCACACAATCACCCGAGCGGCTCGGTACAACCGTCGCGCGCCGACGAGGCGTTGACGCAGACACTGAAAAGCGCATTGGCACTGGTTGACGTGCGCGTGCTCGACCATGTGATCGTAGCCGCCGGTGCGACGCTGTCGATGGCCGAACACGGCTTCATGTAAGGTGCCCATCCATCATGAGCGGCGACCCCCACAAGACGCGCATCACCTCGCTGAAAGAATTGAAGCAGCTTGCAGCCGAAGCTGCGGCACGTACTGCACGGGCGGCGGCGCTGCAAGCGGCAGCCGAAGTGGTGCGGCGCGAAGCGGAACGACAGGCCAGCGCTGCGAACAGGTTGTTCGAGCAGGCAATCGGCAAAGTCGTGCCGCTCCGGTCCTCGCCGCGGGCTGAACATCCGAAGCAACTGCCTGAGCCGATTGCCGCGCAGCGTGAGCTCGATGAGCAAGCTGTGTTGCGCGAAGCGCTCAGCGACGGCTTCGACGTGTCCAGCCTGCTCGACACCGACGAAGCCTTGAGTTTTTGCCGAACCGGCCTTGGCCCCGACGTGGCACGGCGACTTCGGCGCGGCGACTGGAGCATCCAGCGCCAACTCGACCTGCACGGCCTGCGCCGCGACGATGCGCGCGATCGGCTGTCTGAGTTCATCCGCGCATCGCACAAGGCCGGCTTGCGTTGCGTGCGCGTGGTGCATGGCAAGGGCCTGGGCTCGCCGGGCAAGACTCCGGTGCTCAAAGCACGCGTGCAAAGCTGGCTGGTGCAAAAAGACGAAGTGCTCGCGTTCGTGCAGGCGCGGCCGGCCGACGGCGGTGCGGGTGCGTTGGTGGTGTTGCTGAAGCCCGGCGCAGCACGACAGGCGCGCGGCCTGCTGCGCCACGACTGACTGAAGTTCATCAGATCCCACCCGTTCCGTTGATGTCAAATTCCAACCACGAGAGAGAGTGATCCATGCCACCAAACGCTACGCAACATCCGCCAGGCGATGATTTGCCTGGACCCGTGCCGGGCTCGATGCCGGTCGAACCGGACAAAGGCCCGAGCCTGCCCACCGGGCCGCTGACGCCTGAAGGGGGCCCGGAGTCCGAACCAAAGGTATGAGCCCGTGGACGGCGTGGAAAGCGGCATCCAGTGGATCGTGTGCGCGGCTCGAAACGTCGGGTATTTGCTTACACGACGCGCCGCGCTCGTCTCACAGGGCGAGTCACTTCTCCAGCACGAACGCACCTAAACGCTGTGTTAAGGTTGTGCGGCTTGAAACTTCTCCTCGAAAGGATTCACCAATGAATCGATCCACCGTGAACAAATTGTTGTTGGCCGTGATCCCGCTGGCCGCATTGACCGCTTGCGGCGACAGCGGCGTTGCCAACGTGATCGGAACCGCTGAGCCGCAGGTCCGGCTTGCCCAGGTCTCGCCGGCAGAGAGCACTGTGACCTTGCAGCGCAATGGGGTGAACCGCAACGAAGCGACCAACGTTCCCTTCCGGACGGTCACGAACTACTTCAACACCGACAACAACAACGCGACCTACGACGTGCGCGGGACCCGTGGTTCGGTCGGCACCGTGCCCATCGATGCGCAGCGTGGCCACAAATACACGATCTTCGCAGTGGCCGACACGACGGGTGCGACCAGCCTGGCCGTGCTTGACGACCCGACCAATAAGGGCGTTGTCAACGATCAGGCCCGTGTGCGCGCGTTCAACGCGTCAGCCAATGCGCAGAGCGTCGACATCTACACGATTGGCCTGCAACAAACCATTGATTCGCTTCAACCGGATCTGAAGGCGGTGGGCTTCAAGCAGTCCAGCCCCAGCGATGGCAAGGATGCGCTGAATCGTCAGGGCGGCGACTACAAGATCGTCGTGACGACGGCCGGCACCAAGAACGTGCTGACTCAAGGGCGCTACACGCTTCGTGAGAATCAAAACGTCTTGTTTGTGACGGTTCCTGTGATCGCACCGGGAACCACGAACGTGACCGGTGTGAATCTGCTGGTCAAGCAAGGTGACGACGCAACCGCTGCGCTGTTGCCGCTCTGATCCGGCTGCAGTCGTCGCCGCAGCTCGGGTCTTCCCGGCTGTCGCAATGAAGGCATAAAAAACCTGCCCAGCATCTGGGCAGGTTTTTTTTCGTCTGGATGATTGTGCAGGCGGGGTTGTCACGCGTGCTGGAGTACGGGTACGACCGGCTAATGCTGGCGTACCGCCTGGGACGGCAGCGTTGCGCGTTTCGTAGCCCAGACCCAGAGCGCGAATCCCCCGACGATCATCGGCACGCAAAGCCACTGCCCCATCGACAGGCCGAGTGAGAGAAGACCCAGGAACGCATCCGGCTCGCGAAAGTATTCGGCAATAAAGCGCAGCACGCCGTAGCCCATCAGGAACATGCCACTGACTTGCCCCATCCGGCGTCCGCGGCCGTCCGGACCCGGGCTGCGCGCATACAGCCAGAGCAGCACGAACAGCAGCACGCCCTCCAGCAAAAACTGATAGATCTGCGACGGATGGCGCGGCAGCGGTCCGGCGCCCGAGAACACCATGCCCCATGGCAACGACGGATCGACCACCCTTCCCCAAAGTTCGCCGTTGATGAAGTTGCCGACACGCCCCATTGCGAGGCCGAGCGGCACGCAGGGCGCAACGAAGTCCATCACGGCAAGCCAACGCCGACCCCGCGAGTGCGCAAACCAGACCATGGCTGCGAAAACGCCGAGCATGCCGCCGTGAAAGCTCATGCCGCCTTCCCACACCGCGAAGATCTTCAGCGGTTCGGCCAGATAGAAGCCGGGTTTGTAGAACAGGCAATAGCCAAGCCGCCCGCCTATCACGACACCGAGCACGCCCAGAAACAACATGTCTTCCACATCGCGGCGGCTCCAGGCACCCGCCGGGCTCGCGGTGGCGGAAGCGAACGGCTGGTGCTGCAGGCGCTTGAATGCGAGCAGCATGAACAAGCCGAATGCCGCGAGGTAGGTGAGCCCGTACCAGTGAATGGCCAGTGGCCCGAGTTGCAGCGCGACAGGATCGATTTGGGGGTGAATCAGCATGGGCTGGATTGTGCCTTTGCGAACTCGATGAACCGTGCCAGCGTGGGAGAGGTCGCCGGGTCGCGCCAGACCAGGCTGGTTTCGCACACCGGCACCGACAGCGGTCCGCGTGCAGTCGCGCCGCCGACCCGCCGGTAGCAGACACCGCGGCGCTGGAATTCGCGCACGCTCTCCGGCACCCAGGCGACGCCGAGGCCGGCTGCCACGAGATTCACGATCGTCTGCATCTGAATCGCCTCCTGTTCGATCCTCGGAGCCGTACCGGCTGCGTGATAAAGCGCGAACAGGGCGTCGTGCACTGAAGGCAGGATGCGGCGCGGAAAGCACACGATGGGCTCGGCGAGCACTTGTTTGATCGGCAACGATTTCGCAGAGGCCAACGGATGCGACTCCGGCAGCGCGAGCACCAATGGCTCGACCGCGACCCGCAGCCTCGACAAGCCGCTTGGCGCAAATCCCGGTGCGTGCAGCATGAAGCTTGCGTCGGTGCCGCCGCGGCCCAGCAGCGGCAGCTGCACGTCGCCGGTGGCTTCGATCAACTCAAGTGCGACCTGCGGCCAAGCAACGCGAAACGCGCGGATCCAGCGTGGCAGCAACTCGAACCCAACCGTGGACACGAACGCCAGGCGCAGCCGCCCTGCTTCGCCCGCTGCGGCGGCTTGTGCGCGGGCGGGCAGTGCCTGTGCGGCAGTCAATAGTTCGCGAACCACTGGCAGCAGCGCGGCGCCGGCTGCGGTCAGCTCCACGCGACGTTTGCTGCGCTCGAACAACCGGCAGGCCAGTGACCGCTCCAGCCCCGCAATGGCCTGAGTCAGCGGGGGTTGCGTCATATGCAAGCGCTGGGCTGCCCGCCCGAAATGCAGTTCCTCGGCGAGTATCAGGAACTGGCGCCAGACGCGAAGTTCGATCCACGGATCGAGTGGAAAATTCGTATTCATCTGTCCAGCATATTAATGAGCGCTCAAAAATATATTGGAAAGATTGTTTACCGGGCCACATACTTGGCCGCTTCCGGCACGGACCATGCGCGGTCTTTTTCTCCCGACCGCCGCAGCTGCCCGGACTTCCTTCCCTTTCAAACCCATCCGCACACAAAGCCATGGCCAATTCCAAAGTCATCCCCATCAAGCGCCTGAACGAACGCAGCAGCCACATCACGGAGGGCAAGGCGCGCGCGCCGAACCGCTCGATGTATTACGCAATGGGCTACGACGAGGGAGACTTCAGCAAACCGATGATCGGTGTGGCCAACGGCCACAGCACCATCACGCCGTGCAATTCGGGCCTGCAAAAGCTCACCGATGCAGCGGTTTCCGGCATTGAGGAAGCCGGTGGAAACGCGCAGGTGTTCGGCACGCCGACCATCTCGGACGGCATGGCGATGGGCACCGAAGGCATGAAGTACAGCCTGGTCAGCCGCGAAGTCATTTCTGATTGCGTCGAGACCTGCGTGCAGGGCCAGTGGATGGACGGCGTGGTGGTGGTGGGCGGCTGCGACAAGAACATGCCCGGTGGGCTGATGGGCATGTTGCGCGCGAATGTGCCCGCCATCTACGTGTACGGCGGCACCATCCTGCCGGGCCGCTATCAGGGCCAGGACCTGAACATCGTGAGCGTCTTCGAAGCGGTCGGCCAGAACGCGGCCGGCAACATGAGCGACGAAGACTTGCTGGAGATCGAAAAACGCTCGATCCCCGGCACGGGTTCGTGCGGCGGCATGTACACGGCGAACACGATGTCCAGTTCGTTCGAGGCGCTCGGCATCTCGCTGCCCTACTCGTCGACCATGGCCAATCCGCACGACGAAAAAGTTGAGTCGGCCAGAGAATCGGCGCGGGTGCTGGTCGAGGCCATCGGCAAAGGCATCAAGCCGCGCGATCTGGTGACGCGCAAGTCGATTGAGAACGCGGTCGCCGTCATCATGGCAACGGGCGGCTCCACCAACGCGGTGCTGCACTTCCTGGCGATCGCGCACGCGGCCGAAGTCGAATGGTCGATCGATGACTTCGAGCGCATTCGCAAGAAGGTGCCGGTTTTGTGCGACCTGAAACCCTCCGGGAAATACCTCGCGGCGGATCTTCACAAAGTCGGCGGCATCCCGCAGGTGATGAAGATTCTCTTGAAGGCCGGCCTGCTGCACGGCGACTGCCTGACCATCAGCGGCCAGACGATCGCAGAAGTGCTGGCCGACGTGCCCGATGTGCCAAGCGCTGATCAGGATGTGATCCGCCCGATCGACAAACCGATGTATGCCCAAGGGCACCTCGCGATTCTGAAAGGCAACCTGAGCCCCGAAGGCGCGGTGGCGAAGATCACGGGCCTGAAGAACCCCGTCATCACCGGACCAGCGCGCGTGTTCGACGACGAGCAGACCGCACTGCAGGCGATCCTGGACGGCAAGATCGTGGCCGGCGACGTGATGGTGCTGCGCTACCTCGGCCCCAAAGGGGGCCCCGGCATGCCAGAGATGTTGGCACCGACCGGCGCGTTGATCGGTGCGGGCTTGGGTGAATCGGTGGGGTTGATCACCGATGGGCGCTTCTCTGGCGGCACCTGGGGCATGGTGGTCGGCCATGTCGCGCCAGAAGCCGCCGCCGGCGGCACGATCGCGTTCGTCAACGAAGGCGACAGCATCACGATCGATGCGCTTCAGCTCAAGCTCGAGCTGAACGTCGAAGCAGCCGAAATCGAGAAGCGGCGCAGCACCTGGACGGCACCGAAGCCCCGCTACACGCGCGGTGTGCAGGCGAAGTTCGCGTTCAATGCAGCAAGTGCAAGCCGGGGCGCGGTGCTGGACGACTTTTAAGCTCAGCCGCAGCCGGTGCTCCCTGCGGTCGGCTTAATCGCGCTTGCCTTACCAGGGGCGGCGCCCACGGCCCAGCAATACCGGCACTGCGCCCCCTTCTGAAACGGACCGCTCGCCCGCTGCCGTCATCTGGCCGCGGGTGACTTGGTCGTCATCAGCGGCGCTTGCGTGGTGCGAGGCCAAGCGCTTCCTTGCTCTTGTCGATGCGGTCCTGCTTGCGCTGTTCTTCGCGCTCCATCACGCGGCGCTTGGTGTAGCCGCTGCCGTCTGCCCAGCTCCACCAAACCACGGCCAGGCCAAACGGTGCGAGCACGATCCACCAGGACCATTGCGCTGGCCAACCGAACTCGAGCCATTTGCAGAGCAGCAAGACGATTCCCAATACCAGCATGCCCATGCGCGGCTCCTTGTTCACATTTGATGGCTACAGTAGACGGCTAAGGCACCGCTGGGCGTGACTCGGCGTCAACGGCCATGCAGCGCCACCCGTTGGTTCAATGTAGGTTGATTCCGAAACTGCCTGAGAGCAAAAGACACGATGAAGCGAACATTCTTGATGCTGGCACTGGCTGCTGCAGCCGCCGGGCCCGCGCTGGCCGACTTGGCACTTGCGCAGTCGAAGAATTGCATGGCTTGTCATGCCATCGACAAAAAACTGGTCGGCCCGTCGTATAAGGATGTCGCTGCCAAGTACGCGGGCGATGCCGGCGCGGTGGACCGGCTGGCGAGCAAGATTCAAAAAGGCGGCGCCGGCGTCTGGGGCGCGATCCCAATGCCAGCGAATGCAAACGTGAGCGACGCCGACGCAAAAAAGCTCGCCACCTGGGTGTTGACGGTCAAATAGTCACGCGTTCCTGAGAGCGAAAAGCCCGGCTTGTGCCGGGCTTTTCGCTTGAGATCGTCGGATTTTTAGTTAAAACTGCCGCACGCGCCCATCCAGTAATCATTCAATGCTACTTTTTCAGTAGCGATGGAAACCGCTCAGAATCAGTACGCCTGCCCCAACTGCTCCAGGATTGCTGGATTCTCCAGCGTGGACGTGTCCTGCACCGCCGTCTCGCCTTTGGCCAGCCCGCGCAGCAGTCGCCGCATGATCTTGCCGGAGCGCGTCTTCGGCAGGTTCTCCCCAAAGCGAATTTCCTTCGGCTTGGCGATCGGGCCGATCTCCTTGGCGACCCAATCGCGCAGTTCCTTGGCGATTTTCTTCGCCTCGTCACCGGTCGGCACCGGGCGCTTCAGCACGACGAACGCACAGATCGCCTCGCCGGTCATCGCATCCGGCCGACCCACCACGGCGGCTTCGGCAACCAGATCGGTCTTGGACACCAACGCAGACTCGATCTCCATCGTGCCCATCCGGTGGCCCGACACGTTCAACACATCGTCGATGCGGCCGGTAATGCGGAAGTAACCGCGGTCCTCGCTGCGCACCGCACCGTCGCCGGCCAAATAAATCTTGCCCCCCATCTCGGCCGGAAAATAAGCCGACTTGAAGCGTTCCGGATCGTTCCAGATGGTGCGGATCATCGAAGGCCACGGGCGCTTCACGACCAACATCCCGCCCGCGCCGTTCGGCAGGTCCGTGCCGGTCTCGTCCACGATCGCAACCGCAATGCCTGGCAGCGGCAAGGTGCAACTGCCCGGAACGAGCGGCGTTGCACCCGGCAGCGGCGTGATCAGGTGGCCGCCGTTCTCGGTCTGCCAGAACGTATCGATCACGGGGCAGCGCTCGCCGCCGACATTTTTGTAGTACCACATCCAGGCTTCCGGATTGATCGGCTCCCCCACCGAACCCAGGATGCGCAAAGACGACAAGTCCGAGCTTTTGGGATGCACCTTCTCGTCGGCTTCCGACGCTTTGATCAGCGAGCGGATCGCGGTCGGCGCGGTGTAGAAGATGCTGACCTTGTGCCGCTCGATCATCTGCCAGAAACGCCCCGCGTTGGGATAGGTCGGCACGCCTTCGAACACCACCTGCGTTGCACCGGCGGCCAGCGGCCCGTACGCGATGTAAGTGTGGCCCGTGATCCAGCCAATGTCGGCGGTGCACCAGAACACGTCGTCGGGTCGCAGGTCGAACGTCCAATCCATTGTGAGCTTGGCCCACAGGAGGTAGCCGCCGGTGCTGTGCTGCACACCTTTCGGCTTGCCGGTGGAGCCCGATGTGTAGAGGATGAACAGCGGGTGTTCGGCGCCGACCGCCACCGGCGCGCATTCGCTGCTCTGGTCTTTCAGCGCTTGATCGAACGTGAGGTCGCGACCGTCCTGCATGGCGCACTCAGACTTCGTGCGTTGGTAGACGAACACGGTCTTGATCGAATCGCAGCCGCCCATCGCGAGGCCTTCATCGACGATCGCTTTGAGAGGCAGTTCCTTGCCGCCGCGCATCTGGAAGTTCGCGGTGACGACCGCAACCGCGCCCGCGTCGATGATGCGTTCGTTCAGTGCCTTCGCAGAGAAACCGCCGAACACCACGCTGTGCGTCGCACCGATCCGCGCGCAGGCCTGCATCGCCACGACGCCCTCGACCGTCATCGGCATGTAGATCAGCACGCGGTCGCCTTTCTGGACGCCCCGGGCCTTCAGCGCGTTCGCAAACTGCGCGACGCGGCCCAGCAATTCGCGGTAGCTGACCTTGGTCACGGCACCGTCGTCGGCTTCAAAGACGATCGCGGTCTTCTGCTCGACCGGCGTGCCCATGTGCTTGTCCAGGCAATTCGCACTCGCGTTCAGTTCGCCGTCGTCGAACCATTGATAGAACGGTGGGTTCGATTCGTCCAGGGTGCGCGTGAACGGCTTGGTCCAGACGACGTTTTCGCGCGCCAGGCGACTCCAAAACGCGTCTGGATCCTTCTCGGCTTCCGCGCACAGCGCTTGGTAGGCGTCCATACCCGAGATGCGGGCGCCTTTCATGTGCTGCTCGGTCGGCGGGAACACGCGGTTTTCGACCAGCATGGATTCGATGGAACTGCTCATGTTCGGAGTCTCCCTTTGTTGACTTTTTCAGGCGGGAACTGCAGCAGGGGCAACCCCGACCCGTCAGATGCGACACGAACCCAAATGTAGCCGCAGCGTCGGGACGCGCACAGAGGGAAAAACGCCATGCTCGCCGCCGCCCCAGTCAGATCACGCACGCGCTAACGGCCGCGCAAGGAAGTGCGAGTCTGCAAGCCTTATGCCGGGTACTGGCAACCGCATAAAACTCAGGGGCTCGCCGCTCTCTCGTCGGTGGTTGCAGGTCGGCTTCGGCCCGTCAAGCTGAGGCGGCTCGCGCCGGCTGCTCTGCTTCCTGCAACGCGCGCCACATCACCTTGCCACTGCCGCTTTTCGGCAGCGCATCGACGAGCTGCACGATACGCGGCACCTTATAAACCGCCATGTGCTCGCGGCACCAGTCGATGATGTCCTGCTCGCTGACCCGGCCTTTGGCATCGCCGCGCAGCACCACCACGGCTTTCACCGATTCGCCGCGGTAGTCGTCCTTGGTCGAAATGATGCAGGCCTCAGCAATCGCGGGATTGCGAAACATCAACGCTTCGACTTCGGCTGGCCAGACCTTGAAGCCGCTCGCGTTGATCATGCGTTTCAGCCGGTCGGTCATGAAGAAATAACCGTCCTCGTCGACCCGGCCCAGGTCGCCGGTGCGCAAGAACGGCTTGCCGTCCAGTTCGATGAATGCGTCGCGCGTTGCATCGGGCTGCTTCCAGTAGCCGCGAAACACTTCCGGGCCGTTCGTGACGATTTCACCCGATTCGCCCGCGGGCAACTCTTGCAACGTCTCCGGGTCGATCACACGCGCATCGGTGCTCATGTACGGAATGCCGAGGCACTGCTGCTTTGGATGATCGGGCGGGTTGCTGTGCGACGGCGCTGCCGTTTCGGTCATGCCGTAACCCTCCACATAGCGTAGCCCGTACAGATCAAGCAGCCGCTGCGCGACCGCCTGCGGCATGGCAGCCCCGCCACCACCAATGTAGACCAGACTCGTCAGGTCGTACTTGTCGAAGTTCGGGCTCGCCAGCAAATCCATCACCATGGTCGGGATGTTGGTCCAGTGCGTGACGGACCATTTGGAGATCGCGCGGCCCGCAAACTCACGCTCCCAGCGCGGCATGATGATCAGCGTGGCGCCGATGTAGATGCTGGTGTGCATCAAGCTCACCATCCCGGTGATGTGAAACATGGGCACCACGGCGAGCGTCACGTTCTCGGGCGTGCCGTTGCCCCAATAGGCACTGGCCACCGCGTTGTGGTTGATGCTGGCGTGCACATGCATGCAGCCTTTGGGCAGCCCCGTGGTGCCGCTGGTGTAGGGCAGGATCGCCAGGTCTTCCGGGCCGACGCTGGGCGCGGGCGGCGCGTCGTTCGTGTTGAGTGCATCGATCCAGTGCATCGCCTTGCCGCCGTCGAGCGTCGGCAGGTCGTGCCGGGTCAGCAACCAATCGCGCCAGACGGCAGGTGGTGCGTCTTCGTTGGTGACGTCGGCATCGAACGCATCGGTGAAATGCGTGACGATCATGTGGTCCAGCCGCACCGCCGGCTCGAGCTGGTTGTTGGCCTTGGTCAGTTCTTCGGCGAGGTCGGCGGTGGTGATCGCGACCTTCGCATCCGGGTCGGTGATGTAGTGCTTGAGCTCCTCGGCCTTATTCATCGGGTTGACCGGCACCACCACCGCGTTCGCACGCAGGATCGCAAAGTGCGCGATCACAAGCTGCGGGCAGTTCTGCATGCTCAGCAGCACACGGTCGCCCTTGTCCACCCCGAGCGCGTGCAACCGCGCGGCCAGCCGCTCGACCTGGTGCATCAGTTGCGAATAGGTCGTCACGGTGCCGAAGAACACCAGCGCCTCCTTTTCCGGATAGCGGCGCGCGTTGACCGCCAGGTTGTCCCACAACGGTGTGACCGGTGGGCGAATCGCAAAAGGCAATCGGGCCGGCCAGAACTTGTAATGCGCGCGCATGAAAACTTGTCTCCTTCGATGGGTCTGGGTTTGCCAACAGCTTATCCGACCACGCCAAGTAAACCCGAGTCGCCAGCGCACGTGACTCCGCGGTTGCGCTAGCCGACCCAGTGCCGCGCGTTGCGCCACATACGCATCCAGGGGCTGGCCTGCGCGATCGGTCCATTCGTCCAGCTCATCTGCACATTGCGAAACACGCGCTCCGGGTGCGGCATCAGCGCAGTGAAGCGGCCATCTGCCGTGGTCACGCCGGTCAAGCCGCTGGGGCTGCCGTTCGGGTTGAATGGATAGCGGGTGGTCGGCACGCCGTCGTTGTCCGTGAAGTGCATGGCAGCCACCACGCGTTGCTCATCGCCCCGCCCCGCAAAGTTTGCAAATCCTTCGCCGTGCGATACCGCAATCGGCAACCGGCTGCCGGCCATGTCGGCAAAAAACAGGCTCGGCGAATCCAGCACTTCGACCATCGACAAGCGGGCTTCGAAGCGCTCACTGACGTTGGTGGTGAAGCGCGGCCAAGCCTGCGCACCCGGGATGATGTCGGCGAGTTCGGCCAGCATCTGGCAGCCGTTGCACACCCCCAGCGCGAACGTGTCCGGGCGATTGAAGAAGGATTGAAATGCATCGGCAAGTTGCGGATTGAACAGGATGCTGCGCGCCCAACCCACACCAGCGCCCAGTGTGTCGCCATAGCTGAAGCCGCCGCAGGCAACCACGCCTGCGAAGTCGGCAAGGGTTGCCCTGCCCCTCTGCAGATCGGTCATGTGCACATCGAACGCCTCGAAGCCGGCCGCATCAAACGCATAGGCCATCTCGACGTGCGAGTTGACGCCCTGCTCGCGCAGCACCGCGACCTTGGGGCGGGTGAGATTGAGGAAAGGCGCTGCCACGTCATCGGTCGGGTTGAAGCTCAGTGACACGTGCAGCCCCGGGTTGGACGCGTCACCGGTTGCGGCATGTTCGGCGTCGGCGCAGGCCGGGTTGTCGCGCTGTTGGCAGATCTTCCAGCTCACGCTGTCCCACACTTGATGCAGATCAACCAGCGGCGCGCCGTAGACCCGCTTGGCATCGCGCCAGACCTGGATTTCGCCCTTGCCGGCGGCCATCGTCGAGCCTTGCGGCCGTGTCTTGCCCACGTAATGGCTGTGGCGGGAAAGGCCGTGCGTGCGCAGCGTCTGCATGACACCGTCGCGCTCCGCTGTGCGCACCTGCAACAGCACGCCGAGCTCTTCACTGAACAACGCTTTCAGCGTCAGTTCTTCGCGCCGTACGCTGACTTGCGCTGCCCAGTTCTTGCTGTCGCCCCAGTCTGCGCGGCTGTCACTGATGCCGTCGCCTTCTGTCACGAGCAGGTCCACATTGAGTGCCACGCCGACATGGCCTGCGAACGCCATCTCGCACGCACACGCGAACAAGCCGCCGTCGCTGCGGTCGTGATAGCTCAGAATTTTCCGCTGCGCGCGCAATTCGTTCACTGCAGCAACCAGCGCGACCAAGTCCTGTGGGTGGTCCAGATCGGGCGCATCCGCACCCATCTGGTTCAGCGTCTGCGCCAGGATGCTGCCGCCCATGCGGTTGCGGCCCCGGCCGAGGTCGATCAGGATCAGTGTGCTGTCGGGCTCGTCGGCATCGAGCTGCGGCGTCAGCGTGCCGCGCACGTCTGCAAGCGTCGCAAACGCGCTCACGATCAGGCTGACCGGTGACGTCACTTTCCTCTGCGCACCGTCCGGCGGCTGCCACTGTGTGCGCATCGACAGCGAATCCTTGCCGACTGGAATCGAGATGCCCAGCGCCGGGCACAACGCCATGCCGACCGCGCGCACCGTCTCATACAACGCTGCGTCCTCGCCCGGCTCACCGCAAGCGGCCATCCAGTTGGCGGACAGCTTGACTTTGCCCAGTTCAATCGGCGCCGCCAGCAAATTGGTGATGGCTTCACCAACCGCCATGCGGCCCGATGCGGCCGCGTCGAGCACCGCCAGCGGCGTGCGCTCGCCCATCGCCATCGCTTCGCCGGCGAAGCCCACGTAGTCGGCCAACGTGACGGCGCAATCGGCTACAGGCACCTGCCAAGGCCCGACCATCTGGTCGCGGTGACTCAAGCCGCCCACCGTGCGGTCGCCGATCGTGATCAGAAAGCGTTTCGATGCAACGGTCGGGTGTGCGAGCACGGCGATGGCGGCTTGCTCCAACGTGATGTCGGACAAGTCAAGAGGCGGGAAGTGCCGCACCACGGTCTGCACGTCGCGCTCCATCTTCGGTGGCTTGCCGAGCAGCACTTCCATCGGCATGTCAACGGGTGTGGTGCCTGCCGCCGACGCGCCTGCCGTCACCACGAGTTGTCGTGCTTCGGTGGCGGTGCCGACCACCGCAAACGGGCAGCGCTCGCGCGCACACAACGCCTGGAAAGCGTCGAGCGACTCGGGCGCAATCGCAAGGACATAGCGCTCCTGGCTCTCGTTGCACCAGATTTCCTTCGGGGCCAGCCCGGTTTCCTCGAGCGGCACGGCGGACAAGTCGAACCGCGCTCCACGGCCCGCGTCGTTGGTCAGCTCGGGGAACGCGTTCGACAAACCGCCCGCACCGACGTCGTGAATCGCAAGGATCGGGTTGGCTTCGCCGAGCGCCCGACAACGGTCGATCACCTCTTGCGCCCGGCGCTCGATCTCTGGATTGCCGCGCTGCACCGAATCGAAGTCGAGCTCGGCCGCGTTCGCGCCACTGGCCATCGAACTCGCTGCGCTGCCGCCCATGCCGATGCGCATGCCAGGGCCGCCGAGCTGGATCAGCAAGCTGCCGGCGGGAAATGCAATCTTGTCGGTCATCCGCGCATCGATCACGCCAAGGCCGCCCGCGATCATGATCGGCTTGTGATAGCCGCGCTGAACCGAGTCAACGTCGGAGACCGCCGCCTGCTCGAACTCGCGAAAGTAGCCGCACAGGTTGGGCCGGCCAAACTCGTTGTTGAACGCGGCCGCGCCGAGCGGCCCCTCGGTCATGATTTGCAGCGCAGAGGCGATGTGCGCGGGCCGGCCGAACGCGCTGCCCCACAGTTTGGACACGGTGAAACCCGAGAGGCCCGCCTTGGGCTTCGAGCCGCGGCCGGTGGCGCCTTCGTCCCGGATTTCGCCGCCCGCACCGGTCGCCGCACCGGCAAATGGCGAGATCGCTGTGGGGTGGTTGTGCGTCTCGACCTTCATCAGCACATGGCTGATTTCACTATTCTTTTGATAGCTAAAGGATAAGCCTTCACTAGCGCCATCGGGCGTTTTGGCTGCAAAACGCTCAACCACTTGGCCCTGCATCACCGAAGCGTTGTCCGAATACGCGATGACCGTGTGTTGCGGGCTCACATTGTGCGTGTACCGGATCATCGAAAACAGGCTGCGCGGCTGCAGTTCGCCGTCGATCACAAACGATGCGTTGAAGATCTTGTGGCGGCAATGTTCGCTGTTGGCCTGCGCGAACATCATCAGTTCGACGTCGGTCGGATTGCGGCCCAACTCGCGAAACGCGTCGACCAGATAGTTGATCTCGTCGTCGGCCAGTGCCAAGCCGAAGCGCTGGTTCGCTGCCACCAACGCCTGCTGGCCGTCGGCAAGCACATCCACCGTCTCCATGGGCGCGGCAGCCAGCGCATCGAACAGCGCGAATGCATGCTGACGCTGCCACAGCACGGTCTCGGTCATGCGGTCGTGCAGCAGCGCCGCGACTGCTTCCTTCTGCGCTTGGGACACCACCGCCTTGCCGATCAGTGGCTGCTTGACGGCCACGCGGTACTCAGTGACGCGCTCGATCCGGCGCACACCGAGGCCGCAGTTGTGCGCAATGTCGGTCGCCTTCGATGCCCACGGCGACACGGTGCCCAGCCGCGGCGTGACGACGATCAACGCACCCTCGGCCGACCCCGCATACGGTTCGCCGTAGTCGAGCAGTGCGGTCAGTCGCTGCTGCTCGCCCGCATCGATCGGCGCGTCGGCAAGCACCAGATGCACGTACCGGGCTGAGACCCCGTCGATGCGCTCGTGCACGCGTTTCAGTGCGGGAAGCAACTGCTGCGCACGAAACTCCGACAGCGCGTTGCCGCCTTCGATTGCGGTCAGGTGGCGGGAAGAATTCGGGTCTTGAGGGTGCAGGGTCAAAGCCGAACAGGCTGCGGGAACCTGCCTGTGGTCAAAGCAATGGATTTTAATAAGCCAGCCGTGCCATGCGAGCCAGCAGGGACTCGAACGATCTACCACCAGGGTGCTGCGCTCGCACGGAGGGCTTGCGACGAACGATGTTTTGCGGCAGGGAGCGCGCGCCATGTTCCGGCCCGCCTGAGATAATCAAGCCCTATGGCCATTACCTACAAAAATGCCGAAGGCGTGCACGGCATGCGCGTTGCAGGACAGCTCGCTTCTGAAGTCCTCGACCACCTGACGCCGCACGTGAAGCCCGGTGTTACGACGAACGAACTCGACCGGCTCGCGCACGACTACATCACCCAGGTGCAGGGTGCGATTCCGGCGCCGCTGAACTACCAGCCGCCCGGCTACATCCCCTATCCGAAATCGATCTGCACGTCGCTCAATCACGTGGTCTGCCACGGGATTCCGAACGACAAGCCGCTCAAAAAAGGGGATGCACTGAACATCGACGTCACCGTCATCAAAGACGGCTGGCACGGCGACACGAGCCGGATGTTCATGATCGGCGAAGGCTCGATCGCGGCCAAGCGTCTCGCGGCGCTGACCTACGACGCCATGTGGCACGGCATCGAGCAGGTGCGACCTGGTGCGCGGCTCGGGGACATCGGCGCTGCGATCCAGAAGTTCGCCGAAGGTCACGGCTGCTCGATCGTGCGCGAATTTTGCGGCCACGGCATCGGCAACAAGTTCCACGAGGAACCGCAGGTGCTGCACTACGGCAAGCGCGGCACGTTGGACGAGATCGTGCCGGGCATGACCTTCACGATCGAGCCGATGATCAATCTGGGCAAACGCGATGTGCGTGAACTCGGCGACGGCTGGACCATTGTCACGCGCGACCATTCGCTGTCCGCGCAGTGGGAGCACACGGTGTTGGTCACAGAGACCGGCTACGAGGTGCTGACGGTATCCGCCGGCAGTCCCGCGGTGCCCGACTTCGTGCGGCAGCCGGCGGGTCAGGCCAGCGCCGCGGTGGCGGCGGTGGCCGCAGCGGTGACCGCTTCTGCGATAGGCTGAGCCGATCTTGGCTGCGGCGCTGCAGGCAGAGCCGATCAGCCGGGCGGACCGGCGACGCGACTACGTTGCCGCCAAAGCCGAGCTGCTGGCACCGGTCAAGACACGCGCATCGGCTGCGCGCGTCATCCGCTCAGCGTTACGGCAGATGTCGACGCTGGCCGATGAGGCGTTGTGCACGGTTTGGCATGACGTGGGTCTGGACACCCCATTCGCATTGGTCGCAGTCGGCGGCTTCGGCCGCGGCGAGCTGTTTCCGCATTCGGACGTCGATGTGCTGTTGCTGCTGCCGGATGGCGCCGAACCCGGTACGGACGCCGAACTCACGGCCAGGCTCGAAGCGTTCGTCACCGGTTGCTGGGACGTCGGCCTTGAGATCGGCTCCAGCGTGCGCAGCATCGACGACTGTCTGGTCGAAGCGGAGAAAGACCTGACGGTACAAACCTCGCTGCTTGATTCCAGGCTCGTGGTGGGCGACTCCGCGTTGTTCGACGAATTTCGCACCCGCTTCTCTGCTGCGCTGGACCCGCAGGCTTTCTTCATCGGCAAGACGCTCGAGATGCGGCAACGCCACAGCAAATACGAGGATACGCCCTACGCGCTGGAGCCGAACTGCAAAGAGTCGCCTGGCGGTCTGCGCGACCTGCAGGTGATCCTCTGGGTGGCCAAGGCGGCCGGCTTCGGCACGAGCTGGGACGACTTGGCAGCAAACGGCCTGGCCACGCCGTTCGAGGTGCGTCAGTTGAAGCGCAACGAATCGCTTTTGTCGCTGATTCGCAGCCGCCTGCATCTGCTCGCGCGCCGCAGAGAAGACCGGCTCGTATTCGACCTGCAGACGGCTGTTGCCGAGTCGTTCGGATTTCACTCGGTCACCCCGGGAGGCCAGCGGCTGCCGATCCGTGCGTCAGAAGCGTTGATGCGGCGCTACTACTGGGCCGCCAAGGCGGTCACGCAATTGAACCGGATCCTGATGCTCAACATCGAGGAGCGGCTCGGGCTGCAGTCGGGCGGCGTGCGGCGCATCAATGCGCGCTTCAATGCGCGGGCCGATCTGATCGAGGTGGAGAGCGACGACCTCTACATTCGCGATCCGCACGCGATTCTCGAGACGTTCTTGCTGTTCCAGACCCATGTGGTGCGTGGGTTCTCCGCCCGCACGCTGCGCGCGCTCTACAACGCGCGGCACGTAATGGACGACGCGTTTCGCGCCGACTGGGTGAATCACGCGACCTTCATGCAGATCCTGCGGCAGCGTTCGGGCATCACGCATGTGCTGCGGCTGATGAACCAGACCTCGGTGCTCGGGCGCTACTTGTGGGCGTTTCGCGGCATCGTCGGGCAGATGCAGCACGACCTGTTCCACGTCTACACGGTGGACCAGCACTGCCTGATGGTGGTGCGCAACATGCGGCGTTTCTTCATGGCCGAACATGCGCATGAATATCCGTTCTGCTCCGAGCTGGCCGAGCGTTGGGACAAACCCTGGCTGCTATACGTGGCCGCGTTGTTCCACGACATCGGCAAAGGCCGCGGCGGCGATCATTCGGAACTTGGCGCACGCGACGCGGTGATCTTCTGCGAGCAACACGGCATCGGGCTGGACGACACCCGCTTGATCGAGTTCCTGATCCTGCATCACCTCTCGATGAGCCGCGTCGCGCAAAAGGAAGACCTGAGCAACCCAGCCGTGGTGGCTGCATTCGCTGAGCTGGTCGCAGATGAGCGTCGCCTGACCGCGCTGTACCTGCTCACGGTGGCCGACATTCGCGGCACGTCGCCAAAAGTCTGGACGGCCTGGAAGGGCAAGCTGCTGGAGGATTTGTACCGCTCCACCCTGCGCCAGTTGCAGGGCAACTTGCCCGACACCCAGACCCAGGTCAGCGTGAAAAAGCGCGAGGCACTGGTGCTGTTGCAACTGCACGGCGAGCCGCACCGCGCGCATGAGCCGCTTTGGGCCACGCTCGACGTAGGCTATTTCATGCGCCACGAAGCAGCCGACATCGCCTGGCATGCACGGCAGTTGTCACGGTTTGCCGAACGCCTCGATGCCCCCCGACGCAATGGCAATGCGGTGGCCGGGGTGGCTGGGGTCGAAGCGCCTGGCATGGTCAAGCATCCGCTCGTGGTGCGCGCGCGGCATTCGCCGCAGACCGAGGGGCTGCAGGTGCTGGCCTACACGCCGGACCGGACTGACCTGTTCACGCGCATCTGCGGTTACTTTGATTCGGCCGACTTCAACATTCTCGATGCGCGCATCCACACCACGAAAAACGGCTGGGCGCTGGACACGTTCCAGATCGTCACGACGATGCTGCCCGAGCACTACCGCGAGCTGACGTCGATGGTCGAAGCCGGGCTCACGCAGGCGCTGCGGAGCGAGGCGCCCCCGCCGGTGCCAAGCCGCGGTCGGGTTTCGCGCCGGGTAAAAAGCTTTCCGATCGCGCCGCGGGTCGAGTTGCAGCCCGACGAACGCGCCGAGCGCTGGCTGCTCAGCATTTCGGCAAGCGACCGCGCTGGGCTGCTTTATTCGGTGGCGCGCGTGCTGGCGGCACACCATCTCGACGTACACCTTGCCAAGGTCGTCACGCTGGGTGAACGCGTGGAAGACACGTTCTTGATCAGTGGGCGCGAACTGGCCACGAACCGCAAACAGCTGGAGATCGAGACCGAGCTGCTGCGGGCGTTGTCGGCAGCGGACGCAGGCTAGGCGGGGTTAGGGCGCTGCGGGGCCGGGCCACAACCGAATGTTTGCGTTGGTCGACTCGCATGTCACATGTTGGCCATCCACCAATCCATGTTGCGGACGTCGCCAAATCGTGGCACCCCGACGGTCAGTCGTCCGCTGTATCCAGGCCTGGAAACAGCACGTCGGTAAAACCAAGCTGGGTCAAGTCGCGCATGCGGGTCGGATACAGCCGGCCAATCAGGTGATCGCATTCGTGCTGGACGACCCGTGCGTGGAAACCATCGACAACACGCTCAGGAATTGCCTCACCGTAGCAGTCAATCCCGGCGTAGCGAATGCGCCGAAAACGCGGCACCAGCCCGCGCAGGCCCGGCACCGACAAGCAACCTTCCCAGCCGTCTTCCTGCTCGGCTGTCGTCTCCTCCCCGAACGCCAGGGGCTCGACGATCGGGTTGCACAGCACGGTGCGCGGCACCGACGGCGCATCGGGATAGCGCGGATTCGGCTCGCCGCTACCAAAGATCACAAGCTGCAGGTTGACACCGATCTGCGGCGCCGCAAGCCCGGCACCATCGGCGGCTTGCATGGTGTCGAGCATGTCGGCCACCAACCGATGCAGCATGTCGCTGTCGAATTCGACAACCGGCTCCGCCACGCGCAACAGCCGCGCGTCGCCCATCTTCAAAATCTCCCGGACCGTCATCGCATAAGTGCTGTGGGCCGCTGTCGAGGCCTCAACGCCGGCCCCAGTTGCCACCCACACGCCCACCGCCGCCGCCGCCGCCGTTGGGCCGAACGCCCCAGCCGCCGCCCACACCAGGGTGTGGCTTCACCGCGCCGTAGCCAGGCCGAAAGCCGCCCCCATAGTTGGGCCGGTAACCACCGCGGTAACCGTTGCCGTAACCACGGCCGTCCCAATCGCCGCGGTGGCCATGCGAGCCGAACACGCCGCTGAAGCCGAGCCCGATGCCCACAGGTGCCACCACGACCGGTGCGGCGCCGTAGTAGCCGAAACCAGCCGAGCCGGCCGGGTAGCCGTAGCCGCTGTAGCCATAGTTGCTATAGCCGTAGTCGGCTCCGTAGCCGTACCCATAACCCGCGCCACCGTAGTATGGATCGATGGGCGTGGCCACGCAGCCACTCAGCACCGCGCCGATTGCAACAGCACCAGCCAGCAGCAATGGACGAACGTTTGGGAAACTCATGGGGCACTCTCCTTCATCGCGAGTGGGTGTCATCGTGACACGGTTTGCCCCCGTACGCGCGGTCGAAGGCCATTGAATGCAACGCGCGAGCAACCCGGTTGGACCTACTGTCGCCTCGTTGCGCGCAGGTAAAGTTGGCCGGAAAGAAGTAGCGCAGGCGAGGCTGCTTGTATGTTCAAGTCGCCGTTCTGATCGCCTCGCCATCTGCTTCGCCAGTTGCAGCGTCGATGCGGCGCAACATCTGCTGCTCGTCGATCACTAGGATATTCAGGCTGCGGGCCTTGTCGAGCTTGCTGCCCGCGTCCGCGCCAGCCACCAGGCAGTCGGTTTTCTTGCTGACTGATGCGGCCACCTTGGCTCCGGCTGCCTCCAGCAGGTCCTTCGCCTGGTCGCGGCTCAAGGTGGGCAGCGTGCCGGTCACAACCCAGGTCTGGCCGGCCAATGGTCGTGGTGTTCGTTCGGCCGGCGGCCCTTCAGTCCAATGCACCCCGCAAGCACGCAACTGTTCGACCACTTCGCGGTTGTGCGGCTGCTGGAAAAAAGTCCGGATGCTGGTCGCCACCACCGGGCCGATGTCGTCGACTTCAAGCAATTCCGCTTCGGTGGCTTGCATCACACCGTCGAGCGCACCGAAATGTTGCGCCAGCGCCTTGGCGGTTGCCTCACCCACGTGGCGAATGCCCAAGCCGAACAGGAACCGCGGCAATGTGGTCTGCTTGGATGCTTCCAGTGCCGCGAGCAGGTTCGCAGCGGATTTTTCAGCTAAACGGTCCAACGCGGTCAAACCAGTCAAACCCAGCCGATACAAGTCCGGCAACGTGCGCACGACCTGCTGATCCACCAGCTGTTCAACCAATTTGTCGCCGAGCCCTTCGATATCGAGCGCGCGGCGCTGTGCATAGTGCAGGAACGCCTGCTTGCGCTGCGCCGCACAAAACAAGCCGCCGGTGCAGCGGTGATCAGCCGCATCTTCTTCGCGCAGCACCGCGCTGCCGCAGACCGGGCATGTCGACGGCATCGAAAACGGCTGCGCGTCGGTCGTGCGGTGCTGAACCGCAACCGACACGACTTCCGGAATCACGTCGCCCGCGCGGCGCACCACCACGGTATCGCCAATCCGCACGTCCTTGCGGCGCGCTTCAAATTCGTTGTGCAGCGTGGCGTGAGTAACCGTGACACCACCGACGAATACTGGCTCGAGCCGCGCCACCGGCGTGAGGCGCCCGGTGCGGCCGACCTGCACGTCGATCGCCAGCACTTGCGTGAGCTGCTCCTGGGCCGGGTACTTGTGCGCCACAGCCCAGCGCGGTTCGCGCGTTAAAAAGCCGAGCCGGCGTTGCAGCGCGTAGTTGTCCACCTTGTAGACCGCGCCGTCGATGTCGAACGGCAACGTGTCCCGCAGCGCCCCCAAGTGCGCGTGATACGCTATCAATTCGGCAGCGCCAGATGCACGCCGCACCAGCGCATCGACCGGAAAACCCCAATATCTGAGCGCCATCAGCGCATCGAAGTGGCCGTCGAATGCCGGCCCTCCCTCAGCAGCTGGAGTGATCGCACCGATCGCATACGCATAAAAGCTCAATGGGCGCTGCGCGGCAATCGCGGGGTCGAGTTGCCGCACCGCGCCGGCTGCCGCGTTGCGCGGATTGATGAACGTCTTTTCGCCCTTCTCGCCGGCCGCGATGCGATCCCGTTGCCGTGCATTGAGCCGCTCGAAGTCGGCGCGCCGAATGTAGACCTCGCCGCGCACCTCGAGCAGCGGCGGCGCAGCCAGTGGCAGCTTCAGCGGCACCTGCCCGATGGTACGGATGTTCTGCGTGACGTCCTCGCCGATTTCGCCGTCGCCGCGCGTGGCGGCCAGCACCAGCACGCGGTCCACATAGCGCAGGCTCATCGCCAGTCCGTCGAACTTCGGCTCGGCCACGTAGCCCACCGGCGGCTCCGACTCGGCAAGGCCCAGCTCACGGCGCACGCGCGCATCGAAGCTTTCCGCACCAGCGGGTCCGTTGTCGGTCTCGGTGCGAATGCTGAGCATGGGCTGTGCATGGCGCACCGGCGTGAAGCCGGAAAGCACCGCGCCGCCCACCCGCTGGGTCGGGGAGTCGGGTGTCCGCAGGTCGGGATTTTCTTGCTCGAGCTGCTGCAACTGCTGGAACAACCGGTCGTACTCGGCGTCCGGCACGCTGGGCGCGTCGAGCACGTAGTACGCGTGCGCATGCGCGTGCAGCTCGGCTTGCAGCCGCTCTGCACGCAGCGCAGGGTCAACGGTGGAATCTGCCGCCCGCTGCGAAACCACGGCTTGCTGGCTGCCCGAAAAACGTTTAGCTGAATACCCGACGCGCGAGCGACGAGCCGGCAGACAGGTCGCGTCCGTCGAGCTTGTCATAGAGCCGCTCGACTTCGGTCTGGATCTGGTCCATCGCCGCAGGCGGCAGGCGCTGACCGCGCTCGTCGGTGACCACGCCCTCCATCGCGCTCGCGAGCTTGGTGGCGATATCGCGCATCTTTGCGAACGGCCGCGCGCTGCGGTCGACTTGCGGCACGTCGAGGCTCAGACGCACTTCACGCATCGCAGCCTGGGTCGGGTCCTCAGCGAGCGCCGCTTGCGTGTCGAACGACAAGGTCAGCAGCGGCGGCTGCCCAACGTCCGGCCCAGGCAACACCATGCGCCCGGGTATCGGGCCGGCTTGAAAGCCAAGCCGGGTTGCCTGCTGCTGCACATAGCCAGGGCTCCAGGAAGAGCCTTGCGCGTGCACATGCAGGCCAAGCTGGGCGTCGTGATCGCTCGCAAACTGATCGAGCTCGCGCGCCCGTGCAACCTCGTGCAGCATCTCTGGAAACTCACACGCTCCACCGAGCGCATCGGCGAACGCCTGGGTCTTGACGACAAATTCAGAAAACTCGATTTCGTTCAGCGCACCGGTGCGGTTCGCCATCTGCACGCCGGCCTGCAACGCGCGGTAGCGATCCCCAGGCTGCAACGCGCCCCACAAATCCGAGCCATCCGACTGGCCTTCGACCGCGAACGGCTTGCTGCCCACCCGGCGCGTGGACGGCATTGCATGCAGCACGGCTTCATGGGTCATCGGTGCATCCAGGGCGATGGTCGCAATCACGTCGATGAGTGGATCAAGCAGCGGGCGGCGTTCCACTGATTGCGTGGGTGCCGAATAGATGCCCTGCGTCGACGCATCATCGGCCGCTGTCGTGGTCGCCGCGCCCGCAACGCGCGTGCCGTCCGGCATCGATTGCAGCCCACCAGGAGCGTTCGTCCCCTCGCCGCGATCCAGCCGGTCGTTCTGCCCGTTCTGGTCATCGGTCTCAGATGCATTTTCGCGTAGCGCCGCGTGCTCGAACACCGGATCGCGCCGGTTGCCGTCATGCGCATGGCTTGCGGATCGGCCGGGTGCGTCGGGTGGAAGGAATTGCGAGTCGGGCTGCTTCGGTGTGTTGCGGCGCGTCTTCCAGCCGTTCCACAGCACCAGCAGCACCAGCAGTAACACTCCAGCCAGAATCAAGCCGAGTTGCAGCGGGCTGACCGGCAGGTTTTCCAGCATGGCGTTCATGCGGCTTCGGCCAGCAGCGATGCGGCCGACTCCATATCCACCGCGACCACGCGGGACACACCAGGCTCCTGCATCGTGACGCCTATCAGTTGTTCGGCCATTTCCATTGCGATCCGGTTGTGGCTGATGAAAAGAAATTGGGTAGCTCGGCTCATGCGCGTGACGAGTTTCGCATAGCGCTCGGTGTTCGCGTCATCGAGCGGCGCGTCGACTTCGTCAAGCAGGCAAAACGGCGCCGGATTCAGCAGGAAAATCGCAAACACCAGTGCGATGGCCGTCAACGCCTTCTCGCCACCCGACAATAGTTGGATGCTCTGATTGCGCTTGCCCGGCGGCTGCGCGATGACCTGCACGCCGCAGTCCAGAATTTCCTCACCGGTCATCTGCAAACTGGCTTGGCCGCCGCCGAACAACTCCGGAAACAACTGGCTGAAGTGCTCGTTGACCGACTTGAACGTGTTGGCGAGCAGTTCGCGCGTCTCTGCATCGATCTTGCGGATTGCCGCCTCCAGCGTGCCGAGCGCCTCGCGCAGGTCGCTCGCCTGCGCCTGCAGGAACTGCTCGCGTTCGCGCTGCTGCGCGAGTTCTGCCAGCGCCGCCAGATTGACAAGCCCGAGCGCATCCATTGCCCGCTGCAGTCGGTCGATCTCGCCCTGCATGCCAGGCAGCCGGACCCGATTGGCCACAATCGATTGCGCAAGCCTATCAAGATCGGCTTGCGCTTCCCTGAGCAGTTCGCTCCACTGCTCGACGCCGAGTTGCGCCGCCTGTTCCTTCAACTGTAGTTCGCTGATGCGCGCGCGCAGCGGCTCCAACGCGAACTGCAACGACATGCGTTGCGCCTCGCCGGCACGCAGTTCGGTGCCGAGCGCGTCGTGCGCCTCACGCACGGTCGATAGCAGCGCCTCACGGTCGACTTTAAGCGTCAACGCGTCCTGCAAAGCAGCCCGGCATGCGCTGTCGTCGAACGTCTGTCGCTCGGCTTCGACGCCATGCCGCTCGCCCGATAGCGCTTCGTGCTGCAGGCGTGCGCTGTCCACCGCACGCATCAGTTCGTCGTGGCGTGCCCTCAGACTGCGCAGCGCGAAAACTGCTTCACTGGCCGCCTGCTCACGCTCGCGCTGTGCGTCACGTGCATCGGACAGCGCGCGTTCGGCCGCCTGCACCGCGAGGTCGAAGCCGGCCTGCTCACGCTGCGCACTTTCCCGTTGCGCGGCGCGATCCGACAGCTGGGCTTGCACCGTCGTGTGACGCTGCTGCAAAACCTGCGCGCGGTCTGCAATTTCTGCAAGCTCTGCGTCGAGCTGCTGGCTGCGCGTGCGTGCCTGCTCGGCCTGCTGCGCAAGCCGCTGGGCATCAAGTTGAAGCCGGTGTGCCTGGCTGCGCAGTTCGGTGGCTTCGCGCCGCGCTGTGGCCAGCCGATCGGCGGCCTCGCGGCTGGCAAGCTCGACTTGTGCCAGTGCGCCCTGGGCGACTTCGGCCAGCTGCGTTTGCACTTGCAGGCGCAGCCGCAGTTGTTCGATCTCTTGGGCACGCGCAAGCAGGCCGGCACTCTCGGAGTCCGACGCGTAGAAACTGACGCCATGCGCCCCCACCGCATGGCCGGCCGCCACAAAAATCGATTCGCCCGCGCGCAGCCCGGCGCGGGCCACCCATGCCGCTTCCAGGCTTTCGCAGCCGTAGCAGCCCTCCAACCAATTGGCCAACGGCGCCTGCAGTTGAGCGGGGGCGAATGAGCGGAGCCGCTCGGTCAATGGGCGGCAGCCGGCGGGTATGGCGTGGGGCGTCCGTGTAGCAAGGGCATCGACATCGGTCGGACCGAATAGCAGCGCCAGCCGGGTCGGCGGCGGATCCACGACATAGCCGATCGGGCTGGCCGCGTCTGCCGGCAATTCGAGCGCGCCGAGGCGCTCGCGCAGCGCTGCTTCCAATGCGTTCTCCCAACCCGGGTCGACTTCGATTCGGCTCCACAGCGGCGCCGCCTGGTCGAGCCGATGGCGGGCGAGCCAGGGCTTCAGCTTCTCGCTGGTGCGCAGCTTGGCCTGGAGTGCCGCCAGCGCATCCAGCCGCGCCGACAATTCGACGCGCCGTGCGCTTTCGGCGCTGGCGGTCTGCTGACACGTGCGCCGCCGCTGCTCAAGCTCTGGCGCGGCTTGCTGCAGCGCAAGCACCCGCCGATCGGCATCTTCGGCCTGCACCGATGCCGTTTCCAGCGCTGCCGTGAGGTCGGCCAACCGCGATTCATCGGGCAGCATCAGCGCTTGTCGATCGGCCTGCAGCCGCGCCTGACGCTGCTGCACCTGGCGTTGCTGCTCATCGACGTGGCGCGCCTCGGCCGCCAGCACGCCGAGCTGTTGCTGCCATTCGTTCAATTGGATCCGGGCGCGACCTGCCTGCTGGCGCGCATCCTGCACCGCCTGCTGCGAAGCCGGCAATGCGTCGACGTGCTGCGCGACTCGCGCGGCCAGTTGTTCGGCCAGCATGGCGCTGTCGGCCGCGGTGGCATCTAGCGTGCCAAGCTCGGTACCCGCGTGCTCGCCACGTTCGGCCCACTGCGCGATCTGGGCTGCCAGCGCGGTGAGCCTTTGATCGATCCGGCGGCGGTTGTCGGCCACGTGGCGGATCTCGGCTTCGAGCCGGCCGACTTCGGCGCTGCTTTCATACAACTGCCCGCGCGCATCGGTCATCGCATCGGCTGCGGTGTAGTGGGCTTGGCGCGTGGTTTCAAGCGCCGCTTCTACCCGGCGCAACGCGCTGGTCTGCGCTTCGAGCTCGGTCTTGACGCGCTCGGCTTCCGCAGCGGTCTTGGCGCCATCGGCTTGCGCTTCGGCCCTTTTCAAAAACCACTGCTGCTGCTGGCGCGTCGTCAAGTCGGACTGCAACGATTGAAAGCGCGTGGCAACCTCAGCTTGCGATTCGAGCTTGGCAAGCTGGTCCAGCATCTCGCGCAGGATGTCGTCGACGCGGGTCAGGTGCTCGCGCGTGTCGGTCATGCGGCCTTCGGTCTCGCGTCGGCGCTCTTTGTACTTGGACACACCAGCGGCTTCTTCGAGAAACAGCCGAAGGTCTTCCGGGCGCGACTCGATGATCCGGCTGATCGTGCCCTGGCCGATGATCGCGTAGGCACGCGGGCCGAGGCCGGTGCCGAGAAACACGTCTTGCACGTCCTTGCGGCGCACAGGCTGGTTGTTCAGGTAGTAGCTGCTGGTGCCGTCACGCGTGAGCACGCGCTTCACGGCGATCTCGGCAAAGCGGTTCCACTGACCACCAGCGCGCTGCGCAGCGTTGTCGAAAACGAGTTCGACCGACGCACGCGATGCGGACTTGCGCAGATTGGTGCCGTTGAAGATCACGTCCTGCATCGACTCGCCGCGCAACTCGGCCGCGCGCGATTCGCCGAGCACCCAGCGCACGGCGTCGACCAGATTCGACTTGCCACAACCATTCGGCCCGACCACACCGAGCCGTTGGCCCGGCAGCAGCAGATTCGTGGGTTCGACGAACGACTTGAAGCCGGCCAGTTTGAGAGAACTCAGACGCACGAGTGAGGGGGAATAGTTGAGAACCGATGGCTGGCAGCTGCCAGCATGGAGCAACCGAGATGCGCCAGCAGTGGCGAAAGAGACAGGTCGGACACGCAGCGTGCCAAGTGCGACCAATCAGGCTGGCAAGCCGGCGATTTTAGCCGACCGACTCGCCGGACTTGGCTGCGCCAACCTGCACTTAACCACCCCCCAGTGCCCAATCACCCCACGCACCAAAGTTCATCGGAGCCCGTCGCTCCCGGTCCATCCCGGCAGACTGACGGCCACCACAGCTTGGCGAAAATGTCCAGACAGTGCGCGGAGCGCTATGAAATCACGCTCGACCGGGTCATAACCTCGCGCAAGTTCGCGAACTCCTGGTCGACGAACTGGCCAAACCGGTCGCCAGTCAAAATCGCCTGTTTCCAGCCGTGTTCCTGCAGCGCTTCGATCCATGCATTGGTTTCGATCGCGCGCGTCACGTCGGACACCAGCAGCAGCTGTTCGATCTTCGTGATGCCGGGCGCGCCGTAGACGCCGCGCCAACTGCTGATCTCGACGTCGATGCCCTGCTCCTTCAGGGTCGGCACGTTGCTGCCGGGCAGGCGTTCGTTCGAAGTCACGCCGATCGGTCGCAACTTGCCGATCGGGGTGTAGGCGGCGAAATCGCTGTAGCCGCTGCCGCCGACCGTCACGCGGCCGCTCAGAATCGCCGCCATGGCCGCACTGGCATCAGCGAATGCCACATAGTTGATCTTGGGCGGATCGACACCAACCGCGCTGGCAACCATGGCGGCCGCGATGTGCTCGGCAGAGCCGCGCGGACCGCCGCCCCATGTGACGCTGCCCGGGTCCTTCTTCAGCTGGTTGACCACGTCATTCATGCTCTTGAAGGCTGAGTTTTCCGGCAGCACGAATACGTTGGGTTCGCTGGTCAGCCGGGCGATCGGCGCGCCCTGCTTTAGGATCCAGGGTTGCCTGCTGTCGACGCTGCCGCCCAACATCTGGGTGCCCATCACTATCAACGCGCTCGGGTCGCCCCTGGCCGAGCGAACGAACTGCGCGAGGCCAATGGCGCCTGCCGCGCCGCCCTCGTTGTGATAACCGACTGCCGAAGCCACGCCGGCTTCCCGAAGTGCCCTGCCCAGAGCGCGGCCCGTGGTGTCCCAGGCGCCGCCACGGTCGGCCGGGATCAGCATCTTCATGCTGCCAGCAGCGCGCGCCGTCGATGGCAGCGTGCTGAGGGCGCCGGTCACGGACAGCAGGCCGGCGGCTTTCAGGAATACATCGCGACGCATGAGCGTTGCTCCTAGATGGCAAACGGGAAGAAATCGATTCGCGATGATGCGCTGCATCCCTTTTTTTCGAAGGCAGGCCCCACCATCTAAGGGTATTCACGGACGCGCTAACTCAAGCCATCCTGCGCCAGAATCCCCATCATGACGACGCTCTTGGTCCCACCGCTGTGGCCCTTCCCCTCCTTCATTGATGCGCCCTTTGCTGGCGCGCCGCGCTCGTTCTGAATGGACGGCCTGCGCATCGACAAGTGGCTCTGGGCCGCGCGATTTTTCAAGACCCGTTCGCTCGCCACCGAGGAAGTCATCAAGGGCCGGGTTGAGTTGAACGGCCAGGACGTCAAAGCCGCGCGTGAAGTGAAGATCGGCGACACGATCCAGCTGCGGCAAGGCCAGGTGCAGCGGATCGTGACCGTGCGCGGCTTGTCCGGCGTGCGCGGGCCGGCGCCGGTCGCACAAGCGCTCTACGAAGAAACGTCAGAGAGTATTGCCGCGCGTGAAGTCGCTGCGCAGCAACGCCGCTTCGGTGTCGAGCCCGCGCATACGCTCGTGCAGGGTCGGCCGACCAAGCGGGACCGGCGCGACATCAAGGGCTGGAACGACCGCTGGAGCGCGTCGGTCGACGACGCTGGCAATTCGCGCTGATCGAACCTGGGCGCCTGTCGCCCGTTGCCCGCTTTCCTTTCCTCTCGTCTGCTCATTCACAACAAAAGTTCATCAGGAGACACGCATGCGATTTCATTTCCCTTTCCAGGCCGCCACATTGACCTTGGCACTGGCTGCCGGACTGCCCGGCAGCGCAGTGGCGGGCACCGTCACCGTTGTCACGTCGTTTCCCAAAGAGCTCACGACCGTCTACAAGACGGCGTTCGAGAAAGCGAATCCCGACACCAAGCTCGAGATCCTGAACAAGAACACGGTGCAAGGCATCGCCTACGTGCGTGAGCTGCCGCAGGGGCAACGGCCCGACGTGTTCTGGGCATCGGCGCCCGATGCGTTCGAAGTGTTGTCCGGCCAGAAGCTACTTGAAAACATCGCGACACTTGCCAACCCGGCGGTGCCCGCAAAAGCCGGCAATTACCCAATCAACGACCCGAGCGGCATGTACCTGGGCCAAGCGCTGGCCGGCTACGGCCTGATGTGGAACACACGCTATCTTGCCGCCAACAAGCTGCCCGCCCCGGCGCAGTGGGCGGACTTGATGAAGCCGGTGTACTTCGGGCATGTGGCGATGAGCGCACCCTCGCGCTCAGGCACCACGCACCTGACGGTCGAGACTTTGCTGCAGGGCGCTGGTTGGGACGAAGGCTGGCGTGAGTTGCTGCAGATCGGCGGCAACAGTGCAGCCATTACCGAGCGCAGCTTCGGTGTGCCGGATGGTGTGAACAACGGGCAGTTCGGCATCGGCCTCGTGATCGACTTCTTCGGACTGGCCAGCAAGTACTCGGGCTTTCCGGTCGAGTTTGTCTACCCGCACCTCACCGCCGTGGTACCTGCCAACATCGGGCTGATCAGCGGCGGCAAGAATCCGGAAGAAGCGAAGAAATTCATTCGCTACAGCCTGTCGACCGAAGGCCAACTGCTGCTGCTGGACCCAAAAATTTCGCGCCTGCCGGTGTTGCCGCCGGCCGCGCTCGGAGGCAAGGAACCGAAGGGCTACCCCGACCCGTTCGAACTTGCCAAGCGCGCCAAAGTGCAGTTCGACTCGGATCTCTCAGAAGCACGCTACAACGTCGTCGCGTCGCTGTTCGACCAAACCATCACGTTTCGCCTGAAGGAGCTGCAAGCCGCCACGCAGGCGATTCATCAAGCCACGGCTGCGCTGGCGAAAAAACCGAATGCGCAGGGACAGGACTTGTTGAAGCAGGCGCGTGAAATCGCCTTCACGCCGGTTGTCGCCATGGACCGCGCGGCAGACAAGGAATTCCTCGCCGTGTTCACTGCAAACAAGAAGGACGCAGCGGCCAACAAACAGTTGACCACCCTGGAGGACCGCTGGAACTCACAGGCGCGGGAGAACTACCAGCGCGCACAGCAACTCGCGCAGCAAGCGACAAGCGCCGCGCGCTGACCGCGCCGGCACCGCTTTCCCGGTCGCGCAAACGCGATGACGGCTGTTGCAAATCCGTTGACCACAAGACCGGTCGGCACCCGCTCCTGGGCGCGCGTGCCCGCCGGCGCCTGGATCGCCGGGGCGTTGGTGCTTGCGTTTCTGTTGTGTTTTCTGGTGCTGCCGGTCGGCCGCGTGTTCATCACCGCGTTCCTCGACGGAGACGGCAGCCTCACGCTCGGCCACTTCGGCTCGTTTTTCAACCAGGGGTTGATGCGTGAGTCGTTTTTCAACAGCCTGTTCGTGGCGGGCATGTCGGCACTGTTCGCAGCGCTGATCGCCGTCCCGCTGGCCTACTTCACGGTGCGCTTCCAGTTCCGCGGTGCGGTGCTGATCCAGACCCTGGGCGTGTTGCCGTTGATCATGCCGCCGTTCGTCGGCGCGGCGGCCATGCAGTTGATCTTCGGGCGTTCCGGATCAGTGAACTTGCTGCTGGGCGATGCGTTCGGCTTCACACTGCCGATCATGGACGGGCTGGCCGGCGTGATCTTCGTCGAGTCGATTCACTATTTCCCGTTCATCCTGCTGAACCTGACCGTCGCGCTGCGCAACATCGACGGTGCGATGGAAGAAGCCGCGCTGAACCTCGGCTGCACGGGCTGGCGGCTGTTTCGGCGCGTGATCTTTCCGCTGGCGGCACCTGGCTTCGTCGCGGGCGCATCGCTGGTATTCGTCAAGGTGTTCGACGATCTGGGGACGCCGCTGGTGCTGGGGCAGACCAATCTGCTTGCTCCGCAGGCCTACCTGCGGATCACGCAGGTGGGGCTGGAAGACCCACTCGGCTATGTGATTAGCGTGATCATGATCGCGTTCTCGATCCTCGCGATGGCGCTGTCGGCACGCATGCTGGCCGGGCGCGATTACTCAACGATCCAGAAAGGCGGTGCAAGCATCGCGCGGCGCCAGTTGTCGCCGTGGGAATCGTTCGCTGCCTACGGCTGGATCGCGCTGGTGCTGCTGCTGGTGTTGAGCCCGCACATCGGCGTGCTGCTGCTGTCGTTCGCCAAAGTCTGGAGCTTCGCGCCGCTGCCCGATGCCTACACACTCGCGCATTACGCAACTGTGTTCGAGAACGCTGGCGGCATGATTGGCAACACGCTGCTCTACTGCGGGCTGGCGGCCGGACTGGACGTATTCCTCGGTGTGGCGATCGCCTACCTGATGCTGCGCAGCACGCTGCCCGCTGCCAAGTGGCTCGACTGGATCGCGAGCGCATCGCTCGCGGTGCCGGGCATCGTGCTGGCCATCGGCTACCTGCGCTTGTTCAAAGGCGTGACCTGGCCCGGCACCGATACGCTCGTGACCAGCAGCTGGATTCTGATCATGCTGGCCTATGCGGTGCGGCGCCTGCCCTACGCACTGCGCGCCTGCGTGGCGGCATTGCAGCAGGTGCACGTCTCGCTCGAAGAAGCGGCCGAGAGCCTGGGCGCCGGCAAGCTGCGCACGATCCAGCGCGTGCTGCTGCCGTTGATGGCAGGCGGCATCCTGGCCGGCTTCGTCACCAGCTTCATCACAGCGGCGGTCGAGCTGTCGGCCACGATCCTGCTGACGTCGTCGGAATCGCAGGCGCCGATGAGCTACGGCATCTATCTCTACATGCAAAGCATCGCCGGGCGTGGCCCTGGGGCGGCATTGGGCGTGCTCGCGATCGTGGTGGTGGCATTTGGCACCTACCTCTCGCACCGCGTCGTGGAGCGCGCGGGCAACCGTCTGACGCGCCGGCCGCTGGACGACGAGGCCGCGCTGCCTCCGCTGGCACTGGTCGGGCTGGCCTCTGCACCGATGGCAGCAACGGTGCCCGCCAATACCGCGCATCCCACTGGTGCGCCTGGGTCGCTGCAACTACCCGGCAGCCGCGCCTGATCGCTTTTTCCTCGTTTGCCCCATCATGAAAAAAGTATCGGTGGAATGCCGCGACATCCGCCTGGCCTACGGCAAGACGGAAGTGCTCAAGCACATCAGCCTGCTGATCGAACCTGGCGAATTCTTTGCGCTGCTGGGTCCTTCCGGCTCCGGCAAGTCGACCTTGCTGCGGCTGATCGCGGGCTTCAACCGGCAGCAGCACGGCGAGGTGCTCATCGACGGCGTGGACATCGGCCGCAAACCGCCATGGCAGCGCAACGTCGGCATGGTATTTCAAAGCTATGCGCTGTGGCCGCATCTGAGTGTGTGGGACAACGTGGCGTTCGGGCTGGTCGAACGCAAGACCGACAAGGCCACACTGAAAGCCAAGGTCGGCGCTGCGCTGGAGTTGGTCGGCCTGCAGACTTATGCACAACGCCGGCCGAACCAGCTCTCCGGCGGCCAGCAGCAGCGCGTGGCGCTGGCGCGCACCATCGTGATCGAGCCGCAGGTGCTGCTGCTCGACGAGCCGCTGTCCAACCTCGACCGCTCACTGCGCGTGCAGATGCGCGAAGAGCTGCTGGCATTGCAGCGGCGTCTGGGCCTGACCACGATCTTCGTCACGCATGACCAGGAAGAAGCGATGTGTACCGCCGACCGGATGGCGGTGCTGAACCACGGCGTACTGCAGCAAGTCGGCACGCCGGCTTCGCTCTACGACGCGCCGGTCAACCCGTTCGTGGCCGGATTCGTCGGCACGATGAACCTGCTGGCGGGCACAGTGCGGTCACACAACGGCAACGGCTCCGTGCTGGAAGTCGACGGCTTCGGTGCGCTGCAGATTGAGCAAGCAGCAAGCGCTGCAGCCAATGGCACCGTGCAACTCAGCACACGGCCGCACACGCTGCGCATGGAACCACCCGGAACTCCGCTCGATGCGCACTCAGCCTGGGGCGATGGCCGGATCGAAGCCAGCGAATTCCAGGGCGGCTTCACCCGCTACCGCGTGGCGGTTGGCCCGCAGCGCCTGTCGGTCGATCTGCCGCACCGCATCGGCGCACCCCTGTTTGCCGCGGGCACTCCTGTGTGCATCGGCATCGATCCGTCGCAGGTGCGTGTGTTCAGCGCGGCCGCAGCCCAGGCCTGAATGACGTTAAGCGCTTTGCATGTCGTGCACCAAACCTTGCGCGATCCGGCTCGTCTCTTTCATCAGCAGATCCAGATCGCCGAACGTCGTGCGGTGATTCGTGATGTTCACGCGAATCGCGGTTTTGCCGTGCAGGATCGTAGTCGAAGGTGCGGCGATGCCTTGCAGCTGCAACTGAATCACGATTTCGTCATTCAGGCGGTCCAGCGCCGCGGCATCCAATGCGGGATCGACCCACCGGAAGCAGCAGATGTTCATCGCAGCCGGCGCCAGCAACTCCATGTCCTTGCAAGCCGTGACCTGTTCGGCAAGGTAGGCCGCCTGCTCGCAATTGCGCGTGATCATCGCGCCGAGCTTTTCGGTCCCGTGCTCGGCCAGTTGCGTCCAGACTTTGAGTGCACGAAAACCGCGTGACAGTTCCGGCCCGTATTCGACGGGCCACGGATTGCCCGCGGCCAGCCCACGCTCCGCGCCCTTCAGGTAGTCCGGCCGTTCTGAGAACGACTGGCGGTGCGCCGCTTCCGAACGGATCAGCACGAAGCCGGCGTCGTAGTTCACGTGCAGCCATTTGTGAAAATCGAACGCGAGCGAATCCGCGCGCTTCAGACCCGTCAGACGGGGCCGCAGCCGGTCGCTCAACACGCCGGTGGCGCCGAACGCACCGTCGACGTGAAACCAGACCTGCTCGCGCTCGGCAACGTCTGCAATCCGTTCCAGATCGTCGATCGCGCCGACGTTGACCGCACCGGCGGTGCCGATGATCACAAACGGCGTAAGGCCTGCAGCCCGGTCCTTCTCGATCGCGCTCTGCAGCGCGTCGATGTCGATCTCGAACGAACCGTTGACCGCGATCTTGCGCAGCGCGTCTGCGCCAAGGCCGAGGATGTCGAACGCGCGCGCAACGCAGGAATGGGTCTGGGTCGAGGTGTAGCCGACGAGGCGTGCGTCACCGAGCCCCTGCTTGCGCGTGGTGAACCCGAGGCGCCGATCGCGCGCCACCTTGAGCGCGATGACGGTGGCGATCGACGTGCCGGAGACGATCAGGCCGCTCGACGTCACGGGAAAACCAAACAACTCGCGGCACCATTGCACCACCTGCTTTTCGACATACATCGCGCCGTGGTCCCGGCCGCCCAGGTTCGCGTTCATTGCAGCGGCTGCGATCTCGGCGATCAGGTTGCCGGGCGTACCGGAGCCGTGCACCCAGCCGAAGAAACGCGGGTGCGTGTTGCCGACGCCGTAGGGCAGCAGCGCTTCGATGCGCTGCTGCGTCTCGGCAGTCCCGAGGCCTTCCACCGGCAAGCTCGATTGCAGCGACGCTTTCAATTCGTCGGGCACTGGGCGCCACACCGGCCCTTCCCGCGTGTGCTCCATCTTGTCGATGGCGGCGTCCAGCATCTTGTGTGCGAGCGCCCGAAACGTGGGCCAGTCGGTGGGATCGAGCGATGGTTCTGCAGCGCCTTGCAAAGACGGCATCGATGGGGTGGATTGCATATCGTCCTTCATGCTTCAGTCAGCGCCGCGCGCACGATGCGGCCGATCAACGCGCAGTCTGCATCGGTCAAAGACAACGGAATGCGCATGTCGCACAAGCCCGCCATCAGCGGCAGCGATGCGGGCAGCTGCTGGGCTTGGCGCAGATAGTGCCAGTGCGTGTAGTTGCTCGTAAAACCCTGCGGTTCGTTGCGGCCAAACCATTTGATGTGCAGCCCGCGCGCATCGCAGCCGGCCAGGAAGCGCTCGATGCGTTCTGCGGGCAGATCGAGCGTGAACTGGATGGAGCTGGCAACGAATTCTTCCTTTGCGTCACGCGCGGGGACGTTGAGATGTGCCAAGCCAGCGAGGGCTTCTGCAAGCCGCGTATACATTGCATTCCAGATGCCCGCACGTCGCGGCAGATCGGCAATCTGCGGGCGCAACATGGCGGCCGCTTGGTTCGACATGCGCAGGCTGAAGTTCGGCGTTTCATAACGCCAGCGCTCGAAGACGTGAGCCGCCGGCTTGACCAGGTGCTGGCCATACAGCATGTAGCTGCCCGAATGCAGGATTGCGCGCGCGCACACATCGTCGTCATCGGTCACCAGCAGGCCGCCCTCACCCGAGTTGATGTGCTTGTAGGTCTGCGTGCTGTAACAGCCGACCTTGCCCCAGGTGCCACTGGCTCGGCCGGCCCAGCGCGCGCCCATCGTGTGGGCGCAGTCTTCCACCACCGCCACATCGTGCGCATCGCAGATCGCGCGCACCGCCTGCATGTCGGTGATGTGGCCGCGCATGTGGGAGATCAGAAACGCCCGCGCGCCGCTGGTCGCCACCTTGCGCTCCAGGTCGGCCAAGTCGCTCGTGTAGTTCGCGGTCGTCTCGACCAGCACCGGGTCCGCACCGGCATGCGCGATCGCACCGGGCACGGGCGCGAGCGTGAAGGTGCTGGTCAGCACCTTGTCGCCCGGTTGCACGCCGAGGCATTTGAGCGCCACGAACATCGTCGCGCCGCAGGAGTTCATCGCCACGCAGTACTTGGCACCGACGTACGCCGCGTATTCCTGCTCCAGCAACGACGGCTCGGGCGCCGTGCCGCCGGTCTCGCCGTACCGGTGCAGCCGGCCGCTGCGCATCAGCTCCACAGCGCGCGCGATGCCAGCTTCTGGAATCGGCTCAGGCTGGCTCAGGTCCTTGCCGAACCACAAGTCGTTCGGCGCGGTGGTGGGCTTTTCAAGAATCATGTCCATGTTTCCTTGGTGCTTTGTGCAATCTACGGCGCATCAAACCGGGTTGCTCATGCCAGTATGAAGTGCAGGCTGGGCATGCGCTTCATGCTAACCATGGTGTGCGTTCCCGCTCAGCGTGCCCAACTCGAACGTTTCGTTGGGAAAGTATTTTTTCAACCGCACGTCGCCCGTGCGTGCATGGCCCTCCATGCCTTCGAGCCGCGAGATGCGCGCCGCCACCTGGCCGACTTCGCGCGAAGCGCTACGGTCCAGCCGCTGCCAGGTGACGGTCTTGATGAACTTGCCGACCGACAACCCGCCCGAATAGCGCGCCGCGCCCTTGGTCGGCAGGATGTGGTTCGGCCCGCTGCACTTGTCGCCGTAGGCCACCGTGGTTTCCTCACCCAGAAACAGCGATCCGTAATTGGTCAGATTCTCCAGCCACCAGTCGAGGTCGCTGGTCATCACCTGCAAGTGTTCGCACGCATACCGGTCGCTGGCTTCGACCGCCTCTTCGCGGCTTTCGCACAGCACCACTTCCGCATAGTCGCGCCACGATGCCGTGGCGGCGCTGCGGGCCAAATCGGGCAGTGCCTCGATCAGCGCGGGCACGCGGTCGATCACATCCTGGCCCAGCTTGCGCGAGGTGGTGATCAGCCACACCGGCGAGTCCGCGCCATGCTCGGCCTGACCCACCAGATCGGCCGCGACGATGTCGGGATCCGCCGATTCGTCCGCGATGATGGCCGACTCGGTCGGGCCGGCCACCACGTCGATGCCCACCCGGCCGAACAACGTGCGCTTGGCTTCCGCCACGAAGCGGTTGCCCGGCCCGACGATCACGTCGGCGCTATTACCCGTAAACAGCCCGAACGCAAGCGACGCCACCGCCTGCACACCGCCCAGCGCCAGCACCGTGTCGACGCCACACAGTTTCATCGCATACAGAATGGCGGGGTTCACACCCGCGTCCTTATGGGCAGGCGACGTAGCGACCACGTTTTTCACGCCGGCCACTTTGGCCGTGCCCACGCTCATCACCGCGCTGGCCGCATGCGCGTAGCGGCCGCCGGGCACGTAGCAGCCGGCGGTGGCCACGGGGATCAGCTTCTGGCCCGCGATCAAACCCGGGCGCAATTCGCTCTCGAACTCATGCAGCGAATCGCGCTGCAATTGCGCGAAGCCGCAAACCCGGTCTCGGGCGTAGCGGATGTCTTCCTTCACGCCGTCGGACAACGCCCGATCGGCCTTTGCAAACGCGTCGTCACCCAGCACGATGTCGCCGTGCCAGCCGTCGAAATCGCGTGCGTAGCGGCGCACCGCTTCCTCACCGCCGGCCTGGATGTCGGCCAGCATGCGCTGCACCGTGGCACCGGTCTGGGTATCGATCTGCGCGGTGGGCGCATCGGACTTCTTCAGGTATTCGGCCATGGCGGGCTCCTTCGCTTGGGCGGTGGACGGTTGCACGACGCGGGCTGCGACGGCTTCCAAACCGATGCTAGGGGACCACCAGGCGAACCCATACAGCCAGTTGGCACATGGTGTTGAGTCCAGAATGAAGTGTTCTCCGATCTACCTGATCCACCCGACACGCCCGCCATGCCCCGCACCGCCCGCACCGCCGACCTGATGTGGCTGCGTCTGTTCCGCCGCTTCGATGGCCGCGCCGACACGCTGCAGGGCCAGCTGCGCGACATGATCGTGCAGGCGGTGCTCGACGGCCTGCTGCAGCCCGGCGCGGCGCTGCCTTCGAGCCGCCTGCTGGCGACCCGGCTGGGCGTGT
The DNA here is from genome assembly GCA_038200275.1 of Burkholderiales bacterium. Lineage (GTDB taxonomy): Bacteria > Pseudomonadota > Gammaproteobacteria > Burkholderiales > Burkholderiaceae_C > JBBPYC01. The sequence goes on from JBBPYC010000098.1 coordinate 137,729, forward strand.
CGCGCACCACGGTGACGCTGGCGCTGGATGCCTTGGCGCAGCAAGCATTTTTGCGCACGCGTGCGCGCAGCGGCTATTTCGTGGGCGACGACGCGCGCTCGGCCGCGGCCCCCGCACCGCCGACGCACATCGTGCCGGACCCAGCCGCCGCCGACCGCTGGGCGCGACGCATCCAGCTCACGCCGTCAACCCAACGCAACATTGAGAAGCCGCGCGACTGGCAGCAGCAGCCCTACCCGTTCGTCGTTCGTCTATGGCCAGTTCGACGCTTCTGTATTCCCTTTCCGCGACTGGCGCCGCTGCGCGCTCGAATCGTTGCAGGCGCGATCGGTCTGCCGCTGGGCACCCGATCAGATCGACCAGGATGAAGGCGGGCTCGTCCAGCAGATCCATCAACGCCTGCTGCCCGCACGCGGTATCTGGGCCGAACGCGACCAGATCCTGATCACGAGCGGCGCGCAGCAAGGGTTGTTCTTGCTGTCCGAACTACTGATCGGGCGCAGCACGCACGTTGGGATCGAGTCGCCCGGCTATCCGGATGCGCGCAACAACTTTGCGCTGCGGACGCCGCACCTGCACGGCTTGGCCGTGGATGCACACGGCCTCGTGCCCGGGCCTGAGCTGGCCCGGTGCAACTACGTCTACGTCACACCGAGCCACCAATGCCCGACCACCGTGACGATGTCGCTGCCGCGCCGGCAAGCCTTGCTGCAGCAGGCCGAGGCGCACGACTTCATCGTGATCGAAGACGACCATGAGAGCGAGCTGAATTTCTCCGCCAAGCCCACCCCGGCGTTGAAAAGCCTGGACACCGCACAGCGCGTGGTCTATCTGGGCAGCTTGTCAAAAACACTCGCGCACGGCCTGCGCCTGGGCTTCATCGCTGCGCCGCAACCACTGATCCGCGAGCTGCGCGCGTTGCGTCGGCTGATGATGCGGCACGTGTCGTCGAACAACCAGCAGGCAGCGGCCAGCTTCATCGCGCATGGGTTTCATGAGGCTTATGTGCGCCGCTTGATCACCACTTACCGCGACCGTGCATCGACGTTGCGGCGCGCGTTGGCCAAACATGCGCCACAGCTCGAGCCCGCACCGTCATTGGGCGGCTCGGCGTTGTGGGTCACCGGGCCCGCAGGGCTCGATACATCGTTGTTGGCCGATCGGCTGTACCGCGAAGGCGTGGTGGTCGAGCCCGGTGCGGTGTTCTATTCGACCGGCGGGCAGGTCTGCAACCAGATGCGCATCGGCTATTCATCGATCGCGGCCGACCGCATTGACGCCGGGGTGCGAGTTATTGCGACGGCGCTACAAGAAATACAGAGCACGCCGCAGCCTGCAGAGCGCGTCGGATGATGAATGCGTCGGCGCTGCACCACACGACGTACCCAACGCACGGCCAAACGGTCATGGCAAGATGATCGAAGCGCCTTATCAACCCAACCGATTCACTGGACCCCTCGATATGAAACTTCTCCCCCCGCTTTCCTCACTCGCTCTGGCCGTCGGCACCGCCTGCCTGATATCCCCTGCCCTGGCGCAGACCAAAGACGCCGCATCCGATGTCGCCCGCATACTCGCAAGCCCCGCGTTCAAGACCGCCGCCGCCACGCTGGACAAGGAGCACGGCCGGATCGTCGAAGACGGCATCAAGCTCACCGAGATTCCTTCGCCGCCGTTCAAGGAAGAGGCGCGTGCCAAGGAATACGAGGCGATGTTCAAAGCGGCCGGCCTGAGCGACGTAAAGATCGATGCGGAAGGCAACGTGCTGGGTGTGCGCAAGGGCGCGCGCGGTGACGGCAAGTTCGTCGTAGTGTCGGCCCATCTGGACACCGTGTTTCCGCCAGAGACCGATGTGAAAGTCAAACGCACGGGCACCCGGCTCGCCGCGCCCGGCATTGGTGACGATTCGATGAGCCTGGCGATCGTCACGGGTTTTGTGCGCGCGATGGATGCGGCCGGCATCAAGACCGTGGACGACGTGCTGTTCGTCGGCACCGTCGGCGAAGAAGGCCCGGGCGATCTGCGCGGCGTGCGCCATCTGTTCACCAAAGGCGAATACAAAGACAAGATCAAATCGTTCTTCTCCATCGAATCCGGTGACATCGACAAGATCACCAACGGCGGTGTGGGCTCGCGCCGTTACCGCATGACGTTTAACGGCCCGGGCGGCCACAGCTTCAGCGCGTTCGGCTTGGTCAATCCGATGTTCGCGCTGGCGCAAGCAGCCGATGATTTCTCCCGCATCCAGGTGCCGGCCAAGCCGAAGACCACCTACAGCATCGGCTTGATCGGCGGCGGCACATCCGTTAACTCGATCCCGCTGTCGGGCTGGATGGAAGTCGATATGCGCTCCGAAGCACCCGCAGAACTCGACCGCGTGGAAGGCCGCCTGATGAAGATCGTGGACGCGGCTGTGGACGGCGAAAACTTCGCACGCTCCACCAAGGAAGGTAAGGTCACGGTCGAGAAAAAATTGATCGGTGACCGCCCCGCCGGCAACACCGATGAGAAGTCCGCCATGGTCCAGGCCGTGAAAGCCGCGCTGGAAGCCGGTGGCTACAAGCCGAGCTGGAACTGGAGCTCGACCGATTCGAACCTGCCGATGAGCCTGGGCATCCCCGCCCTCACGATCGGCCGCATGGCCCCGGGCAAAGGTGGCCGCGCGCACTCATTGGACGAATGGCTGGACGTGGAAAAAGAGCCGATGGTGAAAGCCATGGTCACATCGCTGAGCATGGTGCTGGCGGTGACGGGGATGGAGCAGTAAGCAGCTCCTATTACGGCACTGTTCAAGACACTGGGCGAGCAGTGAAAGCTTGTCCGGCGCGGGCACTTCGAGGGCTTCGGGTGCGGCACAACCTCAAGCAACCCGCCAGCTTCGATAGCGACCGTGATCTCCTCGAACAAGATGCCACGCTCCTGCCTGAGAAGTTCGTTCTTATCGGTCGGCCAGCGAAACGGCTTCATGCTGGCGTGAGGATATCAATCGGTGTGCCTTTTGTAGTCAGTAGCAACCGATGCGTCGCAGTAGATGCTGTGCGCCGCCTAACGACCAAATTCAGCCGGCGGCGAAGCCGATGGTGTGTAATGCGAGGTTAGACGCAGGCGCTGTTTTCTGCCCGCCGCCGAATGCAACACGAGCGCAAAGGCGATCACTCGACGCTACAGACACCATAGCGCACTGTGCAGGCCGGACAAGCGCAACAGCCATTTCTGGCTTCGATTTTTGCGTGGCGCCTGGCTTGCTGCGACCAGCGTGGGCCGTAGCCGCCGGGGTTTTCGCCAGCGCTGCAAACGAAAATGCCGTTCGTATTGACGTCCTCGTTAGAGAAGGTCCGCATACGATCATTTCGTGGCCGAACCGACAAGGCACTCACCTGGCACCTCGAACCCAGCAGGTGATTCGAACCTACGCATTGATTCTTCCACCTCATTCCACACGGACTCGCGATCCACAGGAGACAGGTGCGCCATCATGGCATTGAAGGCGCCGAACGCTTCGCGGGCGACTCGCACGTACTCGGCAGCACTGCCCATCCTGTGGGGCACCGGCACAGCACGGACCTCGGGGTTGGCAAATCCGGCTTGATGGAAGACGCCTTCGAGCACCTCGGGGCCCCCGAGGCTGAACGGTCCGGGTTGGCCCGGGACCGGGGGCGGGAGTTGCGCGCGCCGACGGATGATGGAAGCGGGCACCGCACCCCAACCGTTGCGCTCGGGCGTGGAAAAGACAATGACGCAGACCCGACCGCCTGCTCTCAGCGCACGGCGCCACTCACGCAACGCGGTCACTGGGTGCGGCATATACATCAGCCCCAGCCGACACAACACCGCATCAAAGGAAGCGTCTGGGAGATCCAGTTTCTCGCCGTCCATGGCGCGGGTCTCAATCTGTTTGAGTCCGCGTTCACGCGCGACCTGAAGCGCGAGCTCGACGATCCCTTCAGAGATGTCGGTCGCCAACACGTGACCGCCAGGGCCAACACGCTCGGCGGCACCAACAGCCGGTTCACCCGCGCCGGCTGCAATGTCCAGGATGTGCTGATCCGGCTGGATCCGCGCCAGGTCAAGCATCTGGCGGGTCATTTCGCCATACCAACGATCCAGGGTGGGATTCCAGCGGCGCCATGCTGCGCCGTCCTTGTTCCATTGCTCTCGCTGCGCGTTCTTGTACTTCGCTGCGTCAAACGAAGGTTGCTGTTCAGCCATGCAACTTCTCCTCTCGGTTAGACGTCGATGCTGAGTGGCAGCGTAACACTCAGACTGCCAACGAACATCGTCAAGCGGCGGCGTAGCCAGCCGGTTGAATGCCGCGTCAGATGCAAGCGTTGCCTGCTGCGCAACGTCGGACGCAACACGAGCGCGAAGCCGATCATTTGGCGCATGCGTCGTGCTATCGATACCATAGCGCACAGCACAAGCTGGACGAGCGTCACAGCACTTTTTGGTTTTGGCTCTGGCATAACGCTTCGCTCGTGATGGGCCTTGTTGCACAAATCAGCCCACCCCAACTGGCAGGCTGCTCGGATGACTGAAGTCAAGAAGATACGAAGCAAGTACCACACGACGAACTGGGCGCAATACAACGCGGCGCTCAAGGCGCGCAGATCGGTGACGGTCTGGATGGGGACCACCCGAGTTGCTGGCGCAAATCCCGGCCGACGAGAACCCATCGCCAGCGTCGATGCGGACGGCGCGCATAACACGCGGGGCTGCCTTGATGCCATCGCTCGCCGAGGAGCGCAGGCGGTGATTGAACCGCGCAAGAACGCCAGTCTTTGGAAGCGAACCAAGTCTGGGCTCGAGTCATCGCCGAGATACGGTGCAGACCTGCAAGCGCTTTAAGTGGCGCATCTGGAAGGTCTGGAGCGGCTACCACCGGCGCAGTCGCGGGGAGAGGCCAAGATGCACTGCTTTAAGCGCCTGGGTGAGCGAGTGGTGGCCCCCGCACCTTTAAGCGGCAAGTGGTGGAAGCTGCACAGACCGGCTGGCCTTGCTGAATCGCTTCCGCCAGCTTGGACGGCCTCAAACCGTTGCCGTGGCCGCTGTGGCACGAGCCGGTCTGGGGCTGGGGTAACGCCGGGCTGAATTCGATTTTTGCAGCAAGACCCACACTGATTACCAACAAGGCAATGCGCCGCGGTTCGTTCGCCAGCGTCAAGCATCTCTTCAAGGGTATTGCCTGCTTCAAAACCCGTCACGCCACCAACCTCCCGTCCTTTCGCAGGGCGGTTACCGCCGATTTAATCGTCCAAAAACCATATCAGTTTTGCTCATGCATCTACGAGACAGGACATCAGCAAAGTCGTGCCAACCTATTGATCGCGTGATCGCGGAAATACATTTTTGAGTTTTGGCGCAACGCAATCTAAAACTAACCAAGGAAACAGTAAATGCCTATTTACGAGACCGTTCTGACACCTTACGACACCGCCTTCGCGTTTTCATCAAACTTGTCTTTCGCCCCGAACACCGGGACCAGGGGTTTGCTTAACGGGATAGTCAATGCGGCAACCGCAATTTATAATGCTCCGCCGCGCCCATTTGACATTCCTGCAAACGATAACAGGCTGACGGTTGCACTGGATATCGGCTTCTGGAATGGCTACTTGGAATCAAGCCATTTCGTTTTGGGTGTCCGCTACCCAGCTGACAACTATACGAAACCTGGAGATAATCGATGCGGCGCAGTGATCCTAGGCAATTGGGTTATTTCCGAAGGAAGTTACGTCCGCGCCGTCGCATTGGAAGAAATAGAGATCGACAACAGTTTCAAGAACGTCCATCGTAATGATACTTCAGACGCGATTCGAGGCAGCAGGAGATACCGGGTCATACTCGACAGTATTTATCATAACGGCTTAATGATGCATGAAATCAGGATAAAGGACCATCCCACTGGACGGCTGGTTTATACGACGCCGGCAACGCTCATCTCCGACTACACTGACAACTATACGATCGAGTCCACAAAAATCGCCTTGGCCACCATTTCTGGTAATGGTGAAGGTGATGGCTTCTACTCCAACCTTTATAGCTACTGGAGCATTGGGACCGAATGGGTTGAAAATCCTTGATTTGACATGCTACTGAGGAACATCTGATTAACTTAAATATTAATCAGTGCGCGCCTCTGTGGAAACAAGAAATATCCAAGAATTTTTGGTATCTCGTTTGATCAGCGGTACTTGAATGGCTAGACGATGCGTATCCTGCATGACCTGTGCACCCGAGTTCGACACTTACGTGACGTAAGTTGTTGATTTCATTGAAAACAGTCATTTTGTAGTGGAACGTTTTTCTTCAATGAAATCAAACATTTACGGCTAATTGTCGAACTCGGGAGGTCAGACCGGCGGTGGGCAAGCTCGACTAACTTGCTGTGGCGCATGGGCATCGTGCCCTCAAGCGACCACGAGGAATGAATGGAGCCCCGCCGAGCGATTCGTATCTGGGTCTGCACCCCACGATCAAACGATCTGTGGTGCAACAAGGCAGTCTGTTGTCTGTTTGCTCGTCGCTTCGACTCACAACCGCAGTAAAAGAATACCGTCATCAAGAAGAGAAGAGAAAACTATTCGACCGCTGCTTGACTAATGGGGAAGTCCCTGTAGAACAGTTAGACTGCATACGCTGAAAATTACCGATCGCTACCAGTTCCGATACGGGATCTTGGACGCAGCAACTGGAGTACGCGAATGTTGATTGCAATATCGTCTTAGTAGATAAAAAACTTTATTGACTGCTAATTCTTGGGATGGACTAGGACCAACAATCACTTCGGCTACGTCTATCCCACTCTTGCCGGGATGATCGAGCGAAGCCAGACTTACGGGTCTGTACGTGCGTAAGTTAGACTTACCCGGTCTAAAGCACGCTGATTCGTAAGTATTCGGCTTTGTAATGATCCGCCACTCACCTTCAGCCGCAAATGCTGAGTGCTTAAAAATTGCAGCGTAGCGATGAAGGAAGACGCGATAGTCTCCCCAATAAGTCTCGTGATCGTCATATCCCACCTTTATTGCGTGATCAATGAACTCAGTGACTATCGCCTCTTGTTTCTCCAGATCATAAATGCATGGAGCGAGCATCCCACCGCTCCTCTCAGCGAGCGTCCTGAGTGTTAGTCCTTTCATACCAAGTGAATAGCCCGTATCTGGACCACAATAGGCGCGCCACTGCGACAAATCATCACGGTTGACTGACCACGACGAAACACAGGTATCGTACGTTGCCGGATGAAAATTTGACCTATCTTGCAGCAGGTAGCTCAGCAGTTTCTTTGAGTCATTGTTTGTTTCCGATGCTAGCCTTCCTTCAAGCAGGCGTTTTGCCATCTTGGCCAGAATATAGGACTCTTCAGAGTCATTTAGGCAGTCCCAACTCGTCGCCCACAATTCCGCATTTTTGACAATGCCTAGCTGTATAGTCCCGGATGATTGCATCGATCCCCGGCGCTATCCATTGTTCATGGCGCGGGAGGTTATGCGCGGCTTGATCGAGCAGTTGAAGGCTGAGGTCGAGACAAGGACTGCACCATGAACATCGCACTGCACAA
>JBBPYC010000099.1:0-26488 GCA_038200275.1 Burkholderiales bacterium
CGGATCACTTTACGGATGGCGCTTGTCGGGCACCAGCTTCCTCCAGCCGTGGCGGTGCAGCAGGTTATAGGCGGAGGCGAGTGCCACCGGGCGGCCCAGGCGCTGGTCGAGTGCTGCCTTGATCTGGGCGACCACCAGCACGCCGCCCGTGGCCGCCTGGCTCAGCCACGGCGCCAGAAACTCCCGCTCCTGCTCGACCGTCAGGTTCTGATGCCGGCGCCCACCGGCCGCAGGCGCATCGGGCGCGCCGGCAATGCGCCCCTGCATGAAGCGGCGTCGCCAAGCGACACACCCAGTACCGCGACAGGCCAAGGACGGCGCCTGTATCGCCCAGACTCAGCCCGAACTCCAGCGGCAGCACCACCGCTTGCGCCTGGCGCAGCTGCTCCACTGTCTGGGCTGAAGCGATGGCTTGGCGTGCCTTCACCAACACTTCCTCATCCCCGCTGGCCGGTCGCGCCATGACGCTCCCCCCTTGCTAATTCACAAAGCGAAATTATTGCGCGAATGACGTGCGAATGGAATCAGATCAAGTGATCACGCTACAAAATCGGTAGTGATCGATCTTGGCGCTGCTAATCGAGCAGCCGCTCGCCACGCATCTGGTCTTGCGCGGTTTCCCGCAGTCGGATCAACTGCGCGCTGGCGCCGTCGACCAGCACCTCGGCTGCACGGCCACGCGTGTTGTAGTTGCTGGCCATGCTCATGCAGTAGGCTCCCGCCGACAGGATTGCCAGCCGATCGCCCGCTGCCACGTCAAGCGTGCGGTCGTGCGCCAGCCAGTCGCCGCTTTCGCAGACTGGACCGACCACGTCGTAGCAGGTGGCAGATTGCGCCTCGTCTCGGTCGCTGAGCGGCACCACCCCGTGATACGCCTGATACATGGCCGGGCGCACCAAATCGTTCATGGCCGCGTCAACGATGCAGAAGTTCTTGTCCGCACCCGGCTTCAAATACAGCACTTTGGTCAGGCAGACCCCGGCGTTGCCGACCAGCGAGCGGCCCGGCTCAATCAGCAATTTGCGATCGCCATAGCCGCGTGCATCGATACGCGCGAGCAGTTGCCCCCATAGCGCATCGGCAGCCGGCGGTATTTCGCCCTGGTAATTGATGCCGAGCCCGCCGCCGAAGTCGATGTGCGACAGCGGGACGCCGGCCGCCTCAATGCGCTCGACCAGATCGAGCATGCGCTCAACCGCGTCCAAATACGGCTCGGCCTGCGTGATCTGCGAGCCGATGTGGCAATCGATGCCCACCACCTGAATGCCGCTGAGTGCTGCCGCGCGCAGATAAGTCGCCACTGCGCGTTCATGCGCAATGCCGAACTTGCTGCCCTTCAGGCCGGTCGAAATGTAGGGGTGCGTCTTGGGGTCGACGTTTGGATTGACGCGGATGCTGACCGGCGCGGTGCGGCCCATGCTTGCAGCGACTTCGCTTAGCCGATCGAGCTCGGCTTCGCTTTCCACGTTGAAACAACCGATCCCGTGCTCAAGCGCTTGGCGCATCTCCGCTTCGGTCTTGCCGACGCCTGAGAAAATCACCTTGGCCGGATCGCCGCCCACGGCCAGTACGCGCACCAGTTCGCCACCCGACACAATGTCGAAGCCGCAGCCAGCGCGTGCAAACACCTGCAGCACCGCGAGCGATGAGTTTGCCTTCATGCCGTAGCAGATCTGCGTATGGCGACCTGCAAAGCCGCGTTGATAGGCAGCCAGCGCCGCCAACATAGAGGCTTTTGAGTAGACGAACAGCGGGGTGTCGTGCTGCTCTGCAAGGTCAGCCAGCCGGACCTGCTCCAGCATCAGTTGGCCATCGGCATTTCGGTGCAGATGGGGCGCCCCGGGAAGTGCCGCTTCGCAAACGGTTGATGTCATGGCACTCGCCGACTCGAATCGACTGGCACGGGTGTGTTGCTGGCTGCCGGCGTCGGCGAAACGACAGTGGTCGGCGCCGAAGGCAGAGCAGGCGCGGGGCTGTCACGATCCTGGTAACCACCGAAGTCGGGCAGGGTGGAGCCGATCGCCGCAGGCAACGGCGCGCGCTGCGCGGCTGCTGGGTCGCGCGGCAGAAACAGCCCGCCTTTTTGACCACAGCCTGTGACCGCAAGCACCAGCGCCACCACAGCGCTGACACGTGCAGCGGCCACTAAAATCGATGGATACGGGAACCTTGACATGAGCCAAATTGTAATGACGGACACCGAGTTCATGGACCAGGCGGAGGCGCTGTTGCAGGCAGTGGAGGCCGGCTGCGACCGGATCAACGACGAGACGGACTGCGACGTCGACAACCAACGCGTGGGCGGCATGGTGACATTGGTGTTCGCCAATGGCAGCCAGATCGTGGTGAATTTGCAAAAACCGCTGCAGGAAGTCTGGCTGGCAGCCCAGTCGGGCGGCTATCACTTCCGATGCAACGAAGCGGGCCGCTGGATCGACACACGCGGGCAGACCGATTTCTTCGATCAGCTCTCCAATGACGCGAGCCTGCAAGCCGATGCGCCGGTGGCGTTCGTCGCTGCCTAGTTTCGGAACATGTCGAGGATGCTGCGGCGCTCTTCGGCTGCGGGCGGTGCCTGCAGCGGCGGCGGCGTGAGCCCGCGGGTCTCGGCCGGGCGGTCTTCAACCCCAAGGCTGCGGATGCCGTTGCCGCCCACATACTCGTCGTAATACCATTCGCCGCCGACTTGCGTCACGCCTTCGGGCACCGTGGTTTTGGCAATTGGGACGCCTTTCAGCGCGGTCTGCATGTAGTCGATCCACACGGGCAGCGCCAGGCCACCGCCGGTTTCCTTGTCGCCGAGCTTTCGCGGCGTGTCGTAGCCGATCCAGGTGACAGCAACCAGCGTGGGCTGGTAGCCGGTGAACCAGGCATCGTTCGAATCGTTCGTGGTGCCGGTCTTGCCCCGCAAGTCGGACCGCTTGAGCACACGACCGGCCAGCGCACCGGTGCCTGCGCGGACCACTTCCTGCAGCATGGTGTCCATGATGAACGCGTTGCGCCCGTCGATGGCGCGTGTGGACTCATTCAGCGGCGTGGGCGGCACCTCGACCAGCACGGTGCCGCGCTGGTCTGTCACGCTTGTGATCAACTGCGGATTTACGCGGTAGCCGCCGTTGGCAAATACCGCGAAAGCAGCCGCCATCTGCATCGGTGTGGCAGAGCCCGAGCCGAGCGCCATTGGCAGGTAAGCCGGGTGACGTGCGGCCTCGAAGCCGAAGCGAGTCACCCAGTCCTGTGCATACGGGGCTCCGATTGCCTGAAGCACCCGGATCGAAACCATGTTCTTCGACTTGGCGAGCGCGGTTTTCAGCGTCATCGGGCCGGAAAACGTGCCGTCGTAATTCTTCGGCTCCCAAGGCTGTCCGCCGGTTACCGAACCGTCGAAGAACAGCGGTGCGTCGTTCACGATCGTGGACGGCATGAAGCCTTTTTCAAGCGCAGCCGAATAGATGAATGGTTTGAACGACGAACCCGGCTGCCGCCAAGCTTGCGTTACGTGGTTGAACTTGGCTTTGGAGAAGTCGAATCCACCGACCAATGACTTGATCGCGCCGGTGCGTGGGTCAAGCGACACGAAAGCGCCTTCGACTTCCGGCATTTGCGTGATTTGCCAGCCTTTTTTTGGCACCTGCATGGCACGAATTACGGCACCACGGCGAATCTTGAGGTTCGGCGGTGCCTTGTCGGCAAGCCCGGAGCGCGCCGGCTCCAGCCCTTCACCCGTGATCTCGATTTGATCGCCGTTTTGCCGCAACGCGACGACCTTCCGGCGGTCGGCTGAAAGCACCACAGCCGCCACCAGATCGTCGGCGTCCGGATGGTCGGCCAGCGCTTCATCAACCGCGTCGCCGAGGTCCTTGCCCTCCCGCGGCAGGTTCACAAACTGCTCGGGGCCGCGGTAAGCCTGACGCCGCTCGAATTTCAGCAACCCGGAGCGCAGCGCATCATAGGCAGCTTCCTGATGCGTGCTGTCAAGCGTTGTGTAGACGTTCAGCCCGCGCGTGTAAGCCTGCTCGCCGTACTGGGCAAAGATCAACTGGCGCACCATTTCCGCCACATAGGCCGAATGACCGAACCCGGTGCCCTCGTTGCCTGGGTTCAGGCGCAGCTTCTCGACCCGTGCCGCTTCCGCCTGCTCTTCGGTCAGAAAGCCGTTTTGCTCCATCCGGTCGATGATGTAGAGCTGGCGAATGCGGGCGCGCTCCGGATTTTTGATCGGGTTGTTCGCAGCTGGCGCTTTTGGCAGGCCGGCCAGCATCGCGGCTTCCGCCACCGTCACGTCCTGCAGCGGCTTGCCGAAATAGGCCTCAGCCGCTGCTGCAAAGCCGAACGCGCGATTGCCCAAATAGATCTGGTTCATGTAGATCTCGAGAATCTGATCTTTCGACAGCAGGTGCTCGAGCTTGAACGTCAGCAAAATCTCATAAATCTTTCGCGTGAAAGTTTTCTCGGAAGACAAGTACACGTTGCGCGCGACCTGCATCGTGATGGTGGATGCGCCCTGGCTCTTGATGCGGCCCAGGTTCGCCAACGCCGCACGCACCATGCCTTTGTAATCGACACCGTGGTGTGAATAAAAGCGCGAATCCTCAATTGCCAGCACCGCATCGATCATCACCTGCGGCACTTCCTTGATCGGTGTCAGACGCCGACGCTCCTCACCGAACTCGCCGATCAGCACGCGTTCGGCTGAATAAATACGCAGCGGGAGCTTGGGGCGGTAGTCCGAAAGCGCCGAGACATCTGGCAGGTTGGGGTAGGCCAGCGCCAACGCGAGCGCGATGGCAAGCCCGAGACACAACGCACCTGCCATGGCCAGCCCCGCGGCCCAGCTCAGCAGGCGCAAGGGGATTCGAATCCAGCCCGGCAAGCTGGATTCACTCACACCGGCGCGCAAGTCGGCAGCGGTCTTGATCGGGGGCCTGGGCATTGAATCGCACTTTGAATTAGTTTGCGCATTATAAAAATTGCGCACCAATGCGTTCGTTTCAGGGCGTATCGATGTCGTTGCATTGGCACTTCGCAGCGCTTGCCATGGTGCGCTTGCAACGGTGCAAGGTGCTGCAAACCAAAGCGCCTCGAAATTCGCTCGCGACCGTTAGAAAATGCCTTCTTGCTCCCGGAGGTCGGCCATAGCATCGATTGCATCAAGCAGTTGAAAGCCGTCATGCCTGCATTTCCCGGGAGCCAAACTTGAGTTCACGTACGTCCTTGTTCAGTCGCCAACCGGCGCCCATGCTGGGAATCGACATCAGCGCGTCCAGCATCAAACTGGTCGAGCTGGGCCGCGATCCCAAAGGCGACCTGGTGCTGGAGCGTTGCGCAATCGAGCCGTTGCAGCCGGGCTGGATCAACGAAGGCAACATCGAAAAATTCGATGAGGTTGCCGACACCCTGCGTCGGTTGGTCAAAAAAAGCGGCACCCGTACGAAGAACGTTGCGATGGCGCTGCCGCCTTCGGCTGTGATCACCAAGAAGATCACGCTGCCAGGAGGCTTGAGCGAAGCCGCACTCGAAGTGCAGGTCGAGTCGGAAGCCAACCAGTACATCCCGTTTTCGCTCGACGAAGTGAGCCTGGACTTCTGCGTGATCGGCCCGAGCGAGAACTCGGCTGGCGACGTGGACGTAATGATCGCCGCATCACGCAAGGAAAAGGTCCAGGATCGCCAGGGTCTGGCCGAAGCTGCTGGCTTGAAGCCCGTGGTGCTCGACATCGAATCGCACGCCTCGCGGCTGGCTGCTGCCCGGCTGATCGAAGCGCTGCCCAACGGCGGCGACGATGCACTTGTGGCGCTGTTTGAAATCGGTGCCAACTCCACCAGCATGCAAGTGATGCGCGACGGGGAAGTGCTGTACGAACGCGATCAGGCGTTCGGCGGCGCGCAGCTGACGCAGCTCATCACGCGCCAGTACGGTTTTTCGGACGATGAGGCGGAAGCCAAAAAGCGCAGCGGCGAGTTGCCGGAAGACTATGTGCCGGCCGTGCTGCAGCCATTCGTAGACAGCACAGCACACGAGATCGTGCGCGCGCTGCAGTTCTTCTTCACAAGCACGCCGCACCATAAGGTCGACCACATCATGCTGGCCGGCGGCTCTGCTTCACTGCCAGGCCTGACCAAAGCGGTGGCGCTGGAGTCGAACTTTGAATGCACGCTGCTGAATCCATTTGAAGGCATGGAGCTGGCCAGCCACATCCGGCTCAACAAAATTTCGCGCGAAGCACCGTCCTACCTGACGTCGTGCGGCCTCGCGATGCGGAGGTTCATGCAATGATTTTGATCAACCTGCTGCCGCACCGCGAAGCCGCGCGCAAGCGCCGCCGCGACAGCTTTCAAATGGCCTTGCTGGCCTCGGTTGCGGCAGGCGCTGCGATCGCCGGCGGCGTCTACCTCTGGTATCAGGGGCAGATCGAAGATCAGCAGGGCCGCAACACCTACTTGCAAAGCGAGCTTAAGAAAGTCGATGAGCAGATCAAGGAAATTGCCTTGATCGAAAGCGAGATCACTGCGCTGCGGGCGCGTCAAAAAGCGGTGGAAGATCTGCAGGCCGACCGCAATCTGCCCGTGCACTTGCTCAACGAAGTGTCCAAGCAGTTGCCCGACGGCGTCTATCTGACCACTCTGAAGCAACAGGACCAGTCGGTTTCGATCCAAGGCGTCGCCCAATCGAACGAACGCGTTTCCGAACTGCTGCGCGCACTGGCAGCCAATACGCCGTGGCTGGCCAAGCCGGAGTTGGTGGACATCACCTCGTCGACCTTGTCCTTGACCCCCCGCGATCAGCGGCGGGTTTCCAACTTCAACGTGAAGTTCAACTTGAAGCGCTCGGCCGAGCCGGACGGCAAGACCGTGACGCCGACCTCGCAGGCCAACGCAGGCAGCGCCGCAGCGACCAGCGTGGTCGCCGCCGCCGTACGCAAATAGCCCATTGCGCCACACGACTCAACAGACCGACATGATGGCCAAGAAAAAATCTTCCTCCGAGGGCGGCTTTGCCGCCCAACAGCGCCGGCTCGCTGCCCAGTTCAGCGGCCTGGACATGAGCGATCCCTCAGGGTGGCCGGGGTTGCCGCGCGCCGTGTTGTATGCGCTGACCGCTGCCGTGGTGGTCGGCGGCTTGTGGTTTGCGTGGCTCGACGGCTACCAGACCGAACTCGAACAAGAGCAGGGCAAGGAGGTCGCCTTGCGAACCGACTTCCAGCAAAAGACCGCCAAGGCCGTGAACCTCGATGTGCTCAAACGCCAACGCGAACAGATTCAGCAATACGTGTTCCAGCTTGAAAAGCAGCTGCCTGGCAAGGCCGAGATGGCCGCGCTGTTGTCCGACGTGAACCAGGCCGGCCTGGGCCGCAGCCTGCAGTTCGAACTGTTTCGTCCTGGCGATGTGGTGGTGAAGGACTACTACGCCGAGCTGCCGATCGCCGTGCGCGTGACCGGTCGCTATCACGACGTGGGCGCGTTCGCCTCCGACATCGCGCACTTGTCGCGCATTGTCACGCTCAACAACATCGCGATCACGCCGAACAAGGACAACGCCAGCCTCGTGATGGACGCCACGGTGCGCACCTTCCGTTATCTGGACTCCGACGAAGTCGCCGCGCAGGCCGCTGCTGCAGTCGCCAAGAAAGCCAAGAAATGAGCCGCGCCACTTCCACTTTTTTGCTGCTGACACTGGGCGCAGCTGCAAGCCTGCTTGCCGGCTGCAGCACGCCGGACGACAACGCATTGCGCCAGTGGGTCAGCGACCAGCGCAACCAGAGCCGCCCAAAAGTCCAGCCGATTCCGCCTTCCAAGCAGTTCTCGCCGCAGGGCTATACGCAACTCGCCACGCTGGACCCGTTCAGCGCGCAGAAGCTGACCCAGGCGCTGCGCCGCGATTCGGCGCAAGTGCAGGCCAACGCGGGCCTGGTGCTGCCGGAGCTTGCCCGCAGGAAGGAGCCGCTGGAATCGTTTCCACTGGATGCGATGGCGATGGTCGGCAGCCTCGACAAGGCCGGCAAACCGGTCGCGCTCGTGCGGGTGGACAACCTGCTCTATCAAGTACGAACGGGCAACTATCTCGGTCAGAACTACGGCCGCGTCATGCGCATCAGCGAGTCTGAGATCGGTCTGCGCGAGGTGGTGCAAGACGCTGGCGGCGACTGGGTCGAACGCATCGCCAACCTGCAGTTGCAGGAAAAAGAAGACAAGAAGTAAGCCGTGGTCCAGTCGCGTGCGCTGGCTGGCACCGATCGGCCGCGCTGCGGTTTCCTTCTTCAAATTTTAAACGTCAGTCGCGCAGCAAACTGCGCTGTGGAGCAACTGAGATGAATGACAACAAGGGCGGGTTCGCCCGGCGTCTGGCAACCCGCATCGTGGGCGGCTGCATGACCGTGCTTTTGGCAGCGGCCGCTCATGCGCAAAGCGTGATCGAATCGGTCGCTGGCTCGGTGCAAAATGGCGTCGAGTACGTGAAGATCGAGCTGTCCGAGCCACTGGCTGCGGTACCGACCGGCTTCACGGTGCAGTCACCAGCGCGCATCGCGCTGGACTTCCCGAACACCAAAAGCACCATGGGCCGTTCGGCGATCGACATCAATCAGGGCAACTTGAAGTCGGTCAACGTGGTGCAGTCCGGTGACCGCACGCGCGTCGTGTTGAATCTAAAGCAAACCACGACCTACAAGACCGAACTGCAAGGCAAGACGCTGCTGGTCGCGCTTGATCCGGTGTCGGCAAGCTCGATCACTGCCTCGTCCGGCAGCGCGAGTCGCCCGACCTTCACGGAAAGTGGCAACGCCGAGACCACACCCATCAAGGACATCGATTTCCGCCGCGGCGCCGACAACGCGGGCAGGGTCGTGATCGAACTGGCAAACAACCAGGTCGGTGTCGATCTGCGCCAGCAGGGCCAGACGCTGGTGGTCGACTTCCTGAAGTCGAGCCTGCCCGAGGGCTTGCGCCGCCGGCTGGACGTGAGCGACTTCGGCACGCCGATCCAGAACGTCACCACCACGCAAAACGGTGACCGTGTGCGCATGGTGATCGAGCCGCGCGGCCAGTGGGTGCACAGCGCGTATCAGCGCGACGACCAGTTCGTCGTGGAAGTGCGCGAGCAAAAGATCGACCAGAGCCGCTTGGTGCAGGGCCCGAACTTCAGCGGCGAAAAACTCTCGCTGAACTTTCAGAACATTGAAGTCCGTTCGCTGCTGCAAGTCATTGCCGACTTCACCAACTTCAACATCGTCACATCCGACACCGTCACCGGCGCGCTGACCTTGCGCCTGAAAGACGTGCCCTGGGACCAGGCGCTGCAGATCATCATGGACGCCAAAGGCCTGGGCTTGCGCAAACAGGGCAACGTCCTGTGGGTCGCACCGAAGGACGAACTGCAGGCGCGGGAGAAGAAGGACCTGGAAGCCGCCAAAGCCAGCGAGGGCCTGGAGCCGGTGCGCACGCAGTCGTTTCAGATGAATTATGCGAAAGCAATCGACGTTGCTGCCCAGCTGATGGGCCGCAGCGCGGGTGGCGCAGCACCGGTCGCCGTGGTCCCGGGTGCCACGCCGGCGCGTTTCCTGTCCGACCGCGGTGTGGCCATCGCCGAAGTCCGCACGAACCAACTGTTCGTGACCGACATCGCCAGCAAGCTCACGCAAGTGCAAGAGCTGATCGCCAAGATCGACATTCCGGTGCGCCAGGTCGTGATCGAAGCGCGCATCGTGGAAGCTGCCGATACGTTCGGCCGGTCTCTGGGCGTGCGCCTTGGTGCTACCGACCTGCGCTCGCAAAATGGCGGTGACGGCGGCTACCGCATCGGTGGCAACAACCGTGCGGCGTTCGGCACCAGTTACAACAACGTGACAGCGACGAACGGCTCGGCCGGCGTCAATGTGGACCCGAACGGGGCGTTCCTGAACTTCCCGGCGATCGGTCTGGGCGGCTACGACCCGGCCACGTTCGCGGTGTCGATCTTCAGCTCGATGGCCAACCGTTTCCTGAACCTCGAGATCTCGGCGGCCGAGTCCGACGGCAAGGTCAAGGTCGTTTCCAGCCCGCGTGTGGTGACGGCCGACCAGATCAAGGCATTGATCGAGCAAGGCACCGAGTTCCCCTATCAGACCGTCTCGCTGCAAGGCACCCAAACACAGTTCCGCAAGGCCAACCTGAAGTTGGAAGTCACGCCGCAGATCACGCCCGAAGGCAACATCATCCTGGATTTGGACATCAACAAGGACACGCGCGGCGAAACGACGGCGGCCGGCATCGCGATCGACACCAAGCACATCAAGACCAACGTGCTGGTGGAAAACGGCGGCACGGTGGTGATCGGCGGCATCTTCACGCTGGATGAAAGCGAGAACGTCGTGAAAGTCCCGGGCCTGGGCGATATCCCAATCGTCGGCAACCTCTTCAAGACCAAGCGGCGCAACTCCAACAAACAGGAGCTGTTGGTTTTCATCACGCCGAAGATGATCACCGACCGCGCAGCGGTGCGTTGAAGCCGGTGCCGATAAGAAAATTTACCGACTCATTCCATCCTAGAGAAATTACATGCTGAAGTTGAATGCAATTGTTGCTACCTTGTTGGTCGCCTCGTTGGGGGGCTGCGGCGGCGGCGGCGGCGATCCGGGAACACCGGCTGGCAACGGCACGGGTACGGGTACGGGTACGGGAGCTGTCGTGACGCCTGACCAGAAAGTCGCCAGTTTTGTTTATCAGATAGACAAAAACTCGCTCAATAACTCAAATGCCGAAAGAGTCAAGCTGACCGTCACGACCCTGGACGCCCTGAATAACCCTGTCAAAGGGGCCGCTGTTGTTGTCGCGGTTGATAGCGGGGTATTTGCGCCCGACTCGAATGTCACTGATGACAAAGGAGAGCTCACGGGCACGATCGGCATCGGCGGTGACAAAGCCAATCGCAGCATCACCGCAAAGATTACAGCGGGTGGTAAGACAACGACCGTAGTGGTTCCTGTCGTAGGCAGTAAGCTTACGTTGACCCCGGTGCCCGCCACGGTCGCGCCCGGCGGAAGCGTAGCGATAAGCATCAGCGCTGCCGACACCAACGACAGCCCGATTACGAATGCGCCTGTCAAACTATCCGGTACGCTTGGTTTCAACCAAACCGTCACGACCAATGCGGCTGGCAACGCGACGGCAACGTTGGCAGTGGCGCCGACCAATCCCGGAACGTATACGGTTACCGCATCCGGCCTTGGTATCGACTCGACACGGGACGTGCAGGTGGTCAGCCAAACTGGCGGTGGAATCCCAACGGCGGTTGGCGTTATCAGCGCGGTCAATTTGAACATCTCGCCCAATACCATTGCGCCGAACTTGATCGGTTCGACCACCAACGTCGCTCGCCTGCGCGCGGTCTTCCAAGATGCCTCCAATCAGGCTATCAAAAACGTGCGTGTACGGTTTGTGATTGCGGGACCTGGCCTTGGCAGCGGTGAGAAGATCTCCACAGGTAACGCTATTGTCTACAGCGACTCAAGCGGTATCGCTACGGCAGACTACGTTGCTGGCACGCGGTCGAGCCCGACCAACGGCGTTGTGATCGTTGCATGCTATGGACTCGACGATGCGGTATTGGCTGCTGCCCCTGCAGCTGGCCAGGCTTGTCCAGCAGGCGCGGGTCAAGCCGTTGCCACATTGACGGTTGGAGCCCAACCATTGAACATCACCATTGGAAACAACAACAAGCTTGAGCGCGGCAACGATGGGCTGACCTATATCAGGAAGTTCGACATCGCGGTCGCGGACGCGGCAGGCAATGCAGTGCCAAACGCAGTTGTTTCGGCCAGTGTCGATTTGGTGGCCTACTACACCGGTAGCTACAAATCACGCGGTCAAACCGATACTTCGAACGTTGGTCGGATAGAGCCGCCTTGCCGTAATGAAGACTTGAACCGCAATGGATTTCTAGACGCGGGTGAGGACGTCAATCACAATGGCGTTCTGGACCCGCGCAAGGCGGACGTTATCTTGTCATTCGGCGCATCAAACGTCACCAACGCGAGCGGCCGCATGGCGATTCAGGCTGAGTGGGCGCAGAGCGTGGCTACTTGGTTGGTTTATTCCGTTAAGGTGACTACCAACGTTGCCGGATCGGAAGGGACTGCAATTAAGTTGTTTGGTACCGGTTTCATTGCGGGCGACGAAGAGCCGAGTCCTGCTTTCCTCAACTCTCCTTACAACAGCGACAAGGGGACGTGCATCCCTTATCTAGAACAAGTGCCTTGATTTGACCCCACTCTTCCTTATCGGCCTGCCTGGGTCGGGCAAATCCACCGTCGGACGCAATCTCGCGCGGCGGCTGGAAGTGCCGTTCCTGGACGCCGATCAGGCAGTCGAGCAACGCGTTGGTTGCTCGATTCGCGAGTACTTCGAGCACGTCGGAGAAGAGGGTTTTCGCAACGTCGAAGAGGCGGTGATTGACGAGCTGACGCAGGCACATGCCGGCGTGCTGGCGACCGGCGGCGGCGCCGTATTGCGGGCCATCAATCGCAGCCGGTTGCACGCGCGCGGCCATGTCGTCTATCTGCGCTCCAGCCCAGCAGAAGTGTTTCGCAGGCTTCAGCACGACCGCAACCGGCCGCTGTTGCAGGTCGATGATCCGATGGCGCGGCTGCAGGATCTGTACGAGCAGCGCGATCCGCTGTACCGGGAGATCGCGCACTTCATGGTCGAGACCGGCCGTCCTTCGGTGGGTCGGCTGGCCAGCATGATCATCAGCCAGCTTGAACTCGCCGGACTGCTGGCGCCGCGCTGACGGTCGGGCAGGGGAGATTGGCTGCCCATGGCGCGGGTTGCCAGCGCGGCCTGCGGCCTACACTTGCCGCCATGCCCGATACCAGCCGACTCGCCACCATCTCGCCCGCACCGGTCAATGTGCCGATCGACCTCGGCGAGCGCAGTTATTCGATCCGCATCGGCAGCGGGTTGATGGGTGTCTCAGACACCTGGGCCGGCTTGCCGCCCGCGGCCAGCGCGATGCTGGTCAGCAACGACACGGTGGCCCCGCTGTATGCCGATGCGGTCGCCAAAGCCCTCGCATCGCGGTTCAAGAACGTGCACCGGATCACCCTGCCCGACGGCGAAGTGCACAAGAACTGGCAGACGCTGCAGACGATCTTCGACGCGCTGCTGGAACACGGCTGCGATCGCAAGACCGTGCTGTTCGCGCTCGGCGGCGGCGTGGTCGGCGACATGACCGGCTACGCAGCCGCCAGCTTCATGCGCGGCGTGCCGTTCGTGCAGGTGCCGACGACGCTGCTGGCGCAGGTGGACTCATCGGTTGGCGGCAAGACCGGCATCAACCACCCGGCGGGCAAGAACATGATCGGCGCCTTTTATCAGCCGCAACTCGTCGTCTGCGATCTGGACACGCTGGCCACTCTGCCGCTGCGCGAGCTGCGCGCGGGCCTGGCTGAGGTCATCAAATACGGCCCGATCCACGACATGGCGTTCTTCGACTGGATCGAAGCCCATCTGGACGACCTGCTTGCGCGCGAGCCCGCTGCGCTCGCGCACGCTGTGCAGCGCTGTTGCGAGATCAAGGCCGAAGTTGTCGGTGCGGACGAGCGCGAGAACGGCCTGCGCGCGATCCTGAACTTCGGCCACACCTTCGGCCACGCCATCGAAGCAGGCCTGGGGTACGGTGAATGGCTGCATGGTGAAGCGGTTGGCTGCGGCATGGTGATGGCGGCCACCTTGTCGGAGCGGCTGGGTCTGGTCGATGCCGCGTTCGTGCAGCGCTTGCGTGCGTTGATCGAAGCCGCCGGATTGCCGGTGGTGGGCCCGAAGCTGGACGGCGCAGGCTTTGCCGATCGGTATCTGGCGTTGATGCGGCAGGACAAGAAATCGCAAGCCGGATCGATCCGCTTCGTGTTGCTGGACGGGCCGGGCCAGGCAAGCCTTCATGAAGCGCCCGACGCGTTGGTGCGCGAAGTGCTCGCAGCGTGCTGCGGGGATTGATGCGGGCTGCGATGCGCAGTCCGGTGCACGGCTTCGATCGGTTTGATGCAGTCGGCCAATGCTCATTGCAGAGGCGAAGCTTCCCCCCCCCTTTTTTGCTATCTGGTTTGTAGCTGAAAGCGATGATTCCACAAGCGCCTGTCCCCGATTTGGTTCCAAAAACCACCCGTTTGGCCGTGTTCGCCTGCCGCGCCGCCGATTCGCGCGGCCGGCGTTTTGCCGAACCCGATGCACCCACGCGCAGCGCGTTCCAGCGCGACCGGGACCGCATCGTGCATTCGACCGCGTTCCGCCGGCTGGTCTACAAGACGCAGGTGTTCCTGAACCACGAAGGCGACCTGTTTCGCACGCGGCTCACGCACTCGCTCGAAGTCGCGCAGCTCGCCCGATCCATTGGGCGGTCGCTCGCGTTGGACGAGGATCTGGTTGAAGGCATCGCGCTCGCACACGACTTGGGTCACACACCGTTCGGCCATGCGGGGCAGGATGCGCTGAACGACTGCATGCGCGGACACGGCGGCTTCGAGCACAATTTTCAAAGCCTGCGCGTGGTCGATTCGCTCGAGCAGCGCTATCCCGCTTTCGACGGCCTGAACCTTACGTTCGAGTTGCGCGAAGGCATCCTCAAACACTGCTCGGTCGTGAATGCGAGGCGGCTCGAAGTGCGCGAGCCCGCAGGCATCGGCCAGCGTTTTCTGCAGCGTACGCAGCCGTCGCTGGAAGCCCAACTCTGCAATCTGGCCGACGAGATCGCCTACAACGCGCACGACATCGACGACGGCGTGCGCTCTGGGCTGCTGACCATGGAGCAATTGCAGGAGGTCGAATTGTTCGATCGGTTTCGGCTGGAGGCACTGGCCGAACATCCGCAATTGGCCGGTCGCCGCCTGCTGTTCGAGACGATCCGGCGCATGCTGTCCGCGCAGGTGTACGACGTGATCGACACCGCAAGCGCCGCGCTCGTGCGGGAGCAGCCGGAAAGCGTCGACGCGGTGCGCGCGCTGCCGCCGATCATCGCGTTCAGCGACGGCATGCGGCAGCAATCAAGCGCGCTGAAAAGTTTTCTGTACCGCAATCTGTACCGTCACCCGCAGGTGCTGCAGAACACGACGCAGGCGCAGCAGGTGGTGCGTGAGCTGTACGCGGCGTACCTTGCCGAACCGACGCAACTGCCCGACGACTTCGCCATGCGCCCGCAGCGCGAACGCGCCGTGGCCGACTACATCGCCGGCATGACCGACCGCTTCGCGGCGCGCGAGCACGAGCGGTTGAGTGGGCGGCGGCTGATCACGTGAATCTTTTTCCCGGACAACTATTCCAGTGGTTACCGATCGCCTGCTCCCTCTCTGGGCGCAGCGAATGCGACTTGGCGGAGTCGGTTCTGCAGCACTTGCCAGGGCCGCTTGCGCTTGATCGATCTGCTGCCAATTGCGAGGGGCTTGGCTGGCTGGCGTGATGAAACAAACGCCTGAGACCGAGCGTGTTGTCGGGATCGACCCGGCATGGATCGTCGTCGTCGCCGGCGTCAGCGCTGCACTGCACGTCGGCAAGTTGCCCCCGGCGATTCCGGCGTTGCGCGATGCGCTCGGGCTGAGCCTGTTGCAGGCCGGTTTCATGCTGTCGTTGGTGCAGTTTGCGGGTATGGCGCTCGGCATCTTCGTCGGGCTGGCGGCGGACACGCTGGGGTTGCGACGCAGCATGCTGGCGGGCTTGGTTACGTTGTCAACGGCGGGCGTGGCGGGCGGTTTTGCGACCGATCCGGCCATGCTGCTGAGCTTGCGCGCGCTGGAAGGTTTCGGTTTTCTGCTCGCATCGATGCCGGGGCCGAGCCTGATCCGGCAACTGGTGCCGGCGGCGCGCTTGAGCAGCACGCTGGGTCTGTGGGGTACCTACATGCCGCTGGGCACTGCGTTGGCGCTGTTGCTTGGTTCGATCGTGCTTGGGCACTTCCGCTGGCCTGTATGGTGGTGGCTGGTGGCGGCGCAGTCCGGTCTGGTCGCGCTGTGGCTGTGGCGGGCGGTGCCGAGCGACGCGGAGCGAGAGCGGCGGCGGAAAACGCTCGAAGCCGCGTCGCCCCAAACGCCGGCACCACCACAGCCACAGCCGGCGCTGGTGCCGAAGCGGTCACGCAAGACTGACCTTGCCAAGCCAAATCTGCATCGCGCCGGGTGGACACGACGGCTCCTCGCCACGCTCAGCGCGCGCGGGCCGTGGCTGGTCGCGCTGTGCTTCGCGGTCTATTCGGCGCAGTGGCTGTCGGTGATCGGCTTTCTGCCTTCGATCTATGCGGCTGCAGGCGTGGCCAGTGACGCCATCGGCGGGCTGACTGCGCTGGCTGCGGCCGTCAACATCATCGGCAACATTGCAGCGGGCCGGCTGCTGCAGCGCGGCGTACGGCCCCAGTGGCTGCTGTGGACGGGTTTTGCCGCGATGATCATGGGTGCGGCTGCCACCTTCGCCCAGTTCGGCGGCGCCGCGTTGCTGCCCGCGCTGCGCTACGGCGGCGTGCTGCTGTTTTCCGCGCTTGGCGGCATGATCCCGGCCACGTTGTTCGCGCTCGCGGTGCGCAGGGCGCCGAGCGAGGACACGGTGTCCACCACCGTTGGCTGGATGCAGCAGTGGTCATCGATCGGCCAGTTCGCCGGGCCACCGCTGGTCGCCGCACTCGCGGCGCAGGCTGGTGGCTGGCATTGGACTTGGGCTGCGACGGGCACTTGCGCACTGGTGGGCATGCTGATCTCAGCCCTGCTGGCTGAGCGCTCGGCGTCGCCAGTTGTGCAGATCGCTGCCGCCACCGGGAAGCGGGCAAGAGGCCAATATGCCGACCCACAATCCAACGAGTCGCTGCCATGAAGCCGCTGCGCGCATGCCATCCGATCGGAAAGTCGTCATGAAAACAAAACGCACCGGTGGTGCAAACAGCGCCCCCACGCCGCCCGGGTTGCCTGAGGAGATTCGCCCAGGCCAATCGATCGAACTGCTGAAGGAACTGCACATCCTGACCCGCGACGGCCGTCTGAATCAGGATTCGCGCCGCAAGTTAAAGCAGGTCTACCACCTCTACCAGTTCATCGAAAAACTGCTTGATGAGCTGACGACCGATCCGGCCGCAGCCAGCGACATCACGCTCGCCGACCACGGCGCAGGCAAGTCCTATCTCGGTTTCATCCTGTACGACCTGTTCTTCAAGTCGCGTGCGGGCGGCACGATCTACGGCGTGGAGACGCGTGCCGAGCTGGTAGAGCGGTCCCGCGACCTGGCACAGCGACTGGGCTTCAACCGCATGCGGTTCGTCAATTCAAGCGTTGTCGAAGCCGCGCAATCGGATGCATTGCCCGACCACGTCGACGTCGTGACCGCGCTGCACGCCTGCGACACCGCGACCGATGACGCGATTGCCTTCGGCTTGCACAAGCAAGCCAAGTTCATGGTGCTGGTGCCATGCTGCCAGGCCGAACTGGCACGCGCATTGAACGGCACCAAGGCGTTGTCCTTGTCACGCACGCCGCTGGCCGAACTTTGGCGCCACCCGTTGCACACCCGCGAGATGGGCAGCCAGCTGACCAACGTGCTGCGCTGCCTGTACCTGGAAGCATGCGGCTATTCGGTCAGTGTGACCGAGCTGGTCGGCTGGGAGCACAGCCTGAAAAACGAGTTGATCGTGGCGCGCTTCACGGGCCAGAAAAAACGCAGCGCGGCGGAGCGGCTGCGCGCAATCCTCGAGGCATTCGGTCTGATCGAACTGCTGCCGATCCGCTTCCCCGCGCTGGCTGCGCTTGATCCACGCGAGCTACCATCGCCCGCATGAACCAGACCGATCAAGACCGCCGATCGCTCGCGCTGCACCAGCGCGTGTGCGCTCGGCTGCGTCACGATGCAGCCTGGGTCAGGTGCGCGCTGGAAATCTTGCGTCGCTGGATTGCGATGGACAGCCCGCGCACCGATGCGGCGACGGCCAGATCGCGTGGTCTCCTGGTGACCGGCCACTCGAGAGATGCCGGAGCTGATCGACTGGCATGAACACGTGCAGCTGAGAGCCATCGTCTGCTTGCGGATCAACCGCGCGTTTGGCACAGCTCTGTCTGCTTGACCGCTCGATGATGCGCGTGGCTCGAGCGCGCCTGTCGTGCTGAATACCCTCTGGCTCGGATTTTTCGTCATCGCGGCGATCAGCGCGTTTGGGCGCTGGCTGATCGGTGGCGATGCAGCGGTGTTTGCAGGCATCGTGGAGAGTTTGTTCGCGATGGCGAAGCTGTCGGTGGAGCTCATGCTGCTGCTGTTTGGCACGTTGACCTTGTGGCTGGGGTTTCTGCGCATCGCCGAACGCAGCGGGTTGGTTGCGGGACTGGCGCGCGCGCTCGGGCCGCTTTTTGCGCGGCTGCTGCCGGGTGTGCCGGCCGGGCACCCGTCGCTCGGCCTGATCACGCTGAGCTTTGCGGCCAACACGCTGGGCCTCGACAACGCGGCCACGCCGATTGGGCTGAAGGCGATGCGCGCGCTGCAGGAGCTGAATCCGAGCGACGACACCGCCAGCAACGCGCAGATCCTGTTCATGGTGCTGAACGCATCCGCGCCGACGTTGCTGCCGGTCACGATCTTCATGTACCGGGCGCAAGCCGGTGCGGCGGACCCGGCGCTGGTGTTCCTGCCGATCCTGCTGGCGACCTGCACGTCGACATTGGTGGGGCTGCTGGTGATTGCCAAGGTGCAACGGCTGAAGCTGGCCGACCCGGTCGTGCTGGCCTACCTGCTGCCGGCCGCGCTGCTGTTCGCCGCGTTCGTCGCGCTGCTGGCCACGATGTCATCGGGCGCGATTGCGGCGTTGTCTTCGCTGCTTGGCAACTTGGTGCTGTTCAGCCTGGTGCTGCTGTTCGTGCTGCTGGGCGCAATCAAGCGCGTGCCGGTCTACGAGGCGTTCGTCGAAGGCGCGAAGGAAGGCTTTGCTGTGGCGCGCGATCTGCTGCCGTATCTGGTCGCCATGTTGTGCGCGATCGGTGTGCTGCGTGCATCGGGCGCGCTCGACTTCGCGCTCGAAGGGATTCGTTGGTTGATTGGCCTGACAGGCTGGGATACGCGCTTCGTCGATGCATTGCCAACCGCGCTGGTCAAGCCGTTTTCCGGCAGCGCCGCGCGGGCGATTTTGGTGGAGACGATGCAGGCTCAGGGCGTCGACAGCTTCGGCGCGCGGCTCGCAGCCGTGATTCAAGGCAGCACGGAGACGACGTTCTATGTGCTGGCGGTGTACTTCGGTGCGGTCGGCATCAAGCGCACGCGACATGCGGTGGCGTGTTCGTTGATTGCTGAGCAGGCCGGGGTGCTTGCGGCGATCGGGATCTGTTACTGGTTCTATGGCTGAACGGCTGTAGCCGACGCCGCATCGCCCTTCAGTTCGCCGCGCTCCAGCGTCAACGTCGTGCAGTCCACCCGATCGAGCAGTGAGCGGTTCGATTCGGTGATCACGATGCACAGCTCGGGCCACTGCTGGTAGAGGCTGCCCAAGGTCTCCGCATACTGGCGCGCCAGCGCGGGCGCCAAGCCTTGAAATGGCTCGTCGACCAGAATCAGCCGCGTGCCCACCATCAGCGCACGCGCGAGCGCGGCCATCTTGCCCTGGCCGCCTGACAGTGCGGCCGCGGACCGCGGCAGCATCGGCTCGATCAGCGGCACGGTGTCGACCAGCTGTCGGATGCGCATGTCGATCTCGGATGACTCGAGCCCCAGCGCCTCGCCCGGCAGCCGCAGGTTTTCTGCCACCGTCATGGTCGGGAACAGCACGCGTTCCTCCGGTGAGTAGCCGATGCCCAAAGTGGCACGGCCGTGCGATGGTTGCGCGAGCAGGTCAGTGCCGTTCAGCGTGATCCCGCCTGCCTTGACCTGCGTGAATCCCATGATCGTGCGCAGCAAAGTGGTCTTGCCCGCGCCATTGCGGCCCACCACCGCATAAGTGCGGCCCGAGGCCATTTCGACCGACAGCGCACGCAGCACCGGGATGCCCGCAATGTCGACCGAGACGTCTTGCAGCTTCAGCATGTCAATGCTCCCGCACACGCATTGCCCACCACACTGGAAGGACCCATAAACAATTCCAGGAAGGGCCGCAGAGCCGGCTACGCCGGGCCGCAGGCGCCGCCCCCGGTGGGGGGGGAGGCGAAAGCCGAGCGAAGGGAGCGGAGCCTCGGGGAGAGCTTCATCCGCCCAGCACCACGGTACGGACTTCTTCATCACGCATCACCACATCGGGGGGGCCATCGGCTGCGATGCGCCCTGCGATCCAGGCAGCCACGCGGGTTGCGTATTGCTCGACGATGTCGACATCGTGCTCGATGAACATGGCAGTCACCTGCTGTTCGTCCAGCGCACGCATGATGGTCGCCATCAACGGATGTTTTTCATCCGCCGCCACGCCACTGGTCGGCTCATCCATGATCAGCAGCTTCGGCCGCAGCGCGAGCGCCATCGCGATGTCGAGCAGCTTGCGGTGGCCTTCGGACAGATTGCCACAACGCTCATCGGCGCGATCCGCAAGGCCGGTCGCCTGCAATGTGGGGTCGATCTCTGCCAGGTCAGCGCAACGCGACAGGGGTGCGAACACGCTCAGGCGCTGGCTGCGGGAGGCCACCGCCAGCTCTAGACTCTCGCGCACCGTATGGTCCAGAAAGAGCTGCGGCAGTTGGAACGACCGACCGATGCCGGCCCGCACGATCTGGCGCGGGTGCAGCCGCGTGATGTCCCGGCCTTCGAACAGGATCTTTCCCGCGCTCGGCTTGATGTAGCCGGTCACCATGTTGACGAACGTGGTTTTGCCGGCACCGTTGGCGCCGATCACTGCGATGCGCTCGCCCGCGTGCAGGTCGAAGTCGATGTTCTCGGCCGCGACCACGCCGCCGAACGCCAACGTCAGGCCGCGGGTCTGCAGCAACGGCTTTGAAGCGGGTGTGCTATTGCTCATCCCGGTTTCGTCCTTGACGAAGCACGCCGCGTGTCGAACCGCGTGAGCAGCGCGACCAGCCCGGAAGGCGCCAGAAAGATCAGCACCAGCAGCACCGAGCCAATCACCATCTGCCAGATGCCAGTCAGCGCGGCGGCAGCGAACAGACTCAGGAATTCATAGGCGATGGCGCCGATGAATGCACCGACCGGATTCGACGTACCGCCCAGCACCGCGATGAAAACAAATTCGCCCGAGCGAATCCAGTAGCCCATCTCGGGCGTCACCATACCCTGGATCAACGCGAACATGCCGCCTGAAAAACCGCACAGCGTGGTCGATGCAAGATAGCCGATATAGAACACGCGCCGCGCCGAGATGCCCAGGTATTCAAGCCGCACTTCGTTGGAGCGGATCGCGCTCATCGCCTGGCCCACCGGCGACGCGAAGAAGCGCCCGAGCGCCCAGCAGGCGACCACCATCAGCACGATCGCCACGACCAGCAGCCCTGTCTCATACGTCGACCGCTCCAGCATCTGGCCTAGCAGCGGCGGGCGCTCCATGCGAAGGCCATCGGTGCCGCCGGTCACGTTGTAGAACTTGCCCAGCACCGCGAACAGCACCATCGAAAGCGCCAGATTCAGCATGCCGAAAAAGATGCCGCGGTAGCGCACCATGAACAGGCCGACCACCGCGCCGGCCAGCAGCCCGCAGGCTGCGCCGGCGAGCATCAGCAGCAATGCATCGGTCTGCGGAAATGTGCGCGCCAGCGTTACAACGCCGTAGCCACCCAGGCAGGCAAAGCCCGCATGTCCGAACGACACCTGGCCCGCGCGGATCAGGATCGACACGCCCAGTGCCGCAAAGCCGTAAGACAGCGCCATGATCAGTGGCGTCTTGAGCCATGGCACGAACAGGCCGAGCAGCAGGGTCAAGCCAGCGATGACCCAGGGTGTGATGCGCAGCAGCATCAGACGCGCCGGGTCTCAGCCACTGCAAACAACCCCTGCGGACGCCACAGCAGCACCACCAGCATGATCAGATACGGCACCACGACATCGATCTCTGGCAGCAGGTAGACCGAAAATGCCTTGCCCATGCCGATCAGCAGAGCAGCGATTGCGGTGCCTGTGATCTGCCCCAGGCCCGCGACCGCCACCACGGCGAACGACAGCACCATCATGTCGCCGCCAATGCCCGGTACCAGCGACGTGGTGGGGGACGCCAGGGCGCCGCCCAACGTGCCAAGCATCGCGCCGATGCAGAACGTGACCAGGCCGACGCGCTTGGCATTGATGCCCATCGCAGTAGCCACCTCACGGTTGTGCGTAACGGCCATGATCTGGCGGCCAAACCGCGTATGACCGAGCGACCAGCGCAGTCCGATGAACACCAGCAACGCCACGGCCGGCAGCAGCACCAGTTGATAGACGGTATACATCACCGCACCGACCTGCATCGTGCCCAGCGCGTTGACCGCATGCGTGACCGACACCGGGCTGGTGCCCCAGACCAGCCGCTGCACATCCTCCATGATCATGAACACGGCAAAGGTCGCCAGCAACTGCATCACGGGATCGAAATCAAGGATGCGCCGCACCAGCGCAATCTCAATCAACGCGCCGAGCAGTAGGCCCGCCGCAGCGGCACCGACCAGCAGCGCAAGAAGTGACAGCACGACTGAATCATTGCCGCCGAACAGGCCGCCTACAGTCGCTGCCGCATAGCCGCCAATCGCATACAGGCTGCCGTGCGCGAGATTCAAGATGCGCAGCACACCGAAGATCAGCGTGAGGCCCAGCGCAACCAGAAACAGCAGCGCCGATTGCGTCAGACCGTCGAGCACGGCCAGCAGCACCAGGGTCGAGTTCATCGCCTGGCCTGCCTAACTGGTGAACAACGTGCGTGAACAGTGCAATTCAGCCCAGCCTGCTGATCAAAACGACTTGATGCTCGGGTCTTTCAGCACCTCGGGCTTGATCGTCTTGACCCACTCGGTCCCCTTGGTGCCGACCGGGTTCTGCACCAGTTCAGCCGGATAGATCGAGATGCCCGTGATCGCCGGAAACGGCAGCTCCGGCGTCATCTTGGTCACGCCGAGGAGCTGGGCTTCCATGCCCTGGCCGTCTTCACGCATCGTGACCGGGCGGGTCAGGCCGCGAAAAGTCAGCTTGCGCATTGCATCCGCCACCTGCTCGGTGCTCGGCCAGTTGCCGTTGTTCGTCTTGATCGCGGCCATGTAGGCGTCGTGCACCGCGGTGACCGCGGCGTATGCGTGGTAGACCGAATAGATCGGATACTGACCGGTTTTCTCACGGAATTTGGCAACGAAAGCTTTGTGCTTCGGGTCGTCTTTGTACTCTGGATGGCCGAAGTAATGATCGCCGCGCATGCCGACAATGACGCCGTCCGGCATCGATTTGCCGACCCGTTCCAGCGAACTTTCCGCCAGGGGCATCACCCAGGTCGTCTTGGTCATCAGCCCGCGCTGCGCCGCTTGGCGGATCAGCGTGTCAAGCTCTCCGCCCCATGAAGTCGACAGGATCACGTCGGGCGACAGTGCCTGCAGCCGGCTGATTTCGGAAGAAAAGTCGGTCGAGCCAAACTTCGGGAACAGCTCGGCCACCACTTTCACGTCGGGCTTGAACGCACGCAACGTGTTGATGAAGATTTCCCACGAGTCGCGGCCCCAGGCGTAGTCCTGATTGATCACGGCCAGCGTCTTGAAGTCGGGCTTGGTGCGCAGCAGATGCAGCACGGTCGCGACCATCTCCGACGTCGCGTTGGCCTGCGTGCGCACCACGTACTGGTAGCGCTTGTTTTCCAGAATTTTCTCAGTGCCGCAGTCCCACATCACGTTCAGCACCTTCAGGTCTTCAGCCACTGGTGCCAACGCATTGCAGTTGCCGCTTGAGATCGCTGCCAGCATGACCTTGACGCCGCCTTCCTGCACCACGCGCCGGTACTCGGACAGCAGCTTGGCGCCGCCCACGCCCTCGTCGATGATGTCCAGCTTGAGCTTGACGCCGTCGATGCCGCCCTTGGCGTTGATTTCATCGACGGCCAGTTCGGCCGCGGCCTTGCCTGGCACGCCGAATACGGCTGCGGGGCCGGACAGGAAGGTGGTCATGCCAATGTCGAGCTGGGCGGGCTTTTGCTGGGCGCCCGTGGCCATGGCCGTGGCCAGTAGCGCAAAGCCGGCGAGGCCTGTGCGTAAACGTTGCAAAATCATCGTTGTTGTCTCCGTTGTGTTGAGTCGTTGTCGGCTTATTGTTGGAGAACAAGCGAGGCGTGTCTACCCGAGGGTTTGCCCGGGCCAGGGTGACCGGGACAATGGGATTGCATTGCTTGTGCTTTGCTTCAGGCAAGATTCGCCGTGTCATGGCCCGTCTGCCTCGCTTGTCCGTCCCCGGCTTCGTGCATCACGCGATCCAGCGTGGCCACAACCGCCAGCCGATTTTTGTGGATGCGGCGGACTATGAGACGATGCTTACGATGCTGGGCGAGGGCCTGCGCCAGCACCAAATCGCGCTGCACGGCTACGTGCTGATGCCCGATCACTTTCATCTGCTCGCCACACCCGAAGGCGACGGGTTGCCACTGCTGATGCAGTCGCTGGGCCGCCGTTACGTGCGCTACTTCAACGACCGGCATGGCCGCAGCGGTACGTTGTGGGACGGGCGCTATCGTTGCACGGTGATCGAGCCGCAGCAGCACCTGCTCGACGCGCTTACGTATCTTGATTTGAACCCGGTGCGCGCTGGACTGGCGGCGTCGGCTGCGGACTGGCGTTGGTCGAGCCACGCGCACTACGTCGGTGCCGCGGTGGACCGGCTGGTCACGCCGCCTCCCCAATTCTGGGCGCTTGGCAACACGCCCTTTGCGCGCGAACAAGCTTGGGCGTATCGGGTTGCGGCCGGTGTTGCACCCAAGACCCAGCGCGCGTTGACGGATGCACTGCTCGGCGGCTGGGCGCTTGGAGACGCGGCGTTTGTTGCTGATTTACAGGCGAAGTCGGGGCGGCGGGTGTTGAAGGGGCGGGCCGGGCGGCCACGTGCAGACAGCTCGAAAACAGATGAAAAATCAGTCGAAGACGGCTGAGACGGTGATCCATCGGTCATTTTCAGCTACGAAATTAAGAGCAATTGCTGTTTCATGCGTTGATATCGACGACCCGCGTCACGATCTGCACCTCCGAGTGCAGCGTGCGATGCACCGGGCACATGTCAGCGATTCCGATCAGTCGGGCGCGTTGCTCGGCCGACAAGTCGCCTTCGATCCGAATCTCGCGCTCGATCCGGTCGACCTTGCCGACCTGCGTTTCGCATTCAGTGCAGTCGGCCGCGTGGATCTTGGAGTGATCGAGCACGACCTGCACTTCATCCAGCGGCCATTGCTTGCGCTTTGCATACATGCGCAAGGTCATCGCGGTGCAGGCGCCCAAAGCCGCGCTAAGCATTTCGTAGGGGCTCGGCCCCAAGTCGTCGCCGCCGGCCGTCGTTGGTTCGTCGCCAAGCCACTCGTGGCGGCCAGCGCGGATCGCAACCGTGAACTGGCCGGTGCCGCGTTCAGCCACGCGTACTTTGCCGTCGGACGCGGCTGATGGCTCAGGGGTTTCCTGCATGGCTGACGCAGGCATCGAGGGCTGCTCCAGCGTGACGTAGCGTCCGGCCCAGGCGGCGATCAGCCCGGCTGCATAGCGCGCATCGGCCTCATGCGTGAGCAGATGGTCGGCGCCATCAAGCGAGATGTAGGACTTCGGATGCATGGCCGCTTCGAAGATCTGTCGCGCGTTGTCGACCGACACGGTGGCATCGCGCGGTGCGTGCATGACGAGCAACGGTCGGCGCAATGTGCGGATGCGCTCGGCCTGATGCTGGCTGTGCAGATCGTCGAGCAACGCGCGCCGGACCTTGAACGGGCGCCCCGCCAATTGCACAGTCGCCTCGCCCTCGGATTCGAGGATCGCGATGCTGTCGCCGAAGTGCCGGGCGACGTGGGCCGGATCGAACGGCGCGCCCAGCGTCGCGACCGCCACCGCGTCGGGCACCCGGTGCGCGGCAGCCAGCGCGGCCGCGCCGCCCAGTGAATGGCCGACCAACAGCGCCGGTACGCCGCGCTCGGCCCGCAGCCAGTCGGCGGCGGCCACCAGGTCGTCCACGTTGGAGGAGAAATGCGTGTTTGCAAAGTCGCCGCCGCTGCCGCCCAGGCCAGTGAAATCGAAACGCAGCACGCCGTAGCCTGCTTCAGCCAACGCGCGGGCGATGTACGCGGCCGCCTTGCTGTCTTTCGAGCAGGTGAAGCAATGCGCAAAGATCGCCCAGGCGCGTGGCGGCGCCTCGGGTGTGTCCAGCCGGCCGGCGAGCAGGGCGCCTTGGCTGCCGGGGAATTCGATGCGTTGGGTGGGCAAGATCAGCCTCTTTTCTTGGTGTCTTCAGAGATCGTTTCAGCTTAGAGCGTGTTATGCACTTTCCCCTGCGGCCCAGAGGACTGCGGCCTTGGGCAGCATGAGGGTGACAAAGACCAGGAAGTGCAGCGCCGCCAATACATGAGGCAGCCGCTCGAAGTCGCGCGACAGGCGTCTGAAGCGGGC
>JBBPYC010000100.1:0-24922 GCA_038200275.1 Burkholderiales bacterium
GCTCGTCGCCGTGCAGCCGGTCCAGGCTCAGCAGCAGCCAGCGGCAGAGCTGCTGGTCCAGGGTGTGGTGCCGGTTGCACACGGCCGTCTGCGCCATCTGCGTGATCAGCGCCTGCGTGTAGCGCAGCAACACGTGCATGAAGCCGGGACTGCGTCAAGCTCAGCGTCAGGTTTACACAGGGGAGAGTCTGTTCTGTGTGCGACATCGCACCGACGGCCAGGTACCGAAGCGCATATCTTCACCAAGATGTGCGGTGCCCTGCCCTGCCCGTCCCGGGCGCAGTGGCAGCGGCGTGCTGGAGAAACGCATTGGTCTGTTCGCGATGGAACATGGGAAAGCGGCGTATCGGGCCGACTTCGCCCTCTACGCAATCGCGGTGGCCACGCTGGCCACCTTGCTGCTTACCGTCGCGCCGCATTCGCATCGGATCGGATCCGTGGCGCTGGTCTGTGTGGGTCTGGTGAGCTGGACCGCCATCGAGTACCTGCTGCACCGCTTCGTGCTGCACGGCCTTGCGCCGTTCAAGCGCTGGCACGAGGAACATCACCGACGGCCCGCGGCGCTGATTTGCGCGCCGACCATCCTCAGCGCCTCGCTCGTCCTGGTGCTGGTCTTCCTGCCGGTTCTAGCCATCGGGGGAATCTGGAACGCCTGCGCCCTGACGCTCGGCCTGTTGGGCGGCTACCTGATCTATGCCATCACGCATCACGGCATCCACCACTGGCCGGCGAAGAGCGCGTGGTTGAAGCGGCGCAAGCGCTGGCACGCGCTGCATCACCTCGACGCTGGCCGGCTCGGCGGGTTCGGTGTGACAAGCGCGTTCTGGGATCACGTTTTCGGTAGCGCGGTGTTCGGCGAAGCATCGATTCGGCGAAGCGGATAAAGCATTGCTTCGCAGCCGGGCAGCCGGGAACGCTGGGCTGGCAACGTCAAAAGCCCAAGCGCGCCGGCGCGGAGATGGTGATCTGGAGGCAACGAGCCGTTCAGAAGCAGGAGAACCACGGCCGCGCAGCGTTGGGTCGGCCATTCGCCGCACTTCCGGGCAGACTCATACGAGGACCGGAAGCCAGTTGCGGTTGAGGATACCGCTGGCATGCATAGCAGAGACAAAATGTGTTTGTGCGCATCGCAAACGGCCAACGCTCACAGGCAGCGCGTACGGAACCAGCAACACCTTGTCGACACCGAAGCGCAGACCCTCCTCCGGCGCGCATCGGCCGTTGACGCGATCAGGCATCGCTCTGTCCGATGCCCACGTCCTCGACCACCGCATGCCAGATATAACCCCTCTTCTGCATTTCGGGATCAAGATCGATGCTCACGAAGGGCGTTTCGCTCGACTTGTCGTCAAACAGAACGGTTCGGCCGCTACGGGCCTTCCGCGTGAAGTCGCTGCGCTCGCCGGTGGCCTGGTCGATCTTCGCTGCAGCACGCTTGAGATCCAAGGGTTCGATGACGATTGCCGTGTAGTTTCTGGCCAGCTCACGGTAGAAGTGCCGCCGACGATTGCGGGCGCGACTGGCCACGCCCACGGCCTCGTGCCATCGCTTGCGGTCCCGTGCGACCCATGTGTCGAGCCAGTCAAAGCGCAGGTTCGCGCATCTCGCCATCGCTTGCACGCTGTAGAAGCGTTTGGCGGCAATGTGATCGGCCCGCAGCCGCTTGAGCAGTTCGAGTTCCGCGCGCAACGGATCGAGCATGGCGGGTGGACCATTCGCTTGCAGATCACCCAGCAGGGTCTTGAGGTTCGGGGCGGCTTCGTTGCGAGCCTGATCGCGCGCCGCCTAGACCCGCGAAGCCCGAAGCAAGTCGCCTTCAATTGTTTTTGGAAGTCGAATCAGCCGCGCCAAGCCCGGATCGGCGGCATCGGCGATGCTGGCTACACGGCGAACGTCAAGGTCAGCAGCCCATCAGAAATGCACCGCTACCAGCGGCCGGCGCGGCGCTGAAGCCGGCTTTGTTGGCGCGCTAAGTTTGAGCACCAACTGTATCGCCCATCGGTCCACATCAGCCATCCGCCGGCGCACCAGGCGCACGTGCGTAGCAGCGTATTTTTGGCAGGCCGCGGTGGACTTGCATCGTCCCGGTGGCGTATGCGCCCGCTAAAGCTGGACCAAGGCGGAACTTGAAAGTCCCATAGTGCCTGCGTCCCGCCCCGCCCTCGGGCAGCTGCTTCTGGAAGTCCTGGTGCCTGCCTCCCCCTAGCCACTCCACGTCGACGCCACCTACTGCCGTGAATTGCAGCGTGAGCGTGTCTTGCATTTTCTCGTCGCCACGACTGAACCGCGGCGGTCGGCCTTGCTTCATGCTGGCGCGCCAAGCTACGAGCGCCCGATCAAGAATGTCGTTGGCCGTGGCCCAGCCGAGACCTGAACTCACGGCGTCGCACCGCAGCCGATAGGGGTCGCAGGTCGAATTCGCACCGACGCGGGAATAAAAACGCCGGCGAAGCTCGGCTGCATGTTCTTGTCTGGCAATTGCCATCAGGCCCGCCAGTTCCTTCCATCGCGGGAGACGCACCGCGGCGATCGCATGCATGGCGTCAACGTCATTGCTCGACCGCGCCTTGTCAAAGCCTTCGGTGAGCGCCCGCACTTGCGTGTCGATCTGAATCGCACGCTCGCCCGCAGGATCGAGCACCCAGGCGTTCGTCTCTTCGAACACGGCGCGCAGCATGGCGACCAGCTCGTTGTACAGCGCCCGTGATCGCTTGATCTGGTCGTTTGCCGCTGCAAGTGCCTCACGATCGAGCCGTACGTCGTACTCGAAAACGCGGACCATCGAGTCCGACTGGATTGCGAATGTGATGCGCCCGCTGCTGGCGCTGAGCGATGTCGCCTGCGTCGATTTGTCTGGGGTGTCCGAGAACGGGTGGCGCTATTGGGTGGTGGGACCACTCACAACGAATGCCGCGAGCCCTTCAGGTTGAAACTACATTGCTTACCGACGCGTGACTCCCAGATTTCATTTGCGTTTGACCAAGCCTGCAGGTCACATCTGTTCCTTCACTCCCTTGCGGATCAGCCAACAGTTGACCGGATAGGCAGTCATGAAGCCGACGACCATCGCGATCTGCATCGCGAACCAGAACTCAGGCGTGTTCACTTCAACGTGTGTGTCAAGCATATGACCGTATAGATTGAAGTGCGTAAATGCCATGAAGCCGTACATGCCGACCTGCCACGAGGTCAACGCCAGCGTATCGGACCTCATCGCTGCAATGACCCATCTGCCGAACGACAGGCCAAGCATCAGCACGATCGCAAAGTACTGGAAGACGATGACGAGGCCGAACGCGGAGAGGAAGTCAAGCACCCAATCCGCGTAGCTCTTGTCGGCGAAGATCGAGTGCCAACCGAGTTCGACTGCGGCCGTCGGAAACAAGAACGCGAGCCACTTGTCAACCACCTCGCCGATCATGCACCCCGCACCGCAGTGCGTCGCGCCGATGGCCACGATGACCGGAAGCGGCTGCGTGTTGGCTGGCATCTCCCAGCCCTGCGCTTTTGCGCGCTACATCGCCTCAGCGCTCGACGCGCGGCCCCATCGGAAGCAGCCCCACAGCGTGACGACCGTACCGAACGATGCGGTCACCGGCCAGACCACGTTCATCATTGCCGTTTTTCTGCGGGTGCCGCGCTACGTCGATGGCGACGATCACCAAACAGGCAGCGCCAAGCAGCAGTGCGGCGATCCAGACGAGGTGAAGCCAGTGGGGAAACAGAGTGGCCCCTTTTTTCATGCAAATGAATCTTTGGGATAGGCCGGCCAGCGCATCGCCTTGACCAGTGGGCGAACGGGAGCACCTGACGGACAGGCACCACACAGCTGGTCTGGTCATGCGTGCAACCGACGCGTAAGGAACTCGCCTTGCTACAGTTCACGATTCGTGCCGACCGGGTCAAGCTCGCTCGACGCACCCCATGAGTCCCATGTTAGTTGTTTCGATTCATGTCCTTATCGACTGCAAGCGAGTCCGCCGAAAGACCATCTTCATGAAGAAATATTTGCCCAAGTTACTGTTTGCATTGATCGTGCCGATCCAGTCATCATTCGCGCAGCAACCATCGGTTCCCGCAGTGAGTGCTGACAACACGCAAGTGGCCAATCCCCCTGCGCCGATCGAACCGGACATGAAAGGCTACGGAACCCGCGGCGTCGAAGGTCGCACACTCAGCGAGATGCTTGACAAATGCCGCAGCGCTGCCGGCTCGATGGGCGAGGTCGAGAAAGCCCGTTGCGATCAGCTTCGACGCACGGTCAAGAACCAGCCGGGCAACGCGGCAGGCTCTTGACGACAAGCGGCGGCGATCGAGGGCTCCGCTTTGTGTTGGGTTGCTCTGCGCCTAGAACCACATGCGGATGCCGACGGTTGCCCTGAAGTCCTTGGTCGGTGAGCCGTTCGCCTGGCGAATATCGGCCGTGTTGCCGAACCACTTCTGGTACGTCACACCAATGTAGGGCGCGAACTTGCGCGAGATCTCATACCGGAGTCGCAACCCGCTGTCGATGTCCGACAACCCGGAACCGACCCGACGCCCGTAGTCTTCCTTCGAGTACCAGTTGGTCTCGAACTGCGGCTGCAGCACGAGGCGCTGGGTGATGTAGTAGTCGTAGGACGCATTGGTGTTCAACGCCAGCCGCCCGTTGCCACCGACATACGCAGTGGCCGAGACGTTCCAGAATCCCACGGCCAATCCCTGGACGCCCAGCGCCGCCCAGCCGCGGCCGGGCTTGGAATCGAGGTCGTAGCGCACCCCGGCCTGCAGATCGAAGAACGGCGTGATTGGCCGGTCGTACAGCAACTCGGTCTTTCCGTCCCCGATCTTGCCGTTGCCATCGGCGTTCGCCCGGCCTTCCGACTTGATCCACAGCCGATGGAAATCGTTGCCGATCCAGGCTTGGCCGTCCCAGCGCGTGTAGGGCTCCTTGCCGTGGTCGAAGCGCTGCTCGAACTGATCCAGCATCACGTGACCGTAGAGCCGGTCGTCTTCGATCGGGCTGCCGTAAGGGGCCGCACCTTTGAGCTGGTTGTCGTTCAGTGGCGGCTTGGTCTGGGCCTGCGCATTCAATGTCAGCAACGCTGCGGTTGCCATTCCGATCGCAGCCGCTGTAGATCGATATGAATTCATCTTGTTCTCAGACATCGCTGGTCTCCGCCGGCAACACGCGCACGGTGCGGAACATGCCGGCTTCAAAGTGGTAGAGGATGTGACAGTGCATCGGCCACTGGCCGGTCGCGATCGGCGTAACCAGCATCGAGACGTTCTGCGCAGGCTGCACGTTCACGGTGTGCAGGTACGGCCGGTGGGCGTCGTCCTGGCCGTTCTCAAGCTCCATCCACATGCCGTGCAGGTGGATCGGGTGGCTCATCATCGTGTCGTTGATCATGCGCAGCCGAAAGCGCTCGCCGACCCTGACGTCGATCGGGCCGACCTCGGTGAACTTCTTGCCGTTGAAGCCCCAGATGAAGCGCTCCATGTTGCCGGTCAGGCGCAGCACGATCTCGCGTGTGGGCGGGCGTTTGTCGAGGCCGGGCCGGCGGGAGCGCAAATCGGCGTAGGTCAGCACGCGGCGGTCCAGATGGTTCAGTCCGTCGCCGGGTGACTTCAGGCGGTCGATCAGCTTGTCGGCGATGAACAGCTCTTCGATGCCCGGCTTCGCCTCGGCCACCGGCGGGCGCGGTACGGTCGGCTGTTGACCGGGCAGCAACGACAAGTCGGAGACGACTTCCATCGCCTGCTTGCCCATCAGCCCGCCGAGCCGCGAGCGGTCTTCGCGGGACGCGTCGATCTGCTTGGGCGCCATCGCCGCCATGCCCATGTCGGCCATGCCGCGCAGCGGCCGGTCGTCCATCGGCGGCACGGGTGCTTCCAGCCCCAAGCGCGGCGCGAGCGTGCCGCGCGCGTAGCCGGTGCGGCCCATGTCCTGGGCGAAGATCGCATAGGCCTTGTCATCCTTCGGCTCGACGATCACGTCGTAGGTTTCGGCCACGCCGATGCGGAATTCGTCGACTTCGACCGGCTCGACGTCGTTGCCGTGCACATGCACCACGCTGAGCTTCAAGCCCGGGATGCGCACGTCGTAGTAGGTGGCCGCCGAGGCGTTGATGATGCGCAGCCGCACCCGCTCGCCGGGCTGGAACAGCGCGGTCCAGTTGGCGTCCGGCGGTGAGCCGTTCATCAGGTAGGTGTAGTTGACGCCGGACACCGCCGCCAGGCCGGTGGGGCGCATGCGCATCTGCGCCCACTTCCAGCGCTCCTTGACCGTCATCAGCAAGCCGTTCTGCTGGACGTCGGCCACGTCGGTTTCCAGCGTGCGCTTCTTATAGTTGTAGTAGTCGCTGTCCTGCTTCAAGTTGTTGGCGATCACCTTCGGATCGTCATCGGTCCAGTCGCTGAGCACGATCACGTGTTCGCGGTCGGCCTGGATCAGCGGCTTGCCCTCGGGCTCGATGATCAGCGCACCGTAGGCGCCTTTTTGCTCCTGATAGCCCATGTGGCTGTGGTACCAGTAGGTGCCACTTTGCACGACCGGGAAGCGGTAGTGGAACGTCTCACCGGGTTGGATGCCGGGGAACTGCAGCCCAGGCACACCGTCCATCGTGTTCGGCAGGATGATGCCGTGCCAGTGGAAGCCGGTCACGTCGGGCATCTCGTTGGTCAGGTGGATGTCCACCACATCGCCCTGGCGCCACTTGAGGATCGGGCCGGGGACACCGCCATTGATCGTGTTGGCCCAGCTCTCGGTGCCGGTCAGGTTGAAGGCTTCGCGCCGCACGGTCAGGTTGAACTCGGTGCCGCTGAGCACGGTGGGTTCCACCGGCCGCGCCGCGGTCCGCGCGGCACGCGCCGGCAGTCCGACCATGGCGGCGGCACCGCACAGCGCAAAGCCCGTGACAAAGCGTCGCCGGCTCGGGCCTGGATGGCCAGGCAGCGCAACGTTCCAGTTGCTGTCCTTCATGTCGATTGACTCCAGAAATGGTGAAGGGGGTTGAAAGAAAAGGAAGCTGTCACTTGAGAAGTTTCGAGGCGGTCCATAAGCAAACGAGATGCCGTACTGGGACAGATAAAGCGCCAAGCCGGCAGTGCGCTGTCTTTATTTGCCATCCGCACGCGCACCACGCAGCCGCAACGCGTTGGCGATCACGGACGCCGAGCTCAGGCTCATCGCCAGCGCCGCGATCATCGGCGACAGCAGCCAGCCGGTGAACGGATACAGAATGCCGGCTGCCAGCGGGATGCCGAGCGCGTTGTAGACAAACGCGAAGCCGAGGTTTTGCTTCATGTTGGCCACGGTCGATACCGACAACTCACGTGCGGTAGCGATCCCGCGCAAGTCGCCCTTGACCAGCGTGAGCTGCGCGCTGTTCATCGCCACGTCGGTGCCGGTGCCCATCGCGATGCCGACGTCGGCTTTGGCGAGGGCGGGCGCGTCGTTGATGCCGTCGCCGGCCATCGCCACAATCCGGCCTTCGGCTTGCAACTTCTCGACCAGCGCCAGCTTGTCGGCGGGCTTGACCTCGCCGTGCACCTCGTCGATGCCCAGGCGCTGACCGACCGAACGCGCGGTGGTCAATCCGTCGCCGGTCGCCATCACGACGCGCAGGCCGGCTGCGCGCAGCGAGGCAAGCGCCTCCGGCGTGGTCCTCTTTACCGGGTCGGAGACGGCGAGCAGACCGGCCAGGCGTCCGTCCACGCCAAGATGCATCACGCTCGCGCCTTCGCCGCGTAGTGCTTCGGCCTGTTGCGTAAGTTCCGACACTGACACGCCGAGTTGATCCATCAACGCGGTGTTGCCCAGCGCCAGTGCTTTTCCGTCCACGCTGCCGCGCACACCGATGCCCGACTCGGAATCGAACTGCTCGGGCTTGCTCAGCCTCAGGCCCTGTGCACGTGCGGCCGAGACAATCGCCGCGGCCAGTGGATGTTCGCTGCCCTGGTCCAAGCTGGCGGCCAGTCGCAGCACTTCGGCTTCATCGAAACCATTCACACCAATTGCACGCTCGAACGTTGGCTTGCCCTCGGTCAACGTGCCGGTCTTGTCAACGATCAGCGTGTCGACTTTGCGCAGGTTCTCGATCGCGGCCGCATCGCGAAACAGCACGCCCTGCGTGGCGCCGCGGCCCGTCGCGACCATGATCGACATCGGCGTGGCCAGCCCGAGCGCGCACGGGCAGGCGATGATCAGCACCGCCACCGCGTTAATTAGCCCGTGCACCCAGCTCGGCGACGGGCCGAACAGTCCCCAGCCGAAAAACGTCAGCAACGCGATGCCCACGACGGTCATGACGAAGTAGCCGGCCACCGTGTCGGCCATGCGCTGCATCGGCGCACGCGAGCGCTGCGCCTGCGCGACCATCTGCACGATCTGCGACAGCACGGTGGCCGAGCCGACGTGCTCGGAGCGCATGATCAGCGCGCCGCTGGTGTTCAGCGTGGCGCCGATCAGTTTGTCGCCCGCGCGCTTGCTGACCGGCAGTGGCTCCCCGGTCAGCATCGATTCGTCGAGCGAACTGCTGCCTTCGACGACGACGCCGTCGACCGGCACCTTCTCGCCCGGGCGCACGCGCAGCCGGTCACCGACATGCACGTCGGACAGTGGCACGTCGGCTTCGGTGCCATCCTCCTGGATGCGCCGCGCGGTCTTTGGTGCCAGCCCCAGCAACGACTTGATCGCCGCCGATGTCTGCGAGCGGGCTTTGAGTTCGAGCAGTTGTCCGAGCAAGGTCAGCGAAATGATCACCGCGGCCGCCTCGAAGTACACCCCGACCCGCCCATCGACAACAAACGTCGCTGGAAAAATCTGCGGCGCAAGGGTCGCCACCAGGCTGTAGACAAACGCGACGCTCGTGCCCAGGCCGATCAGCGTCCACATGTTGGGGCTGCGGTTGATGACCGATTGCACGCCGCGTTTGTAGAACGGCCAGCCAGCCCAGAGCGCCACCGGCAAGGTCAGCACGAGTTCGATCCAGTTCTGCGTCGATCCTTCGAACCAGCGCAGCTGGTGTCCGGCCATGGCGAGGAACAGCACAGCCAGCGTAAACGGCAAGGTCCACCAGAAGCGCCGGGTGAAGTCGACCAGTTCCGGGTTGGCTTCGTCCTCCAGCGAGGGCATCTCCGGCTCCAGACTCATGCCGCAGATCGGGCAGTCGCCGGGGTGGTCCTGCCGGATTTGCGGGTGCATCGGGCAGGTGTAGATCGTGCCGGGCGCAGCCGGGGCTGCGGCGGCCTGGGAGCGTTCGTGCTGAGCATCACTCGCGTAGCGGTCGGGCTCGGCGATGAACTTGGCCTGGCACTTGGCGCTGCAGAAGAACACGTCTTGGCCAGCATGCTCGGTGTGGTGCGGTGACTCGGCCGTGACCTTCATGCCGCAGACCGGGTCCTTGAGCGATGCCGAGACGTCTACTGCTGTATGTGCGTCTGGGCCGTGTGCATGCGTGTGCGCGTGCGTATCAATGTGCGGCTGAGCATTCATCTGTTATTCCTTGTGCAATCGTCGAACGCGACGGGTGCCGCATACGCTTTCAAAGCGAAAGATGCTTGCGCAGTGCGCGCTTCAATTCATCGAAACAATAAGGTATCCCATGATGGAAAGGTCAACCACTTTTGTGCAGCGCCCCTCAAAAAAGCCAATGTCTTGGTGTTCGCTTGCATGACTGTGCCGCAAGGGTGGAGGTTTCCGCTCGATGCAGCTTCAAGGCCGCATTCGGCCGATGCGTTTTGATCGAGCCAATAGGCTGACGATCTCGTCGGCTGCATGGATGGTGACCCGGTGAGCCGTGGCGCCCGGTCTGGGCCTGATAAGTCGCGCCATTTGCGCGACCCGCTTGCGCTGCGGGTCGGAGGCACTTGCTGGGAGAGAGAGCACCACGCTTTTCAGTGCGACCACTCGGATACGGAGTTGCTTCAGCTCAGCCTGACTCAACGGAGGCTCACCATCGTCGGCAACACCACGTTCCATGACCGAACCCCCTTCGACCTCCCAGCCGGAGAGCGCTGCTGCCAGCCGGTTTCGTCTCTGCCGTGCAGCGCTCAGGTTGGGCATTGGGGTTCGGCGTTGAGCAAAACGTCAAGTAGGTTCCAGCCCCAAAGGCTACTTCTGTAGATCCTTGATCAGCGACTTCATCTCATCGATCTCGCGGCGTTGCGCTGCGATGATCCCGTCGGCGAGTTTGCGCACGCGCGGGTCACTGATATGAGCGCGTTCGCTGGTCAGGATCGCAATCGAATGGTGCGGGATCATCGCCTTCATCCAGGACACGTCTTCGACCGTTTCCTGGCTGCGCACCAGCCACAACGCGCCAGCGAAGACCACCACGCTGATCGCAACGATTGCCGAGTTGGCCGACCGGCTCGTGTACATGTTCAGCATGAACAGCAACATGATGAGGGCCATGCTGGCGCCCATCACGAACGCCATGTAGAAGCGCGTTTCGCTGAAGAACACGTGATCCCACTGGTACGTGTTGAGGTACATCAACGCCAGCATGACCGCCGTCGATGTGGCGATCATGGCGGCGAATTTTGCGTACTTGCTCATGGTGTTGTAGGGCAGTCCAGTCAGTGCTTGTGGCCGTCGTCGTGGTGCCCCCCAGCGGCCGCAGCGGGCTGCGTCGTGCCTGCTGGCGAAGCGGCATCGGGCACCTGCTCGGCCGACTGGGCGTGATGGTCATCGACCACCGCCGCGTCGTGTGCATGCTCCTCTTTCTCACCGCCACCGTGATGGTCCTTCA
Source organism: Burkholderiales bacterium (assembly GCA_038200275.1). Lineage (GTDB taxonomy): Bacteria > Pseudomonadota > Gammaproteobacteria > Burkholderiales > Burkholderiaceae_C > JBBPYC01. The sequence goes on from JBBPYC010000100.1 coordinate 10,737, forward strand.
TGGCACCCGCATCGTGATGCCCACCGCCTTCGCCACCGCCGTGTGAATGACCGCCGCTCGCAGCAACCATTTGATCGAACTGTGCCTTGTCAAGCTCAGGCAGCTTTTGTAGAAAGGCAGCGACGTTCCAGATGTCGGCATCGGGCATCGAGTGGCCCCAGGCCGGCATCGCGGATGCCTTGATGCCGTGCTTGACGACCCAGAACACATGTGCGGGATCAACTTTTTCCTTTGTCAGATTTGGCGGTTCTGGATAAAGCCCTTGACTGAGTTCGGTCTGATCCGTGCCAGGCGCCATGTGGCACTGGACACACATGGCCGCGTAGTTGCCAGCCCCTTTGACGATGCCGGCATCGGCCGTCAGGTCGGGGACCTGTAGCTTGTCCGCACGCACCTTGACAGAGCGCTCCCGGGTAGTTTCCAACAGCGCGTGTATCAGCGAGGTGTGCTTGGAATCGGCGCCGATGTCATAAGCGCCGGACCAGATGACAGCAGCTCCCGCGGCGGCTGCGCCTACAGTTAGCACAAGCGCGGTTACCACAACAAGTTTGGCAGTCGAAGACATATTCGAATCCCTTTGCGTTAAAACCAGAGCCGGATGCCGGCAATGATTCGGCTCTCCCCAACCGGCTCCCCGGCTCGACGGGCGAAATCTGCGGTGTTGCCGAACTTGCGGCCCCAGCTCACGCCGATGTAGGGCGCGAACTTGCGTGTGATCTCGTAGCGCAGTCGAAGGCCAAAGTCGGCCTCGGACAGACCGGAGCCAATGCCGCGCTCCGGATCGCTCTTGCCGTAGATGTCGAACTCAAGGTCCGGCTGCAGCACCAAGCGCTGTGTAATGCGCAAATCGTATTCGCCCTTGAAGCGGAACGCGGTACGGCCCGACGGCCCCACATAGGCGGTGGCTTCGACGTCGAACCAGTAAGGTGCCAGTCCTTGTACACCCACCGCGCCCCAGTTGCGGCCCGGGCCACCACCACCGAAGTCGTGCCGCACGCCGGCCTGCCAGCCAAAGTAAGGAGCGAACGCACGGTTGTAGAGCGCCTCAGCCCGGGTCTCACCTAGCTGTCCACCCGAGCGACCCCCTTCGGCTTTCAGCCAGAGCTTGTTCAGATCGGTGCCGTACCAGGCCTGCGCGTCGAAACGGATGCCGGATTCACCGCTGCTGCTGCGATAGCCTTCGAATTGATCGAGCAGCACTTGACCGTATCGCGCGTCGTCAAGCATGTGCATACCAGGCAGCAGACTTAGCGAGAGTCCATTGGAGTAAGCATCTGGATCGCGCGCATCGGGTGGCGCTGAGCCACCCTGCATCGAACCCATGCCCTCCATGCTGCCGTGGTCCATGCCCTGCATGTCGCCCGAGCCCTCAGGCTTGCTGCCGCCCATGCCCTTCATCTGGCTGTGGTCCATATCCTGCATGGTCCCTGCGCCCTCTGGCTTGCCCCCACTCATGCCTTTCATTTGGCTATGGTCCATGCCCTTCATGTCACCGTGGTCCATGCCTTGCATCTGGCTGTGGTCCATGCCTGGCATCTGGCTGTGGTCCATGCCCTTCATGTCGCCGTGGTCCATGCCTTGCATTGGCTGAGCGGCCGACTGCGCAAACGCCAGCGGCGCGCCGAGGGCTGCCGTGTACAACATTGCACGGCTCGCCAGAGACAAAACACGGCTGTTGCGAGCGGGTTTGGTGGATCGCTGCTTCACGACACCACCACCTTTCTGAACATGCCTGCCTCCATGTGATACAGCAAGTGGCAGTGGTAGGCCCAATTGCCGCGGGCATCGGCCGTCACGCCGTAGCGGATGCGCTGTGCGGGTTGCACCATGATGGAGTGCTTGCGCACCTGAAACTCGCCGTCCGGGTTCTCCAACTCGCTCCACAGACCGTGCAGGTGGATCGGGTGCGGCATCATCGTGTCGTTGACCAGCGTAATACGCAGCCGCTCCCCGTAGCGGAAGTGCAGCGGCTTCGAGTCGGAGAACTTCTGGCCGTCGAAAGACCACATGTAGCGTTCCATATTGCCGGTCAGGTGCAGCTCAATCTCGCGACCCGGCTCGCGCTTGTCGATCGACCCACCGATCGTGTGCAGGTCGGCATAGGTCAGCACCTTGTGCTTGCGGTCGCGCAGGCCAATGCCGGGGTCGTCGATGTTGTCGCGCGGCATGTCCACGTGCATGTCGACACCGGGGCCGTACTCCGTGCGCGCATGGCGAGCCATCGGCGCGGGCTTTTTCTCTGCCGCAGCGCCGCTTCCATGACCCATCGCAGAGTGGTCCATCCCTGCCATGTCACCGCCTTTTTCAGCAGTCTTGCCGCCCATGTCCATGCCGCCGTGGTCCTGCATGTCTCTGCCGGGCATCGCCATCGCACCCATCATGTCGACCATCGAGAGCCACTGCGGCTCGTCCATCGCCGGCACCTCAGCAACCATCCCCTCGCGCGGTGTCAAAGTGCCGCGTGCATAGCCGGTGCGATCGATCGACTGTGCAAACACGGTGTAGGCGCGCTCATCCGACGGCTCGACGATCACGTCGTAGGTCTCAGCCGTTGCGATCCGGAATTCCTCGACCGTCACCGGCTCCACGTCCTGCCCGTCGGCAGCCACCACCGTCATCTTCAATCCCGGAATCCGCACGTCGAAGATGCTCTGCGCCGAGCCGTTGATGAAGCGCAGGCGGACTTTCTCTCCGCGGTTGAATAGGGCCGTCCAGTTGCTGTCCGGCGCGGCGCCGTTCATCAGATAGGTGTAGGTGTAGCCCGTCAGGTCCGACAAGTCGGTCGGGCTCATGCGCATCTCGTTCCACATCTTGCGCTTGGCCATTGCCGCTTTCAGGCCCATCTTTGAGACGTCCTGCGCAAAAGTCACCGCGGTCGGCTGGTTGAAGTTGTAGAAGTCGGCCATCCGCTTCAGGTTCGCAAAGATGGCCTCGGGGTTTTCGTCCGACCAGTCCGACAGAAGCATCACGTAGTCGCGCTCGGCTTTGAAGCGCTCCCCGCCCCGCGGCTCGACCACGATCGAGCCGTACACGCCGGTCTGCTCCTGAAAGCCCGAGTGGCTGTGGTACCAGTAGGTGCCGCTCTGATTGACCTTGAACTGGTAGTGGAAGGTCTCGCCAGGCTGGATGCCGTTGAAAGTCAGGCCCGGCACGCCGTCCATCTCAAATGGCAACAGAATGCCGTGCCAGTGAATCGAGCTGGTCACGGGCAGCCGGTTCGTCACGTGCATGTTGATGGTGTCGCCCTCTCGCCAGCGCAGCACCGGGGCCGGCAGTGATCCGTTGATCAGGGTGCCGATGCGGCTTTGGCCTGTGATGTTGACCGGCCCTTCAGCGATCGTGATGTTGAAGTCGGTGCCCGACAACATGTTCGGATTGCCAGGGCGCGGTGCCGCAAAGTTCAACGACGGCCACAAACCCAGCCCAGCCGCTGCGCCGCTGGCTGCAAGACCCGTGACGAAGCGACGGCGCGACGGCAGGCCAGAGGCAGCGCCTGCAGACATTCTGGAATTCCAATGCATATTTGTCCCTTGCTTAGCTGAAAAAATCCACGCTTTTCATTTACCCTGAATTTGAAAGCCATCACGGCTTGCCCGATGAAAATGCAGGTACACGCAGAACCGATGAGTGCAATCTACTAAGACGTCGGCAACAAGCAGATGACTCGTTCATTACATTGATGTCATTATTCGGTCATGCATTTGTTTGCTGCATCACAGTAACCTGAGCCACTAGAGTCGAAGTGAATAGACCATGCGGTCGCTTCACCGTCGCCTGCAACAGGCTAAGGATCGTGAAATGAAGCTTCTCGTGGTCGAAGACGAAGAGAAGACCGGCAACTATGTGCGCCAGGGGCTGAGCGAAGCGGGCTACACCGTGGACCTCGCGCGCAACGGCCGCGATGGGCTGCACCAAGCCACCACCGAGGCCTTTGATCTGCTGATCCTCGACGTCATGCTGCCCGACGTCGATGGCTGGCACATCGTGCAGTCCCTGCGCCAAGCCGGAAAATCCACGCCGGTGCTTTTTCTGACCGCGCGCGACAGCGTGAGCGACCGCGTCAAAGGCCTTGAGCTGGGCGCCGACGACTATCTGGTCAAACCGTTCGCGTTCTCGGAATTGCTCGCGCGGGTCCGGTCGCTGCTGCGCCGAGGCAACGTGCCGATGGCATCCGACCGGCTGCAGGTGGCCGACATGGTACTGGACCTGCCGCGTCGCCGTGCGACCCGCTCTGGCGAGCGCATCAATCTGACGCAAAAGGAGTTCTCGCTGCTGGAGCTGCTGGTGCGCCGGCAGGGCGAGGTGTTGCCGCGCTCCCTGATCGCCTCACAAGTCTGGGACATGAACTTCGACAGCGACTCGAACGCGATCGATGTGGCGATCCGCCGGCTGCGCGCGAAGATCGACGACCACTTCGAGCCCAAGTTGATCCAGACGGTGCGCGGCATGGGCTATGTGCTGGACCTGCCCGATGCCGACTGAGCGCAAGCCGCGCCGGCCGATGTCGCTGGCGCTTCGCATCACGACCTTCGTCGGCCTGACGATGACCGCGATGTTCGTGCTCTTCACGGTGCAGATCCTCTACTCGATTGAAGATCATTTCACCGAACAGGACTTGGGCGAACTGGAGGCGGTCTCCAGCTCGATTCGAAAGGCGATCGGCAACTCGGCGACGCTGGAGGACGAGCGAATTCTGGATGGGCGGCTGGCGCGTGCGGTCGCCGGGCATCACGGCGTTTACTTCAGCGTCAGGGATTCGCGCGGCGTTGCGCATTACGGCACCGCACCAGCGGACTTGGTCGATGCAGCGGCCACGACACCTTCGACCGATCGACTAACCGAACCGTCGCTGCGCCAGTGGTCAACGCACTACGGAACCTACCGCGGCGTGGTGCTGCAGATACAAGACGCCCGTGTGCTGGTTGCGTTGGGCATCGACTTTCATCTGCGCTACCTGGCACGGCTGCAGCAAGTGCTTTGGGGCGGCACGGTGGTGGTCTGCCTGCTGTCGGTGCTGGCGGCCTGGCTGGCCGCTCGCTGGGGTCACGCCCCGATGCGACGACTCAGCAACCAAGTGCGCGGCATCACGTCCGAGCAGTTGCACCTTCGGCTCGATCCGGCCGAGGTTCCGTCGGAGCTGACCTATCTGGTGACCTCGTTCAACCTCATGCTCGACCGCTTGCAAAGCAGTTTCGAGCGCCTGTCGCATTTTTCGGTGGATATTGCCCATGAGCTGCGCACCCCGGTGACCAATCTGACAACGCAGATGCAAGTGGCGCTGAGCCGGCCCCGTGCCATCGGGGCGTATCAGGAGGTGCTTTACTCAAATCTCGAAGAACTCGACCGCATGAGCAAGATGATCGGAGACATGCTGTATCTGGCACAAGCCGAGCATCCGACCGCCGAGGCGGACAAAGCCGATGTCGATCTGGCGGCGGAAGTGCGGGAATTGTTCGAGTATTTCGAAGCGTTGGCAGAAGAACTTGAGGTGCCGCTCGAGCTGCACGGCCAAGCGCCCGCCGTGCTCGGGGACCGGTTGATGTTGCGCCGCTTGTTCAGCAACCTGATCTCCAACGGGTTGCGCTATGTGCCTCGGGGGCAGCCATTGACGGTCAGGCTTGCCCGCGTCGACCAAAACGTGCGGGTAACCGTGGAGAACGCCGGCCCTGAAATCCCCGCCGAGCATCTGCCAAAGCTGTTCGACCGGTTCTACCGCGCGGACCCTTCACGGCAGCGTAGAGGCGAAGGCGCCGGGCTTGGACTGGCCATCGTCAAGTCCATCGTCGACGCGCACGGCGGCACAGTCACAGTCCGATCGGACAACGGCCGAACCCGCTTTACGGTCACGCTTCCGATGGCCCAGGGCCACCGACTTTCATCGGGTCAGCAGGTGCCGCTTCAGACGACATAGCGGTCCCAACTTCCGTAGTGCTCCGTGCTGCGCTTGCCGCGCGGCAGGCTAAGCAGCACGACGGACAGGCCGATCAGCACATCGACCCAGGTTGCGAACACGCTGGCGCCGTCGAGCAGCCAGGGCGCAAAGATCAGCCACAACCCGAACGCGACGTTGACGAACCGCAGCGGCCGGCCGACTTCGGCCATCGCCATCACCGCGAACGTCACGATCAGCGCGCCGATCACGTGATCGCTGTCGGCCATCGGCGGCACGGTGCCGAAGAACACGCGTGTGAACATCAGGAATACGCCGAGCGCGGCGCTGGCGACCAGCGTCCAGGGCAGATTCACGCCGCGCACGGCGGAAGCGAGCGCCGCCGGCAGTGGTGCATCAAAGCCGGCCTGCCGGTCCTGCTGTTGCGCGGGTTGCGCGCCGCCTCGGAAGAACGTGCGCCAGAACGGCTCACCGCGCCGGTGGCTCTGCACCAGAAACTGCCCCATCGCCACCAGCTCATCAAGGCTGTACGGAATCATCACCAGCATCGCCACAGCGGTGACCAGGCACAGCGTGCACCAGGTGCCGATCACGATCGGCTGGATGATGATGAAGTAGATGCTGATGACGCCCAGCGGCACCACGACGATGCCGAACATCGCGACCATCCAGGGCATCGTGCGCCAGCGGCGCCGGTCGCCCATCACGCCCATCAGTATCTCGAACACGTAGGCGACACCGCCCAGGCCCGCGTCGGCGATCGGCCAGGCCTTGGACACGTCAGACGTGATGATCTGCTCGGTTCCGTTCAGCAAGCCGGTGCCGTTGAAGAATGGGTCCCACACCCCGTCAATGTGGCCGAGCTGATAAGCCGTCAGCGTGCGCGCGATCAAGAATCCGAACGCACCGAGCGCGATGATCGGCAGGCGTTGCAGGTAGCTGGACGGCGAATAGCTCCAGCCCGGCGGCAGGTCGGATTTGTCCATCATGCCTGCCATGCTCATGCCCGGCATCATCGGCACCAGGATCGCGAACGCGATCACCAGCGCGCCGATCAGCGTGTCATTGGTATAGGCGGCCGCGGACGGCGCCCAAAACACCAGCGGCGCGAACAGCAGCCAGGTGCCGGTCGCCGCGTTCGCCCACTGCGCCCAGCCAAAGCGCGGGGACAGCGACAGCGCCCCGAACAGCATGATGAGCACGCCGCTCACGATGTCGCTGTGCCCGAGCGACGCCGCACGCAGTGCGGGCTCGGCCAGCCCGCGGTCGGCGGTCACGCGCAGGACGGCATCGGTGAAGCCCAGATTGTCGAAGCTGCCAAACGCGAACGGGCTCGCGATCAGCCACGCGCCCAGCAGGATGTTGAGCCAGTGCACCCAGAGCATCTGGAAATGCCCGTCGCGCATCTGTTGGGCCATGCCGCCATGGTGCATGCCGTGCTTCGCGCCGTGCGCGTGGCTGGCACCGTCTTTCTTCTTGTCAGGTTGGGCCTGCGCGGCTTGCGCAAGCTGCTGCTGCCGCTGTGCCTCGACGCCGGCAGCAGCAACCCGTGCCGCGTTCAACCTGTTCGCCTGGTACCAGGCGACCGGATCGGCCTTGAGCGACGCCACCATGGTTGGCAGCGTCTCGCGCAGCGAATGCGCCGGCTGCCAGTCGAGCATCTGCTGCGCGCGCGCCGTGTCCACTTCATAGTGGTCGCTAGACATCTCGACCATGTACGGGCGGATGAACGGGTCTTCCTGCAGCAGCTTGTCCCGCACCCAAGCACCGCTGCTGGCAATCGGCATTGGAATCGAGCGAGTTTGCCAGTCTTCGTCGTGTGCAGCCCGCCCGACCGCTTGCTGGATTTCGCCGAAAACCATCACGTCCGATTCGGCCAGCAGTAGGGTCGTCTCCGGCGGCAGCTCCTTGCGGCGTTGCACCAGCCGCAGCAGGGCGTCGGTCAGATCGTCCAGATGCAGATACGGCTGGCCGGCCTGCAGGTCACCCGGATACACGTATGCCGTGATGCGCTTTTCGTAGACGCGTGCAATCTGATGCGCGAGGAACGTGTTGTGGCACCGGTCGTCGTACACGCCGGCCGGGCGCAGCAGCACGACCGGAATGTCTGCGTGCTGCTCGCGGATCGCATGCTCGGTCCGGATTTTGGAGGTGCGATAGGGAAAGCGCGCATCGAGCGGTGCGTCTTCGTCGATCCGGTGGCCATGACCGGAGGGCGCATGGACCAGCAAGGTGCTCATGAAGATGAACTGCTCGACATCGAAGTGCTGCAGCGCCGCCAGCAGGCGTGCGGTGCCCTCGACGGTCACCGCGTCGTAGCGCGGATCGGGCTCGCCCGTCACATCGAAGTAAGCCGCGAGATGAATGACTGAGGCGATCCGGCCGCCATAGGCAACGCGAACCCGCGCCAGCGCCGTGTCTACGCTTTTGTCGGAGGTGATGTCAATGCAGACACACTCGGCATCGATTGGCGGGTGGGGCGAGCTCTCCCGGTCGAAGCCGACCAGCGCGAACTGGCCGGCAAACTTCTTGATGACCGCGCTGCCGACGAAACCGCTGCTGCCGGTGACAAGCACCACGGATGGCTTGGGACTGGGCATGACGAAATGATCCACCTTGTAGCGACGTATCGCGTCAAAGCGAGTCAACCGCCGGGATAACGGGATGCACCGATCCTGCACGAGCTGCAGGATCGGTGCAGGATGGAGCGTTCGCCTACATCGGCCTGTCGGGCTGTCGATCGGCGCAACACACGCCCAGCAAATCTGGCACCGCAAGCGGCCACACTATTGGCCGTTCTCACAGCAGCCAATTCTGAACCGCGGTGGCCGCGACCGCCGCATTCGGCTCGGCCTGCACACAGCGCTTCAGGTGCATGCAGTCCGGCCATCTGCTCAAACTGCACTGTCCAAGCAATCAGTGCTTGTGGTCACTGGCCATCCCCGGTTTGTCCACATGCGCCGGTGTCTGCGGATCGTCTGCACCGACGCCCGTCGTGGACTTCACGTTCGGCGTCATGTGCGAGTGATCGCCAGGCTTGTCGGTGTGCGCAGGCATAGGGCGCAGGGCTGGGGTTTGCGGATCGTCCGCGCCGACACCGGTATTCGACTTCGTGCCGGGCGCACCGCGCGGGTGATCGCCCGGCTTGTCGATATGTGGGGGGACTGGGCGCAGCGCCGGCGTCGCGGTGGTGCCTGCGCCGGGGGCGGTCACTTGTGCAAATGCCGACGCTGCAGCCAAGGCGCTCAGCGCAGCGACCGACGATGTGATCGCGAGAGTCTTCAAAAAGGTTTTCATAAACACGGCTTTCAGTGGGTGGTTTCGATTCATGCCGCGTCGAGCTGAGTGCAGATTTCGCAGCTCGGCATCGACGTGTATCGACTCTGACACGCAGTCGCGCACCGATGCGTGACGGCCGCATTACATTGCTGTCATGAAGCCGTTGCTGCGGCAAGCACCCGATACTTGAGGGCATGATCGGCCCGGTGCCTATGTGCATGCAGACGCATTAATGCAATCGCCCCACTGCTCGGTATTCGCCGGTCCGCCCTGTCCTCGCCCGCTCACACTCGGAACCTTTGCAAGCACGCAGACTCAAGCATCTCGATGCAAGCTCGAATCGTTCGTCGCTGTTTTGCCCAACTGCTGATCGGGCTGCTTTTGCTTGGTCAACTGGCGGTGGTTGCGCACGCCTGTTCGGTGGGGCTGCCTGTCACGGCGTCGCATGCCGACACCGCGTCGAATGCGCTCCAGACGAATGACGGGACAAGCGAGTTGTCCGCATGGCATGCTGTCCAAGCCGAAGCTGTCCTGTCGAGCGTGTGCATGCGCCATTGTCAGGATGAACAGACGGCGATTCCAGATGTTGCAGGGGCTGTACCGACCATTGCGTTGCTCGCAACGTCGCATCTGCTGCATCCGTTTGCCTCAAATGCCAGCGGCGATTTGCATCGCATGCCAGAGGCCTTTGTCCCGCCTCCGGCGGACCCGCCGCACACCATCCTGCACTGCTGCTTGCGGATTTGATCCGGAGCCGGGTCACGCGTCAGGACGACGCGTTGAACCTGGAACACGTCCAGCGCGAAACCTCACGGCTTTGAACAGGCCGACCTGACCTTTTGCTTGCTCTCGCCTGCCGGATCGCCGTAGCTACACGGCGCATGCCGTGCCGGAACCCTTCTTATTTGTTTCCTTGTTTTGAAAGCACCTCTATGAAATCGAACAAAGCTCTGCTCAATACCCTTTTGGCCGCGATCTTGGTCGGTGTCGGCGCAATGACGTCGGCGCACGCGTCAGAGCCGGTGAGCCTGACGCACGTGCATGGCCTGTCTTACAGTGCCGACGGCCGTCAGCTCATGATCCCAAGTCACCACGGCTTGGCCGTCTACGAAGCCGGCCGCTGGTCGATGGCATCTGGCCCGGCCCACGATTACATGGGTTTTTCCGGCACACGCGATACCCTCTACAGCAGTGGCCATCCGGCGCCGGACTCCGGCCTGACCAATCCGTTCGGCCTGATCAAAAGCCGCGACGGTGGCAAGACCTGGCAGCAGCTCGGTCTGGAAGGCGAGTCTGACTTTCACAATCTGGCCACGAGCTACGGCACCAATGCGGTCTATGTGGTGAACCACGGCCCGAACTCGCGCATGAGCAAGCCCGGGATCTACAGCACGCGCAACGACGGATTGAAGTGGACGCAGGCAGCGGCCAAAGGCTTAGGCGGCGAGCTCAGGAGCCTTGCGGTCCACCCGACCGACGCCGCTGTCGTCGCCATCGGCACGACCAATGGTCTGTATCTGTCGCGCGATTCAGCCGACACCTTCAACCAGCTCGTCAACGGCCCGCAGGTGCTGGCCGAAACGTTCGACCTTGACGGCGAACATCTGTGGTTCAGCGCCTATGCCGGCAAGCCGCAACTGATGCGGATGGAACTGAAGCCCGACGCCAAGCCGCAGAGTGTGACGCTTCCCGCCTTGGGCGACGACGCCGTGTCCTACATCGCGCAAAACCCGGCGAAGCACGACGAGATCGCCATCGCCACGTTCAAGCGCAGCGTCTTCTTGAGCCAAGACCAGGGCAAGACCTGGAAGCGGATTGCCGAAGTGGGAGCTGCTCATGAATGAGCGCAAAGGCAGTTCAATTTCCAAGGCCGCCGTGATCGTGCTGGCCGTCATCGGCGCCATCGCGCTGGTCGCCGTGCTCGCCATGGTCCTCATGCATTTCGGCATGATGGGCGGCGGGATGATGAGGGGCATGGGCAATATGATGAGCGGCATGCGGTGAGGGACAGCCGCGTCCACCCCCAGCGCCGGCGGGTGCTGCTCGGCTCCGCCGGTGCGGCGGCCGCGTCCTGGCTCGGCCTGCCGGCGCTCGGTGCTCCGACGCAGGACGATCAGCTCGATGTGCATATCGAACTGCATGCGGTGCCGGACGAGGTGTCGATCCGGCCCGGCAAGAGGACCCGGGTCTGGCGCTATCGCGGCAAGCTGCTGCGCGGTGACGCAAGCGCGCTCGAAGCCTCGGCAGGCGGCTACCTCGGCCCGGTCATCCGGGTGCGCCGCGGCCAGCGCGTTCGCATCGACCTGATCAACGGCCTGCCCGAGTCGACGATCGTTCATTGGCACGGGCTGCACGTCTCCGAGGCGATGGACGGTCATCCGCGCTTTGCGATTGGGCCGGGTCGGCGCTATCGCTATGCCTTCACCGTGAACAACCGCGCCGGCAGCTACTGGTTCCATCCGCATCCGCACGGCCGGACCGGCAAGCAGGTGTATGCAGGCCTTGCGGGGCTTTTCATCGTCAGCGATGAGGAGGAAGACGCGCTCGACCTGCCGCGGGGTGCGCAGGACCTGCCGCTTGTGATCCAAGACCGCAATTTCGGCGCAGACAACCAGTTCGACTATCCCGGTGCGGAGCGCCGGGAAGGCGCGCAGCGAAGCGGCGGCATGATGGGCGGCAGCATGGGCGGGGCGATGGCCCGCATGACGGGCGTGCTGGGCGACGCGATCCTGGTCAACGGCAGCGTCGATGCCCAGGTCGATGTGGAGCGGAGCGCGTATCGGCTGCGGTTGCTCAACGCATCGAACATGCGAACCTACAAGCTGGCGTGGAGTGACCGGTCGCCCCTGACCGTGATCGGCACCGACGGCGGCTTGCTGGGCGCAGCCGTCGAACGCGACTACGTCATGCTGGCGCCGGCCGAACGCATCGACCTCTGGGTGGATTTCGGCCGCTGGGAGGCGAACACTGAGCTGGCGCTGCAAAGCCTGTCGTTCGAAAGCGGCATGGGCATGGGATCGATGATGCAAGGGTCCACCGCGTTGGCCGACGGCGCACCTTTCACCGTGCTGCAAGTTTGGGTCGGCGCCGGCGCCCGCACCGCAGCAACCGCTCCCGGGCGCCTGTCCGTGCTACCGCCGGCGCAACCTCGGCTCGCAGTCAACTTCGATCGTCCGAAAGTGTTCGACCTGACGATGGGCATGATGCGCTGGGGCATCAACGGCAACAGCTTCGAGATGCTCGAAGCGACGCCGCTTGAGACCGTGCAGCTCGACACGCAGGAGATCTGGGAATTCCGCAACGAAGGCCGCAGCGGCATGATGGGCATGGCGATGGCGCACTCGATGCATGTGCACGGCCTTCAATTCCGCATTCTCGGCCGCTTCGGCGACGCCTACGAAAGCATCAAGGACGGCTTGGTGGACGAAGGCTGGAAGGACACCGTGCTTGTGATGCCCGGGGAGCGGATGCGCATCCTGGTGCGGTTCGAGGACCATGCGGGGCTCTTTCTCTATCACTGCCACATGCTTGAGCACGAGGACGCCGGGCTGATGCGCAACTATCGCGTCGAGGCGTAGGCGTGGTCAAGTCGCTCGACGAACGCAACACCGATGCGGGCAACCGACAGGCTGCATTCGTCGAAAAACCTACCCGCCGCCTGGTGGAGCGAGCATGACGGAGTTTGCACTGGGCAGCACGGTGCTGCTGCCGGTCGGCCTGGGCCTGCTCGGGTTCATCGAGCCCTGTTCCCTGGGGACGACCCTGCTCGTCGTGAAACAACTCGAGGGCAGCAGTGCCGGGCGCAAACTCACCCAGGTCGGCGTATTCGCCGCCATGCGGTCGGTTCTCGTAGGGCTGCTGGGCATGCTGGCCGTGCTGCTCGGGGCACCGTTTCTGGGGCTGCAGCGTGGCGCATGGATCGGGCTCGGCGCCGTCTACATGACGCTCGGACTTCTGTACCTGAGCGGCCACATCAAGCCCTTGATGGTCTCGCTCGGGCCCAGCCTGAACCGGCTCAAGACGACGCGCGGCTCGGCCGCCCTCGGCGTTCTGTTCGGACTGAACATTCCGGCCTGCGCCGCACCGTTGCTGGTGGCGCTGCTCGGTTCGGCGGCGGCAGGCGGTGCCGCGGGCGCGACGCTGACAACCGGCTTCGTGTCGCTCGGGCTGTTCGGCTTCGCGCTGTCGCTGCCGCTGGTGCTGGCCGTGTTTTTCGCTCCGACGCGGCGCGCGATCGACTGGCTCGCCGGGCTTTCCGGTCGGTTGCCCATCGGAACCGGGCTGCTGCTGATCGCGGTCGGCCTGTGGTCGATCGGGTTCGCGCTGTCTGCAGCGTCGAGCGTGGTGTTGCCGAAGTAGCGTGGATCGCGCTTCCCGGCACCGATTGACATTGACACCGGGACAAGGTCTATCGTGAGCCGATGAAGCCTCGAACACCGTCGACCTGCGTCCTAGCATCGGGGCGCCTGGATGCCCTGTTGGGACAGGCGCTGGGTTGCGCACTCGGACAGCACCGGTACGATGTAGCCGAATGCATCGTCTGCGCGATGGAAGCCCACTCTGCGGCCACCGGCGACGAAGTTGCGCTCGACGCGGCATACCTGCGCGCTGCACCGTCCTTGCGCCGTCCCGCACGTCGGGCAAGGCGGACTAATTGAGCGCACGAGGTCATCGCGCCGGGCCGCTCGAATCATTGATCCGGCATGCGGACGCCATTCCGCGTCTGCCGAAGGCGAACGTGCTGCTTTTTGGATTTCTGCTGAACTTCCCATGGGAATTCATTCAGGCGCCGCTGTTCGACGGCATGGCCGGCGCGCCGCACTGGGAAGCCGTCAAGAGCTGCACCAGCGCCGCGCTCGGGGACGCCGTCATCATGCAGGGCTGTTCAACGCTGCAACTGCTGACACAAGTGCAGCAGCGCTTGCTGTGACCAGCCGATGATTTGGCGGGCGGCCTTGATGTTGTGGTGGCCGGCATGGCGCAGCAGGTTCAAGGCGCAGGTGCGCAGTTGGGCAAA
>JBBPYC010000101.1:0-26319 GCA_038200275.1 Burkholderiales bacterium
CGCCAGCTCGTGGCCTCCAACCGCGTGCTCAGCGCGTTCGACACGCTGACCCCCACGCCGTGCAACCCGCCGGAAAAACTGTAAGCCCCGCCCGCACCCTTGTCGAACTTGCCACCCGCATGCAGCCGCGTGAACACGAGTTCCAGCACCGGCGCGTCTTCCTCGGCATGCCGGCCGAACGGAATGCCGCGGCCGTCGTCCTCCACGCTGACCGAGCCGTCGCTGTGCAGCGTGACGCGAATTTTCTTGCCGTGCCCCGCCAGCGCCTCGTCGGCCGCGTTGTCGAGCACCTCCTGCACGATGTGCAGCGGGTTGTCGGTGCGCGTGTACATGCCGGGGCGCTGACGCACCGGCTCCAGGCCTTTCAAGATGCGGATCGACTGTTCGGAGTAGACGGAAGGAGATTTGACGGCTGCCATGCGCGGCAATTGTAGGGTGGAGACGATTTGGGACTGTGTTTTTCCACAAGGGTCGAGCGGCCGCCAAAGGGGAACGCGCGCGCTACACAGCCCATCGGCCCGGTGCGACGTGCTAACTCATAATCGGTTTGAAAAACGAGCGCCGAATCTGCTGGCCAGGATGACCTGCCCATTACGTAGCAAGTACTCAGCAAGAACATGCCCAGCCTTCAACACAGCGACACCTTTTTTTCCACCCTGCGACTAAAGATCCAGGAACTGAGCGGCCAAGCCGCCGCGAGGATCGAGCCCGACGATGCGTTGCTGGCCAGCGGACTGATCGACTCGATGATGGTGCTGGACCTGATCGCGTTCGTCGAGGCTCAGTGGCTCATCGCGGTCGATCCGATGGATCTGAGCGCCGACAATTTCGGCTCCATGCGCGGCATCCAGCGTTACGTTCACGACAAGCTCGAGGCGTCGGCCTGAGCTTATTCAGGCATCCGATCCGGCAACGACCGTGATGACCGCGACCGCGCCGCTGACTTGGCGCGAGTGGGCCCTCGCGCTGGTGCTTAGCGCATGCATGGTCGCTGGAACGTGCGCCGCCTTTTCGGCCGGCAGTCCTTGGGCGTTGAGGCAGGTCGAATGGCTTGAACTGCTCGACGCCGGCACGCCCTCCGATGTGTCGCGCGCCGCCGTACAGGTGCTGGCCGGCGTGGCGGACCAAGCCGATATCGTGGTGCTTGGCGATTCCGCGATTCGCGAAGCGTTGCAGCCCGATGCAACACTGACAGCGGCGCTCGTACGCCGCGGCCTGCAGCGGAGCACGGTGGTCACGCTCACATCGTCAGCGCAGTTGCCGCCCGACGCGCTTTATCTGGTGCGCATGATGAAGGTGCGCGCTGGCCAGCTGTTCATCCTGCCGCTTGGTTTTTCAGCGTGGCGGATCGGCGATCTGTTCGGCGTCATGGCGGCGGGGAGCTACCTGGGGTTGCCTGGGCTGACGCCGGGCGAGCCGAGTGTGCTGCGGCAGCCGCTGCAAGACCGGCTGGAGTGGTGGCGACTGGCGTGGCACAGGGTCCGCGACACGTTGCGCTGGCGCACGGTCGATCCGTTGCAGCGTTGGGTTCGGCGGGCGCTCTATGGGATGCCGGGTGAGTCGCCCACCGGCTATCACTTCAATCTCGATGCCGATTCCAAAGGTGCGGGCTTCATTGACCAACAGCGCCGAGTGGCGCAACAAGAGATCAACCGAAATTTCGAGCGCAACCTCGCGTTGATGGAAGCAGCGCTCGACGAGCTGGTGCAACTGATCCAACGCCAAGGAGGCCGTATCGTATTGGCCACCACGCCGAACGCAGATGAAGCGCTGGCGTTGGCCAATCCGGGGCCGGCAAGGAAGTTTCAGCAGATCGTCGACCGGCTGCGCAGCCGCTACCAATTGGTTCACATCAGCCTGGATGCCGGCATCGCGTGGTCGGCTGATGACCGCGGCGACCTCACGCACCTTGGCCCGCGCGGTCGCGCCAAGTGGTCACGGGCGCTGGTGGACTGGCTTGCGGCCGATCACGCGAGCCGCAGCGCATCCAGACCGCCGCCATGAACATGCCGCTGGTGCTGGCTTCGATCGTTGCCGTCACGCTCCTGCTGTACCACGGGACCGGCCACCCGAGCCGCACCATTCGCGCCGCACTGCTCGCCAGCAGTGGGGTCGCACTGCTGACGGCGCTGTGCTGGGCCCTGTTGCCGAACGGCCACGCCGCGCTGTTGGTGCTGATACTGCTGCTCAATGCGGCAATCGGTTTGCACCTTGCCCGGCGGCAACTGGTGCGGCGGTCGCGCTTCGGCCTGCTGCTGGCAGCCGTCGTGGCGTTTGCGTTCTACGGCGCGGTCTTCGGCGTGTTCTCGCATGGCCAAGCCGCCAAAGGCGGTGCTTCGCTTGCAATTCCGATCAGCCTCGGCTTCTTTTCACTGCGCCAGATTCACTTGGTCTACGAGTGCTATCGGCGCGGCGTCAAGACCATGGGCTGGCTCGACTGGTGCGCCTACTTGTTCTTTATACCGACCCTGATCGCTGGCCCGCTCGAGCGGTTGGGCTCGTTTCAGCGCCAGCTTGCGGCGGGGCCCGGACGGCCACAGTTCAACGCTGCTGCCACTTTGCTGGTCAGCGGCGCTTTCAAAAAAATCGTGATCGCTGATTTTGTGCTGGCCGCGTTGCTGCCGCCGGCGGCCACGGTGCAAGCTGGCTTCGAGGGCCTGGCCTGGGCTGTGCTGGTGTTTGCCTGCGCGATGCGCCTGTTGCACCTCTACTTCGACTTCGCCGGCTACACCGACATGGCACGCGGCGTCGGCCGATTGTTCGGCTTCGACTTGACGATCAACTTCGATCGCCCGCTGCTGCGGCCGACGCTGGCGCAATTCTGGCGCGGCTGGCACATCAGCCTGTCGGCGTTCATGCGCGATTACGTCTACCTGCCGCTGCTTGCGCAAACGCGCAAACCCGCACTCGCGATCACGGCGTCGATGCTGGCGATCGGGCTGTGGCACGGCGTGCAGCCGGGCTGGATGCTTTGGGCGCTGCATCACGCACTTGGCTTGGTCGTGCTGGCGCGTCTGCAACGCGGCTGGCTCGCATGGCCGGCCTTTCAGCGTTGGCGTGCCAGCCCACCATGGTTTGCGCTGTCGCTGCTGACCACCTGGCTGTATCTGGCGGCTGGCAGCGCCTTCATCTGGCAGCCGGCCGATCCGGCCCTTGGGCTTGCGATCTACGCCAGGTTCTGGACGTTGGGAGCGTGGCCATGAAGCGGGGCAAACAGGGCAAACGCATGCGCGCGTGGCTCAGGATCGCGGCGCTGGCCCTCATGCTGGCATTGCTGCTGCTGGTGGCCGGCGGCCAGGGTCTGCATTTCGTCTACCAAGGCTACTGACTGGCAAGGCGGGCGTGTCAGCCGCCGGCCACCGCACCATCGCGGCGTGGATCCGCAGCGCCAATCCAGCCACCGGGGCCTGCCGCCAGCAGGCTGGCGCCGCCGAACATCAGGTGGCTGCCGAACGGCGTCGACGCTGGCAGGAAGCGCTCGGTCTGCACGATCCGATGCCCCATCGCCGCAAGTTCGGCGCCGACGGCTTCGGCCAGCGCCGGCTCCAGCAGCAGCGCGTCTTCTTCGGCTGCCAGGCGCCAGCGTGCAGCGTGCAGCACCGCTTGCGGCGTCTGCCCGTGATCCAGCGCGTGGCCCAGGAACTGGACGTGCGCCTGCGGTTGCATGTTCCAGCCCATCAGGCCGAAACTCAAGGTTGGCGCCCCGTCGCGCGTGACCAGCGCAGGACAGTTCGAGTGCAACGGCAGCTTGCCCGGCGCATAGCCGTTCGGGTGGCTCGGGTCCGGATGGAACGCAGAAGCGCGGTTCTGCAACGCGATGCCGGTGCCGGGCACCAGCACGCCAGAGCCGAACCCGGGGCCGCTCGACTGGATATAGGACACCACCATGCCGTCTGCGTCCGCCGTCGTCAGGTAGCTGGTGCCGCCCGATGCAACCGGTTGGGCGTTGCCTCCCTGCGCAGCACGACGTGGATCGATGCGTGCAGCCAGCCGGTCTACCCGCTCCGACGCAAGCAGCTCAGCGGCTGTTTGCGTCATGGCAGCCGGGTCGGCCACGTGCTGCTCGGTGACCTGGAACGCAAGCCGCATGGCCTCGATCTGCAGATGCACCCAGGGCGCGCTTGCGGCAGGCCCGCACGGCGCTTCGAACCGGTCCAGGATGGCCAGTGCCAACAGCGCAGCGATGCCCTGGCTGTTCGGCGGCATCTCATGCACCAGCGCCTCGCGATAGCGCAGTGTCAGCGGCGCGACCCAGGCGCAGCGGTGATCAAGCAGATCCTGCCGACCGAGATGGCCACCCGTGGTCTGCGCGTGGCGCACCATCGCCTCAGCCAGCGCGCCGTCGTACAACGCCTGCCCGCCGGACTCGGCCAGCAGGCGCAGCGACTGTGCCAACTGCGGCAGTCGCACCCAGGCGCCCGGCTCCGGTCCGCGCGGCCAATCGGCGTAGTAGCAGGCCAGCACGTCGGGGCAACTCCGGTACAGTGCCCGCAAACCGCGCCAGACGCGCGACACCACCGGCGTCACCGCATAGCCGTGCTCGGCCAGGTCAATCGCTGGCTCAAGCATGTCGGCCCACGGCAGCCGGCCGAAGCGCCGTGACAGCTCGATCCAGCCCGAGACCGCGCCTGGCACCGTCACGCCGGGCCAGCCCAAAGACGGCACCGGTCCGCCTGCGTAGCCCGGGATGGGTGTCAGCGGCGACCGGCCGCTCGCATTCAACGCGTGCACTTCTCCCCCCTGCCAGACCAGCGCGAACGCGTCGGAACCCAGGCCTGAGCTGACTGGCTCCAGCACCATCAACGCCGCTGCGGTCGCGATCGCGGCATCGACCGCGTTGCCGCCGCGCTGCATGATCTCCAACCCCACACCCGCCGCCTGGGGCTGTGCTGCGACCACGATCCGGCGCGTGGCGGACGAGTGCGGCGGCGGGCTGGTGGTGGGCGTTGCAAACATGGGTCATGTCTCGATTCGGTGTGGTCGGGTTGCAGGGATTCCTGGCGACGCAGCGCGTTCATTGGCATGCGCCCGGCGGGCCGCCGAAGGTTGGCATACCGACCCAGGCTGATGTCGATGACTCTGACATAGGCCCAGCCGAGCCGCAAACGGCTGCTGGGTCGCACCCACATCACGGCGCTGGCGCGATGCGCCGATACGCATGTGCCTGGCTCGCCCAACACAGGCCAAAGCAATCGAGGTCGCCAATGCGTCTGGTTAATGGGACCAAAGCGCCGCGTTGCGCACTGCACCGCGACGCCGGGTCTTGAGAAGATGCCGGATCGAACCACAACGGGCCTGATCGCTCAGACCAGCCATCGGCTTTACAGTCGGGCCATGCACGCCACCAGCCATCCTCTGCCATCGACCGCGTTGTCGGCCAACCGGGTCCTGCTCTGCGGCGCGCTGGTGCTTACGCTGTCGATGGGCATCCGGCACGGCTTCGGCTTGTGGCTGCAACCGATCACGCAGGCACAGGGCTGGAGCCGCGAGACGTTTGCGTTCGCGCTGGCCATCCAGAACCTGTCCTGGGGCGTGCTCGCGATCTTCGCAGGCATGGCCGCCGATCGGTTTGGCGCGTTCCGGGTACTGCTGGCGGGCGCGGTGTTCTACGCGTTGGGCCTGGCCGGCATGGCGCTGTCGGTGCATGGCTGGTCGTTCGTGCTGACCACCGGCGTGTTGATCGGGATTGCGCAGGCCGGCACCACTTACGCCGTGGTGTACGGTGTGCTCGGCCGCAACGTGCCGACCGAAAAACGCTCGATGGCGATGGGCATCGTGGCAGCGGCCGGATCGTTCGGCCAGTTTCTGATGGTGCCGGTCGAAGGGCTGCTGATCGACCGCCTGGGCTGGCAGAACGCGTTGCTGCTGCTGGCCGCCGCGGTGCTGTTGATCATGCCGATTGCGATGTTCCTGCGCGAACCCGCAGTGGCTGCGGGTGCCGCCTCGCGCAGCCAGACGATTGGCCAGGCGTTTGGTGAAGCGATGCGCTACCGCAGTTTTCAGCTGCTGATGGCGGGCTACTTTGTCTGCGGCTTCCAGGTCGTGTTCATCGGCGTGCATATGCCGAGCTATCTGCGCGACCACGGCCTCGCGCCGCAAGTGGCCAGCTATGCGTTGGCGCTGATCGGGCTGTTCAATGTGTTCGGCACCTATGGGGCCGGCCTGCTGGGACAGCGATTCCTGAAGAAAAACATCCTGGTGTTCATCTACCTGGCGCGCGCCGTGGTGATCGGTGTGTTCCTGCTCGCGCCGCTGACGCCGGCCAGCGTCTATCTGTTCTCCGGCGTGATGGGGCTGCTATGGCTGTCGACGGTGCCGGTCACGAATGCGGCGATCGCCCAGATCTTCGGTGTCGCACACCTGTCGATGCTGTCAGGCTTCGTGTTTTTCAGCCACCAGATCGGCTCGTTTCTGGGGGTCTGGCTGGGGGGATTCTTGTACGACCGCACCGGCAACTACGATGTGGTCTGGATCATTGCGATGGTGCTCGGTGTGGCGGCGGCGTTGATCAACCTTCCGGTGCGCGAAACGCCGATCCCACGCGCCGTGCTGCAAGGAGCGTGACCTTCATGACACGGCAAACTCGAAAGGCGCTGATCTGGTCGGCCGTGCTGGCTGTGCTGGGCGGCGTCTTCATGCTCTATCTGCAGCCTGAGATGATGCGCACGATGGCGGATCAGATCTGGGCTTGTTTCTAAGCTTTTTCGGCTCTACGCGCTGGTCCAGCAATGATTTTTTGCTATCGGAATAGTAGTTTTCCTTGGCGGGTTGGCACGACGACGAGGCACCTGCTTTGAGCGCGTCCGCGCAACCGTCGCCGGAGCTGGCCGCAACGCATGCGAGCCTGCGCCCCTCCGCCTGGGTCACCCGCTTTGGAGCTCTAGTGCCAAGCGGCGGCGCCGTGATCGATGTGGCCTGCGGCTCCGGGCGACATCTGCGCTGGTTTGCAGAGCGTGGGCATCCAGTTGTTGGCGTCGACCGTGCGGATGCGGCGGTGGCGGCGTGCAGCAATCTGGGTGAGGTAATTCAAGCCGACGTTGAAAACGGTCCGTGGCCCTTCGCCGGCCGATGCTTTGCGGTGGTGGTCGTCACCAACTACCTGTGGCGGCCACTGCTGCCGACATTGATCGCCAGTGTCGCGCCAGGCGGCATGCTGATCTACGAAACCTTCGCCGCCGGCAATGAGGCGATCGGCAAGCCGTCGAACCCGGACTTTTTGCTGCGCCCGGCCGAGTTGCTGGCCGCGTGCGCCGAACTGCGCGTGATTGCTTACGAAAACGGTTTCCTGAGCGATCCGCCACGCTTCGTGCAGCGGATTGCCGCGGTGCGCGAGCCGACGCAATCGGCCGGTGAAGTGGTCCGCTGGCCGCTTTGAGCCATACCGTTTGGTCGGCATTTCGAGGACCTTGATTCGCATGGCTTACAAACCCACGGGCTACGCCAGCGCTGCGCCTTACCTGGTCGTCCGGGATGCGAACCGGACGTTGGCCTTTGTCGAAGCGCTGGTCGGTGCGCAGCGGCTACGCGTCACCCCGCGTGAAAACAGCCAAGGCATCGCGCACGCCGAAGCGCGAATTGATGACACCGTGATCCCCGGCAAGACGACGCATAGCCGACTTGGGGCACCTTGCGCTTCTCCCGGCACCAAGTGAACCGCGAAAAGGGCCCTACTGTCGCAACACGTCCACCCCTGCCGGCGGCTGGAACTGAAACGCATTTGATTCAAGCAGCGGATTGACTTCGAACCCGGAGAACGTCAACAGTGAACGCTGGCCAAAGCTGTCGAGGATGTCGAGCGCTGCAAGCTGCGCTCCTTTGAAGCCGACCGCCACGCGCTGCAATTGGCCGTCGCGGGATTTCGGCGTGGCTTCGACCCATTCGAGGCCATCGGCGGGGGGTGCATCGCGCAATTCGAAGTCCTTCTTCAGCGCCGACAAGTCCGGGGCTGAGGCGATCAGCGCGGCCGGCGTCGAGCCAAGCACCAACGATTGGTCGCGCGAGGTCACCTGGTTCAGGTCGACGTCGTACATCCACAGCGTGCGGCCATCGGCAACAATCGTCTGCTCAAACGGTTTCTTGTAGACGAAGCGAAAGCGGCCGGGCCGCTCGAATTCAAACGTGCCGGTGGACGTTTTCTGGCGCGGCGCCTGCCCTTCTTTGGGTGGCGAGGTCACGACTTGCTTGAAGTCGGCGCGGCCGGAACGCGTTGTCTCGACGAATTTTTCGAGGTTCGACAGGCCACCAGCGCTTGCCGGCAGGCACGCTGCAGCTACACAAAAGAGAGCAATCGACTTCCACATGAGATTTTTTCTACGGTGAGGGGCGGCAACAGTGGGGTTCGACCAGCGGCGCCAGCAAGGGTTCACTCGGCACGGGCCGGCACCAGGATTTCGCGCTGACCGCTGTTGCTCATCGCGCTGACCAAACCGGCTTTTTCCATGTCTTCCACCAGTCGTGCCGCGCGGTTGTAGCCGATCTTCAAATGCCGCTGCACCAGCGAGATACTGGCCTTGCGGTTTTTCAGCACCACCTCGACCGCCTGGTCGTACATCGGATCTTTTTCGCCACCGGCTTCGCCGTCCAGCCCCAACTCGCCGTCACCCTCTGCGGTGCCGCCTTCCAGCAGGCCTTCGATGTAGTCGGGCTCACCTTGGCTCTTCAGATACTTGACGACGCGGTGGACTTCCTCGTCGCTGACGAACGCGCCGTGCACGCGCACCGGCAGCCCGGTGCCACTCGCCATGTAGAGCATGTCCCCCATGCCAAGCAGTGCCTCCGCGCCCATCTGATCAAGAATGGTGCGCGAGTCGATCTTGCTGGACACCTGAAACGCAATGCGCGTCGGCACGTTGGCCTTGATCAGGCCGGTGATCACATCGACGCTCGGGCGCTGCGTGGCAAGGATCAGGTGGATGCCGGCAGCGCGCGCCTTCTGCGCAAGCCGCGCAATCAGCTCCTCGATCTTCTTGCCGACCACCATCATCAGGTCGGCCAACTCATCGATCAGCACCACGATATGCGGCAGGCGATCGAGCGGCTCGGGCGACTCGGGCGTCAGGGAGAACGGGTTGTAGATGAACTCGCCGGCTGCTTTGGCCGCATCGATCTTTGCGTTGTAGCCGGCCAGATTGCGCACGCCCATCTTGGACAAGAGCCGATAACGCTTGTCCATCTCGCCGACGCACCAGTTCAGGCCGTGGGCGGCCTGCCTCATATCGGTCACGACCGGCGCCAGCAGGTGCGGAATGCCTTCGTATACCGACATCTCGAGCATCTTCGGATCGATCATCAACAGGCGCACGTCGCGCGGATCGGCCTTGTAGAGCAGCGACAGGATCATCGCGTTGATGCCCACCGATTTGCCGGACCCCGTGGTGCCAGCGACCAGCAGGTGCGGCATGCGGCCCAAGTCCGCCACAACCGGGTCGCCGATGATGTCCTTGCCCAGGCCCATCGTGAGCAGCGACGACGCATCGGTGTAGACCTTCGAGCCCAGAATCTCGGACAAGCGAATCGTCTGGCGCCGTGCATTCGGCAGCTCGAGCGCCATGCAGTTCTTGCCCGGAATCGTCTCGATCACACGGATCGAAACCAGGCTGAGCGAACGCGCCAGATCCTTCGCAAGATTCACGATCTGCGAGCCCTTGACACCCACCGCCGGCTCAATCTCATAGCGCGTGATCACCGGGCCGGGCGATGCCATCAGCACCGACACCTGCACGCCGAAGTCCTTCAGCTTCTTCTCGATCAGGCGGCTTGTCATCTCAAGCGTTTCGTCCGACACGCTGACTTGCTGCGGCGGTGCGGCGTCCAGCAGGTCGACGCTCGGCAGCCGGCTCGCGGCGCCACCGCCATCAACGAACGCAAGCGGTCTTTGATCGGCTGGTCGCAGCTTGGCAGTGGGTTTGGCGGGCGCGCCCGATTTCTGCGACTCGTTGGGATCGTCAACGCGAACGAAACCAGCCTCCAGCGCTGAGAAAACCAGCGGTTCGGCGGTGGATGCGGTACCGCTCTCGGGTTCCTCCGCATCGACTTCTGCACGCGCATCGCCGACCACCGGATCGTCCGCCTCGGACTCGCTCGGCGCTTCTTTGGGCAACCGGGCAGGCCGAGCTGCCAGCTGCGACTGTTCCGGCGCCGTTTGCTCTCGTTCACGCACGGCCTGCACACCGAGTGCAACATCCTGCGCCTGCTCGCGGCGCGCGCGGTAACGCAGCATCAGGGCATCCAACCACTGACCAATGCGCTCGGCCACCTCACTCCAGGAAAAGCGAAACACCGCTGCCGCACCAAGCACGCCCAACGCGATGCAGACCACGCCAGCACCATTGAAGCCGAACCACTTGACGAAAAACGGCCCCATCCAGTGACCCAGTGCGCCGCCCGCGTCGCCAGGCAACACCGTCTCAAACCGGTACAGCCGGGACCACTCAAGCGCGCAACTCGCACAAAGCAGCAACGCCAGTCCAGCCAGAAATACATAGCCACTGCGCTTGACCGGCAACGAAAGCGCCGACGAGCCCGGTGGATCGGCCGCCGCGCGCACCGCTTTGGCAAGGCTTGCAAGCCAGCGCCAGACGCAGGCTGCGAACATCCACCAGACGGAGAAGCCAAGCCAAAAATAGCTCAGGTCCGCGATCCAGGCACCCACGCGGCCGCCCCAGTTGCGCGTGTGCTCGGCCACGCCAACGCCGGTGGTAGACCAGGCCGGGTCAAGCGACGAATAGCTCAGCAGCACGAAGAACCAGCCGAGCAGCAGCAGGAACGTCAGCAGCAGGCCGAACTCGCGCATGAAGCGGCCCAGGCCGAGCGGTTCGTGCGCTGCAGCCAACTCAGGCTGCTGCAAAGTGTGTAGCGGATAAGACATAGGGCAAGCGGGCGAGCTTAACCCGAGCCGATGGCTGAAATCGGCACGCGCGCAGTTTCGATTTGCAACGACGGCCGTGCTTCAGCTAGGCCGAAGCACGGCGCGCGCAGACCGCTTGCGCGCTCAGGTCAACGTGGTCAGCCGTTCCTTGACGATCGTCGAACCGTTGGCTTGCAACTCGACGAAGCCGCGGCCTTCCAGATCTTTCATCACGCGACTGACCATCTCGCGCGACGCGCCGACCATCTTGGCCACGTCCTGGCGCGAGATGCGGTCGCGGATCACGAGGTTGCCGTCGCGGTCGGGTTGCGCGGCCTCGACCAGCGCACGCGCCACCCGGCCGTACACGTCCATCAGCGCAAGCGATTCGATCTTCTGATCGGCTTCGCGCAGCCGCTTCACGACGCCTTGCAACACCGCGTGGGCAAGCGACGAATACTCCGGCATGCAAGTCGCAAAATCGGCCCTGGACAACACCAGCGCATCGGTCTGCACATCGGCCTGCACGGTGGCCGAGTGCGGCTTGCTGTCAATCAGGCTCATCTCGCCGATGCAGTCGCCCTGGCTCAAGGTGGCCAGGATCACTTCGCGGCCACGTCGGTCGGTCGTCATCACGCGCGCGCGGCCGGCCAGGATGATGTAGAGCGAATTTGTCTTCTTGCCCTGCTCGACGATCTGCTCGCCTCGCTTGAAGCGCTTTTTCACGACCGCCTGCGCGATGGTTTCGGCATGCCGATCCGACAGCGTGGAAAACAGCGGTACGCGCCGGATCAGATCGAGGTTGGTGAGCATCGACATGGCAGGTTTCTTTCTCGTGTGGAGATGAACCGGTTCGGCTTCTGAGGCCGGTTAGGGTTCATACAATTCGGGCAGTGGCGTGACGAACGCGCCCGGCTGCTTGTTTGTTTGATCTGTTCAAGCGCACGGCGGACGCGGTCGACGCGCAATTCTTGCCGCAGCCCCGCCGGCTGTCCACGACCGGCTCGCTCTATCCCGCTCAATTTCTCCCAGGTGTCATCAATGTCCAACACGAAGCATGCCAAGGTCTTGATCCTCGGCTCCGGTCCGGCCGGTTATGCGGCCGCGGTCTATGCCGCGCGCGCCAATTTGCATCCGGTGCTGGTTACTGGAATCGCTCAAGGCGGGCAGCTGATGACGACCACCGATGTCGACAACTGGCCGGGCGACCCACTCGGCGTACAAGGCCCGGAGCTGATGGAGCGGATGCAGAAGCACGCCGAGCGTTTTCAGACCGAAATCCTGTTCGACCACATCAGCGCGGTCGATCTTTCGCACACCCCGTTCAAGCTGACCGGCGACAACGGCGAATACCGCTGCGACGCGCTGATCGTGGCGACCGGGGCGTCGGCCAAGTACCTCGGGCTGCCGTCGGAGAGTGCATTCATGGGCAAAGGCGTGTCGGCGTGCGCCACCTGCGACGGCTTTTTCTACCGCGACCAGGTCTGCTGTGTGATCGGGGGCGGCAACACGGCGGTGGAAGAGACGCTGTATCTGTCGAACATCGCAAGCAAGGTTTACCTCGTGCATCGGCGCGACAAATTCCGCGCCGAGCCGATCCTGGTCGACAAGCTGATGGAGCGTGTGCTTGAGGGCAAGGTCGAGCTGAAGACCTTCCAGACGCTCGACGAAGTGCTGGGTGATGCGAGCGGTGTGACGGGCGTGCGGCTGAAAAGCGTCGAAACGGGCGTGACGGAAGACCTCGAGCTCAAGGGCTGCTTCATCGCGATCGGACACCACCCGAACACCGAACTCTTCCAGGGCCAGCTCGAAATGAAGGATGGCTATATTCTGACCAAAGGCGGTTCGACCGGCTTTGCCACGATGACAAGCCTGCCCGGCGTGTTCGCTGCCGGTGACGTGCAGGACCACGTTTATCGGCAGGCCATCACCAGTTCAGGCACCGGCTGCATGGCGGCGCTTGACGCACAGCGGTTTCTGGAACAGGTCGGCGACCTATAATCGGCGGTTTTGCTGATTTCCCCAGAGGGCTACCGCCACCCTGCAATGGCGAGGTGAGGTCTGCGGACACGACCGGACGTTGCGAGTGACCCATTCGCGCCAAAGTTCGTTGCTGCCGGCCGTTTAATCGAAAAAGAAGGAGCGTCCCGCAATGGCACGCGTATGCGAAGTAACGGGCAAAGGCCCGATGGTGGGCAACAACGTATCCCACGCCAACAACAAGACCAAGCGCCGGTTTCTGCCGAATCTGCAGTACCGCCGGTTCTTCATCGAGTCGGAAAACCGCTGGATCCGTCTGCGTGTGTCCGGCGCGGCACTGCGGCTGATCGACAAAAAAGGCATCGATGTGGTGCTGGCCGACATGCGTACGCGCGGTCAAGCCTGATCCACGCCGTATTTCTCCCACATCCCATTTAAAGGACCCGCATCATGGCTTCCAAAGGCGGACGCGAAAAAATCAAACTGGAGTCGACCGCAGGTACCGGTCACTTCTACACCACCGACAAGAACAAGAAGACCACGCCGGAGAAGTTGTCGATGCTGAAATTCGACCCGAAGGCGCGCAAGCACGTCGAGTACAAGGAAGTGAAGCTGAAGTAACGAGGCACACATCGGTCGCCGGCTCGCGCTTTCGCGCTGGCCGAATCGACCGATTGGCCAGACGACTGCATGCAAACGCTTGAAGGCCCGCCGATCGCGGGCCTTTTCTTTTTACTGACCTTGAAAGTGCGCCGTATCTGTCGTGCACGCGACCCATCGTGAAGCGCAGCTTGTTGCTCACGACAACGCTTGCGATGATCGCGTTTGCGGGCAACTCGGTGTTGTGCCGGCTCGCGCTTGGGGCCTCGGGCGGCATTGATGCAGCCAGCTTCACGACGATCCGGCTCGCGTCGGGCGCGCTGATGCTGGCGTTGCTGGTGCTTTGGTCCCGCAGCAAGATAACGGCCCGATCGACGGGCGACTGGCCGTCGGCGTTCGCCCTGTTCGCCTATGCGGTCTGCTTTTCTTTTGCGTATCGCGGGCTGCAGGCCGGCACCGGCGCGTTGCTGCTGTTCGGTGCGGTGCAAGTCAGCATGATCGGCTGGGGGCTGTGGCGCGGCGAACGGCTGACCCTGGTGCAGTGGATGGGTCTGACGCTTGCAGCGGCCGGGTTAGGTGGCCTGTTGCTGCCCGGGCTGTCGGCGCCGCCCTGGGCAAGCGCCGTGTTGATGCTGCTGGCTGGTGTGGCTTGGGGCGTCTACTCGATCCGCGGTCGCGGTGCGGGAGACCCGCTGCAGGTCACGGCCGGAAATTTCTTGCGCGCGTGTGCATTTGCTGCTCTGTCGAGTCTTGCCGCTGTGGCGCAGATGCATCTGGACGCCGCCGGCGTCGCCTTTGCAATGCTCTCCGGCGCGCTCACCTCTGGCGTGGGCTATGCAATCTGGTACACCGCGCTGCGGGGGCTGTCGGGCACGGTGGCCGCGGGCGTGCAACTCAGCGTGCCACCGATTGCAGCGCTGGCTGGCGTCCTCTGGCTGGGCGAGCCGCTGTCGTCGCGGCTCGTGGTCGCCTCGGCCGTGATCCTCGGCGGCATTGCACTCGTGATTCGCGGGCGTCTTACGCGGTCTTGAGCGGTGGGCTTTCGGAGAGCCAACCGATGAAGGGGTGTCGGTTGGCAGCAGACACCCGGAGCGAGCGTAATTTGTTCACGACGGGTACGGTCTGGCGTGCATTTCGCCGCCACCAGAGCATCAGATGCGCAGCTTGGCCCAGATCGTTCGGCGCTCACCCATCGATCGCCAATGCACGCGGCTCTCACGCGCGGTCTGGAGGCCGCTGCGACAGACGATGCGGCCCAACCTCGATAACACCCCAGAACCCAGTCCAAAAAAAAGCCCGCTCACAAATCGTGGCGGGCTTTTTTGTCGGTTCAAGACCGACCGAACAAATGGCTGTAAATCAAGCTTGGGCGGCGGATCTCACGCGTGCGCGGCACGCAGCCGCATCGAGAAATCGCGCAGTGCGGCCACGCCGCTTTCCTCAGCGCGCTGGCACCAGGTCTGCAACTCGAGCGCCAGCTGGTCGCGTGAACGGGTGGTATTGAGCCACAACTGGCGCAGCTCTTCGCGCATCGTTGCCAGCAGATCGAGGTTCGGATGATTGGCGCGGGCCTGCGCCAGATGCGGGCGCACCTCGGCCGGCACCTTGTCGTCGTCGCGATGCAGCCATTTGCGCGCGGTCTTCAGCACCGACACATCGGCTTTGTGCGCCTTCAGTTGATCGATCTCGTGCTTGCAAACGCTGCGGATCGCATGTGCATAGCCGGCCATCACTTCGTAGCGATTGGTGATCAACGCTTCCAGCGTGCGCTCGTCAGCCACCGGTTTGATCGCGCCGAGTTGCAGTTTCGGCGGCGTCTTCTTGACCCTGGCCAGGCCGACCGTTTCCATCGCGCGGATGTAGCCCCAGCCAATGTCGAACTCGAACGGCTTGACCGAGAACTTCGCCGACGTCGGGTAGGTGTGGTGGTTGTTGTGCAATTCTTCGCCACCGATGATGATGCCCCACGGCGACACGTTGGTGCTGGCGTCCGGCGCTTCGAAGTTGCGGTAGCCCCAATAGTGGCCAATACCGTTGACCACGCCCGCCGCCCAGAACGGAATCCAGGCCATCTGCACGGCCCAGACCGTCAGGCCCGCCACGCCGAACAGCGCCAGGTTCAAGATCAGCATCAAGCCAACGCCCTGCCAGGAAAAGCGCGAATACAGATTGCGCTCGAGCCAGTCGTCCGGGCAACCATGGCTGTACTTGGACAAGGTTTCCTGATTCTTGGCTTCTGCACGGTACAGCTCGGCACCTGTCCAGAAGACGGTTTCAATGCCGTGCGCGACCGGGCTGTGCGGGTCGTCCATGGTTTCGCACTTGGCGTGGTGCTTGCGGTGGATCGACACCCACTCCTTGGTCACCTGGCCGGTGGCCAGCCACATCCAGAAGCGGAAAAAGTGCGCTGCGATCGGGTGCAGGTCGATCGATCGATGCGCTTGGTGGCGGTGCAGATACACCGTAACGCCAACGATCGTGATGTGCGTGGTGACAAGTGCATACAGCACGATCTGCCACCAGGACAAATCGAGCAGCCCATGGGCGAGCCATTGCAGCGCCGCGTTCAACAAGGGCCAGTCAGGTAGCAACATGCGTGGTCTGTCTCTCTAAACGTTGTAGGGGGAAAACGAAGACTTTGCAGCGAACCGGCCGCGCGATGGCGCTTTGCCGGCATCGCGCAACGAGCCCCTGTCCATTTTAGGGTCGCCTTCGCCAAAACAGTGGGTTGTCCTGGACAAAGCCCCAGCAAATTGTGGTCAACAAAGCATTTTTTGCTTCGACAACTTGGATCAGATGCGCTGCCAGATCGCAGCAAAAAATCCGTCGGTGCGGTGTCGGTGTGGCCACAATCGCAGGAAGTCGTTGCCACTCGGCCCTGCGCACAAGGCGGTGCCCGCCTCAACGCCCAGCGCGTCGAGCAACGGCGCAGCAGGCAACAGCGCAAAGTCCTGTGCGTGCGCTTCGCTGAATTCGGCGGCAATTGCTTCGTTTTCTTCCACCAGCAAACTGCACGTTGCATACACCAGCCGCCCGCCCGGCTTCACGAGCCGCGCCGCACTCTGCAGGATGGCGGTCTGCATCGCAGCGAACTCATCAATCCTCGCCGTCTTCAGCCGCCACTTCAGGTCCGGGTTGCGCCGCAGCGTACCGAGCCCCGAGCACGGCGCATCGACCAGCACCCGATCGATCTTGCCGGCCAGCCGCTTGATGCGGTCGTCCCGCTCGTGCGCGATCGCCACCGGGTGCACGTTGGACAGCCCGCTGCGCGCCAGTCGCGGCTTGAGTGCTGCCAAGCGGTGCGCGGATGTATCGAACGCATACAGGCGCCCGGTGTTGCGCATCGTTGCACCAATCGCCAGCGTTTTGCCGCCCGCTCCGGCGCAAAAGTCGACCACCATCTCGCCGCGCTTGGCATCCAGCAGCAACGCCAGCAATTGCGACCCTTCATCCTGTACCTCGATGGCGCCGCGCTGAAACGCTTCAAGCTTGGCCAATGACGGCTTGCCCTCTACCCGCAGACCCCAAGGTGAGAACGGCGTGGGTTCGCTGCGGATCGCAGCCGCGTTCATGTCCTTTCTGACATCCGCGCGTTTGGCAACCAGCGTGTTCACACGCAGATCCAGCGGCGCGGGCTGTCGCAGCGCTTCGACGAGCTGCCAGAACTCCTCGGTGCCCAATTGCGCTTTGAGACGCTCCGCAAGCCAGTCCGGCAGGTTGTGCCGGTGCCGATCCAGCAACCCGTTCGGATCGATCGCATCGCACTCGTCAAGCCAGCGCTTCTCCACCTCGCTCAAGCCGGTTTTCAAAAAGTCGCGCGGCGCCGCGAACCCGAGCAACGCGAGCCGGCGCTCCTTGGCGCCCGTGCCGGACGGCGCAAAGTGCTCGAACAGCAACCGCTGACGCAGCACATTGAACACGGTCTCCGTCAATGTGGAGCGTTCGCGCGGACCAAACGCCTGCGACTTGCGCTGATCGCGGAAAAAACGGTCGACCACCGCATCGGCTGGGTGTTCAAAGCGCAGCACGAGGCGCAGCAAATCGGTGGTGGCTTCGAGCAAGGCGTTTGGATGCATGCGAGGGATTCTCACATCGCGGGCGGCGGCGGCCGTGCTTGGGCCTAACGCGCGTGTGAAGGGACGGCACGCCGCAGGCGCAGCCCAGCGGCGTGTTCGCTGAACGTGCACGGCTGGCTTGGCCTCGGCATCGCGCCCATCGGCAGCGGCGCTGCAACCTTGGGTAGTCTGGGATTTGTTGGGCTGCGTCCAGCGACGCCAGCCAATTTTCAAGCGTTTTCAGACCGGGCCGCCCGTCCATTCGTCCTTTTCAGCTACATTTTTAGTAGCAATTCAGCAAGCACGCGCGGATACAGCAGATGCTCTTGCGTCAGCACACGCGCGGCCAACGCTGCGGCATCGTCGGCGGGCAGGATCGGCACCACGGCCTGGCCCAGGATCGGCCCGTCGTCGAGCACCGCCGTCACTTGATGAACGCTTGCGCCGGCGAAGCGGCAGCCGGCGTCGATTGCGCGCTGGTGCGTGTCGAGCCCGGCAAACGCCGGCAGCAGCGAAGGGTGAATGTTGACGATGCGGCCTGCGTAGTGCGCGACGAAGCCTGGCGTGAGGATGCGCATGAAGCCGGCCAGCACCAACAGCGTCGGTTGAAACCCATCGATCACGCGCATCAACTCGGCATCGAACTCGGCGCGGGCTGGGTGCGCACGGTGGTCCACCACGGCGGTTGCGATGCCCTGCGCTGCGGCCCACGTCAGACCCCCCGCAGCCGGGCGGTTGCTGACAACGGCCGCGATCCTGGCGTCGAACCGGGTCTGCCAGCCGCTTTGCTGTGCGCTGCGCACGATGGCGGCCATGTTCGAGCCGCCGCCGGAGATCAAAATCACAATGTTCTTCATCGATTGCATGCGTACAAAGCAGGAAGCAAACCAACGTGCGACCACTCTCCCCAATTGAAGCACGCGTGCTCGGCACGCTGATGGAAAAGGCACGCACGGTGCCTGACAGCTACCCGCTCACACTGAACGCGCTGGTCTCCGGCTGCAACCAGCGTTCCAGCCGCGATCCACTGATGCAACTGGACGAATCGCAAGTGCAACAGGCGCTGGATGATCTGAAGCTGCTCAGCCTGGTGCTGGAAAACAGCGGCGGCCGCACCGCACGCTGGCAGCACAACGCCGAACGCGGCTACGGTGTGCCGAACCAATCGGCCGCCCTGCTCGGCCTGCTGATGTTGCGCGGGCCGCAGACCGCGGGTGAGCTGCGGCTGAACGCCGAGCGCTGGCACCGCTTCGCCGACATCTCATCGGTCGAGGCTTTTCTTGATGAACTGCAGCGGCGCCCGGAAGAAAACGGTGGCCCGCTGGTCGTGCTGCTCCCGCGCCGCGCCGGGATGCGTGAACAACGCTGGGCGCAGCTGCTGTGCGGCCCCGTCGATGCGACAGTGGACGATGGCGCTGGTGCGTCGGCCGACCGCGGCGAACCTGGGCGCGAAGCGCTGGAAGCACGCGTGACGCAGCTGGAATCGGAACTCGCCGCCACACGCGCCACGCTGGCAATGGTCTGCGCTGAGTTGGGCTTGTCCCCACCCTGACAGAATCTGTCAAGTGTGCGTGCTACAACTTCAGCCTGAAATCAAGGAGACATCAGCAATGGATTTGGCGTTTACCCCCGAAGAGCAGCAATTCCGTGAAGAGATTCACGCCTGGGTCAAGGATGCATTGCCCAAGGACATCTCAAACAAGGTGCACAACGCGTTGCGGCTGACCCGTGACGACATGCAGAACTGGGCCAAGATCCTCGGCAAAAAAGGCTGGCTTGGCTACGGCTGGCCCAAGCAGTTCGGCGGACCCGGCTGGAACGCGGTGCAGAAACACCTGTTCGAAGAAGAACTTGCCATGGCCGGCGCGCCGCGCGTGGTGCCGTTCGGCCCGGTGATGGTCGCGCCCGTGATCATGACGTTCGGCAATGAAGAGCAGCAAAAGCGCTTTCTGCCCGGCATTGCGAGCGGCGAAGTCTGGTGGAGCCAGGGTTACAGCGAACCGGGAGCGGGGTCTGATCTGGCTTCAGTCAAGTGTCGCGCTGAACTCAAAGGCGACAAGTACATCGTGAACGGCCAGAAAACCTGGACCACGCTGGGCCAGTACGGCGAATGGATCTTCTGCCTGGTGCGCACCAGCACCGAAGGCAAGCCGCAGGCCGGCATCAGCTTCCTGCTGATCGACATGAAGTCCAAAGGCGTGACGGTGCGCCCGATCGTGCTGCTGGACGGCGAGCCTGAAGTCAACGAAGTGTTCTTCGACAACGTCGAAGTGCCGGTCGAAAACCTGGTGGGTGAAGAGAACAAGGGCTGGACGTACGCCAAGCACCTGCTGAGCCACGAACGCACCAACATCGCCGACGTGAACCGCGCCAAGCGCGAGCTGGAACGCCTGAAGCGCATCGCCAAAACCGAAGGCGTCTATGACGACATGCGTTTCCGTGACGAGATCGCCAAGGTTGAAGTCGACGTCGTCGCGCTGGAAATGATGGTGCTGCGCGTGCTGTCGGCCGAGAAGTCCGGCAAGAACGCACTCGACGTGGCCGCCCTGCTCAAGATCCGCGGCAGCGAGATTCAGCAGCGCTACACCGAACTGATGATGCTGGCCGCGGGCCCGTACGCGTTGCCGCTGATCGAGGAGGCCAAGGAAGCCGGCTGGCAAGCCGATCAAGCCCTGGGTGCCCTGGGCGGTTTCCCGGGCGGCGTGGTCGCGAATGCGCCGCTTGCATCCAACTACTTCAACATGCGCAAGACCACGATCTACGGCGGCTCCAGCGAAGTGCAGCGCACCATCGTTGCCCAGACGGTCTTGGGCTAAACACACAGACAAATCAGGAGACGAACCAACATGGATTTTGAATTCACCGAAGACCAGCAATCGCTGCGCGACGCCGTCGGCAAATGGGTTGAGAAAGCGTATGACTTCGAGCGCATGCGCAAATCCGTCAAGGATGGCGGCTTCGACCGCGCCACCTACGGCGAGCTGGCTGAACTCGGCCTGACCGGCCTGTATGTGTCCGACGACCACGGCGGCATGGGCATGGGCCCGGTCGAGGCGATGGTCACGATGGAAGAGCTTGGCAAAGGCATCGTGCTGGAGCCGATCGCGCAGGCGTTGATCGCCGGTGGCGTG
The DNA here is from genome assembly GCA_038200275.1 of Burkholderiales bacterium. Taxonomy (GTDB): domain Bacteria; phylum Pseudomonadota; class Gammaproteobacteria; order Burkholderiales; family Burkholderiaceae_C; genus JBBPYC01. The sequence continues at coordinate 20,613 of JBBPYC010000101.1, forward strand.
ATCAGCGGTTATGCACCGGAAGACGTCAAGTCCCAGTGGCTGCCGAAGATTGCATCGGGCGAAGCTCTGGTCGTGCTGGCTTATCAGGAACGCGGCTCACGCTACCAGTTCGACGTCTGCGAGGCAACCGCCAAAAAAGGCGCTGACGGCTACCAGGTCACCGGCCTCAAAAGCGTGGTGCCTGCCGGCGACATGGCAGACGCGCTGCTGGTGCCCGCGCAGCTGCAAGGCAAGATGGCGCTGTTCCTGGTGGAACGGTCCGCATCGGGCGTGGAAGCAAAAGGCTACGGCACGCAAGACGGCTCCCGCGCAGCCGAAGTCGCATTCAACAATTCGCCCGCCACGCTGATCACCGAAGACGGCCTGACCGCACTCGAACACGCCGTCGACATCGGCATCGCCGCCGTCTGCGCAGAAGCCGTCGGCACGATGGAAAAGTTCGTCGCGCTCACGGTCGACTACATGAACCAGCGCAAGCAGTTCGGCGTGGTCATCAGCACCTTCCAGGCGCTGCGCCACCGCATGGCGGACGTGAAGATGCAGCTGGAGCTGGCCCGCTCCATGAGTTATTACGCCAGCCTCAAGCTGAACGCACCAGCCAAGGAGCGGCGCAGCGCGATGGCACGCGCCAAGTACCAGATTGGCAATTCGATGCGCTACGTCGGCCAGCAGTGCGTGCAGCTGCACGGCGGCATCGGCGTGACGGACGAATACGTCGGCAGCCACTATTTCAAGAAGCTCACGCAACTGGAGATGACGTTCGGCGACACCGGCCATCATTTGGGTCAGGTGTCCGACCGTATGCAGGAATCGGCTGGCGTGTTCGCCTGACGCGCCGCATACCGCCATCACCGGGTGACGCCGGCGTGTTGTCCGGCTGATCCGTGACCCCCTGCCCTGGCGGCAGGTCAAATCTTTCCATTGCCCGTTCGGGGTTTCCCCGGACGGGTATTTTTTTGTTTCAGGCTCTACTCCTTGGGTCCGAACTCAAACCAACGCACTGCACATGAACCAACGTTTTGCTCCCACACGCCGCCGTCTGCTGACCCTTACGCTGGCAACCTGCACGCTGGCTTCCTACAACCCGTCGGCCTTCGCTCAACAATCGCCCGCCATGGCTGACCCGCACCCACCCATCGTCTTCATGCACGGCAACGGCGACTCCGCCGCGCTGTGGCAGACCACCATCTGGCGCTTCGAATCAAATGGCTGGCCCAAAGACCGCCTGATCGCACTGGACCAGCCCTACCCGCTATCGCGCGACGACGACGCAGTCGCCCAACCCGGCCGCAGCTCCACCACCGAATCGGCCGCGTTCCTGAAAGCCCAAGTCGAAAAAGTGCTGGCCAACACCGGCGCAAAGAAGGTCGTGCTGCTTGGCAATTCCCGCGGCGGCAACACGATCCGCAACTACGTGCAGAACCTGGGCGGCGCAAGCGAAGTGAGCCACGTCGTGCTCGGCGGCAACCCCGCGCATGGCATCTGGTCGATCCCCGGCTTTCGGGAGAACAGCGAGTTCTCCGCGCTCAGCACGTTCATGAAGCAACTCAACGAGCCGAAGAACGCACAGGGCGACGAAGTCACCCCCGGCGTCAAGTGGCTCACCATCCGCTCCGAGAACAACGACAAATACGCCCAACCCGACGGCCGCTGGGTCGGCGCCGTCGGCAAAGCCACGAACATCGGCTACGACGGCCCCGCGCTCAAAGGCGCCACCAACGTCGCGCTGCCAAAAGTCGACCACCGCGAAACCTCCTTCTCCCCCGCTGCCTTCGCCGCCACCTACCAGTTCCTGACCGGCGAGCCGCCGCGCACCACCGATGTCACGCCGCAGCAGGGCGACATCCAACTGTCCGGCCGCGTGACCGGCCTCGGCGCCGATCCGCTCGATCCCAAAAGCGGCAACTTCAGCAACAACCAGCCCCTGGTCGGTGCGCAACTCGTCGTCTACGCGGTGGACGCCGATTCCGGCATGCGCCGTGGAGGCAATGACCAGCCCCTCCTCAAAACGACCATCGGCGCCGACGGCCGCTGGGGTCCGCTCCAGACCGCGCCCACGACCGCACTTGAATTCGTCCTTAGCGCCCCCGGCTACGCAACCACCCACATCTACCGCAGCCCGTTCCCACGCTCCAGCGATGTCGTGCAAATGAAGCCCGAGCGCATCGCCGAAGCCGACCGCGATGCGAAGGCGATCGTCGTCTTCACGCGACCGCGCGGTTACTTTGATGCGGAACGGGACACGATGAAGTTGGATGGGAAAAACAAGCTGCCCGGCGTGCCGGCGACCGGCGCTGGGGTTTCAAGCGCGAAGCTCAAGCTGGCCGATGACGCGCAGCGAGCTGTGGCTGCGGAGTTCAATGGGGAGAAGGTCACCGGACGGACTTGGCCAGCGGCTGAGGGGAATGTGACGATGCTGGAGTTGACTTACTAACCGCTTGGGTGCGACGGTGGTGGTCGGATCAGATCAGAAGTACGTGGCTTTGTCTGAAACCCCGCCATGCAAAGTCATCCGGTTGCGGCAACCATCCGCGAATTTTTAGGTTTGCCTAAATGCAGTTGTGAGGCGAGCGCACTATGGCAAACCTCATTGAGACACTGCGTTAGGCGACGTGCCCAGTTACGATGGTTGCGGTCTAATTCTAGTTAAGCTCAGCAAGCGCAGCGCCATGCGAAAGCTCAAGCCAAAAAGGGCTGCGCCGCTTATCCAGCCTTCGTTGTGCGCTATGGTTTCGGTAGTGCGGCTTGTGCGCTGGCTTATTCGCGCTGTTCTTGCGTTGCATCCAGCGTCGCGCACTCCCAATCTTCTGTGCCTAACTTGGCGTTGCAGCGGACGGCTGCGCCGCTCGCTGAACTCGGGCGTTAGCCCGCTCTGAAAATCGCTTTATCCTGGCCCATGGTTTATCCACCTGCATTCACCTTCTCAAACGTTTATCCGTTGGGTGTTTTGCTGCGTGCCGGGCTTTGCCTTCTTGGCTGCGCCGGTTTCAAGTTTTTTGTGGCTCTGGCGCTTGTGTAGCTTGCGCTAGTAGCTATCATTTTTCAAGCACTGCGCCGCCTCCGTGGCGAGGTGCTTTTTCGCAGTTAGCGGTCGTCGTCAAGTTGGGGTTTCCCGTTTTGGCTTCTGTGTCTAACTCGGCGCTCAAGCGGACGGCTACGCCGCCGCTTAGCTTGGTCCATTAGGCAAGGCTGGACAATATCCTGACAATCGCGAATGACCACCGAAATAGACAAGACCACAACCGCTCGGCTTCTCGCCTGCTTCATTCGGCATTCAGACGAAAAAGGCTTCATCGATCAGAAGAGCAAAAAGTTCTTCGAGGAACTTGGTCAACTCTTCTCAAATGGAAACGTCCTTGATCGACATCTCTATGAATTAAATGAAGCTGGATTAATTTACTACGAAGAGGTCGGTGAGGATGGCTTCGCGCCATACATTGGTGCGGGCTGCACCAAGCAGACCGCAACACATCTCGCCGCTCTTCTTGAAGAGATAGAGAGCGACTTAGTCCATCTGCGGCGTCGCATCAGCGAAATTTTGACGTTCGATCCAGATCGGCTTAAGACTGAAATTTCCGGAGCAGAGATTCAGCTAAAGGCCGCTCGCAAGTCCGCAGAAGAGAATAATCTGCTCAATCCATTGCTTAGTCATATCGGGGAAATTGAAAAGCACTTTCAGGCGGTCTCATCGGTGGCGGATAAGTATGAAGATGTCTATAAAAGCATCATCCGCCCGGTCCAGCTTGAAGGGGAATCTGGCGTAAAGGCCACGGTTCGTTGGGCCGTCATCAGTATCGTCGTGTCAACAGCGATTTCAGTCGCCTTGGGAAACTGGAAGGAATTCGTCGAGCTATTCAAGAAGCTCTGGTAAAGCACCGCGACCCAGAGATCAGCCACTCAGCATGAAGGCGTCGCCTAACCCTTCAATCAACCGGACATGCCCCGACAAGCCGGGTCATGCCGGTTATCTCAAACGTTAGGCGAAAATAGAATTCAATAAAATATCATGTGGGTAGAGAGCAAACCAAACGAACGAAAGTTCATCACCTATACAGGCCAGTTACCAACCAATCTCTATAGGTATCGATCATTGTCACCTGACACCTTTGAGCGAACGGTGGAATTTGAGTTGATTGAGGAGGCGGTTTACCTTGCGGCGCTCAAAGATTTAAATGACCCTGATGAAGGTCGTTTTATAGTTCAGTTTTCAGGAACAGATGAAGACATATTAAATTACTGGCGGCAAGCAGTTTCCACAACGGAAAACATCACTGATCCTGTCTATCTCGAAGCAAAGTCGAAAAAGCTATTGGAGGAAGTTAAAAGAGCCTCATACATGGCACCTGACCATGTAATTCAATACATGCGGTATGTTCAATCGCATATATTACGCGTCGCTAGCTTCACAACTAATCCCGTCAACTATTCTATGTGGGCAAATTATGCAAAATTTGTTGACGATAACGGGCACTCTATCGATCATGGTGGCATTTGCATCGAATACCATTGCGACGAAGGATGGCGCTCCGAGACGCTCCATCCAGTCAATTACTCGGATGTCATTCCAGTCTTAAATCCTGTTGATAGAGATGAGGGGAAACTCGTTGCTACGTTATATGCAAAAGCGATGGAGTGGCATACTGAAGCAGAATGGCGAATAGCGTATGTTCTTCAGGCAATGCCTCCTTTCGGAAAAAACTTCGATGTTAACGCAAAAATCAAGTTTGAAGGTGCAGTAACTGGTATTATTTTCGGTATTAATACACCACAAACTGCGGTAACTGAAATTATCCGTCGGGTCTCTAGCGCACGACCTGGGCTCAGTTACAGGCGTGTCGTTGTGAATCCTGTTACTTATGTACGGAAGCTGATAGACATAGAGAATATAGTCTAACCCGGCATTGCAGCCGACCGCCTACGGCGGCGTCTGAATTAGTAAGTTAAGCATCTCAATCTTTAATCACTGATCAACAAAATTTATGAACATCGGTGAAATCATCGAAAAATGGTATGCCTTGGCGCGTGGAGACGATGTAGAGCGTGACGATGTCTTCTTTAGATTTGTCGCGCTTTGGGTTGCGTTTAATGCGCTTTACGCTTCACAAAATTCTGGTGATTACGGCGATTGGGATCAAGTTAGAGCATTCGCAGGCGAACCGGAAATTATCGATCGACATCGACTTCTTTTGCGTGGTAATGAAAAGTACAAGCGAGCAGTGCTAGTGCTGAAAGAACGGGGTGTCTATGATGTTGCAACCCGAAGACAGCGGACAATTAGTAATGCTGAAAACCTATCACAAGTGATTAGCTGCATCTATCAAGTACGGTGTAATTTGTTTCATGGCGGGAAAATGCCTGGCAATCCGAGAGACGAAAAATTGGTCCAAGCAAGCTACGATCTAGCTGCATTACTTCTTGAGCCATTTCTGACAAACCCAGCAATTCGCCAATAATTAAGAATTTTCGGAGGCAAAATGCGGACAACGCCTAACTTGGCTACAGGGACTTCCCAATTAGTCAAACGGCGGTCGAATAGTTTTCTTGCTTTTTGATGACGGTATTGCTTGCAGGGCTGTTCAACGCTGAGAATCCCCCTACCTTGATGAGATAGACAGACCTGATGTTGACGCTGACAGACTTGAGGGACGTGGAAGACAGTAGGCGAGGCCAAGGCAGGATGTATGACCTGCCGCATGTGGTGCTGTGC
>JBBPYC010000102.1:0-48435 GCA_038200275.1 Burkholderiales bacterium
ACAAAATCAAGCACACCTGGATGGCTGCCAAATGCAGAACCGCCCAAGTCCTTGAAGCCGATGTCGGGCATATCCTGGACCATTTCGGATCGACGTACAAATTCGCCTTTTAGGGAAAATAACTTGTCGGGGAGAGCTTATAACTCCGTGGGACCTATGAGTTGAGAGTTGGGTAAGTTCGGCGCATATGCGGAGAGGCTCAATACCCACATACCACTAGGACAAGACTTTTCGTCTGTACTGGAAAAACTTCCAGCGCGTCGTAGAGCTCCGTGCAATTCCGTAAAAACTCCACCGGCTGGAATTTGGGCGGGCGTTTGGAAGGGTAGAAAAGGTCGCACAGAAAAATCCTAAGTAAATCAATCACTTAAAAGTTAATCTGGCGGAAGCGGTGAGATTCGAACTCACGGATGTCGCAAAACATCGCCGGTTTTCAAGACCGGTGCATTCAACCGCTCTGCCACGCTTCCTCACTAAAGGCCAATGCATTTTAGCCCGATGCCCGGCCGGCGCTGGGGCAGGTTGCAGCTAAGTTGCAGCAGCCAGCCGTTCGGCTGCATCCAGCGTGTTGGACAGCAGCATCGCGCGCGTCATCGGGCCGACGCCGCCGGGCACGGGCGTGATGTGGCCCGCCACTTCACGCACTGCGGCGAAGTCGACGTCGCCGCAAAGCCGACCTTGCGCATCGCGGTTCATGCCGACATCCAGCACGATCGCGCCGGGCTTGACCATGTCGGCGGTCACCAGGTTTTGCCGGCCGACGGCAGCCACCACCAAGTCGGCTTGGGCGACCTGTGCGGCCAAGTCTGGTGTGCCGCTGTGACATATCGTGACGGTCGCATCGCGCTGCAACAGCAACAGCGCCATCGGCTTGCCGACCGTGTTGCTGCGGCCGATCACCACCGCATGCTTGCCGCGCAAGTTGGCGGGGCGGCCGGACGGCTCGAGACTGTCGATCAGTTTCATGCATCCGTACGGTGTGCAGGGCAAAAAGCCAGGGCGGCCAACCAGCAATGCCCCCGCGTTCGCAACGTGAAAACCGTCCACGTCCTTGGCCGGATCGATTGCCTCGATCACGCGTTGCGGATCGATCTGCGCAGGCAGTGGCAGCTGCACCAGGATGCCGTGCACGCGCGGGTCGGCGTTGAGCGCGTGCACGCGCGCAAGCAAGTCGGCTTCGGTCAACGTGGCGGGGTGCCGCTCCAGCATGGAACGCAGGCCGGCTTCTTCGCTGTCCGTCACTTTGTGCCGTACGTAAACGGCGCTGGCCGGATCGTCGCCCACCAGCAGCACCGCCAGACCCGGGGGGCTGCCATGGCGGCTCACGTACTCGGCGCAACGCTGCGCCACCTGGGCGCGCACCGCACGTGCGACTGCCGCGCCGTCGATCAACTTGGCGGTCATGACAAGCAGCGCGATGGATGCATCGTTGCCGTTGTCATGCCTTGACCGGGCTCGGCTGACCCAGTGCGGTCTTCAGCAAGTCGGCCACCGTGTTGGCGTTGAGCTTTTCCATGATGTTGGCGCGGTGCGCTTCCACCGTCTTGATGCTGATGCCGAGGTCATCGGCAATCTGCTTGTTCAGCCGGCCCGCGACGATGCGCTCGAGCACCTGGGCTTCCCGCGTGGTGAGCCGCGCCATCAGCGCTTCGCGACTCGCGGCCTGCTGCTGGTCAACGAAGGCGCCGTGCGCGTGTTCGAGCATGCGTTCCACCAGTCGCAACAGCTGCGGTTCGTCAAACGGCTTCTGGATGAAATCCATCGCGCCTTTTTTCATCGTGTCCACCGCCATCGGTACGTCGCCGTGGCCAGTCACAAAGACAATTGGCAGCGGCGAGCGGCGTTCGATCAGCTTGTCCTGCAGCTCCAGCCCGCTCATGCCGTCCATACGGATATCGATGAGAACGCAGGCGACTTCGCGCGGATCGTAACGGTTCAAAAACGACTCGGCCGACTCGAAACAGCGCACGTAGTAGTCCTTGCCCTCGAGCAACCACTGCAGCGAATCGCGCACGGCCTCGTCGTCGTCCACCACATAGACGGTGCCTTTTCTTGCGGTCAAACTCATGGGGCGGTGGCCTTGGTAATGCCGGGCGGCGGGGCGTCGGGCAAGGGGAGCAGGGCGGCATGCGGCGGCGCAGTGGCCGGCAGCCAGAAGGAAAAGCGGCAGCCCGAAATTTCGGCGCCATTGTAGAGATTGTCTGCGCTCATGCGGCCTTGGTGAGACTCGACGATGCTGCGGCACAGATTCAGCCCGATGCCCATGCCTTCGGCCTTGGTTGAAAAAAACGCTTCGTACAACCGATCGAGCACTTCCTGGCTCAGGCCCGAACCGGTGTCGGTCACGCTGAACTCGATCATCGGCTGTCCCGATACCACCACGGCAGTCACGCGCAGGCCCACGTTGCGCCGCGCGTTCGGCCGCTGGGCATGGTCGATCGCCTCGACCGCGTTCTTCAGCAGATTGACCAGCACCTGCTCGATCAGAATCGGATCGACCCACAATGGTGGCAGGCGGGCTTGGATCTGGTGTGAGAGCCGTACGTGCCGGCGCCGCAGTTCGATCTCAACCAGTTCAACCGCCTCCTGCACGATCGCCGAAACGTCGGACGCTGTCCGATTCGGCTCACTGCGTTTCACAAACGATCGGATGCGCTGAATGATCTGGCCCGCGCGCTGCGCCTGATGCGACGTTTTCTTCAACGCAGCGAGCAACGCGGCCTCATCGATCTGTTTCGCATGGATGCGCGTGACCATGCCGTTGCAGTAATTGTTGATCGCGGTCAGCGGCTGGTTCAACTCGTGCGCCACGCTGGAGACCATTTCGCCCATCGTGATCAGACGGCTGGCCGACTGCGCGCGTTCGGCTTGCGCCGCCGATAGCTCTTCGGCGAGCCGGCGCGGCGTGATGTCGGTGGCAATCACCATCTGCGCAAGCCGGCTGTCCACCCAGTTCAGATAACGCGAACGCACTTCGAGCCATTTGCCCAGCTCGGGCACGTAGATCTCGGCGCTGCCCGAATCGGCCGTGGTCAAGGTGCTCGACGGCAGGCCGGCCATCGAGTCGACGTCGTCTTGCGGCTGGTCGACGTCGGTCGTCTTGGGCGGCGCCCCGGCCTCCATGATCAGCGTCAGGTGGCCCTGCGCCTGCGCACCGAACCACTGGCGATAGAGCTTGTTGGCAAACACCAGTTCGGCGCTGCCCAGCGGTGCGACCGATACCGACGCGTCGAGCGATTCGAGCACGATCGTGAAGCGTTCGTAGGAAGCCGACAACTGCTCGCGAATCCGGTTCGGCTCGGTGATGTCGGTCATCGATGTCATCCAGCCGGCCTGCACGCCGCGCGCATCGATCAGCGGGGAGACGTACATGCGTGCGTCGAACAACGTGCCGTCGCGCCGCTGCACGCGCACCTGCATCCCGCCGGGCCCGGTGCGGCCATGAAGTTCGTCGTCGAGACGCGCTGCAAGCGCTTCGCGGTCGGCCTCAGGCCAGTACGGAAACGGCGCGGTCTGGTTGACCAGTTCGGCCTCGCTCCAGCCCGTCATCTGGCAAAACGCTGCGTTCACGTAAGTGATGCGGCCGTGCACGTCGAGCGCGCGCATGCCGGTGAGAATCGAGTTTTCCATCGCGCGGCGAAAGTTCGTCTCGGCCACCAACGCTTGCTGCGCCTGCAGTCGGCGCCGCGTGTGGCGCGACGTGGCGACCAGCATCCAGGCGGTGAGCGCGCTCAAAGCACCGACCAGCCACAAAAGACTGCTGCCGATCACGCCTTGTGAGGTTCGATAGGCTTGCGCGCTCAGGCGCAGGCCGTTGCCCACAGGGGACACCGGCACGTCGTAGCGGTACGGCGCGCCGGCCGAGCCGATCCAGCGCGGCGGGTCCTGCTCCCGCAACGCCGCGCCGGCCAGTACCGCACCGTCCCGGTCCAGAAACGACACCGCGTATTTGCTTGCAATGTCGGCCGACACCGCATAGCGCATCAGCCCGTCGAGCGACATCTCCGCAAGCAGATCGCCATTGAAGCGCGTGGTGCTGTAGAGCGGGATGTGCAACTGCAGCGGCGGGGGCACCGGCGTGCCGACGGTGTCTTGTGCATAAACCGGTTGCTTGAGATCGCGCGCCAAAGCAAACGCGTTTTCGGTCTCCGCATCGTGCAACGATCGGCCCGGCTGCCGACGCTGCCAAGCCAGCACACTCGGGGCAGCCTGCGTGGCCAGCACAACGCCCTGGCTGTCCACCCAGCTGAGGGAGATCAGCTCCGGGTGCTCCATCAACATGCGCTCGGCGCGCTCGCTGAATCGCACCGGTCCGACGTGCACATTCACGATGTCGCGCGCCAGCAGCATCAGCTGCTCCTGCCGCTCGAGCAGGCGCAGACGCACCTGCTGATGCGCATATTCAACGTCGCGCCGCACCGAGTCGTGCTCGCGGTCGATCTCCTCAGCCCGCAGATACCACAGCGCAGTCGCCACGGCGACCAGAAACACCAGCACGGAAGCCAACGGCGCGAGCAGCGTCAGGTTGTCCTGCAGGCTTGGCGACTGACGTTGCCACCAACGCCGGCACCAATTCAGAAAACCCGGCGCCGGACGTTCTTCGATCTCCGGGTGAAACACAGAATGGGCCATTGCACCCAAGTTTAAGATGTGCTGCGACCCGGGGCGGTCCTTCGGTCGGCGTCAACTGCCCAGCCCTCCACAGTGGGCATACCTCGGCAGACGGATACATTCGATGCGTTGGCGGCGAAGGATTTGCAAGTATTCGCGCGCCCCGCGTAACGAACCACAAGCTTCAGGAGATTTCTCGCATGTCACCGACCCCATCGCCGGCCAGTAATCTGCCCCCGCAGGACAGCGACCCCCAGGAAACGCGTGAATGGACCGATGCGCTTACTGCCGTCATCGCAAGCGAAGGCCCGGAGCGTGCGCACTTCCTGCTCGATCAGTTGCTGGAGGCCGCCCGCCAGCAAAGCATCGACAAACCGTTTTCCGCAAATACCGGCTATGTCAACACGATCGAGCCCGATCAGGAAGCGCGCTCGCCGGGCAATCTCGAAATCGAAGAACGGCTGCGTTCCTATATGCGCTGGAACGCAATGGCAATGGTGGTCAAGGCGAACCGTCTGCATCCGGAAGACGGCGGCGACCTGGGCGGCCATATCGGCTCGTTTGCATCGCTTGCGCAGATGTTCGGCGCGGGCTTCAACCATTTCTGGCATGGCGCCGATGAGAAGCACGGCGGCGATCTGCTGTATATCCAGGGTCATTCGTCGCCCGGCATTTATGCCCGCGCGTACCTTGAGGGTCGACTGACTGAGGAGCAATTGCTGAACTTCCGCCAGGAGGTCAATGGCAAGGGGTTGTCGAGTTATCCGCATCCCAAATTGATGCCCGAGTTCTGGCAATTTCCGACCGTCTCGATGGGACTTGGCCCCTTGATGGCGATCTACCAGGCGCGGTTTCTGAAATACCTGCATGCGCGCGGCATTGCGAACACCGAAGGACGCAAGGTCTGGGTGTTCTGCGGCGACGGCGAGATGGATGAGCCGGAATCCATGGGCGCGATCAGCCTGGCTGCGCGTGAGAATCTCGACAACCTGGTCTTCGTGATCAACTGCAATCTGCAGCGCCTGGACGGCCCGGTGCGGGGCAACGGCAAGATCGTGCAGGAGCTCGAAGCCGAGTTTCGCGGCTCTGGCTGGAACGTGCTCAAGCTGCTTTGGGCCAAGGACTGGGATCCGCTGCTTGCGAAGGACAAGGACGGTGCCTTGCGCAAGCTGATGATGGACACGCTCGATGGCGACTATCAGGCGTTCAAGGCAAACGACGGCGCGTTCGTGCGCAAGAACTTCTTCGGCCGCGACCCGCGCACGCTGGAGATGGTTTCGCACATGACCGACGACGAAATCTGGGCGCTGCGCCGGGGCGGCCACGATCCGCAAAAGGTCTATGCAGCGTTCGATGCGGCCGTCAAGCACAAGGGCCAGCCTACGCTGCTGCTCATCAAGACCGTGAAGGGCTTCGGCATGGGCTCGATCGGCGAGGGCAAGAACACGGTGCACCAGACCAAGAAGCTCGACGACGACGTGATCAAGGTGTTCCGGGACCGCTTCAATATCCCGATTCCCGACAGCCAGCTGGCCGAAGTGCCGTTCTACAAGCCGGCCGACGACACGCCCGAGATGCAGTACCTGCAGGAACGCCGCAAGGCGCTTGGCGGCTATCTGCCGGCACGTCTGCCGAAGTCCGATGAGAGCTTCACGATCCCGCCGCTGGAAACGTTCAAGGCCGTGATCGAGCCGACCGCAGATGGCCGCGAAATCTCGACCACGCAGGCGTTCGTGCGCTTTCTGACGCAACTGCTGCGTGACAAGGCATTCGGCCCCCGGGTGGTGCCGATCCTGGTGGACGAAGCACGCACGTTCGGCATGGAAGGCTTGTTTCGCCAGATTGGCATCTACAACCCGAAAGGCCAGCTCTACACCCCGGTGGACCGCGAGCAGGTCATGTACTACAAGGAAGACAAGTCCGGCCAGATCTTGCAGGAAGGCATCAACGAGGCCGGGGGCATGTCGAGCTGGATCGCCGCTGCAACGAGCTACAGCACGAACAACCGCATCATGATGCCGTTCTACGTGTACTACTCGATGTTCGGTTTTCAACGCGTCGGGGATCTGGCCTGGGCCGCCGGTGACATGCAGGCACGTGGTTTCCTGCTCGGCGGCACTTCGGGGCGCACCACATTGAACGGCGAAGGGCTGCAGCACGAAGACGGCCACAGCCACATCCTGGCCGGCACCATTCCGAACTGTGTCAGCTACGACCCGACCTTCGCGCACGAAGTCGGCGTGATCATTCATGCTGGCCTGAAGCGCATGGTGGAAAAGCAGGAAAACGTCTTCTACTATTTGACGCTCCTGAACGAAAACTACCCGATGCCGGGTCTGCAGCCGGGCACCGAAGAGCAGATTTTGAAAGGCATGTACCTGTGCAAGCAGGCGCCAGCCATCGAGTCGGGAAAGGGAAAAGAGGCACCTTCGGTGCAACTGCTCGGTAGCGGCACGATCCTGCGCGAGAGCTTCGCAGCGCAGGAACTGCTCGAGAAAGACTGGGGCGTGGCCGCCGCGATCTGGAGCTGCCCAAGCTTTAACGAACTCGCGCGCGACGGGCAGGACACCGAGCGCTGGAATCTGCTGCATCCGACCGAGGCACCGCGCCAGTCGTTCGTCGCAAAGCAGCTTCGGGGCAGCACCGGGCCGGTGGTTGCATCGACCGATTACATGAAGGCTTATGCGGAGCAGATTCGCCTGTTCATCCCGAGTGGCCGCCGCTATCAGGTGCTGGGCACCGACGGCTTCGGCCGCAGCGACTTCCGCACCCGGCTGCGCCGGCACTTCGAGATCGATCGGCACTACATCACGGTCGCGGCGCTTAAAGCGTTGGCGGATGACGGTGTGGTCCAGGTCCAGACGGTCGCGGATGCGATCGTCAAGTACGGCATCGACGCCGACAAGACCAACCCGCTGTACGCCTGACGCGCGGAACCCAATCACATTCCCGGAGACATTCCCATGGCATTGGTAGAAGTGAAGGTGCCGGACATCGGCGACTTCGACGAGGTGACCGTCATTGAACTGCTGGTCAAGCCCGGCGACACGATTGCGCCCGAGCAGTCGCTGATCACCGTCGAGTCGGACAAGGCATCGATGGAGATTCCGTCGAGCCACGCGGGCGTGATCAAGGAGCTCAAGGTTGCGCTTGGCGACAAGGTCAAGCAAGGCTCGATCGTGCTGACGATCGAGTCCGCCGGCAGCGCGCAAGCGCCGGCTGCGCAGCAGCCTGCCGCATCGGCCTCGGCCTCGGCACCCGCACCCACATCTGCAGCAGCCTCTGCGCCTTCGGCCGCCGCGCCGGTGGCTGAAGGCGTTGCGCAACCCGCCGACGGCACGTTCGAAATCCACGTGCCGGACATCGGCGACTTCACCGACGTTGCCGTGATCGAGCTGCTGGTCAACCCCGGCGACACCATCAAGCCCGAGCAGAGCCTGATCACGGTCGAATCGGACAAGGCAGCGATGGAGATTCCGGCCAGCAGCGGCGGCGTGCTGAAGGAACTCAAGGTCAAGATCGGCGACAAGGTCAATCAGGGCGATTTGCTCGCAATCCTTGAGGGGGCGGGCGGGGCGGCTGCACCGGTGTCGGCACCCGCATCCGCACCGACCCCGGCGGCAGCCACAACGGCGGCTGCCGCGTCGCAGGATTCGGCAGCAAAAGCGCCTTCGCCGCAAGCAGTTGCTGCACCTGGTGCTACAAAAAGCGAAGTGCCTGCGCACGATCCCGGCACGCACAGGCAGGGGCTGCCGCATGCATCGCCTTCGGTTCGCAAGTTCGCGCGCGAACTCGGCGTGCCGCTCGACGAAATGACGGGCTCAGGCCCGAAAGGCCGCATCACGCAAGAAGACGTGCAGGGCTTCACGCGCTCTGTCATGGCTGGCGCGGCGCAGACCAAGGCAGCTTCGGCCAAAGCGCCGGCTGCATCGAACAGCAGCGGCGCCGGCCTCGACCTGCTGCCGTGGCCAAAAGTCGACTTTGCCAAATTCGGTGAGGTCGAACGCAAGGACATGAGCCGCATCAAGAAGATCAGCGGTGCGAACCTGCATCGCAACTGGGTCATGATCCCGCATGTTACGCACCATGACGACAGCGACATCACCGAACTCGAAGCGTTCCGCGTCGCGACGAACAAGGAAAACGAAAAAGCCGGCATCAAGATCACGATGCTCGCGTTCATGATCAAGGCCGCGGTAGCGGGTTTGAAGCAATACCCGGAATTCAACAGCTCGCTCGAGGGCGATCAGCTCGTGCTGAAGAAGTACTTTCACATCGGCTTTGCGGCCGATACGCCCAATGGGCTCGTGGTGCCGGTGATACGGGACTGCGACAAAAAAGGGGTGATGCAGATCTCCAAGGAGATGGGCGAGTTGGCCAAGAAGGCGCGCGACGGCAAGATGGGTCCTGCCGACATGAGCGGCGCGTGCTTCTCGATCTCGTCGCTCGGCGGGATTGGCGTGAAGTACTTCTCGCCCATCATCAACGCACCCGAAGTCGCCATCATGGGCGTCGGCACCTCGACGATGGAGCCGCGCTGGGATGGGAAGCAGTTCATGCCGCGCCTGGTGTTGCCGCTGTCGCTGTCGTACGACCACCGCGTGATCGACGGCGCGTCGGGCGCGCGCTTTGCGACCTATTTTTCGCAACTCCTCAGCGACTTCCGCCGCGTGCTGCTGTGAAACTTCCCCAATCGACGATGGAGACGACAACAAGATGGCACTGATCGAGCTCAAGGTTCCCGACATTGGCGACTTCGACGAAGTGGCCGTGATCGAGTTGCTCGTCAACCCAGGCGACACCATCACGCCCGAGCAAAGTTTGATCACGGTGGAGTCGGACAAGGCATCGATGGAGATCCCGGCAAGCGCGGGCGGCGTGGTCAAGGAGCTCAAGATCAAGCTCGGCGACAAGGTGAAGCAGGGCTCGGTGGTCTGCACGATCGAAGCGGGCGAAGCAGCCGCTGCCTCAAGTCCTGCTGAGTCGACACCGTCGGCAGCGCCAGCGACAGGCGCTGCTGCGCCGGCGGCACAGACGGCCAACGCGGGCGCCGCCGCGACCCGAGGCGAATCGCAGGCGCCCGCGCCGGCTCCCGCAGCCACAGCGCCCGCTCCAGCCGCCGCGCGCTACGAAGGCAAAGCCGATCAAGACTGTGACCTGCTCGTGCTGGGCGCCGGCCCGGGTGGCTATTCGGCCGCGTTTCGCGCAGCCGATCTGGGCTTGAAGGTGATCCTCGTGGAGCGTTATGCAACGCTCGGCGGCGTCTGCCTGAATGTGGGTTGCATTCCGTCCAAGGCGCTGCTGCATGTGGCGTCCGTGATGGACGAGGTCAAACACTTTGAGGGCCTCGGCGTCAAGTTTGCCGCGCCGACGGTGGATGTCGACAAGCTGCGCGCCCACAAGGAGAAAGTCGTCGGCAAATTGACCGGCGGACTGGCGGCCATGGCCAAGATGCGCAAGGTCACCACCGTGCGCGGCTACGGCAAGTTCGTAGGCGTGAACCATGTCGAAGTCGAAGAAAGCACCGGCACCAGCTGGGAGCTGACTGGCAAAAAGCAGGTGATCGGTTTCAAGCACTGCATCATCGCGGCCGGTTCGCAGGCAGTGCAACTGCCGTTCATGCCGAACGACGATCCGCGTGTGGTCGACAGCACCGGCGCGCTCGGCTTGAAGGAAGTGCCCAAGCGCATGCTGATCCTCGGCGGCGGCATCATCGGACTCGAGATGGGCACCGTCTACAGCACGCTTGGTGCGCGGCTCGATGTGGTGGAAATGCTCGACGGCCTGATGCAGGGCGCCGACCGCGACTTGGTGAAAGTCTGGCAGAAGATGAACGCGCCGCGCTTTGACAACATCCTGCTGAAGACGAAGACGGTGGGCGCAAAAGCCACGCCGGCCGGCATCGAAGTCACTTTTGAAGGCGAGGGCGCACCCGAACCTCAGACTTACGACCTGGTGCTGCAAGCGGTTGGCCGCAGCCCGAACGGCGGCAAGATCGGCGCGGACAAAGCCGGTGTCAAGGTCACGGACCGCGGCTTCATCCCGGTCGACATTCAGATGCGCACCAACGTACAGCACATCTTCGCAATCGGTGACGTGATCGGCCAGCCGATGCTTGCGCACAAGGCCGTGCACGAAGCCCATGTGGCCGCCGAAGTGATCGCCGGTGAGCTGCAGGGCAACAAGGAGCTGGCGGCAGCCGCATTCAACGCGCGCGTGATTCCGAGCGTGGCCTATACCGACCCGGAGGTCGCCTGGGTCGGCCTGACCGAGGACCAAGCCAAGGCGCAAGGCATCAAGGTGAAAAAAGGCCTGTTTCCGTGGTCCGCTTCCGGCCGTGCGATTGCGAACGGCCGTGACGAGGGGTTCACCAAGCTGCTGTTCGACGATTCACCAGAGGTCCATGGTCATGGCTGTATTCTCGGCGGCGGCATCGTGGGCACCCATGCCGGTGACATGATCGGCGAGGTTGCGTTGGCGATCGAGATGGGCGCAGACGCTGTCGATATCGGCAAGACGATCCATCCGCATCCGACGCTCGGTGAGAGCATCGGCATGGCAGCGGAAGTCGCGCACGGCAGCTGCACCGATCTGCCGCCGAGCCGAAAATAGCCAGCTGGGGAGGGGGTTTGCTCTCCCTCCCGCAGTGCCATCTGCGTGACCACGACCTCGAACGGGCGCGCTGCAACATTGAGACGCGCGCCACCGTTGTGACGAACCCATGAACGACAAAGCCCGGGTCGATCTCGTGGTCCACGGGCTTTGTCGTCGACGGCTCTTGCCTGCCGCGGACGTTTGGGCGAATGCCGGTCTGCGGTTTACTTCAGCGGCGGCTGCTGCGGCATTGCTCTGCGTTGTTGCGTCGAACGCTGCTGTGCTCTTGGCATGGTGCTGCGCGCTGGTGCCTGATTCATCGAGGAATTGCTGGTAGCGCCGGCTGGCACGCTTTGCGTTGCTTCGTACAAGATGCCGCCTTCGGTGACGCTGCCGCTCACGTTGGAAGGTTGTGCCATGCGGGCGACGCAAGCGTCGCGGTCACCAGCCGGCAAGCCCTGGCAACGCAGCGTGCGATTGCGTTCAAAGTTTGCGTCTTCACCGGTGGCGAGGTTGTTGCGTTGCGCAGCCGCTTTTGCTGCAGCGGCTTCTTTGCGACAGGTCTGCGTGTCCTGCCAAGTGCCGCCACCATCACAAGTGTCGGTAGAGCGTGCGGCTGCCTTCTTCATGGAATGGCTCTGGCCGTGCTTGGCCTTGCTTTTCATGTGATGGTCGGCAGCGGCCGGACCAGCTGCCGTCAGCAGCAGCGCCGCGGCAGCGGCAACGAACACATGGCTGATGGATACAGGCGATTTGATTTTCATGACTGGGTTGCTCCTAAGCGTGGGATCTTCAAATGAACGGGTTCTCGTGGCGCCGGTCGGCGGCCGGTCGACGCGCTGTGGCCCAAGGCGAACGATACCGCATGCGCTCTGTTGCCGGCACATCATCGCTCGGATCGGTTGCGGTTGGTAACGCTTGCTTTCTCATCGACCCGCTCGCCATCCCATGCAGTCTGCTCGATCGATTGGGTCTGAATGCCTTGTGCAACCGAGATGCGCTCGTCAAACACGAAGCAGTTGCCGCGCCAACGGCTCGCTGACAGCGGCACTTCCGCGAGGTAGCGCAAGATACCACCGTGCAATTGATAGACCGAGCCAAACCCCTGTGCACGCAGATGGGCGGTCGATTTCTCGCACCGAATGCCGCCGGTGCAAAACATGGCCACCGGCGGCTTGTCTGCCAGCAGGCCACCGGCGCTGCGCTGTGCCTCGATCCAATGGGGAAGTTCTGAAAACGCTGCAATGCCCGGATCGACCGCGCCTACGAAGCTGCCCGCGGCCACCTCGAACGCGTTGCGGGTGTCGATTGCCACCAAGCCGGGCACCGATTCGAGCAGCGCGTTCCATTGCCCAGGTGCCACGCGCACACCACCCAGCGTTTCGGTCTGCATCAGGCCTTGGCGAAACGTCACGATCTCCGGCTTGACACGCACCTTGAGCCGCTGAAACGGGGCTGCGTCGCTAGGCAGCGCGGTGTAGCCAAGGTCGTGCAGTCGCGCATCGGCACGCAACCACTGCAGCAGCGACTTCAGTGACATCACGTTGCCCGCCACGGTGGCGTTGATGCCCTCCGACGCCAGTACCACAGTGCCTTTGATGTCGAGCGATTCGCAACACTCGCGCAGCGCTGTGCCGAACGAAGTTGCATCCGGCAATGCAAAAAATCGGTAGAACGTGACTGTCAGCCAGCGGTCGGTCGGCTGCACAGCGGTCATGGTTTGTCGCGCACTGTGCGTTTGTCTGGGGTTGTGGTTTGCAGCGGTCAGTCTCGAGCGTTGCTGGCAAGCAGTACGCGGCGCGCACCGTCGAAACGCGCCTGCCAGTAAGCACCGCCCATGTCTTCGACGCGAACCACGGCGCCGGTGCGCGGTGCGTGGATGAACTTGCCGTCGCCCATGTAAATGCCGACATGGCTGAACGCCCGACGCGCCGTATTGAAGAACACCAGATCGCCGGGTTCGAGTTCGCTGCGGTCGATCGTCTGCGTGGCAGCCGCTTGTTCATCCGAGCGGCGCGGCAGTGTCAGGCCCGCATTCTGCGCATAGATGGCGCGCACGAAGCCGCTGCAGTCAAAGCCATCTATTGCGGTGTTGCCGCCATATCGATACGGAACGCCCAGGAAGCCCAGCGCGGTCACCACCAAGCTGGACGCGCGCTCGGACACGTCGGTTGCGGTCTGCGCGAAGGTTTGGCGGACCTGCCGCAACTGCTCGGCAAGCGCGCGGTTCCAGCTTTGCTGCGCGATGAGCTGGTCAAGTGGATCGTCCGGTGCGGCTGTGGCCAGCGTGCATCCGGCCATCAACAGCGAGAAGGCCAACAATCGTTTTTGCATCAGGAGTTGCGTGCCCCGCGGCATCGTCGAGCTTCAGGAGCACAGATGATAAATCACTTAACAATCAGATGCAAACTGTTGATTCAATTCACATTTACCGGTTTTGACATTGGGAGGCAACGGGTCTTTGGCTGCTGGCTGAACGACTTTCGACCAGTTGCCGCGCTGCTCGGGCATCATGAATGGCTCTGCATTGCCCCAACCAGAAGGAGACGATTCCATGTTCAGCGCCCTGCTGCTTGAGAAAAACGACGATGTGTTCAGCGCCCGTGTGGCCGAACTCGATGAAGCAAAATTGCCGGACGGCGACGTATTGGTGCAAGTCGACTATTCGACGTTGAACTACAAGGACGGTTTGGCCATCACGCAGCGTGGCCCGGTGGTGCGGCAGTGGCCCATGGTCGCCGGCATCGACGGCGCCGGCACGGTGCTGGAGTCTTCTCACCCGGCATGGAAAGCGGGAGACCGCTTCGTGCACAACGGCTGGGGCGTGGGCGAAACCCGGTGGGGATGCCTGGCTGAACGCGCTAGGCTCAAGGGCGATTGGCTGGTGAAGTTGCCTGCCGCGTTCGATGCGCGCCAAGCCATGGCGATCGGCACGGCCGGCTATACCGCGATGCTGTGCGTGCTGGCGCTTGAGCGGCACGGCCTGCAGCCGGGCGATGGCGACGTGCTGGTGACCGGTGCCACCGGCGGCGTCGGCAGTGTTGCCATCGCGCTGCTCAGCAAACTTGGCTACACGGTGGTTGCCGCCACCGGCAAAGCGTCACAAGCCGACTATCTCAAAAGGCTAGGCGCCGCCCGCGTCATCGACCGAGCCGAACTGGCTGCAGCCGGTAAACCGCTGCAAAAGGAACGCTGGTCGGCAGCGGTCGACGCGGTCGGCTCACACACACTGGCCAACGTGTTGGCACAGATGCGCTACGGCGGCGTGGCGGCTGCCTGCGGGCTGGCCCAAGGCATGGACTTGCCAGCCAACATGGCACCCTTCATCCTGCGCGGCATCACATTGCGCGGCATCGATTCGGTGATGGCGCCTCTTAGTGAACGGGAAGCGGCGTGGGAGCGCCTTGCCCGCGACCTGGACCTAGAACGGCTTAAGTCGATGACCACTGAGATCCCGCTCGCGCAGTCAGTCGTGAAGGCCGAGGAACTGATGACGGGCAAAACACGCGGACGGCTGGTGGTGCGCATCGCGGCCTAATCGGGTCAAATTCTGGAATGCGAAGATCGTCAGTGGCTGCCTTGCAGCGTCTGCCGGATCCAGCCAATCAGCGCCCCTTCGGTGCGTCCTGCCACTTACCAACCGCAGCCAACCGGTCGCGAAGACCGGGTTGCTGAAAACCCATTTGATACGCTTTGTGCGCCATCCCGAGTGCTTCCTCGTACTGCTTCAAATCGGCATAAACCATGCCGATGTTGTAGTAGGTGAACGGGTTGTCATTGGCAAATTTATTGGCATCCTTCAGCTGACCCTTCGCATCCGCTAGTCGGCCTTGTTTGCCGAGGTAGGTCGCATAGATCATGCGCGGGATCGGATCGTCGGGCTGGAACCGGACCGCACGCTCGAAGTAGCACTCGAACGGGTAATTCATCGACAAGTCGCGCGGACTGGGCGTTTTCAGTGCCAGTTTCAAGACCGAAAGCAGCGCGCGATGGTGGTTCGGAAACGCACGCAGCGTGTAGTCTAAGTCGCCGCCAACTGTGCCAGTGGAGCCACCGAGAAGTGCCTCTATCGTTGGCGTGAAGTGGTGTTTCTCTACTACATTGAGATTACTTCCGCGCTCAACCCGGTAGTCGAAAGGCCCGAACGCGTTGTTCAATGAGCCGCAAACGTTGCTTTGTGCAAACGCTTGCGGCGCCGTGAAGATAAGCAACGTCGTCAGAGTGACCCGCGTTGCCCAGCTTTGGTTCGCACGCGCATCGCGCAACCGCAGCAATCGAACCAACTTCGAAGCGACCATGATGTCGTTCATAAACCTTCTCCAGCAATGCATAAAAAAACTTACTTGCGCAATTTGACTGCGCGGATTGGGACTGCAGCCATTTTGGCCGTCTGCGTGTCCGTTGTCAGCCAAGAGACCACACGGCGCTCCATTGACTGCGTGTGGACGGCATCAGACAACGTGTGGTCGGCGCCGACGATTTCGTCTCGCTCGAGCCTTGCATGCAACAGCGCTTGCTGCCAATCTTGATCGCTTGCTGCAAGGGTAAGGAACTCCTTTGCAGTGAAGTCCTTTTCACTGAGTAACAACAGCATGCTGCCATCGAACTCGTTCCAGGCATGCGCCATCCGGGTGGGAAACGGCGCAGCGGACGAGGGCGGTGCGGATACTGCGCGGTGACGCAATACAGCCCGCACCGCTTTTACAAGTTCGGACAACGCGGTGAGCGCAACCCGGCCGCTCAGCAGCTTGGCCCAGAACGCGGGCTCGCGAAGCCGCTGGCCGTAGTAGTGCTTGACCTGCATGCGCGCCAGTCCTTGCGGCGAACGCACCCACGGGTTCAGCAGCACCAGTCGATCGACCCGCACATCGCGTGTCTGGCCGCAATACAACAACGCGGCGGACGCGGCATCGCACAGTCCCCACAGCGCAACACGGCGCACCGTTGGCGCTGCCGCCTGCAGTGCGTCGATTGCCGCGCCGATGTCGTCCTGAACGCCCAAGAAGTCGCGCGTTGCGCCACCGCTGTCGCCCATGCCGCGGTAGTCAAAGCGCAGCACGGCGTGGCCCGCATCGGCCAGCGTGCGCGCAAGTGAGACGAACTGGCGGTGACTGCCAGCCCGGTACTGAGGGCCGCCCACCACGATCACCACACCGAGCGGCAATGGCTCGCGCGGTGCGCTGGGTCGCGCCAGCACGCCGACCAGCGTATCGCCGGCGCAGTCGAAAAGCGCCGCGTCCTCAACGCAGTGAAGCGAAGCGACGCGTTCAGTGGTCATCGCGCACCGCCGTAATGCTTGGTTGCGGGTGCCGGCAGAGCGCCGCGACGCTTGCTTCGAGCAACAGCGGCGCTTCCTCGATCTCCGCGGCCTGCCAAAACGCGGGTCCCAGGACCACATGCGCCTGAACGTCACAACGTGCCGTGCGCCAGCGCTCTACCGAAGCGGTCGAGGCGGGTGACAAAGTGGCGTCCGGTTGACTCGACACTTCGATCCACTCGACCCGACCCGGTGGGTGCTTTAGCTTGGGCGGCGCAAGCGTTGCCGCCTCCAGACCGTGGACAAGCGCAGACGTCAACCCGTAACCAGCGACCTCGACGGAAGCACCCGAGTCCAGCCGCTGCCGCAGCTGCGTCACGACGCCCTTGGCTTCACCCCCAAGCAACTCGTTTGCTGCCTTCAGCCGCAGGAACTGCTGGACCAGTGGTTTGCCGGTGCTTACGGGTTGCCAAAAGAGGAAATGGCTGGATTCATCGATCTGCGCGGCGGCCTGCACGACAAGCAGGCAACCTGCGCGCAAGCCCCAAAACCAACTGGGGCCCTCGGCGTGCGTTTGCAGCCAGTGGTGCGCGACCACCAGATCGTCGACCCAGCCATCCCAAGTGGCGGTGCCGAACGTGCCGCTGCTGTCGCCGCAACCAAACAGATCAACCTGCAGCACCGCGAAGCCAGCCGCTGCCAACGCGCGTGACTGAAGCGCGGCCATTCGGCGCGACTTGTTCATTTCTTCAGCAAACGGATGTGCATACAGCACGCGCCCACGGAACTGCTGGCCCTGCGGCGGATGAAACAGGCAGAAACGTTTGCCGACAGGTGCAGGCAGATAGAACGCCTGCAGTTTGCTGGGGGCTATCAAACCGCTGCCGATCGACAAACACCAATGCGGCCAACGGCTTTGGCAGTCGGTTGCTGCTGAGACGAAAGGAATGTCAACGAGGACTCAATGAAGTGCATAGAACCACACAATTTTAAGAGCGTGTTCGTCGTGCGTCGGACCGCTCACGACAAGGCACTGTGCGATACTTTCCAGCGCAAATTTCCCCGCTTCATGACTGCTTTTCGTCGTCTGGCGGCCCATCCGACTGCCTTGATGTCCGAATCCACCCTGCTGCACGAACTGATCGACGTTGCGACCGCGCGGGCACCAGCAACTGCTGCGTTGACCCAAGGCGGAACCACGCTTGACTACCGCGGGTTGCACACCGCCGTGCAGGCTTTTGCCGCAGGCCTGATGCAGCTCAGTCTGGCGCGAGGAGACCGGATCGGCATCTACCTCGAAAAGCGCTTCGAAACCGTCATTGCAAGCTTTGGCGCGCCGGCCGCCGGCATGGTGTTCGTGCCGCTCAATCCGTTGCTCAAACCCGAGCAGGTCGGCTTCATCCTGCGCGATTGCAATGTACGTGCGCTGGTCACGTCGGCTGAGCGCCTTGCTACATTGCGACCCACCTTAAGCGAATGCCCTGACCTTCGGCATGTGATCCTGACCGCGGGCGAGAGTGCCGAGTCGTCTACAGCGGCGCCAAGCCCTGCGGTGCATGACTGGCAGGCGTTGCAGGACACACCAGCCCAGGCCGGCCACCGCGTGATCGACACCGACATGGCATCGATCCTATACACCTCAGGCAGCACCGGCAGGCCGAAGGGCGTCGTGCTGTCGCATCGCAACATGGTGGCGGGCGCCAAGAGCGTCGCTGCTTATCTTGAAAACTGCGCTGAGGACACGCTGCTGGCGGCGTTGCCGTTGTCGTTTGATGCGGGCTTCAGTCAGTTGACCACCGCATTTCACAGTGGCGCTCGCGTGGTATTGCTGAACTACTTACTGCCGCGCGATGTGCTCAAGTGCGTGCAGCGCGAAAAAGTGACGGGGCTGACTGCGGTGCCGCCGCTGTACATCCAGCTCACGCAACTCGAATGGCCGTCCGAGATCGATCAGCGCCTGCGCTACTTTGCAAACACCGGTGGCCGCATGCCGCGTGAGACGTTGGACCTGCTTCGCCGGCGGGTGCCGAGCGCGAAGCCGTTTCTGATGTACGGGTTGACCGAAGCATTCCGCTCGACTTATTTGCCGCCTGAAGAGGTCGACCGCCGGCCCGACTCGATCGGCCGCGCGATCCCAAATGCAGAAATCCTGGTGCTGCGCCAAGACGGTACGGCTTGTGATGCCGACGAGCCCGGCGAACTTGTGCATCGCGGCGCGTTGGTTGGTCTAGGCTACTGGAACGATGCGGAGAAAACTGCCGAACGCTACCGCCTCCTTCCGCTCGGTTCGGGCGGTCGCCAGGCCGGTCTGCAATTGCCGGAATACGCCGTGTACTCTGGCGACACCGTGCGGCGCGATGCGGAAGGTTTTCTCTACTTCATCGGCCGTCGCGACGAAATGATCAAGACCTCTGGCTACCGTGTGAGCCCAATGGAAGTGGAAGAAGTCCTGTATGCAACCCGCCAGATTGGGGAGTGCGCGGCGTTTGGTGTCGAGCACGCTGCGCTGGGCCAGGCGATTCAGGTGATTGCAACCGCACCGGACGGTAAAGTGGAGGTTGATCTCGACGCTTTGTTGGCCGAATGCCGCGCGCGTATGCCAGCCTACATGGTGCCGGCGGGCATTGACGTCGTGCCCGGACCGCTGCCGCGCAACCCGAACGGGAAGATCGACCGCAAACTGCTGACGACACAATGGGTACCACCCGGCGATCGGTGAACTGAGCTGCGTGCCAGTGATTGATCGGATTCAGCGAGGTTGGCGCAAAGCAGCCGGCCCGTTCCACGAGTTCGGATTGGTTGATGGGGCGCTTTACGCAGTGGACCGCGTGTTGCGCAGCCCATCGACTGGCCTGTATGTATACGACCTGATGGCACAGCCGATCGGTGACCAACCGTTGTTGATGCCGAACCGTCTGAAGAACCTGCGTTTTGCGTCCATTGGCCGCGGCCATCCCGACATCGACCGCATGCCTGCGCGCACCGACATCAAGGCGCAGCGCTTCGAGCAGGGCGCCGAGTGCCTGGGTGCCTATCGCAATGATGTGCTGATCGGCTTTGTCTGGTTTTGCACGCCGGTTTATGAAGAAGACGAAGTCCGCTGCACCTATCGGCTGATGCGACCCGAGCGCGCTGTATTCGACTTCGATATGTACGTCTTTCCTGAGTACCGCATGGGTACGGCGTTCATGGCGGTCTGGCATGGCGCGAATGTCCTACTGCACAAACGTGGCATTGCTCATACATTCAGCCGAGTGACCCGGTTCAACCTGGGCTCGCGCCGCGCACATGCGCAACTCGGCGCAGTCCGCATCGGTGTGGCGACTTTTCTCAAGCTCTGGCAACTTGAGATCATGGTTGCTTCCGTGTCGCCATGGGTCGCGGTGAACTGGCGGAAGGCCCGACGTATCGAACTGCAAATCTCATCACGTTCAGCGCCGCAGCACACCACTGTGCTGAATGGAGGGCCGACTGTCGAATGACAGCCCGTCGCAGGCCACCCACCACCGCATCGCAGGCCGGCTGCACGGCCCTCATTTCCCCTACTTTTCTGAAGTTTCCGCATCCATGTCATCACCCGCTCGTATTGCTCCCGTTCACGCGCAGCGCGAACATTTCCAAAATACCGACGACGGCGAACTGTTGGTTGGTGGCGAGCGGCTGAGCCTGCTCGCCATGAGAGTCGGGAGCACACCTTTTTACGCCTACGACCGATCATTGCTGACTCAGCGCGTGGCTGAGTTGCGCGCTGCGCTGCCCGCGTCGATCAAGCTGCATTACGCGATGAAGGCCAATCCAATGCCGGCGGCCGTCCAGTTCATGGCGGGCTTGGTAGACGGTATCGACGTTGCATCTGCGGGGGAACTCAAAGTGGCGCTCGATGCCGGCGCCGATCCGGCTGAGGTCAGCTTCGCGGGACCGGGCAAGCGCGAGTCGGAATTGCGTCAGGCGGTGGCTGCGCGCGTGTTGATCAACGTCGAGTCGATGCGTGAAGTCACGCTGCTTGAGATCATCGCAGCCCAACTGGGGATGTCCGCACGGATCGCGGTGCGCGTCAATCCCGACTTCGAGTTGAAGGGCTCGGGCATGCGCATGGGCGGCGGGCCAAAGCAGTTCGGCATCGATGTCGAACAGATGCCCGAGTTACTAGAAGCGGTCGGTCGCAACGAACACGTTGCGTTCGAAGGATTTCACCTGTTCGCAGGCTCGCAAAACCTAAAAGCCGAATCGATCTGCGAGGCACAGCAGAAGTCGTTTGAACTTGCCGTGCGGCTGGCCGCACTGGCGCCGGGTCCGGTGCGGTTTTTGAATCTGGGCGGCGGCTTTGGCATCCCATACTTTCCGGGTGAGCAGCGGCTCGATCTCGGCCCCATCGGCGCCAATCTGGCCGAGCTTGCGCGGCGCGCAGAGACAGAGCTGCCCCAGGCGTCGATCGTGATCGAGCTGGGCCGCTATTTGGTCGGCGAAGCCGGCATCTACGTGACCCGCGTAGTGGACCGCAAGGTGTCGCGTGGCCAAGTGTTTCTCGTCACCGACGGGGGGCTAAACCATCATTTGTCGGCGTCGGGCAACTTCGGCCAGGTCATCCGCAAAAACTACCCGGTTGCTATTGGCAGCAAGCCGATGTCCGATGCGCGCGAACTCGCCTCAGTGGTCGGACCACTGTGCACGCCGCTTGACCTGCTCGCTGACCGGATGGAGCTCCCCGTCGCGCAGGAAGGCGACCTGGTCGTGATTTTTCAGTCGGGTGCCTACGGGCGCAGTGCCAGCCCAGCCGAGTTTCTGGGACATCCGGCCTGCGTGGAAGTGCTGGTCTGATTCCTTGGGAATGGCCATCGGAAACCGATAATACGAATCGTCGAACGTCGAAATAAGAGGACACCATGGCCACGTTGTCGAGCACGGAAGTCGACGCTTACGAGCAGCAGGGATGGGTCGTTCCGCAGTACCGATTGCCGCCTAAGCGCGTGGCGGCCATGCACGACGCTCTTGACGAACTCATCCGCAACAATCCTGGCGTGCGGCCAGAAAAGCTGGTGTCGGCGCACGTTGCAGGCGACAACGGCGAGGGTGTGCGTGGCAGCATTGCATTTCTTGAATTGGCGCGCGATCCTGAGATCGTCGAGCTGGTTTCCGGCGTGATCGGCGAAGACGTGGTCCTGTGGGGTTGCCACGTGTTTTGCAAACCGGCGGAACAGGGCTTCGAGACGCCTTGGCATCAGGACGGTCACTATTGGCCAATCCGGCCGCTGGCCAACTGCACGGTCTGGGTGGCGCTGGAAGAATCGAAGATTGAAAACGGTTGTCTGCGCGTGATCCCGAAGTCGCACATCGGCCAGGTGCTGCACCCGCACCTGCATGAAGATCGCGACGACCTGACGCTGAACCAGCGCATGGATGGTGGCAGCTTTGATGAAAGCCAGGCAGTCGACATCGAACTCGAGGCGGGCCAGATGTCGCTGCACGACGTCTACATGATTCACGGTGCGAAGGCGAACATATCGACCAAACGGCGCACTGGCGTTGCGTTGCGCTACATGCCGGCTACGTCGGTGTTTGACCGTACGTTGCGACCGGTCGATGGTCAGACGGGCGTTGCCGTGGATTTTGCTAACCGGCCGCTGTGGCTGCTCAAAGGCGTGGACCGCAGCGGCAAGAACGACTTCAAGGTGGGCCACCGCCTCGCTGTCTGAGGCAACACACCACACGGAGCGATGGGGGGCCGCTAAAACAACGCCAGTGCCTCCAGGCAGCGCTGTTGGTGCATCGGACCGCAGGCCGGCGCGATGCGTTGACCAGGTAGCCGCAGGCCGTAGTCAAACCCCTGTGTTTGCGCTCGCAGCACCCAGGCGCACAGGCGGGCGAGTCGTTCTTCCGTGCCGATCAAGCCGGTTGCATGGAAGTCGAGCCACAATTCCTCACGCTGCAACGGCGTGGCGTCGCGACTTACCAGTTCCCCTGTCTTGGCGGCTTTCTTCCAGACCACGCGCTTGAAAGGATCCCCGCGCTGATAGGCGCGCACGCCGTCGAACTCATCGTTCGACTGCCGGGTCGACGCCGCAGCGCCAGCGCGGTGCGATCCGCCGAATGGCAGCGGCGGCGGACTCGACTCGATCTCTGGATAAATCAACATCTGCGCGGCCGGCCGCCAGACACTCCACACGCGGAAGGTGCCAAGTGGATAGCGTGTCTCTGCGTTCAATGCGGGCAACCGGTGACGACCACGCCGGCGCGGCTGAAACGCAATGCGCACACTGCACATGCCCTGCGCCGGCACATCGGTCCAGGCCCAGTGGCCCAGCATCGCCTGATTCAACACCGCAAGGCCGATGCCGTAACGGGTCGAATGGCGCCGGTTGGTCAACACCACATCAAACGATGCGCCGGTGCCCATATGCTGCGGGGGCGGCGCCGATACGCTCAATTGCAGCGCGCGCAACGTGTTGTGCGACACGTGCATGCCGATCACCGCGCTGCCGGCCAGCAGGAACGTCAGCAGATAGCCAAGGTTGAGCTGATAGTTGATGGAAGCGACCAGCAGCACCAGCAGCGTCACGCCCAGCATTAACCCAGCACGTGACGGCAGGATGTAGATGTTGTTCTGCGCAAGTGTCAGTGTGTCCGTGATGGGCAGCCGGGCCATCGCCCAGCCGTGGAACCGTCGGCGCGCCTCTTTGATCGGGTTGTACCAGCGGCGTGCACCAGCCAGCGGAGGGTCGAACTCGCCCAGCAGCGTTGAAGGAACGCTCATGCTGGTGGAAGCAGGCGGCTGCGCAACAGACACTCGGCCCCCGCGATCTCTGGGCTCAGCCGGACCGGTTGCCCCCAACTAAAAGAAGAAAAAAGCCGCCCGAAACGAACGGATGTGGGGGGCGAGTTCATTACAAGGCGACGGAATCGATCATGGCGCTGACCTGCTCACGCGCACCGCGTCCTGCACTCCCGACCGGCACCAGTCGATGCGCGACCGTCTGCGGCAGGATGTCGCGCACGTCGTCCGGTGCCACGTAGTCGCGTCCGGCTAGCAATGCCTGGGCTTTCGCTGCGCGCAGCAATGCGATGCCGGCACGTGGGCTCAAGCCCTGCGCAAACCAGCGACCAGAGCGCGTAGCGGAAAGCAACTCCTGCACATAGTCGAGCAGCGGCTCGGCGGTGTGGATGCGCTGCACCAACCCCTGCAATTCGACCAATTCGGCGGGCGTCAACACGGCAGACATCGCATGCGCGAGTTCCCGACGGTCGTTACCGGCCAGCAGCAGGCGCTCCGCTGCACGGTCCGGGTAGCCAAGCGAGATGCGCATCAAAAAACGGTCGAGCTGCGACTCGGGCAGCGCAAAAGTGCCGATCTGGTCGTGCGGGTTTTGCGTCGCGATCACGAAGAACGGTGTGGGCAACGGCCGCGTCTGGCCTTCCACCGTCACCTGCTTTTCTTCCATCGCTTCGAGCAATGCGCTCTGCGTTTTCGGACTCGCGCGGTTGATTTCGTCGGCAAGCAGCACCTGCGCGAATATCGGGCCCGGATGAAACACGAACGTCTCTTTAGCGCGCTCGTAGACCGATACGCCCGACAGGTCGCTTGGCATCAGATCGGCAGTGAACTGCACACGTGAGAACTGCAAGCCAAGCGCGCCGGCCAGCGCGTGCGCAAGCGTTGTTTTGCCAACGCCCGGCACGTCCTCGATCAACAGATGCCCACCGGCCAGCAGACAGGCCACACAATCGCGCACCTGCACCGGTTTGCCGACAATCACCATGTTAAGCTGATTCAGCAGGCGTTTCAATTTCGGCGGGGCGTTCATCAAAGCTTGCGTTGAATGGAGAACGAGGGCCTTGCAGCCAAGCGCTGGACAGGCATCCCAGGCTCGCGCGAACCGCAGAGCGAGGGTCGTAATTGACCATACCCGAAAACCACCAACGGGACTGTGCAGCAGTGAGCAAAACCGCATATTTCAACCCCGCCGCGTGCCTACTCCACGAGATGGGCGCAGGACATCCGGAGCGGCCGGAACGCCTGACTGCCATTGAAGACCGGCTGCTCAGCAGCGGCCTGGACATCGCGCTCGATCGGCGTGAAGCAAAACCGGCAACGTCGGAGGACCTCTGCTTGGCGCACGACCCGGCCTATGTGTCCCGCCTCCAGGGATTGCACAAGCGGCTGCTGGATCAAGCGCCAGGGCGCGGCACGGCGTACGAATACCTGGACCCGGACACGGCGATCAACGCCTATAGCCTGGACGCCGCGCTGGCTGCGGTGGGTGCGGCGATAGGTGCAACCGATGCGGTAATTGCCGGCCAAGCAGCGAACGCGTTTTGCGCCGTGCGGCCACCAGGTCACCACGCCTGCCACGACCGCGCGATGGGGTTTTGCATTTTCAACACCGTGGCGATTGCAGCGCGCCATGCGCTCGAGCGGCATGGCTTGCAACGCGTGGCGATCGTCGACTTCGATGTGCACCACGGCAATGGCACCGAAGACATCTGCGCAGGCGATGACCGCATCTTGATGGTGAGCTTTTTTCAGCATCCGTTTTATCCGCACTCGGGCACCCGACAGCCGGCCGACAACATGGTCAACGTGCCGTTGGCGGCTTACAGCAAAGGCGATGCGGTACGCGATCTGGTAAGGCAGCAGTGGCTGCCGCGGCTGGAAGCGTTTGCGCCGCAGCTGATCTTCGTCAGCGCCGGCTTTGATGCGCATCGCGAAGATCAGCTTGCGCAGTTGGGCCTGGTCGAGCAGGACTACGCATGGATTACCCAGCAGTTGAAAGACGTCGCGGAGCGGCGCAGTGATGGGCGCATCGTGTCCTGCCTTGAGGGCGGTTACTCGCTGAGCGCGCTCGGCCGCAGCGTCGAAGCGCACCTGCGCGTGCTGGCTGGCGTTTGACGCCACATGAAGGGGAGATGGAATGAGTTCATCAGACGAGTTGCTGCGGAAGACGCGTGATGCGCGTGGGGTCATCACGCTGACATTGAATCGCCCGGCCGAGTTCAACGCCTTGAGCGAAGCGATGCTGGGCGCGTTGCAGACAGCGCTCGATGAGGTGGCTGTGGATGACGAGGCACGCGTGGTCGTGATTGCGGCAGCCGGTGCTGCGTTTTGCGCCGGACACGATCTCAAGCAGATGATGGCTGAGCCGTCGCTTGGCTACTACCAGCAACTGTTCGCGCAGTGCAGCCGCGTGATGAGCACGATCCAACGACTGCCAGTGCCGGTGATCGCCAAAGTGCAAGGCATGGCGACGGCAGCGGGCTGTCAATTGGTCGCCCAATGCGACCTCGCTGTTGCTTCAACCGAGGCCCGCTTCGGCGTTAGCGGGGTAAAACTTGGGTTGTTCTGTTCGACGCCGAGCGTGCCGCTGGTGCGCAACATGGCCGCCAAGCATGCGATGGAAATGCTGCTGACCGGGGACTTCATCTCGGCGCCGCAGGCACTCGAACGCGCACTGGTTAACCGGGTTGCTGCACCGGAAGCAGTGGACGATGAAGTCGAATCGTTCATTGCGTCCATTCTTGCGAAGCCGCGCGTGGCCATCGCGCTTGGCAAGGGGCTTTTCTATCGGCAGCGTGAGCTGGGTACCGATGCGGCTTATCAGCTGGCGGGCCAGACCATGGCAGTCAACATGATCGATCCGGCAGCGCAGGAAGGTGTGCGGGCGTTCATTGAGAAACGCAAGCCGATCTGGGCTGCTGCGCGGGGTGCACTGGCTGGCAAGTCCCTATGAAGACATTGGATTGATGCCCGTCTGCCTACAATGAATTTTTGGTTTGCCACTGCAGCGTCGAAATGATTCGACGTGATGTGGTGAGCCTGTTGACACGCAATAGGAGACCCCAACATGAAGATTTTGGTTCCCGTGAAACGGGTGGTGGACTACAACGTCAAGGTGCGCGTCAAGTCGGACGGCTCAGGCGTGGACATTGCCAACGTCAAGATGAGCATGAACCCGTTCGACGAGATTGCGGTTGAGGAAGCGGTGCGTCTGAAAGAAAAAGGCGTTGCGACCGAGGTCATCGCTGTGTCCTGCGGCGATGCAAAGTGCCAGGAAACGTTGCGTACCGCCATGGCGATTGGCGCAGACCGCGGCATTCTGGTCGAAACCACGGAAGAACTGCATCCACTTGCTGTCGCCAAGCTGTTGAAAGCGCTGGTTGACAAGGAGCAGCCGCAACTTGTCATCCTGGGCAAGCAGGCGATCGATGACGACTGCAACCAGACTGGCCAGATGCTGGCTGCATTGCTGGATCTGCCACAAGCCACGTTCGCGTCCAAGGTCGAAGTCGAGGGCGACAAGGCCAAAGTCACGCGCGAGGTGGACGGCGGGCTGGAGACGATTTCGATGTCGCTGCCCGCAATCATCACAACCGACCTGCGCCTGAACGAACCGCGCTACGTGACGTTGCCCAACATCATGAAGGCGAAGAAAAAACCGCTTGAAAACGTGAAGCCGGCCGACCTCGGGGTCGACGTGGCGTCGCGTCTGAAAACGATCAAGGTGTCCGAGCCGCCTAAGCGCAGTGCTGGCATCAAGGTACCCGACGTGGCCACACTGGTCGAAAAACTCAAGAACGAAGCGAAGGTAATCTGACATGACTGCATTGGTAGTAGCCGAACACAACAACGACACGCTCAAGAGCGCGACTTTCAACACCGTGACTGCGGCAACGCAGTGCGGCGGCGATGTGCATGTGCTGGTGGCGGGCAGCAATGCCGGCGCAGCAGCCGATGCGGCCGCGAAGATCGCAGGGGTGTCCAAAGTGATCCATGCCGACGGCGAATCGCTGGCCCATGGCTTGGCTGAGAACGTCGCAGCGCAGGTCCTCGCCCTTGCCGGAGATTACAGCCACATCCTGTTCCCGGCGACCGCTGCCGGGCGCAACGTGGCGCCGCGTGTGGCAGCCAAGCTCGATGTGGGTCAGATCAGTGACATCACCCGCGTGGAAAGCCCTGACACGTTCGAGCGGCCCATCTATGCGGGCAACGCAATGGCTGTGCAGCAAAGTGGCGACTCGGTCAAAGTCATCACCGCACGCGCGACCGGCTTCGATGCAGCCGCAGCCGAAGGCGGCAGCGCATCGGTTGTGAAGGTCGATGCAGTGGCCGACAGCGGCAAGTCGAGCTTCGTCGGTGCCGAGATCGCAAAAAACGATCGTCCTGAGCTCACCGCAGCCAAGATCATCGTGAGCGGTGGGCGGGCTCTGGGCAGCTCGGAGAAGTTCGACGAAGTGCTGACGCCACTGGCCGACAAACTTGGCGCTGCACTGGGCGCGAGTCGTGCGGCGGTCGATGCCGGCTATGCGCCGAACGACTGGCAGGTTGGACAGACCGGCAAGATCGTCGCTCCGCAGCTCTACATCGCGTGCGGCATCAGCGGTGCGATCCAGCACTTGGCCGGCATGAAAGACAGCAAGGTGATCGTCGCGATCAACAAGGACGGCGAAGCGCCGATCTTCTCGGTGGCCGACTATGGCCTGGAGGCCGACCTGTTCAACGCCGTGCCCGAGTTTGTCGCGGCGCTGTGACCTTTTGCGAACGCGCTGATGGCGCGACAGCGCGATGCACCCGGCTTCGGCCGAATGACGACGGAGATATTCGATGAGCTACCGCGCGCCCCTAAAAGACATGCTGTTCAATTTGCGGCACATCGCGCGCATTGATGAAATTGCCCAGATGCCAGGGTTCGAAGAGGCGGGATATGAAACTGCGGAAGCGGTGCTTGAAGAGTGTGCAAAGTTCAACGAGGGCGTGCTTGCCCCGCTGAACGTCGAAGGCGACAAACACCCATCGAGTTGGAAGGACGGCGTCGTCACCACCACACCCGGCTTCAAGCAGGCTTTCCGCCAGTATGCCGAAGGTGGCTGGCAGGGGCTGCAGCATCCGGTCGACGTGGGCGGGCAGGGTTTGCCAAAGGCCATCGGCTCTGCCTGCGTCGAAATGCTCAATTCGGCCAACATGAGCTTTGCACTGTGTCCGCTACTGACCGACGGCGCGATCGAAGCGTTGCTGATTGCCGGCTCCGATGCACTGAAGGCGGTCTACCTTGAGAAGCTGGTCAGCGGTGCGTGGACCGGCACCATGAACCTGACCGAGCCGCAAGCAGGCTCGGATCTGGCCGCGGTGCGCACGCGCGCGCAGCCGCAGGGCGATGGCAGCTACAAGGTGTTTGGCACCAAAATCTACATCACCTACGGCGAACACGATATGGCCGAGAACATCGTGCACCTGACGCTGGCACGGGTGGCCGGTGCGCCCGAAGGCGTGAAGGGCATCAGTTTGTTCG
Source organism: Burkholderiales bacterium (assembly GCA_038200275.1). Classification (GTDB taxonomy): domain Bacteria; phylum Pseudomonadota; class Gammaproteobacteria; order Burkholderiales; family Burkholderiaceae_C; genus JBBPYC01. The sequence goes on from JBBPYC010000102.1 coordinate 28,741, forward strand.
TGGTGCCGAAATTTAGAGTCAATGAAGACGGCTCGCTTGGTGAGCGAAACGACGTGCACTGCGTGAGCATCGAGCACAAGCTCGGCATCAAAGCCTCCCCTACTGCGGTGCTGCAGTTTGGTGATGCGGGCGGCGCCACTGGTTACCTGGTTGGTGAAGAAAACCGCGGCCTCGAGTACATGTTCATCATGATGAACGCGGCGCGTTATGCGGTCGGCGTGCAAGGTGTTGCGATCGCCGAACGCGCCTATCAACAAGCGGTGGCCTATGCATGCGACCGTGTGCAAAGTCGCCCCGTCGACGGCAGTTCGAAGGAGGCGGTTGCGATCGTGCAGCACCCCGACGTGCGGCGCATGCTTATGACGATGCGCGCACACACGCAAGGCGGCCGCGCAATGACTGCGTCGGCTGCCGCTGCTTACGACGCCGCGCACCATCACCCGGATGCGGAAGTCAGGAGGCATCACATTGCGCTGTATGAATTTTTGGTGCCGCTGGTCAAAGGCTACTGCACCGAGATGAGCTTGACGGTGACCTCGCTCGGCATCCAGGTGCATGGCGGCATGGGTTTCATTGAAGAAACCGGTGCCGCCCAGCATTACCGCGACGCACGCATCCTGCCAATCTACGAAGGCACCACGGCAATCCAGGCAAACGACCTGGTGGGCCGAAAGACTGCGCGAGACGGCGGGCAGACCGCGCGCGCAATCGCACAGCATATCGAGAAGACCGAGCAGGCTCTGGCTGCATCAAGCAGCGAGGACGCCAACGCAGTGAACAAGCGATTGATTGCGGCGCGGCAAGCCTTCCTGGACGTGGTCGACTTCATGGTGGAGAACGGGAAATCCCAGCCGAATGCGGTGTTTGCCGGCTCGGTTCCGTACCTGATGCTGGCGGCCCAGCTGGTGTCGGGTTGGGAGCTTGCGCGGTCGCTGCTTGCTGCTGAAGCGATGGTGGAGCGCGGTGAGGACGTATCGTTTGCTCAGGCCAAGATCGCTACCGCACGGTTTTACGCGGAGCATGTGCTTGCGACATTGCCGGGGCAACGCGATGCGATCGTGCACGGTGGCCACAGCGTGCTGGCACTGACACTTGAGCAGTTCTAATTCGCTATTTTTTTGATAGCGAACTCCGCATATTTCACAAGCGTTACCGTGATTTTTTATCTATTTGAACAACGGTTCTGCCGTATTTGATATTCGCATGTCCAGACTCCCCGCTCCGTTCGACCGCCTGCAGTTTCCCGTGATCGGCTCGCCGCTGTTCATCATCAGCAACCCGAAACTCGTAATCGCGCAATGCGTCAACGGCGTGATCGGCTCGATGCCAGCGTTGAATGCGCGGCCAGCCGAGCAGCTTGACGAATGGCTGGCCGAAATCACAGAAGGATTGGCTGCCTGGGACCGCGCTCATCCGGAGGCACCTGCTGCGCCGTATGCGATCAATCAGATCGTGCACAAGAGCAACGACCGGCTACAGCACGACATGGACATGTGTGCCAAGTACAAGGTGCCGGTTGTCATCACGAGTCTTGGCGCACGCGAAGATGTGAATCAGGCGGTGCACGGCTGGGGCGGTGTGGTGTTGCATGACATCATCAACAACAAATTTGCGCACAAGGCAATTGAAAAAGGGGCCGATGGTTTGATTGCGGTGGCTGCCGGCGCTGGTGGGCATGCAGGCGTAAAAAATCCGTTTGCACTGATCCAGGAAATCCGCGAGTGGTTTGACGGCCCAATCGCGTTGTCGGGGTCGATCTCAACCGGCGGCGCCGTACTTGCGGCACAGGCCATGGGTGCCGACTTCGGCTACATCGGCACCGCGTTCATTGCTACCGAAGAAGCCCGCGCGCCGCAGGAATACAAAGATGCCATCGTCGCAGGCAACTCAGACGACATCGTCTACAGCAATTTGTTCACGGGCGTACACGGCAACTACCTGCGCCCGTCGATTCTTGCAGCTGGGCTTGACCCGGACAACCTGCCGGTCAGCGACACAAGCGCAATGAATTTTGGCGGTGGCGAGGGCTCGAAGAAAAAAGCCTGGAAGGATATCTGGGGCAGCGGCCAGGGCATTGGCGCGATCAAGCACGTGGCGACAACAGCCGAGCTGATCGCAAGGCTCAAGCGCGAATATGCCGAGGCACGTGCGCGTTTGTCCGTCGTCCCCTCAACCGTTTCCTGAGGAGTTTTTCACGGTCGCTGCTACGGCAGTCAGACCTCTAATGCTTCAGTTGTGAAGGGTTTAGTTACATTCAAAGCACATGATTACACGGAGTATCCATCGTGCTTGAACGTCACCACCGGGAGCGGGCATTAGCCTCAGCCAAGCGCTCTCTGCATATCCGCGGCCATATGGGTCGCAGCACAGCCATCGCATTGCTCGCGGCTGCCAGCGCTGGCTCGGCCTTTGCCGACTTTAAAGTCCTTGTCAATTCCGGCGACCAAGGCGAGCAAACGCGGGGCGCAATCTACACTGCATGGCGCAACCTGACAGATGCTGCGCTGAAATCCGAACGGCTCATCAATCCGTCTTGGACTGTATCGACCAGCACGACCGAAGACCTGAGCGGCACCCGTTCGCGCTCGCAGGATGTCATCGTGGGCCCGGCTCACCTAATCGGCAGCGCGATTCGTTACGGCTACACCCCGGTGCTGGGTATTGAGCAGCCAGCGCAAGCCGTGCTCGTGACCAGCGCAGCCAGCCCGATCAACAGCCTCGAGCAAACCACCGGCAAAAAGCTCGGCTTGCCGCTGCAAGACAGCCTCGTGACGTATCTGGTGCGCGGTGAACTTAACGCGGCCAACACGACCGTCAAGAGCCATTTCGCTTCCGTCTTTCACAGTCGCTATCAGGACGCGCTGCTGTTTTGTTTGCAGATGCAAATGTGCGATGTGATCGCGGTGGAGCGCAGCGTCTATGACCGCTGGATTGCCGAAGGCAACAAGTTGAAGGTGGTGCTGTCGTCCACCAACGCACCAGGCTTAAGCGTGGCGATCAAAAACGAAAGCAAGCCCGGTGTTGCAGCGCTTCAAAGCGAACTGAAGAAAGCCATCGCCAAGCCGGGTTCCGGTCTGGAGAACGTCAAGTTTCAATCGCTCAGCAGCAAGGATTTTGAGTACGTCTCCACACTCGGGTATTTCACGCCGCGCCTGCTGCCAGGCGCAAAGGTGCTGGACGCGGCTGGCGTGTCGGCCTTGGTCAAGCAAGGTGCACGGATCATCGACACCCGCACCGCCGCCGAGTTCAAGGAAGGCCATATCGACGGCTCCACCTTGGTGCCTTACGTTGAGAAGAGCTCGAAGGACGCGGACTTCGATGCGTCGCTCGACAAGTTCGATATCGACAAGCTCGGCGAGGACCGCAACGCGGCGCTGGTCTTTTCTTGCAACGGGGCCGAATGCTGGAAGAGCTTCAAAGCCAGCCACGCCGCGATCAAGGCGGGATATCAAGCGGTGTACTGGTTCCGCGGCGGTTTTCCGGAGTGGCGTTCAGCCGGACTCAAGGTGAATGGCGCAACAGACAAGACCGTGGCGGCGGCGTCGGGCGAATAACACGCGACGGCCGTGCGGGAGGCACCCTTGCTAGCCGGCTTGAGGTATCTGAAAGCGAGATACGATTGATGAGCAGCCGCACTTCACGGCCAGTATGCCTCGCTTAAAAGCGACTTCAATTTCATCTACTTAAATTTTCCAACGAAGACCTTATGACCCGAATTGATTCCACCCCCAGCGACCCACGGCGTCGCGCCGTTCTTGTGGGCAGCGCGTCCACTGTCGCTGCAGCCGGCTTGGCCGCGATCGGCGGCAACGCCGTTGCGCAGACGCCAGCCGCGCCAGCAGCCAGCGGGGGCGCCAAACCCCTGCCGGCTTATGTCGACTGGAAGAATCGCGAAGCACTGATCGTCCACAGCGGCAACACGATCGAGACCGAGCGCAGCGCGTTTGGCAGCAGCGTCATCACGCCGAACGACAGGCTCTACGTTCGCAACAATTTGCCGCCGCCGTCGGCCGACGTCGTGGCCGATCGCGATGCTTGGGAAATCAGCATAGAAGGCGTCGGCAAGCCGCGCACGCTGACGGTCGGCGATCTGAAGTCGATGGGGCTGGCAACCGTTGCGACCGTGCTCCAATGCTCAGGCAACGGCCGAGGCTATTACCCAAGCAAGCCGAGTGGCACCCCGTGGACCGTGGGTGCTGCAGGCTGCGTGATCTGGAGCGGCATGCCGGTGCGTGAGCTGGTGAAGACCCTCGGTGGGGTCACGAAAGGCATGGTCTACATGACCAGCACCGGTGGCGAGAAGATCCCTGAAGGTCTGGATCCCAACACGGCTTTGGTCGAGCGTTCCGTGCCCATGGCTGCGCTGGAAGATGCGATTTTGGCATGGGAACTCAACGGCGAAGCGCTGCCGCTGGCGCATGGCGGTCCCCTACGGATCGTCGTGCCGGGGTACTCGGGCGTCAACAATGTCAAATACGTCAAACGGCTGGCTTTCACGACCGAGCAAAGCCCGGCGAAGATTCAGCAAACCGGCTATCGCATGACGCCGCCGGGCAAGACCAGCACGCCGCAAGACCCATCGGTCTGGGAAATGGGGACCAAGTCCTGGATCAACTCGCCGCTGCCGGATGAGGGCACGTTGAAAAAGGGCCGGGTTGTGATCGAAGGCATTGCGATGGGCGGCATGCGGTCGGTGGCCAAGGTCGACGTTTCCATCGACGGCGGTGCGACCTGGAAACCGGCGCGGCTTCTCGGCCCGGATCTGGGGCGATATGCGTGGCGGCAATTTGCACTTGAGGCGGAACTGGCCGCCGGAACGCACACCTTGGTGTCGCGCGCGACCGACGACAAGGGCAAGGTGCAAGTGGAAAACCGGCTTGAGAACAGCCACGGCTACAGCAACAACAGCTGGCGCGATCACGCCGTCGAGGTGCAAGTCGGATGAGTGCTGCGATTGCTCAGAGCGCAGGCGTCGCTGCACGGCGCTTGGCGGTCGCCGCTGCAATGACGGCGCTGGCGTCGTTTTCTGCACAGGCCGACGACCTGATGCAGCAGGGCAAGAAATTGTTTTTGAGTGGCGCGATGCCGGCTTGTGCCGTCTGCCACACGCTGGCAGACGCTGGCTCTGCAGGAGAGATCGGCCCGGTTCTCGACGAATTGAAGCCGGATGCGGCGCGGGTTGAGAAGGCGGTGCGCAATGGGCTGGGCATCATGCCGGCCAACAAGAACTTGACCGACGAGCAAATCCGGCTGCTTGCGCAGTACGTTGCCACTGCGAGCGGCGGCGTCAAACGGTAGGTTGCTCAGCCGTTGCTGTGTGTCCGCCATCGCGCGCAATGTGCGGTGGCGGTGCAGTGTTGCATTCGGCGGTATTCTCGTTGCGAAGTGGCGTGCTGCGCGGAGCTTCCCGCCATCACTGGTTCACCTGTTGACCGATGTCCGGCGCCCAATACTTTCGGCAGAGCGGTGCGCTTCATTGCTGAACACAGGGTTTGAACAGGTCAAGCGACGGTTGATAGACTGACGTTTCCACGTCCATCAGGCCGAGCACCGAATGAAAATAATTGTCATGTGAGATCCGCACATTGGCGTGACTGCGTAAGCAGCTCATGTCGATGCCGGTGCGGGCATTGAAGGCTGTTGACAGCCAAGTGATCCAAGGCACGTGCTTTTGCACGTCCGGCGCGACGCGGTAAGGCAGGCCATGCAGGTACAGATGGTTTTCGCCGAGCGACTCGCCGTGATCGGACACGTAAAGCAGGGCGCCGTCGAATCGCCTGCTCGCGGCTTCCAGCCAGTGAATCGCCGATGCGAGAAAGTGATCGGTGTAGGCGATCGTGTTGTCGTAGGCATTCAAGAGCTGCTGCTGCGAGCACGCTTGCAGCGCGGCTTGTTCACACTCAGGCAAGAACAGCTTGAATGCGGCCGGTGAACGGCGGAAATAAGCCGGCCCGTGGCTGCCCATCTGGTGCAACACAATCACCACGCCGTGCGCTACTCGCTGTGGGGGCAGCGCGGCAATCTGCGCGTCAAGTTGTTTGAGCATGATCTCGTCGAAGCACTCGCCGTCGGCACACAAGTCCGGGTCGCTCAGCTCTGTCGTGGCGATGTGGGCGACTCGGTCGCAGACGCCTTTGCAGCCGGATTGATTGTCAATCCACAGCACGGCAAGGCCAGCGTGTTGCAGGACGTCCAACAGGTTTTCATAGTTCGCTGCGCGGTCTCCATACGCGACGCGGCCCAAATGCGAAAACATGCACGGCAGCGATGCCGCGGTGTTGGTGCCGCACGACCAGGCGTCGCGCTGGCTTGCCAGCGTTTCGAGCCGGTCCAGCGCGGACAACTCGGGCGTGGTCGCACGCGGGTAGCCGTTCAGGCCGAAGTTGCCGGCCCGGGCGGTTTCACCCAGCACCAGCAGCAACATCGGGGGGCGTGTCTGCGATCCAGAGCGGGCGCCAAGACGCGCGTCTTGTCCGATCGGCACCCGCGGCCGCTCTTGGGCCTGGCGCAACTCGACCTCTGCCGTGATCAATGAAAAGATCGAATTGAACGGATTGACCTCATAACGCAATTGCGGATGGTTGCGCATCAGAGAGGAGAAGTCCTGGAACATGGACAGCACTGCGGCTGCGAGCAGTACGACCGTTGCCAGCAACAAGCCGATGTTGCTCAATGCGCGACGCGCCGCAGGCAGCCGACGAAGCCGAATGCGCCACACCAGCCCAGCCGGCAGCAGACCAAAGCCGGCGATCCACAAAGCAAATCGCCATCCCAGCAGCGGACCCGCTTCGGACGGGCTGGACTGCACCACGTTCGTCATCATCGTGGGATCCAGCACGACGCCGAACATGACCATGAAGTACGCACCGATCGCGGTAGCGATCAGCAGAAATGCGATCGCTGGTTTGAGCAAAGCGCGCCAGTTCAGCAGTGCTAGCACCGCCACCGTACCGGTCAGAATCACAACAAAAAACGCGACCCCCAACACGAAGCCGCGTGTGTTGTGCAACTCCGGCAAAGCCGCAAGATGACGCCATAAGGCAAAGTTGCCGATGCCGGCGATCCAGCATCCGGTCAGCAGGATCGGCCAGATCGGGTGATGGGTGCGGGGCTGAATCGACGCAGGATCGACGTGGTTCGCGTTCAGCACAGATCCTGCGGTTGTAAGCACAACCGCATGCACATCGGCGTCAACACGCCAGCCCCAACGCACGCGCGTGATGGCGCAGGTGGTCTTCCATGAACGTGGCGATGAAGTGGTAGCCATGGTCGTAGCCGTCGTGCCGGCGCAGCGTCAGTGGCTGCGCGACCTGGTCGCAAGCAGCCTCCAGACGATCGGGCAGCAACTGGCCATCGGCTAAAAACTTGTCTGCCAGGCCCTGATCGACGAGGATGCCTTTCGGGTACGGCGCGGTGCGCTGCGACTGCATCAGCGCGCTTGCGTCGTGCGCGAGCCATTGTGTCCGGTCTGCGCCAAGGTAGCCGCCGAATGCCTTTTCGCCCCACGCACATTCTGATGGTGCGCAGATCGGCGCCAACGCAGATACCGACTGAAAACGCCCTGGGTGGCGCAGCGCAAGCGTCAACGCACCGTGCCCACCCATTGAATGGCCGAAAATGCCGATGCGCTCGGCGTCAACCGGGAACGCATCGGCCACGCCAGCCAGCAGTTCGTTCATCAACCAGCTCTCCATACGCCAATGGGTGGCCCACGGTGCTTGGGTTGCGTCCAGATAAAAGCCCGCACCGAGCCCGAAGTCCCAGCTTGCGCCTGCACCGTCAATCCGCTCGACGGCTGCGCCGCGAGGGCTGGTGTCTGGCGCGACCAGCGCGAGTCCGAGGTCGGCCGCCACGCGCTGCGCGCCAGCCTTGGCCATGAACGTGTCTTCATTGCAAGTCAGCCCGGCTAAATACAGCAGCGCTGGCACCGCATGTTGTTCCGCCTGCGGAGGCAAGTACAGACCGCAGCGCATAGGCAAGCCGGTCTCGGCCGAATCTTGCTCCAGCACGAGTTGCGTCCCACCGAAGCAGCGCGTCTGCGAAACCGTCTTGATCATGGCTCTTCTCCGTGTGCATGTGGCACCAGCAGCTCCAGCACCGCATCGGCAAATGCCGCGGGTTGCTCTTGGGGAAGATTATGGCCGGCCGATGCAACTACGCGGTGCATGCGCGGGCCGATGAAGTGGTGCGCATGCCGCTCGGTTCCGAGTGACGCCGCAACTCCATCTGCGGCACCATCGAGCGTGATCGACCGCACTTTAATCGGCGGCTGCGCAGCCAACCGCCGCTCGATGTGGTCGTACGCCGGATCGCCTTCGACGCGTCCATGCCGATGCCGGTAGGAGTGGATCACCACATCGACGAAATCGGGGTTCTCAAGCGCCGCAGCGCTGCGTTGAAATACCGCTTCTTCGAACGTCCACCCAGGTGACCAGCTTTGCCATAAAAATCGACACAATGCTTGCCGATCACGTGCCAGTGCGGTCCGGCCCCGTTCGGTCAGGAAGTAGTACTGATACCAGAGCCGCCGTTCTTCCATTGGCTCGACCGGCTCTGCAGCCCGCGCAAGCTGCTGGATGTTGTAGCTACCCAGCGACACGAGCCCGGCACAACGTTCGGGCCAGAGCGCCGCCACCACACAGGCCGCGCGCCCGCCCCAGTCATAGCCAGCCAGCACGGCACGTTCGATCTGCAACGCGTTCAGCAATGCCTGCAGATCGGCGCCGAGCGCGCCTTGCTGGCCGGAGCGCATGGTCGTGTCGTCGACGAAGGTGGTGGGCCCAAAGCCGCGCATGTAAGGCACGATCACGCGGCAGCCGGCGTGGGCCAGGCAAGGTGCGACTTCAGCGTAGGCATGCACGTCGTACGGAAAGCCGTGCAACAGCACGACCGGCGCACCCGCTGCATGACCGACTTGATGAAATGCAACGTCGAGCACGCCCGCGCGCACGCGACGTGGTGGACCCAGCGTGGTTTCCCTCATGCTGCGGTATCCAACACGCATGTGGTAATGCGGGCGCGCGGGCGCAGAGCAGCGGGGCGAGTGATGAGAGATTTCATGGGTGGGTCGTCGAGCGAATGTCAGTGTCAAGCGCTGGCCTATCATGCGCCGTGATGAACAGCAGCACCCCTTCGGCGCCACGCTCAACCGCGAACGACGACCGGCTCCGCGCATTCCCCCTCGGCCCCGTGCCCGCGCAGCTCAACGCGCACGCGCACCGAGCCATGGTGGTCGTGCAGCGCGCGGCGATGCTGGGTGTGCTGCTGCTGTCGCCTTCCACCTATGCAACGCACCGCGCACGACGTCGATTTGCGATCCGGATCTACCGCTCAACCACTACTGGGCTGCTTACGTTTTTGCTGCTGTCGACCAGTATGAGCGGCGTGTTGGTGTTGCTGTTCGCTTCGGCAGCGCGTGGCTTAGGCCTTTCACCGTTCGCGCTGGAAGGGATCGTGCGGGTGCTGCTGCTTGAGTTGATTCCGCTGCTGGCCGCTGTGTTCGTGTTGGTCGAAGTCACGCTGCCAGCTGCTGCGCTGCTGTCAGTGCGGCGGGCTGGCAGCCCACTACACCTCATTGGTACGCTGCCTGCGCACGGGCATGCCGAGGATATGCTGCGCGAAGCCGCGTTGCCGCGTGCGTTGGCGGGCATGGTGGCGCCGCTGGTGTTTTGCGTGATCGCGAGCTGGATTGCATTGGCGCTTGCCTACCTGATCCTTTACGGCACCACGCCGTGGGCGCTGCAAAGCTTTGCGCGCGTGCTCGGCAACGTGTTCGAACCCGCGGTGGCGATCGTCTGGTCTCTCAAGACCATTGCGTTCAGCGTCGGCTTGTCGCTGCTGCCGATCGCCGCGGCCATCACACCGCCGCGCAATCAGCGTGTTGATCCCGTCGATCTCACGTTGACCACACTGGTGCGCACCGGCGCGTTGCTGCTGCTGATCGAGCTGATCGCGCTGCTGGCGATCTATGCATAGTGCCGAGGCAATCCCGTGACCGATTCGCCGCGCCAGCGTGCCGGCAGCCGGCTTGAATTTCGGGCAACGGTGCTGCTGTGCACGGCCGGCCTGATGCTGGCGGCATCGCTCGTGTACCTGATGATCGCGCGGGGTGCCTTCAATGCGACCAGCATGCTGGTACTGACCACGGACAACTCGGAAGGCGCAGAGCCGGGAATGGACCTCACGTTCTCCGGCTTTCCGATCGGCCGCGTGCGCCGGATTGAGCTGGCGCCGGATGCGAGCGTGCGCATCGTGGTGGATGTCGAGCAAGAAAACATGCATTGGCTGCGCAGCTCCAGCGTCTTCACGCTGGAACGCGGTATCGTTGGGGCCACGCGGATCAGGGCCTTCAGTGGCATCCTCACCGATCCTGCGCTGCCCGAAGGCGCGCAACGCGAACTGCTGCGCGGTGATGTGCAGGCTGAGATCCCACGGCTCGTCGTAACGCTGCGTGAGCTGATTGATAACCTGAAGGACGTCACCGCGAGCGATTCGGCACTCTCGGCCACCTTCGGCAACGTGCGCCGGCTGAGCGACGGCTTCAACAAGCCGGGTGGGGTGGTCGGCGCGCTGCTCGGCGATAACGCAAGCGGCGAACAGCTCGGCTCCGTGCTGCAGCGCACGGATGCGTTGCTGGCCCGTGCCGACCGGCTGCTGGAGCAGGCTGGTACGCAGGTGTTTGGCAAGAACGGCGTCACGCGCGAGGCCCAGGCCACGGTATCGCAATTGAACCGGACGTTGCAGTCGACGCAGCGCAGCTTGGCGCGCGTTGATTCGGTGCTGAAAGAAGCACAGGGCATTGCCGCCAATACGCGCGGCGCGACTGAGGATCTGAGCCTGTTGCGGGGCGAAGTGGAAAGCAGCTTGCGCAACCTGGACCGGCTCGTCAACGAGGTCAATCAACGCTTGCCGTTTTCCACCGAACCGCGGGTGCGGTTGCCATGAAGCGGCGCAAGTCTCATGCGGCGGCCTGGCTGTGTGCAACCACGCTGCTGCTGGCTGCATGCGCTGCGACCGAGCCGCCACCGCGCTGGCAGGTTGATGCAGCAAATGCTTCCGAGCGATTTGTCGAAGCGTGGCTGGGCGGTGATCGCCGCGTAGAACAAGTCGAGTTCGACCGCGCACGGGAACGCGTCGCGCGCACCGGCCGTGCCGACCTAGTTGCACGGATTGAATTGTTGCGCTGCGCCGCGCGAATTGCCACGTTGATGATCGAGTCCTGCACCGGCTATAACCTGCTCAAAGACGCACTGGCAACGGGCGCGGAAAGCGCCTATGCCGACTACTTGGCGGGCATGCTTTCGCCGACTGAATCGGCACGCATCGCGTTGCTGCCAGCCGCCCAGCGTGCGGTCGCGGCACTGGCCATCGCCCCTGGAGCCACTGAAAACGCATCGACCGACGTCGCGTTGGCTTCGATCGAGGACCCGCTGTCGCAATTGGTCGCAGCAGGTGTGCTGCTGCGCACCGGCCGCGCGACCGACGGCGTGATTGCGCAGGCGGTCAATAGCGCGTCGCAGCAGGGCTGGCGTCGTGCGTTGCTGGCTTGGCTGACATTGCAGAAGCAGCGAGCCGAGGCTGCCGGCGATGCGCCCGAGGCGCAGCGTGCACAACGCCGCATTGAACTGATCGCGCCACAAAAGCCGCCAGTCGAACGGCGTTGATTGCAAGGGTACACGAGCGGCCCAGTGGCAACTCGTGCGTTGCCTCAGTCCCCGAAAAAGCTTTTTCGCAACTTTTCTTTCCAGCTGTCTCCAGCGGGTGAGTGCTTGCTGCCGCCTTTGCTGAGCGATTCGTCAAATTCCTTCAGCAGCTTGCGCTGGTGCTCGGTCAGCTTGACCGGCGTTTCCAGCAGTACGTGGCAATACAGATCGCCCGGCATGCTGGAGCGCACCCCTTTGATCCCTTTGCCGCGCAGGCGGAATTGCTTGCCCGTTTGCGTGCCTTCCGGGATGTCGATCGCCGCTTTGCCGGCCAGGGTCGGCACTTCGATCTCGCCGCCCATTGCAGCCGCTGCAAAACCGACCGGCACCGTGCAATGCAGGTCGTCGCCATCCCGCTGGAACACATCGTGCTGTTTGAGTCGGATCTCGATGTAGAGGTCACCTGGCGGCCCGCCGTTGGCGCCCGGCTCGCCGTTGCCAACGCTGCGGATGCGCATGCCTTCGTCAATGCCCGAAGGGATGTTGACTTCGAGTGTCTTCTGCTTTTTTACCTTGCCTTGGCCGCGACACGTGATGCATGGATCGGGCACGATCTTGCCACTGCCGCGGCAGGTTGGGCAGGTCTGCTGCACGCTGAAAAACCCCTGGCGCATCTGCACGGCACCGGCGCCCTGGCAAGTGCCACAGGTCTTGGCTGAAGTGCCTGGCTTGGCGCCGCTGCCCTGGCAGGTGTCGCAAGCTTCCCAGCTTGGGATACGGATCTGCGCCTCTTTGCCGTCGGCCGCTTCTTCGAGCGTGACTTCCATGGCGTAGCTCAAGTCGGCACCGCGGAACACCTGACGTCCACCAGGCCGGCCGCCGCGCCCCTGCTGCTGGCTGAACATGTCGCCGAAGATGTCGCCGAAGGCTTCTGCAAATCCGCCGAAGCCCTCCGTGCCCGGGCCGCCGCGCATGTTCGGGTCAACGCCGGCATGGCCGAGCTGATCGTAAGCTGCCCGCTTTTGCGGATCGGACAGCATCTCGTAGGCTTCCTTGGCCTCCTTGAATTTTTCTTCCGATACTTTGCCGTCGCCTTGGTTGCGGTCGGGGTGATGCTTCATCGCAAGCTTGCGATAAGCCTTTCTGAGTTCGTCGTCGCCAGCGTTCTTCGGAACGCCGAGCGTCTCGTAATAGTCGCGCTTGCTGGTGGTGGTTGCCATGAGGGGAAATCGGTTCGAAGAGAAAGGAACGTTGGGAGAAGTCGGGTGTCGGCCAGTCAACACATGACTGCTGGCAACCAGCGGACTTGCAGGTCCCAAAACGCCAGCGCCGACCACCCGATGAACTCGGGCGGTCGGCGTGGCTTCAGCGTCGGCTCAGTGGAATGCTCAAGTTACTTCTTGACTTCCCGGACTTCGGCATCGACCACATCGTCGTCGGCAGCCTGACCACCACGCGAAGACCCGCTGCTGCCGGCAGCCGCTGCGCCTTGCGCCCCGGCGCCCATGCCGGCCGATGCGCCCGCAGCGGCTTCTTCGGCCTGCATGTTGGCGTACATCTTCTCGCCGAGCTTCTGGCTAGCAGTCATCACAGCGTTGGACTTCTCTTCTATCGCGGATTTGTCCTCGCCTTTCAACGCAGTCTCGAGTTCCGCAATTGCGGACTCGATCGTCTGCTTTTCTTCTGCCTCGAGCTTGTCACCATGCTCCAGCATGCTCTTGCGCACACTGTGCAACGTGGCTTCACCCTGATTACGCGCCTGCACAATTTCGAGCTTTTTCTTGTCGTCGGCCGCATTCAGCTCCGCATCCTTCACCATCTGCTGAATCTCGGCTTCCGACAGGCCTGTGTTCGCCTTGATGGTGATCTTGTTTTCCTTGCCCGTGCCTTTGTCTTTCGCGCCGACGTGCAGAATGCCATTGGCGTCAATGTCGAACGACACTTCAATCTGCGGCATGCCACGCGCTGACGGTGGAATGCCTTCAAGGTTGAACTCGCCAAGCAATTTGTTCGCCGTCGCAATCTCACGCTCGCCCTGGTAGACCTTGATCGTCACGGCAGGCTGGTTGTCGTCGGCCGTTGAGAAAGTCTGCGCGAACTTGGTCGGGATCGTGGTGTTCTTCGTGATCATCTTGGTCATCACGCCGCCCAGCGTCTCGATGCCCAGCGACAGCGGCGTCACGTCGAGCAGCAGCACGTCTTTTCGGTCGCCAGACAGCACCTGGCCCTGGATCGCAGCGCCGACGGCAACTGCTTCGTCCGGGTTCACATCTTTGCGCGGCTCCTTACCGAAGAATTCCTTCACCTTTTCCTGCACCTTCGGCATGCGGGACATACCGCCGACCAGGATCACGTCGTTGATCGCGCTCACGTCGATGCCAGCATCCTTGATCGCGGTGCGGCACGGCGCGATGGTGCGCTCGATCAACTCGTCGACCAGCGATTCGAGCTTGGCGCGCGTGAGCTTGATGTTCAGATGCTTCGGGCCGCTCGCATCCGCCGTGATGTACGGCAGATTGATGTCGGTCTGCGAGCTGTTCGACAGTTCAATCTTGGCTTTCTCAGCCGCTTCCTTCAGGCGCTGCAGCGCGAGCACGTCCTTGCCGAGATCGACGCCCTGATCCTTCTTGAACTCGGAAATGATGAAGTCGATGATGCGCTGGTCGAAGTCTTCGCCACCGAGAAACGTGTCGCCGTTGGTGGACAACACTTCGAACTGCTTTTCGCCGTCGACGTCCGCAATCTCGATGATCGAGATGTCGAACGTGCCGCCGCCAAGGTCGTAGACCGCAATCTTGCGATCGCGCTTGTCCTGTTTGTCAAGGCCGAATGCGAGTGCAGCCGCGGTCGGCTCGTTGATGATGCGCTTGACATCCAGACCCGCAATGCGGCCCGCGTCTTTGGTGGCTTGACGCTGGCTGTCGTTGAAGTAGGCTGGCACCGTGATCACGGCTTCCGTGACGGGCTCGCCGAGGAAGTCTTCCGCGGTCTTCTTCATCTTGCGAAGGATTTCTGCGCTGACTTGCTGCGGTGCAAGCTTCTGGCCACGCGCATCGACCCAGGCGTCGCCGTTGTCGGCCTTGACAATCTTGTAGGGCATCAAGTCGATGTCCTTTTGCACTTCCTTTTCGTCAAACTTGCGACCAATCAGGCGCTTGACGGCGTAGATCGTGTTCTTCGGGTTCGTGACGGCTTGTCGCTTGGCCGAAGCCCCGACGATGATGTCGCCGTTTTCCTGATAAGCCACGATGGACGGCGTGGTGCGCGCACCTTCGCTGTTTTCAATCACGCGGGTGGTGTTCCCCTCCATGATCGATACGCAGCTGTTCGTCGTGCCGAGGTCGATGCCAATGATTCTTGCCATTTTGATGAAGCTCCGAAAAAGTTGAATTCGTTGAAGTGTCGAAAGAAACGCTCGTCTTGAACCGAAGGTGTGGGCCTGCTGCTGCAGTTTCAAGAGCGCGAAGTCACGCGCACTTGCACAGTGCCCGGGCAGGCCGGTCAGCTTGGCGCGGAAACCATCACCAACGCGGGCCGCAGCACCCGCTCGGCGATCGTGTAGCCCTTTTGCAGGACCGTCACCACGCTGTTCGGCGCCATCGCAGGCTGACCGGGCGCGGCCGGAGCCACCCCGATTGCGTGGTGCTGATTGGGATCGAATTTCTCACCTGGTTTCGGATCGACCGGCAGGACCTTGTTGCGCTCCAGCGCAGCTTTGAGCTGCTGCAACGTGCCGTTCGTGCCGTCCTGGATCTGTTGCACGGTGGCGTTCTTGATCGCAAGGCCGGCTTCCAGGCTGTCGAGCACGGGCAACATGCTCTCGGCAAATGCTTCGACGGCGAATTTGCGTGCCTTGGATACTTCGTCGTCGGCGCGGCGGCGTGCGTTCTCAGCATCCGCCTTGGCGCGCAGGTACTGGTCAGCCAATTCGCCGCTTTTGGCTCTCAGCATCGCAATTTCGGCTTGCAGATCTGCTGCAGCGGCAGCATCGCCAAACGCTGGGGCATCGGCTTCGCCGGAGTCAGATGACTGCGCCTCGGTAGCGATCGGAGGCTGCCCGGTTGCATTGCTTGGCGGAGACTGAGGCCTGGCCTGTGAGGGCATCGATGCTTGCGATGGCTGTTGTTGTGCCTGTGAAAACGCCTCAGGCGTGCGGGCAGCCATTGGAGCGGGCTGCGACGACGGGGTGGCTGGCTGAGATGGTCGGCCGGATTCGGTCGGCACTGGGTCGCTCATTGCTGTTTCCTCGAGGTTTTTGGGGTTGGATTCAAAGACAGTGCGGGTGTGGCGGCGAAGCCGCGCGCCCACACCGAACCAATCGCTGAGGCGGCTCAGCCGTGCACCGGGCGCTGTGCCCCGCCGCGCTTGCTGTCCACGCCTGCGCGCAGCGCGCCCAGCAGGTCAGGCGGCAGCAATTTGGTTGCGAACTGCAGCAGCAGGTAGGCAATCAGACCATCGTCGAGCCAGCCGATCAGCGGAATGTCGGGTATCAGATCGAATGGCATCAGCACGTAGAGCACCGCTGCACCGATTAGTAACTTGGACGACATCGGCGCGCGTGGATCCCGCACCAGCGCATAAGCCAGTGCGATCTCTTTCTTGAAACGAAGCCACAGACGGGCGAAATTCAACATGGCGATTCCTCTAATGGGGCCGAAAAAAACCGCTCCCGGCAGCGAACGGTGCCCGATTTAAATAGCTTGGGTCAGCCGATGCGTTTTCAACCCGGTCGCATCTCCGACAAGCCAAAAAAAGCCCCGCACGAAGCGGGGCACTGAAATGATCCGCAGCATGCGCGTGCTGCCGGGGAAAAAGCCGTTGAAACGGCAGCGATCAGTCGCTGTCGCCGCTCGTGATCCCCAGCAACATCAGCAGGCTTTGGAATACGTTGAACAAGTCCAGATACAGGCGCAGCGTGGCGCTGATGTAGTTTGTCTCTCCGCCGTCCAGAATCTGCTTCAGGTCATACAACATGAACGCGCTGAAGATGCCGATCGCGGCCACCGAAATGGCGAGCATGCCGGCGGTCGAGCCCACAAACACATTGATCACCGCGCCCACAATCAGCACCAGTGCACCGACCATGAGCCATTTGCCCATACCGGACAGGTCACGTTTGATTACGCTGGCCAGGCTCGCCATCACGAAGAACACGCCGGCGGTGCCGCCGAATGCCGTCATGATCAGCTGGGTGCCATTGGAAAGGCCGAGCACCATCGCGATCAGCCGCGACAGCATCAGGCCCATGAAGAATGTGAATGCAAGCAGCACCGGCACGCCAGCCGCCGAGTTCTTGGTCTTCTCGATTGCGTACATGAAACCGAACGCACCGCCCATGAACACGACAAGGCCCAGTCCGCCAGTCAGGCTCTGCGTGATGCCGGTTGCCACACCCACCCAGGCGCCCAGCACCGTCGGCAACATGCTCAGCGCAAGCAGCCAGTAGGTATTGCGCATCACGCGGTGGCGCTCGGCTGGCAATGAGCCGCCGCCATAGCCAGCGCCCCGATCAATCGTTTGCAGGTTTTCGTTCATGGAATGACTTGCTCCTTCGGTGGGAATGGATTGCAGTGGAACGGCAGATCGGGGCGACCCGTCGCCACTTCAATGGCTCGCACTCATTGTAAAGAGCTGATTGAGCCAGCAGAAGTTCCTGCGCAATGGGCCCCAGCGAAAGTTGTGTAGGCACTGGCTTCGCTATGCTGCGCGCTTCGCCAATCTTTGCGCTCAGGCGATTTAACCGATCGGAAATGGGGCGCGGTCACCCTTGCAACACCTATATGAAGTCGAAATCGTTTCTGGAACTGGCCGACGTGAAGGCCATCGCAGCCGCAGCCGAAGCATGCGCGGCAAAGAACCAATGGGCGGTCGCCATCGCCGTGGTCGATGACGGAGGCCATCTGTTGTGGCTGCAACGGCTCGATGGCGCGGCGCCAATCGCTGCGCAGATCGCGATCGCCAAAGCCACCACCGCCGCGCTCGGTCGGCGCGCTTCGGCCGAATACGAGCAGATGATCAACGGCGGCCGCAATGCGTTTCTGAGTGCGCCGGGTCTGGTCGGCATGCTTGAAGGTGGCGTGCCGATCCTGCACGACGGCCAATGCCTGGGCGCCGTTGGCGTCAGTGGTGTGAAGGCACCGGAAGATGCGCAAGTTGCCAGCGTCGGCGTGGCAGCCGCTGTGCAGCCGGAAGCCTGATCAACCTCCACGCGGTCATGCGTGCACGCACGCCCGACGCCAAGCGGCAATTGCTGCTGCTTGGTGCGTGCAGAAGTTGGCGCTGAACCCTGGCTTCAGGGGCGAGCCGGCTCCGTCACGAATCCGAGCCGGCGCACCCCGGCGCGTTGGGCGAGCGCCAGCGCTTGCGCCACACGTTCATAGCGCACATCCTTGTCGCCGCGAATGTGCACCGCAGGCTGCGGCAGCGACTGCGCAAGTTGTTCAAGCCGAGTCGCCAGCACGGCATCGGACATCAGCTCGCCATTCCAGAAATAGCTGCCCTGCGCATCGACCGTAAGCTGCACGGTCTCAGGCTTGTCGACTTCGCGCACGTTGCTTGCAGCCGGCAACTCGATGTTGACCGCGTGCTTGAGCACCGGCACGGTGATGATGAAGATGATCAGCAGCACCAGCATCACGTCGACCATCGGCGTCATGTTGATCTCGTTCATCACCTCGTCGGTGTCGTCCTGGGTTCCGAAAGCCATGGCGTGTCAACTGTTGTGGATTGGGTGCGGATTCGGTGCCGCTACCCGGTCGGTGCGGTTGCCGCCCGACGTGATGCGCGCACCGGTCACAAGCAGCGCATGCAGGTCGTATGCGAAGTGGTTGAGCCGGCCCAGCACCGACTTGTTGCCGCGCACCAGCGCGTTGTAGCCAAGCACTGCGGGAATAGCGACCACCAGCCCGAGCGCGGTCATGATCAGGGCCTCGCCGATCGGGCCGGCCACTTTGTCGATCGTGGCGGTGCCGGCCAGCCCGATTGCCAGCAGCGCGTGATAGATGCCCCAGACGGTGCCGAACAGACCCACAAACGGTGCGGTCGAGCCGACCGAAGCCAGGATGGCGAGACCCGACTGCAGCCGCGCGGTGAACACGTCGATCGCATTGCGCAGCGCCCGCGTGACCCAGTCGCTGGGATCCAGCTCGGCTTGCAATTGCGCGCCGCCATTGCGGTGGTGCAGCGCCGCTTCTCGGCCCTCCTGAGCCAGCAGCCGAAAAGGATTGCCGGCCCCGCCACCCAGGCCCGACAAACCGGCGGCGAAGTCGGGACTGCGCCAGAACTGTTCAGAACGCCGCGCGAGCCGCCGGTACTTCAACAGATCAAGCGTCTTGAGCGCGATCACGCACCAAGAAGCGATCGACATCACCAGCAGCAACACCGCGGTGATGCGAGTGACCACGTCACCTTGGGTCCAGACGTGGACCAGGCCGAATTGCGAATCCATGGGAGAGGAGCCTCGTAGAGGAGAAAGAAGAAAGAAGCGACCGAACTCGATTATTCAAGGACGAAATTGATCGGGACGTTGAACCACATTGCCTCTGGCACGCCGCCGCGCTTGCCCGGCACGTACCGCCAGCCCAACGCAGTTTCCAGCGCCGTGCGGTCCAGCCGGTCGAACCCGCTGGAGCGACCGATCTCGGCGTTCGCAGCGCGGCCATCGATGCCGATCAGCACGCGCACCGTCACCTTGCCCTGCTCGCCAAGACGCCTACTCATGGCCGGATAGGCGGGCGGCGGGTTCTGCAGATAGGTTGCATTGCTCGACGGCAATTCGACCTTCGGTGCTGCAGTGGGCGCTGCAATGGGCGCAGGCGCTGCCACCGGTGCAGGCGGCGTTGCGCGCGCAGGCACGACTGGCGTGGCAACGGGAGGCGACGGCGCAGGCGCTTCTTCGACCACCGGCGGGCGCGGCGCCGGCGTGAGCCGCGGCGCAGGCCGTGGTCTTGCCGGAGGTTTGGGTGCGAGGGGAGGGGGTTTGCGCGGTGGCGGTGGCGGTGGCGGTGGCGGTGGCGGTGGCGGTGGCGGTGGCGGTGGGGGTGGTGGGGGTGGG
>JBBPYC010000103.1:0-3423 GCA_038200275.1 Burkholderiales bacterium
CAAGAAAGCCAACGTGCGCCAGTACATCGAGTCCACCCAGGGAAAGCTGAGCATGCACATCTTGCCGGGCTACGCACCGGACCTGAACCCGGACGAGCTGGTGTGGAGTTACGTCAAGCGCACTGGCGTGGCTCGCAATCCACTGCGAGCCGGCGAGAAACTCGAACTCCGCATAGGCCCGCAACTGCGCGACATGCAGAAGAATCGCAGGCTTGTTCGATCATTCTTCCAGACGCCTTCTGTCGCCTATATTTCGGACTGCTGAGTAAGTAAGGCGGCCATTGCGGCGAACTGACTGGCAAATTGCCTGAAGTAGTTTGCTTCAGCTTCGGCAGGTGGAATGCAGCCGATGGGTTCGAGCAGCCGTTGGAAGCAGCGCCGCGAGAGATAAAGTGAAAGCAACGACCTACGCAAGCTGCGTGATGATGAAAAGGCGTCTTAGCTCGAGCAACTGCAGTCCAGTAGGCAAATTGGCGAAGCGGCTGACCGTTATCGGCAGCCGATTAGATGTGAAGTCGCTTGGCCGCAAAGTTGCCGCTCAAGTTCAACCATCACTTGCTGCTCTGGCGGCCACCAGCGCCTGCCGTTCGAGGAGCATCACCGGATCACTGGGGCTGCGGTTGAACCCAAAACGAGTGAGCCGCTCGCCGCGATCTGAACTGCGCGCAGTGAGCTTGATTTCGCCGTGCACCACTCCACATCTGCCGTTGGCCACGTCGTCTTTGCTGAAGGGGTGCTCGCCTCGGGCGAAGCCGCATCGTGTCGCAGCGGCAGGCAGCCGGGCGAACGTGGCTTGCGCAGCGGAAAGACTTGTGGAGCAATCTCGCGGCGGGCGATGCGCGTTCAGTCTTCGATGGTGATCAGATCGGGGTCGTCCGCATGGTCGATCAGTATCGCGCTCACCCAACTCTGCCAGGTTCGCGCAAAAGCTTCGCGCTGAGCGCTGTCGGCCTGGGGCACCAGCGCCGCCTGCATCTGCATCCCCAACTGCGCCGGACGCGGCGCCGCCGCGGGGTGGTGCGATACCTCGATGCTCTGGTCGTTGTCCATGCGCGTGAAGCGCATCTCGCCGCGCATGGGCACGTCGTAGGTCAGTAAGTTGCAGCGCGCGTGACGACCGGCCAGGCCCTTGAAACCACCGCTACCGGCCGCGCCGGTGACCAGTCCGGCCACGCTGGCAATCACGCCGACCACGCCTTTGTCCTGGGACTCACGCATCGCCACGCGCACTTCACCACGGTGCGGCGTCTGCCCGGGGTAGAGCCGGGCCAGCGCCGCGCGCGTCATCAACCAGGCGCCAGCGACGGTCGGGCATGAGTGACCAGCCAGCTTGACGGCGTCGAGGTAGCGGTATTCGATCAGGCCGTCGGAAGTGGCGCCCAAAGTCTGCGCCAGCGCGTCGTACATGACGATGGACGGCGCTTTATCGAAAAAGGCGGGTGTTTGCATCGGCAACTGGGTCATGTCGACATCCTCCAATCGGCACGCTGACTCAGCATCAGCCCGACATGATGCCCGAGCAGTTCCGCAGTCGGCCCCATTACCTTCTCTTCGGTTCGTGCGCGCTGTACAAGTGGGTGCGTGAATGCGACGACATCGCTGCGCGCCGCGCGCTCAGCGGGCTCCTGCAGCTGTTGCACGGCAGTGCCGAGAGTGTTGTTTTCTTCACGCATCGCCGGTAGTCTTACCCAGATGCGGGCGGTCAGCTCCAACACGCCCCTTATCTCGGCAGTGATCCCGCCGCATGACCGCGTGCCACGCAGGCCCTGCGAGGGCAAGGCAGCTTTGTCTTCGGCGTCGAAGTGCAGGTGCATCAGATGGGCCGAGGCCTTGGCGACTTCGGCGACTTCGCCGCCGGGCGGGGTGGCGCACCGCAGTTCGTCGTGCAGGGCTTCGTGCGCCTGCTGCAAAAGGGTAGGAATGGTGAACTTCATGATCTGCTGCCTCGTGGGTTTCACTGGATGCTGCGGAGCGGCTCGAAGCCGGGATGGTCGAAGTGGCCGGCATAGTCGTTGATGGCTTCGGCGACCTGCACCAAGCCCTGCGCCGGGCGAGATTGGGCGGTCTTGCCAGCCATCGCGTCGGTACCGGCGCCGATCTCGCCGATGACGATGTGCAGCACCGCATCAGCCTTCGGCTCTAGCTTGCATTTGGCGACGATGCCCACGACCTGGGTCTCGACCTGGCGGGCGAGCACGGCGTATTGCGCCGGGCTGAGCTTGCCGGCGTGCGCCGCGGCAAGTTGTGGTTCGACGAGCGTGCGGATGCGGCTCATGCCGTCGCGCAGCGGCGCATCGGTGGCCCACTTGCGACCCTGATTCAGGCTCATCTTGGCGGGCGCGGTAGCCTCATGGCTGTGGGTCTGCGCTTGCGCTGGGGCTGCAGCGAAGCTGGCGAGCGTGGCCGCGAATGTCGTCGCAGCCAACACATTGGCCAAACGGTGAAACGTGTGTGTATTCATCTTGATGTCCCAATTCATGGATGGCAGGCGTCCAATGCCGCCCTGAAGTCTAGAAACGGCGCTGCATGACAGCTCGATCGACGTTGCGCCTGCCTAGGAAAGATTGAGAAGGTTGGCAGCCGACCGCTTTCACAGCACCCTGTTTTTCGACACGGTCTAGGCAGTTCGATCTTGCTGGTTGGCTGAAAGATTCACGCTGTACCTCTATCAGTGTTTTCTCCTTCATTTAACAAACTACGCCGCTTGCGCAAACTTCGCAATTCCCTGTACGCATGCACATGGCGTCGGTAGCGCCGTTGCAGTCGACGAGAAAGAAATCGAGTTCGATGCTTCTCACCACGGCACCACGGCACCACGGCTGACGTCGGCGGGTGCGGCCGCGAAGCGCATGCCGCCGCCTTTGCCGCGCACCGTCTCGAGCCAGCCGGCAAGCCCGAGCTGATGCGTGATCTTCCATCAAATGCGCTTCGGAAATGTCCTAGGGACACGACACTTCAGCAAATCGCGCACAGGCGCCTAGTCTTACTGTGTTAGATATTTAGCACTCGTTGATACCGAAGACAACAGGGACACCGGGGCAGGTGGCGAGCCAGCAGCGCGCCGATGCGCAGTCGCAAGCTCGTGATGGAGGATGGGACGTGGCGCTGCGCTCTCTGGACTTCCCCGAGGTTTGTAATGCGCGGGTAGGGCAGGCTCCTGGCGCGCAGTGTTTTTTTTACCCTCAATCTCGTCCGGATGCTGCAGCCGCCGTGCCAGCAGGAAGCCATAGGCGGCAATGCTGAGACTGCCGTGATGGTGAAACCCGCGCCAGCCCCGTCCTTCGTACTGTCCGAGGCCCAGATCCTGCTTGAGATCTCCTGATCAGCAACCAATCTCAGCCATCCTGATGAGACGCCGCGGCTGTGGGGGCGTGTGGACGGCGGCTGCGACGAGCCGCTGGAGGATGCGGCTGAGGTCGAATC
>JBBPYC010000104.1:0-10457 GCA_038200275.1 Burkholderiales bacterium
CCTTGGAAATGTCTCTCATGTCTTCTCGTTGAAATCTGGTGGCTGACGTGGATCGCCCGGTAAAGTTAGACCACCGACGCCGCGTCGTCTGCACGTCAGCGCACACACGGAGTCGCCTCACCGCGCGCTCCGGACTGCATCATCGCGACGATCTGCGCGTAGCTTTGGCGATCGGCTTCGGAGCGGCCGCACGCGTCGGCTTCAAGTCCCCGGCGATTGAGCACCGTCAGGAACGCCGAGCCACCCAGCTCTCAGGGAAGCCCCGATCGCATCGACCCACGGTTTTTTCCACTCCCTGCAGTGCCAGCCGGCGTGCGTGTTGTTCACCGGAATGCGCTTGCGCCAAGGCCGACCGCAATGCTTCGATCGTCTCTTGGCTGCGCTGCGCCTGTTGGAGGATCAGCGCATGCAACCGGTCCAAGTCGAGCAGGCATTCGGCAATGTCGATCGGCGCCTCGCCGCCGGCATCGCTGTCTTCTCCGTCGCCGCCAGCGGCCATCCTCAAGGAGCGGCAAGCCGATTGGCCCGCAGCCCGCTCAAGCCGCGCACGCAGTGCGCGCGACAGCAACTCAAGGTCGCAGACCTGCATGACGCGCGTCGGCGCAATAGCCGATGCGGCTGCGGCGCCGGGGCGCAGAAGCGCCCCGATGTCAGCCGCCTGACGAATCAATCTGGACATACGTGCCTCCGCGTATCCGCGCCTCATGACCATTTCCTGACCTGCCCGCACCAAGATCCTTTGGAAACCCCTGCGCGGCCAAAGAGTGAGCGCCGCGCGCAGCGGCTTTGTCTGTGCGCTGTCGCACATAAGCAGCGTCGCTGCAAGCGCGTGAACTCAACGCAGAACTGAGCCGTAGGTGAGCTGATCGGCTGCGTAGCAGCCGCAGGCGGCCGCTTCCAGACCCGCCCGGTCAAGCACCTTGAGCTCGCCGCGGTGGTATTCGATCAGGCCGCTGCGCTGCAGCCCTCCGGCGGCCGACGTGACGCCGACGCGCCGCACACCCAGCATGTATGCGAGGAACTCGTGCGTCACGCGGAAGTGGTCTGCGTGCGCGCGGTCCTGGCTCATCAGCAGCCAGCGCGCCAGCCGTGGGCCGATCTGGTGGAAACGCAGGCACGCCGTGGCAGCGGCAAGCTGCGCCATCAGTACGTACAGATAACGGTCGAGGGTTTTGCGCAGCGCAGCGCTGCGGGCCAGTTCGGCGCGGAACGCGGCCGCGTCCACACGCCACGCTTGGCCGCCGCCCGGTAACACGGCGCGCAGCGGTGCCGTCACCACGCCCAGCACCAGATGCGCGCCGAGCATGCCTTCCCGGCCGATCATGCCGACTTCGACCCCGGGGCTGCCGTCGATCAGCGAGACCAGCGAGATGAACCCGTCGACTGGGAACCAGACATGGTGCGCCTTGTCGCCGGGTTCGTACAGAACGGCGCCGAAGGTCAGCTCGACTGGCTCGCAGAGCAACAGCAGCCGCGCACGATCGGCCCGGGGCAACCGTTCGATCAGATAGTTCTGGACAGGGCTCAAGCTGCGCTTTTGCATATGAGGCCCACTGTGCGCCTTGTGGGTGCATCCGACTGTGCGTCAGCGCACATAGCGCCGAAATAGCGCGATTCCCGCTTCTCAGGCGGCGATTCGGTCCGGCAGCAGCCGGTCGTACTCTTTCTTGACCACGGCGTAGCACTCGCAACTGCGGCGCTCAAGGCCTTCCCTCTCCAGCACCGTGATGTGCCCGCGCACGTAGCGGATGAGCCCGGCGCGCTGAAGACTGAGTGCGCCTTCGGTCACGCCTTCGCGGCGCACGCCGAGCATGTTGGCGATCAGCTCCTGCGTCATGACCAGCTCGCTGCCTTCCAGCCGGTCCAGGCTCAGCAGCAGCCAGCGGCACAACTGCTGGTCCAGCGAATGGTGCCGGTTGCACACAGCCGTCTGCGACATCTGCGTGATCAGCGCCTGGGTGAAGCGCAGCAGCAGGTGCATCACCGGCGCGCGCTTGAATTCCTCCTTGATGACGGCCGACTTGAGCCGAAAGCCGTGCCCCGCGCTTTGTACGACCGCACGGCTCGGCGTCGATTCGCCGCCCATGAACAGCGAGATGCCAACAATCCCTTCGTGCCCGATCACCGCGATCTCGGCGGAAGCGCCGTCTTCCAACACGTACAGCAGCGACACGATCGCGGTGGTCGGGAAATAGACGTGGTCGAGCGGTACGCCCGATTCGTGCAGCACCTGCCCGAGCGGCATGTCGACTGGTTCGAGCTGCGGCAGCCAGCGCGCCCATTCGGCCTCGGGCAGCGCGGCCAGCAACTGGTTGGTTTTTGGATCGGCAGCAGCAGCCATGTCAGGCCTCCCATGAGAGTCGAGAAAGCACGTCCGGTCGCGGCAGGGTGCGGTTGAAATTGTCCCAAAGTCTATCCATTTCTGCCCGGTCTAAGGCCGGTGGGCATCGAGCACGAACGCCGCAACGGCTATGTGCGCTGCCGCACCGACAGCGCGCGCGCATCGCTGCGTAATGAAGCGGTCTGACCAGCCCACGAGCCGTCGTGGCCCGGCCAACCAAAAGCCAAACTTGAGGAACACCACCATCAAAACATCCACCGCACTCGTACTCGCCCTGCTGGCCCCTGTAGCAGCCTGGTCGCAGCTGTCCGGCAGCCCGATCCCGGATTTCACCGCGACTGCGCTGACCGGTGAGAAGGTCAGCTCCGCCAAGCTGGTCGGCCAGCCGACGATTCTGATCGTCACGCCGACCAAAGATGCCGCCAAGGACACGCGCCTGTGGGTCGAGGCGCTGCGCAAGAATATCGACCAAAGCGCGGTACGCATCCGCGACGTGCTCGCGATCGACCTGCCGTTTTTCATGGGCGAGGAGGACGCGATCGGCCGCGCCAAGGAGAAGATCCCGGCGCGCTACTACGACCAGACCTGGATCCTGACTGAGTCGAGCCTGGAAAGCGCACTGAACATTCCGCGCGACAGCGCCAAGGCGTTCATCTTCGTGCTGGATTCGCAGGGCAAGATCATCGCGCGTGCCGAGGGCGAGCCGACCAGCGCCAAGGTCAACGAGGTCGAGGCGGCGGTCCGCTCGACCAAGTGAAGCGCAGGTCGAAGCAGCGCCGAATGGTTGAGTCGCCGCCGTGAGCGCGATCGACGCCTTTACAACCTGGCATGACGCACTCGTCGGCTGGCTGGTGCATGGGCTTGCCGGCTTCAGCGGCTGGCAGATCGTGGGCTACACGCTGGTGATGACGCACATCACGATCGCTGCCGTGACGATCTTCCTGCACCGCAGCCAGGCGCATCGCTCGGTGGCGCTGCATGCGTCGGTGTCGCACTTCTTACGGTGCTGGCTGTGGCTTACAACCGGGATCGTCACGCGGGAGTGGGTGGCGATCCACCGCAAGCACCATGCGAGCTGCGAGACGGCGGAGGACCCGCACAGCCCGCAAACGCGCGGCATCGCGACCGTGCTGCTCCAGGGCAGCGAGCTGTACGCGGCGGCTGCAAAGGATGAGCGGATGCTCAATCAGTACGGCACCGGCACGCCTGGCGACTGGATCGAGCGCCGGCTCTACACGCCGCACAGCTGGCACGGCATTGGGCTGATGCTCGTGATCGACCTGCTGCTGTTCGGCGCGATCGGCGCCACCGTCTGGGCGGTGCAGATGCTCTGGATACCGATCACCGCGGCGGGCATCGTGAACGGCATCGGACACTGGTGGGGCTATCGCAATTTCGAAGTCACGGACGCAAGCCGCAACATCGTGCCGTGGGGCGTCCTCATCGGCGGCGAAGAGCTGCACAACAACCACCATACCTATCCGACGTCGGCCAAGCTGTCGGTCAAGCCGTACGAGTTCGACATCGGCTGGCTCTACATCCGCGGACTGGAGATGCTCGGCCTGGCGACGGTCCGCAAGACGGCGCCGCGGCTCAAGTTCGGCGCTGTCACGCCGGTCGCCGACGACAAGACGCTGGAGGTGATCATCGCCAACCGCTACGAGGTGATGGCCGATTACGCGCGCAGCCTCCGTCGCGCCAGCCGCGCCGAGGTGCGTCGCCTGAAGAGCGAGGGGAGCACAGCCAGCGAGCTTGCCGATATGCGAATGGCGCGCCGCTGGCTGCATCGCGATGACGACAAGATCCCGAACCACGTCAAGGCGCAGGTCGCGGGTGCGCTGGCGTCGAGCCCATATCTCGCCAAGCTGGTCGCGATGCGCGAAGAGTTGCGCATGCTGTGGACCCGCAAGAACGTCTCCGCCGAGCAGCTGGTTGCCGATCTGCAAGCGTGGCTCGTGGAAGCCGAGCAAAGCGGCATCGGCGCCTTGCAGCAGTTCGGTCTTCGACTGCGCGCTGTCTGCGAGTCTGAGCGTCGCGTTGGGTGTCCAGGTCGCAGCGGGGCGACGACCACGGCAACACGGGTCGACGATCTACGCAGATGTCGAGAGACAGCCCCATCTCCCCGCTTCGGGCAAAACTAGGATGCCGACGACGATGATCGCCCTGCCCCGACAGACTGGTCCCGAGCGACGATCCCGTGATCTGCGCTTTGCCCACCTCTGCTTTGCCGGCAGCCAGATCAACATGGTCAGAACGATCTTGACGGTGCCAGTGGGCGAGCGCAGCGCTGGCGACGAAAGAGCGGTCCGCACTGCCGGCACTGGCGCCGCTTGAGATGATCTCAGCAGAGGTGGCCGGGGACCCGAATCCCAGGGAGGGCACTCGTTTGCTCAGCCCCCCGACGTCGAGGTCCCGAGGAGCAGGCAGATGTCAATACTCGCGACGACCAGGCAGTTTCTGAAAGAGCTGTATCGGGCAACCGTTGAGGACGACATTCTCAACGGTGCTGCGGTGCTGGGCTTTTACCTGATGCTGGCGATCTTTCCGGCGATGATCTTCGTGCTGGCGGTTATCCCGTACTTGCCTATCGCGAACGTCGATCAGGCGATCATGCATCTGCTGAGCCAGGCGCTGCCCGCGAGCGCCGCCGACATGTTCTCAGGTGTCGTTGAACAGGTCACACAAGAACAACGTGGTGACCTGCTCTCGTTCGGTCTCCTCGCTGCGCTGTGGGCCACCTCCACCGGTATGTACGCAATCATGCAGCAGCTCAACATCGCCTATGGCGTCGACGAGGGGCGCGGCTTCCTGCGGGCTCGGCTCGTGGCGATCGCACTGAGCCTGCTGTTCGTGGTGCTGGTGCTGGGCGGCTTCTCGCTCATCGTTCTGGGCGGTCAGATCCAGGAGTGGCTGGGCTCGCGTTTCGGCTTCGGCGACGCGCTGCTGGCCTTCTTCATCGTGTTTCGCTGGATGCTCATCCTGGCAGGGCTGCTGCTGGCGTTTTCCCTTATCTACTACCTTGCGCCGAACGTCGAGCAGAAATTCAAGTTCATCACGGCAGGCAGCGTCGTCGGCGTCGGCGTCCTTCTGGTCGCATCGCTGGCTTTTGCCTGGTACACCCAAAGCTTCGGTAACTACGCCGCCACCTACGGCAGCGTCGGCGCGGTCATCGTGCTGATGATGTGGCTCTACATTGCAGGGCTGGCCATCCTGTTTGGCTCGGAGATCAACGCGCTCATTGAACGACACGGCGCTGGCGACAAGCAGAACGTCGGGAGTGCGATCGGCCAACGCAAGCGCGACGCCGACACGCGATCATAGGCAGCGATGCAGCGAGCGGCCAGCGGAAAGCTATGGGCTGAGCTTTCACAAAGTCTCTGCGAGCTCGGACGCCGGCGACGGCGCCGGGAGAGGCCTACACCACCGCGAAGGTCCCGACCGAGGTGGGTGTGAAGACGCCGGTGTACAGCCGCATTTCCACCGTGGCCGGTGGTTCAGGTTTGTCCACCTCAAGGCACTGGCCGTCAATGCGGGCGGCCAACATCTCTTGCAGGCGTGTGGCGTCCGGCCGTGCGCAGGCGTGGTGGCTGTCACGGCGGTTGCCGAGTTCGTTGCGGCCGCAAAGACGCGGCAATGACCGGGAACGCTCGGTGCGTAGCCTGGCCTGAGAGCGCTGGCTAGCGAGAGCGATGGTCTTCGCGGGCCGCCACGGTCAAGCTGCCGTGCCCGACGTCAGCAATCGGTCGTATTCACGCTTGACCACGGCATAGCATTCGCACGTTCGCTGCTCAAGGGCTGGCCGGTCAAGCACCGTGATGCGCCCGCGCGCATAGCGAATCAGGCCAGCGGCCTGCAGTCGGCCTGCAGCTTCGGTGACCCCTTCGCGGCGAACGCCGAGCATGTCGGCAATGAGTTCGTGCGTCATCACGAGTTCCTGACCGGACAGCCGATCGAGGCTCAGCAGCAGCCACCGGCACAAATGCTGGTCCAGGGCGTGCTGCCGGTTGCATACGGCGGTCTGGGTCATCTGTATCAGCGCCTGGGTGTATCGCAACAGCAGATGCATCACAGGGCCGGCGCGGTTGAATTCCTGAAGCATGATCTGCGCCGGAATTCGAACGCCTTCGCCGGCGTGCTGCACGACGGCCCGACCCGTGGTCGAGCCACCACCCATGAACAGCGAGATACCGACGATGCCCTCGTTGCCGACGACGGCAATTTCCGCAGATTGACCTGAAGAGCGATCTCCAGGCGGAACCATCTTTTGGCATCACTGCCGCCGGCGGAGCGGGAGGGATGGCAGCCGCGCTTCGTGGCAGTTGACATGCCACTTGGGCACGTACTCTACGAGTTCGGCAGTGATCAGGCGCAACGCCCGAACTATGCCGATGTCGCGCGCTTCGATTCCGAGAGCACAGCCAGGGGCCCCGACAGCCGCATGGCCTGAAAATGTTCTGCGCGCTGGAGAATGTCACCCAGATCGGCAGGCGTCTCGATGCGACACCGCGCATCGCCCACGACCAGATCCGCATGCCGCTGCAGCGACTGCAGTCGCGCTTGGTTTCGCTCAAACGTCGCCACTGCGGTGAAGACCTCCAGCATGCGCACAAGCACAGCGGCGCTGCCGCTTCCGTTCTGACGGATCAGGTGGAACATCCCGTCGACCAACCCGTCATAGTCCACTGCCGGCACCACCAGCACGCAGCGCTCACCGCGAAGATGCAGACCGTTCGGCAGATGCAGCGGCACCATTTCGCAGAGCGCACCGCCCAGGCGATCAAGCACACTCATCGCCGTAAAGGGGTCGTTGATGCCAGGAGAGAGTGCGCGAACCGCCACTTCGACGAGTTGGCGAACGGCGTACTCGATATCGTCACCGCTGGCGCGTTGGGGGCTGACGGAGAGCGCGTCGCTGATGGCTTCGGCCGCGCCGTCCACCATCGGACGGCAGATCGCGATGGGAACGCCTGGGTTGACATGGTCTCCAGCGCGAACCAGCAACTGCAGCACCGTGTCCTGCTCTGCCGCCCAGTCGGCGAGCGACTCGGCATCGATGCTCGAGATGTAGCCGCGCCGTGAGGCGGCCACCAATCCGGCAACATGTGACACGAGCCGTGGCATTCGCCCTGTCGTGGGTTCCGTCGATCCGAGCCTCTTGATCGTATCGCGCACCTCGTCGCTGACCAATTCGATCACCGTATCGACATTGATGCGCCCAGCCATGTGGTTGACGAAGTAGACCAGCGTCGCGACGCACAAGAACGCCAGCAGGATGCCCACGCTGAGAGCGAGATGCGGCACGAACTCGCCTCCGCCTTCGCCTTGCATGCGCACGCTGCGCAGCACCATCAACGCGTACGAGAAGGTGCCGAGGAAGGCACCGAGGGTGAACTGGTTGCCACGGTCTTGGGTGAAGTTGCGCAACAGGCGAGGCCCCATCTGGCCCGCAGCCAGCGACAGTGCGGCGATGGTGATGGAGAACACCGTGCCGGCCACACCGATCGCCGAAGCAGCGACCGTGCCCAGCAGAGTGCGCGCTCCCATGCCGCCGCCGTTGTAGAGCCAGGCGCTCTGGATGAGCAGGTCGGGCACCTGACCGCCGCGGTCCAGGCTGACGAGGCCGACCGCGCCGAGGATTCCACCCAGCACCATCAATGTGGGGACGAACCAGAACGTCCTTGCAATGCGAGTGATGAGGATGCGAAGTCGGTTGATCATGGGGCGGTGGACATGGTGCCTCGTCCGGTACGTTGCTGGAAAGGCACTACCGCAGGCAGCGCGTACGCTATCACCGAGTCGCCTGCCTTGGTGTGGGTGGACCCGTGGCCACCGGCGACCACGAGCAGATACTGGCGCCCATCGGTGCCGCTGTAGGTCATCGGCGTGGCCTGGCCTCCGGCGGGTAGCCGGCTCTCCCAAAGCTGGCGACCGGTGCAAACGACGCGGATGAAGATCGGCCCTCGGGGCGATCTTCATTAATCTGAGCGCGAAGACCGCGTCGCACCCGCGGCGTCAGCAGCGGGCAGCCTAGTGTCGCGTCATGAGGTAGTTGTCGGGTAAAGCCGTTTGAGCTTGACGCGGGCATCCTTGGTCGTGAACTGCCAGTTGACCTTGGCCTGAAGATGGTCGCGGCGGCTTTGCCAGGCGCAGACTTCGCTGCGCACGGTCTCGATGCTGTCGATGCGCCGGTCCAGACACTGGCCCACCATCACATTGATCTCGATCTCGGCCATATTGAGCCAGCTGCCGTGCTTCGGGGTGTAGACGAACTCGAAGCGGTCCCACAGCGCCTTGGCCTGCTCGGGGGCAAACGCCTCGTACAGCGATCCCGGCGTGTGCGTGTTGAGGTTGTCCATGATCAGCGTGATGCGCTCGGCATCGGGGTGACTTGCCGCGATGTCCTGCACGAACACAGCCCAGTCAGCTTTCGTTCGGCGCTCGGTGACCTTCGTCAGGCGCCGCCCTGCCATTGGCTCGCTGGCCATGAACACGTTGCACACGCCGCAGCGTTCGTATTCGTAGTCATGGCGCTCAGGCCGGCCGGGCGCTGCTGCAATGGGCTCGCGGGTCTCGCCAATCAACTGCCGGGGCGTCTCATCCGTGCACACCACAGGGTGCTTTGCATCGTAGGGCCGGCTGTAGATGTCGAGTACCTTTTCCATGTCAGCTACAAATGCGGCGCTGGCTTGCGGAGCAATCACCCAGCCGACTTTCCTCCACGGCTTGAGTTCGTTTTTTTGAGCGCCCGCCGTACCGTCTCATGAGACACGCTGCCCATCAGTTCGAGCTCGACCAGCCGATCGGCCAGCAGCCGCAGCGACCACCGTGCATGGCCTTCAGGAGGCGCCGAGCAGCTCATGGCCAGCAGTTGCGCTTCCAGGCGACCATCGATCTTCAGGTCATACTCGCACTGCGAAGGCTGGCGGTTGAGGGTCAGGCCCAGGCCTTCCAGGACAAACTTCTTCTTGATCCGATCCACCTTGCGCTCACTCACGCACAGCATGGCCGCTATGTCGCAGGTGCGGGGACGTTCGGTGCGACCCCCGGCTTGGTCGCAGTTGAGCAGTATCAAAGCATTGATGACCTTGGATGCTGCATGCGTGCCTTTGCTGGCGATTTCTTGCAGTTCAGCTCTTTCCTGCTCTGACAAGGTGACTTTGTAATGTTCCATCCTCGCATTGACTCATCGGGTTTGCTACCCGTCGGATGGTCCGGCAGGAACAGGCACAACGGTCGTGGCGTTAGGATGTCCAGCTAGCGCTGGCATTGGGTCGGCGCGGCCCAGACAACGGAGACTCCACATGCACAGGAAACCCGAAAACGACCACGACGAGGCCGCACGCCTGGATCGCGAACGCACCGGCGACGCAGTAAACGCACGTACCGATGAGCTGCAGAAAGAGCTCGACCGCGAGGCCGACCGGCTGCAGCGCAAATACGTGGAACCCGGCAAGCCGGAGGCCGACGGCAAAGAGGCATAGGCAACGGCGAAGCGGCGGCATCGCAGCGAGCAAGCCGATACCTCGACGTCCCACCCGCTGGTCGGGTTCACGTCGCGTGGTCGGGGGTGTTTCGGGGCGTCTCGGTTTGGCCCATCGCACGCTGGCAAGCGGCAGGCACTGGCCTGAATGCGGTTTCGGGTTTGGTTAAACCGTCCCAATGGTTTTGGTGCAGACGTTGCCCTGCGGCAGGCTACCGTCCTTTTTGGATTTAGGGCGAATCGATGGCGTAGCGGTTGCAGAGCATGGACGAGCTGTTCAAGAGCCGGCACTTCGAGCGCGAAATCATCGGCTTGGCCACGATGGCTTCGGAAGTGATTACAGCTACCAAGCGACAACATCAGCTGTCACAAGACGTCCTTGGCGCAGGACTCCCTGGCATCAAATCGCCGCGTGTCCACGCCGATTCAAATCTAAGCCACCGCTTGATTGCAGTCGCTTGCCCCGCCCCGTCAGCTGGCTAAACCCAGAATCGTCGGGATGATAAGTCTAATTATCATCCATGGTGTATCGCCCTTCCCAACACATCATGTCAGTGGATACGGGGCCGGGAAACCGGTGGAAGCTCAGAGCTGTCAACTGTACCTCACAAGTGAGACTTGCTTACTCCAAAGTAA
>JBBPYC010000105.1:0-16861 GCA_038200275.1 Burkholderiales bacterium
CAAAATCAAGCACACCTGGATGGCTGCCAAATGCAGAACCGCCCAAGTCCTTGAAGCCGATGTCGGGCATATCCTGGACCACTTCGGATCGACGTACAAGTTCGCCTTTTAGGGAAAATAACTTGTCGGGGAGAGCTTATAAATTCTTGAAGCTGCATTTCATACGATATGCATTATGTTAAACATTAGCGATCCAACCGGCCGCCCCCCCCCCGGACTTCGAGCCGAAGAAACTGTGAGCTGCGCCCGATTTTCTGCCTTGATACACGCTACGAATGACAGACGTAAAAGTCATGAATTTTCGTACCTCTTATGGATGTTTCTTAAGAGGTAGCGGGAGAAGTGCAAAAAAAGTGCTGCTAGAGGAACTTTGAAATAGCAAATTTTGTGCTTAAATGCGAGCACGAAAGTGAGAACTTCACCATGGAAGCCACCGTCAGCTCCACCGGCACCGCCCCGTTCGGTTTTCCGCTGCTGGAGCAACTAAGAGAGAAAGATTACCTCTCTCCGGTCAAGTTCATCGAACTGATGAAGATCGACCTCGGTACCTTTGCCCAGCGCGCACACGTCCACCGCAACACGGTGGCGCGCGCGCCGGACTCAGCCACTGTCCAGGCCCACATCCGCGACAACGTGCGTGTTCTGCGAGCTGCGTACGACCTGACTGGCAGAGACATGCAAAAGGCACTCGTGTGGTTCAAGAACGAGCCCATTCGGGAGTTCGACTATAAAACGCCTGAGACGGTGGTCGTCGAAGGCCGTGCCGACGACGTGATCAAGCTCCTCGAGATGTACGAGGCTGGTGCGGCCGGATGATCGGCACGCCGGTCAGCGGCGTCTACTTTCGACTCCATTCGCCGAAATGGGCGCATCAGCCCACCAGCGGCGCCGGCGCCGCCAAGCACGGCGGCCGGCTGAACCGCCCGGGAATCGAAGCGCTTTATCTGGCCAGCAATCTCGAGACCGCAGTAGCGGAGTTCCAGCAGGCTTCGCCAATGCTGACTCCCGGCACGATCGTCAGCTACGGCTTGTCGCTCAGTCGGATGGCGGACTTCTCCAACGGCTTCGACCCCGCTTGTTGGCACCCGATTTGGGAGGACTTTTTTTGCGACTGGCGCAAGCTCGTCCTCGACAAAATCGAGCCGCCAAGCTGGGTGATCTCGGACATGGTGTTGGCTGCCGGCTTTCAGGGGGTGCTTTTTCCGTCAGCAGCGCATCCCGACGGGACGAACCTCGTGGTCTACACGACGCGATTGACGCCGGCCGACACACTCGTAGCAAACGACCCTCGCGGGGATCTGCCCAAGAACCAGTCCTCTTGGCCGTCCACTTCCCCGATAGCGACCCTTGCGCTGCCCGTCGATGTGCGCCCGCGCAGCGGCCAGCACGCGATCGATGGTCGCGGCGCTGGCCTGCAAGACCTTAGTCCTGATGACAGGGTCCAGGTCGAGGTGCTCATGGCGTTCCATCGCATCGACCAGCATCGGGAATCAACGCCTTCAGCCGCTCGGCCGCAGACCCAATCGGCAGCCTCCCACAGTACCGTCAGCGCTTGGCGCACCGCCTCGTCGTACAGACGTTTGGATACCTGCGTTTCCTTGCTGGTGGCCTCCTCTCGCAATACCCGGATGGCGTGTTTGCGGTGGTAGCCCGTCAGGGCCACGAACTCGTCAAGGATCTTGACCTTGTCGGCGACCCCCGCAGTTTGATACCGCGCTCGCAGTGCCCCGATCAGTTGCTTGTGGGTTGTCATGCTGATTCGCCTCGTCACGTTGTGCCTGCTCCTGCCGGACCATCCGACGGGTCCGGGACGACCCCATGAATCGACGTTCCCTGCGGTGGTGGCGACCACCGACGAAGACGGGCCATCAGACCGTCATTGATCACGGCACATCGCACCTGCTGGCGCTTTCACATGCGGGCGTTGATCACTTGATTGGTAGCCGACTTGGCCATCGCCGTCGAAACCGGCTTGCCAGACCGATAGCGCTTGCCGTGGTCAAGCAGGGTGCCCTTGTTGCTGCGCAGGAAGTCGAAGAACTCGCACGCTCGGGGATCGAGGTGCTTGAGGCAATCCCCGAAACTTGCCGTATCAGATACGACTATCCGACACAGCATTACGATACGGCGCAGCTTCTCTCGGCTTTCTCGGCGCTTGGGTGCCAGAAATGCCAGCCCAGCTTTCCCACTATCTCGGTCAGCAACCGCTTGGTGTGGTACTCAGTCTCGCTATGGTTTTGCCAAGCCAGTGACGACCTGTTCGAGGTAGCAAGACACGCATCGAGATGTGGAACCAGTCAGGTATGGAGTGGGCTCGGCCAGGCAGCAGGCGGTGCAGGTGCTTCACGCCACTGCCGCCATCGGTAATCAGCGTCGCCTGTGGCTTCGGCCTCGCTGTTCTTGCCTGTACAGCCCCTCAGCCGCTGCGGTCCCCGACACGCCGGGCAGTTGCGGTGAAGTTCGGTCACACCCCCCGAGCTTGAGCCGCCACGACGTGCTGCTTGCCGACCTCACGGTTGGCATTGATCCGCCCGCAAGGCTATCCGTCCGGCCAGCACCTCAGGGGTTTTCCAGTTCCTTCCACGACCTGGGCCCTGAACTTCAGGGCCCAGGTCCCGAATCTCATGGCCTGGACCCCGATCTTCACTACCCAAGCCCTGAATTTCATTGTCCAGACCCCAATCTCCATGACCCAGATCCCGACTTTCACCGCCCAGGTCCTGAACGTCACCACCCAGACCCTGAACTTCATGGCCCAGGTCCCGAACTTCAGGGCCTGGGTCGTCAACCGGCTTGATGCGCATCGGCCGTCGGCTGTCAGTCGCGCTCGATGCGGGCTTTGCGCCTGCCGGTCTCTCGAGGGGATGGTGGCCAATTTAAACCCCACAGTAACGCATCAGCAGAACCCCACAATAACCACACGTCTATATCATTACGGAAACCAACACCCAAACCCGACAGTAACGTAACCAAGGAGGCAAAACGTGGACGATGTAGAAACCTACGGCAACGAGCCCTCGAAAACGGAAGACACGCTTGCGTTATACAAGCGGATTTTTCAGCGTCTCAAGACGTTCACGAAGGACGACCTAGCGCGGCTGGGTGAGCCGTTTTCGGAGGATGTGCTGACGCCTTTCGCGGTCGTGCATACCTTTCGCGAGCGAGAAGCCTCGTGGTCGAAGTCCACGGCGAAGCTGTATCGGGTGGCGCTGGCGTATTGCCTGACGAACATCGACTCACGCGACGCCTACGAGGCTTCGTGCTGGCTCAGGAAGGTCGACGCTGATGAATGCATCGACGATGAAAGACGCATCAAACGCGAACGTGAACACCAGGCGCATGCCGAGAGGGTGAAGCGGACAAGAAAGGAGCGTCTGGCGGCCATGGCAGCCGGAGATGAAAGGCCCAGGACGTCTGGCCAGAAGGCCAAACGACTGTCGGCTTCGGACCTGTCGCGCCTGATGGATGTGCTGCAGCGGTCTTGCTCGAAGTGGGGCGCGATCACGGCCATCTGGATCTATGCGGGCTACCTGACGGGCCTGCGACCGTCCGAATGGGCCACTGCGAAGGTGGGCGTGGACGAGAAGGGTCGCCCCGTTTTGATCGTGTCCAATGGCAAGGCGACCAACGGCCGGGCGTTCGGTGAGCACCGCCACATCGCGCTCGACAAGCTGTCCGACCGCGAACGCTCCTGCATCGAGGCCCAGGTGCGCACGGCCAACGAGTACGAAACGCATCATGATTTTGGGGTGCTTTACGACGGCTGCCGGATGCTGCTTCACGCGATCACCCGCCGTCTTTGGCCCAACCGCACCCACCACCCCACGCTGTACACGGCCCGGCACATGT
The DNA here is from genome assembly GCA_038200275.1 of Burkholderiales bacterium. Classification (GTDB taxonomy): domain Bacteria; phylum Pseudomonadota; class Gammaproteobacteria; order Burkholderiales; family Burkholderiaceae_C; genus JBBPYC01. The sequence continues at coordinate 3,850 of JBBPYC010000105.1, forward strand.
TTGCCTCCAACGCCAAACAGGTGTTCTCCAAGATCGAAGTGGCCGCGCTGATGGGGCACGCCTCCCAGCGCACGGCCGCGCTCCATTATGGAAAACGACGCTACGCCAACGGCGGCTTGAACGTTCACCCCTCCGAAGCCGACGTGATCGCCGTGGCCGCGATCAATCGAAAGTTGGCGCTCGACTCGAAAGACAAGAGGAACGCCAATGGCACAGGCGGATACCAGTGACGCCCAACGACGTCCTCCGAAGAGACCTCGGCACTACGGCGGCACGTCTGCAAGTGCGCCCCGCACCACCTGTGGTCACCCACGCGCTGGCGCCCCACCCGATGCGATCGATGAACCCATTCAGATGGCGTGACCCGACTTTCGTTTTCGTGTCACCACGCCGCCGCATCGGCTTCGGATGCCACGTCCACGAACTCTGTCGGTTACGTCACGCGCTCGATCGGGACACCTGGAGGCCAAGCACTGGGGCAGCATCGTCGACGTCCGCTCGATGTCCCGCGTCGGCGGCAGCGACTTCGGCACCAATGCCAGGAGAGTGCGAGCCTTCCTGCGCCGGGTGCAGTGATCCGTAGAGACCACCACTTCTGAAGAAGTCGTAGACGGCGCCGATGCGGTCGTAGGGGCGAACGGTTCACCAGCCGCGTTGCTCGACCAGCTTCGAGGTATGGACGGTGCAGATCGAGCAACGGCGTGGCGCTCAGCAGGACACGCTTCGCCTCAGAGATGGGCGTGTTCCTTGTCACGCGTGCGCCGGCACAGCGTGCATCTCGGCCCGGGCTTGCTCGATGACGGAGCGGGCGGCGGCCAACGCCAGAACGCCCATTACAGCGGCAACGGCGAGGAGGGACAAGGCAAGAGCTGCGGGTTCTGTACGCTGGTCGCCACTCACCGCGGCGACCGCTGGGTGTTCGTGTTCGGCTTCTCCAAGAACGTCCGCGCCAATGTCGACAAGGACGAGCAGAAGGCCCTGAAGAGATTGTCCGAACACCTGCTCGGTCTACTTTCTGAGCCCATGCGCCTGGCTGAAACAGCCGGCGAACTGATCAAGGTGCAATCCAATGCGGAAGAAGAAGTCAGCGATTCTTGAAGCCGTCCACGAGACGGCGAGCGGCCTTCATGCTGCCGGCCTCATGGACCAAGTGACCTTGCGGGAATTCGACCGCCTTTGCCTGCCGCCGACTGAACCGCTGCAGCCGCTGGAGATCAAGCGCATTCGCGAGGGCACAAATGTCGGCCAAGCCGTGTTTGCTGCTCTGCTCAATACGAGCGTTTCCACCTTCCAAAACTGGGAAATCGGCCAGAAGCGTCCGACCGATACCGCCCTCAAGCTGCTGTACTTGGTACAGAAGAGGTGCCTCGAAATCGTCGCTTGAGCGACTGAGTGCTGGCCAGTGGCGACAACACATACTGCGGCGAAGTTGCTCTCATGGTGCACACGGTTGACTTCTTCCGCGCCTTCATCGACGACCCGTATGTCTTCGGTAAGGTCGCCGCCAACCACATCTGGCGCTCGGGCTTTCGCTTCAGAGATTCGGCCGCAGCCGGCGGCTTCAGGGCTGCGATCTGTGCCGTGTTTTCCTGCTCTTGGATAGAAACGCAGGCGTAGCCGATTCGCAGGGGGGGGGCTGGGTTTGCAACATATGTTGTCAATACTATAAGAGTGGCAGAGCTCCTCGGTTTGATCGATCACGGTTTGAGCCAGTCGGTGCTCCATTCGTCAAGCGCGCGCAGCACTCGTTTTTCTCCGTTAAGCACGAGTGTGCGCAAATTCGCTTTGCCCCACCGCAGCGCAGCACGTCGTCGCTGATGGCGACGTCAAGGGCGCGCAGGTCATAAGGATTGAGCGGAAACGCTTCGCCGTCGAAGGTCGAAGCCAGAAAGCGAGCGACGTGCCGGGTCTGACCGCTGTCGTGCTACTCCTCCAAATCAAGCAGCTGGACGCACGCATGAGCTGCATTGGCCTGCGCCTCACCCGCGCGGCGACTCGAGTCGGCCCGTTGGTCAGCAAGCGACATCGTTACTCCCAACCGACTTCAAAAACACCGAACGTCGGTATTGGCGTCAACCGCCTTTCCCATGGGACGAACTTTCAGTCGAATGGGCTGCGGCCATTGGGCGACTACTGGTCGATTACCAGCCTGTAGCCCACCCCCGTCTCGGTCAGGATATGCCTGGGCTGCGCAGAGTCGTCCTCCAGCTTTTGCCGCAGGTTGCCCATAAAGACACGCAGGTAATGGGTGCTCTGACTGTGGCTCGGGCCCCAGACTGCGCGCAGCAGGTGCGGATGGGTCAGCACCCGGCCGGCATTGGCGATCAACACACCGAGCAGCCGGTACTCGATCGGCGTCAGATGGACCTCCGCACCGCCTTTTTTCACCACGCGAGCAGCCAGGTCGACCTCGACATTGCCGAAGCGGCAAACCCCTTGTGCATTGGCGCCGCTTCCTTGAGCGCGCCGCAGGTTGGCGCGGGCGCGGGCCAGCAGCTCGTCCACACCGAAGGGCTTGGTGATGAAGTCGTCGGCCCCCGCATCGAGCGCGGCGACTTTCTCTTTTTCCTGCGCCCGGGCCGACAGCACGATCACCGGCACGCTCGACCAGACGCGCAGCGCGCGAATGAAATCGATGCCGTCGCCGTCGGGCAGGCCCAGGTCGGCGATGACCAGGTCGGGTCGGCGTGTGCCGGCTTCGATCAGCCCCCGCCGAATAGTGTCGGCCTCGATCACCTGCCAGCCTTCGGCCTCCAGCGACAGGCGCACGAAGCGGCGGATCTCACGCTCGTCTACCAGCACCAGCGCGATCGGCGTCGAGGCGGTCATGCAACGCCTTCGCTCTCAGGCGCCGTCGTTGTTTCTGTCTCGATCACCGGCGGGGTGCGCAACGGCAAAGTGAATGCGAACGTCGCGCCGTGCGGCGTGGTCGGCTCGACCCAGATGCGACCACGATGTGCCTGCACGATGGCACGGCAGATGGCCAGACCGAGGCCCACCCCGGGCGTAGCGGACTCGTTGTTGCCTCGCGTGAATTTCTGGAACACAACGTCTCTTTGATCCGGTTCGACGCCGGGTCCATGATCGCGAACGGCAACGCGCAACGCACCGTCCACCACACCCACCACCAGCTCGATCGGAGCATCGCGCGGCGTGTATTTGCCGGCATTCTCCAGCAGGTTCACCAGCACCCGCTCGATCAACACCGCGTCGCATTCGACCAACGGCACGTCCGGTGCGATCTCCACCACCACAGGGCGCTCGCCCAAGGCATCCTGCGCGACCTTGAGTGCGCCGCCAACCAGCTCCTCCGCCGACTGCCATTCGAGCGCAAGGTGCACTTCGCCGCTCTGAATGCGCGCCATGTCCAGCAAATTGGTAACCATGTCGTTCATGCGGCGTGCACGGTCACCGATGGCGTGGGCGCTGGTGCGCTGCGACGCACTCAGCGCCGGCTCGCTGGCAGCCAGCAACTCAGCCATGCCGACCAAAGCGGCCAAGGGCGTGCGCAGATCATGCGACAGCGCCGACAACAGCGAATTGCGCAGCTGCTCGGTTTCCATTTTCACCATCGCGCCCTGTGCGACCTCGACATAGTGCACCCGCTCCAGCGCCATCGCCGTGAGGGCAGCAAAAGTTTCGAGCTGCTGGCGCTGCTCGGGGATCAACAGAAAGCGCGGCTCCTGCGGCTTGACGGCCAGCACGCCGCGCGCCCGCATCGGCGCGCGCAGGGGCAGGTACAGCCAGGGGCTTCCGGCCAGCGTGTCGGTGTGCAGGCCGGCCGGTTGGTTGTTTTGCAGCGCCCACTGCGCGGTGCCCAGATCCGGTGCACTGCCATCAGGCTGATCCGCTGACGCCAGCGTCAGCCGGTCGTCGCCGTCGAGCGCATACACCGCGACCTCGGCGCGGAATTCGTGGCCAATTGCGGCCTGCGCGGACGCCACCGCCAGCTCTTGCGTCAACGCATTCGACAGATCGCGCGCGGCTTCGAACAATGCCCGCGAGCGCCCCTCGCGATGCCGCGCCACATTTGCCTGGTAGCGCAAGCCGGCCGTGAGCTGGCCGGTGACAAGGCCAACCGCGAGCATCACCGCAAAGGTCAACAGGTACTGTACGTCGGACACGGTGAACGACAGCTCCGGCGGCACGAAGAAGAAATCGAACGCGGCCACATTGACGAATGCCGCGACCACCGCCGGCCCGCGTCCGAGCCACAGCGCAACACCCACCACTGTCAGGAGGAACACCATGACGATGTTGGCGAGGTCGAAGTAAGGCGTCAGCGCTCGCGTGAGGACGGTCGTCGCCACACAGATTCCCATCACCACTGCGTAACGCAGCCAGCGCCGATCGGGCGGCGCAGACACTGCGTCTGTGCGCCGCTGGGCTGCGCGGTCCGGTGTCGTGCGCAACCGCCCGACCTCGATGCGATCAATGTCCGGCGCCAGCAGGGCTGCCGTGGTGCCCAGCCGGCGCCTCGGCCACCAGCGCGTCACCGTCGGCGTACCGAGCACCAGTTTGGACAGGTTGTTGGCACGAGCATGGTCCACCAGCGCTTGCGCGACGCCTTGCGCCGACAGCACTGTGGTGCGCGCGCCGAGCGAGCGCGCCAGCTCCACGGTTTGCAGGATGGCATTGCGACGCGGCGGTTCGAGCCGCTGCAGCGCAGGCGTCTCGACGTACACGGCATGCCAGCTCACCGCCAGTTGCCTTGCGAGCTGCGCAGCGCTGCGCACCACATGCTCGGCGCCTGCATGCGGGCCGATACAGCACATCAAGCCACCTTCGGTTTTCCAGACCGGATCTATCAGCTGGTCGCTGCGGTAGGCCTGCACATCGTTTTCGACCCGGTCGGCGGTACGGCGCAGCGCGAGCTCGCGCAAGGCCATCAGGTTGCCCTTGCGAAAGAAATTGGCGGCGGCGCGCTCGGCCTGGGCCGGCAGGTAGACCTTGCCCGCTGCCAGCCGCTCGATCAGTTCTTCCGCCGGGGTATCGACCAGCACCACCTCGTTGGCCTGGTCGAAAAACGTGTCGGGCAGTGTCTCGTGCACCACGATGCCGGTGATGCCGCCGACCACGTCGTTCAGGCTCTCCAGGTGCTGCACGTTGAGCGTGCTGTAGACGTCAATGCCGGCGGCCAGCAGCTCTTCCACATCCTGCCAGCGCTTGGCATGGCGCGAACCCGGCACGTTCGAATGCGCCAGCTCGTCGACCAGCAGCACCGCAGGCTTGCGGGCCAGCGCGGCGTCGAGATCGAACTCGGCGAGCTGACGGCCGCGGTGGTCGTGCCGTGCAGGCGGCTGCAGCGTGAGGCCTTCAAGCAAAGCCGCGGTGTCGGCGCGGCCATGGGTTTCGACAATGCCGGCCACCACATCGACGCCGGTCGCTTGCAACTGGCGCGCGGCGGCCAGCATCGAATAGGTCTTGCCGACACCGGCCGACGCGCCGAAGTAGATGCGCAGCCGACCGCGCGCCGATCGCTTGTCCTCGTCACGCAGCCGCAAAAGCAGCGCGTCGGGATCGGGGCGGGTGTCGGTCTGGGCCATCGGAGGCCACTATTTTGGCGACGGGTGATTGGTTATCGGAGATGATGCCTGGCCCTCGGCCGCGTCCAGCGCCAAATTCAAGCGCAACACGTGCACGCGCGGCTCGCCGACGACGCCCAGCCACGGCAGCGTGGTGTGCGCCTCGACCAGTTGCTGCACTTGATCGAGCGGCAGACTGCGCACTCGGGCCACGCGCGTTGCCTGGTAATTCGCCGCAGCGACGCCGATCTCCGGGTCCAACCCGCTGCCCGATGCCGTCACCAAGTCAACTGGCACCGCGGTGGTGCTTTCCGGATCGGCCGCGCGCAAGGCAACGATCCGGCCCGTCACCGTATCAACCAGCGCCGGGTTCAGCGGGCCGAGGTTCGAGCCGCCGGATGCTGCTGCGCTGTTGGCCATCGGCGCCGTGGCCGACGGGCGGCCCCAGAAGTACTTGGGGTTGGTGAACGACTGGCCGATCAGTTCGGAGCCGACCGGCTGGCCTTCTTTCACGATCAGGCTGCCGCCGGCCTGCTGCGGGAAGACGAGTTTTGCAATGCCGGTGACGGCCAGCGGATAGACCACGCCAGTGAGCAGCGTCAGCAGCAAGAACAGCACGAGAGCGGGACGAAGGGCGTTGCGCATGTTCTCTCCAGATCGTTGAAGGTTCAGACCAGGCCCACGGTGGACAGCAGCAGGTCGATCGCCTTGATGCCGATGAACGGCACGACCAGGCCACCCAGCCCGTAGATCAACACGTTGCGGCGCAGCAGGGCAGCCGCGCCGACCGCACGGTAGGCCACGCCCTTGAGCGCCAGCGGGATCAGGAAGACGATCACCATCGCATTGAAGATCACGGCCGACAGGATCGCCGACGACGGACTGTGCAGCTGCATCACATCGAGCGTGCCGAGCTGCGGGTAGGTGGTGGCGAACGCCGCCGGGATGATGGCGAAATACTTCGCCACGTCGTTGGCAATTGAAAACGTGGTGAGCGAGCCGCGCGTCATCAACAGCTGCTTGCCGGTTTCAACAATCTCCAGCAGCTTGGTCGGATTGCTGTCCAGGTCGACCATGTTGCCGGCCTCCTTGGCCGCTTGCGTGCCCGAATTCATCGCCACCGCCACATCGGCCTGTGCCAGCGCGGGCGCGTCGTTGGTGCCATCGCCGGTCATCGCCACCAGCCGGCCTTCGGCCTGATAGTCGCGAATCATCTTGAGCTTGGCTTCGGGCGTGGCCTCGGCCAGAAAGTCGTCGACGCCGGCTTCGGCCGCAATGGCCGCCGCCGTCAGGCCGTTGTCGCCGGTGATCATCACGGTGCGGATGCCCATGCGGCGCAGCTCGGCAAAGCGCTCCTTGATGCCGCCCTTGACGATGTCTTTCAGCTCGACCACACCGAGCACCTGGGCGCCATCGGCCACCACCAGCGGCGTGCTGCCTTTGCGCGCCACGTCGTCGGTGGCGGTCTGCACGTCAGCTGGAAAATGGCCACCGAGCGCCTCCACATGCTTGCGGATGGCGTCGGCCGAGCCTTTGCGCAGTTGACGCAGGGGTCCGTCGTGCTCGCCTTCCAGATCGACACCGCTCATGCGGGTCTGCGCCGTGAACGGCACGAACTGCACGTTGCGGCCACCGAGTTCGCGCTCGCGCAGGTCGAACAGCTGCTTGGCCAGCACCGTGATGCTGCGGCCCTCGGGCGTTTCGTCGGCCATCGAGGCGAACTGCGCCACGTCGGCCAGCTGCCGCGCTTCGATGCACTGCGCCGGCACGAAGGCGGAAGCCTGCCGGTTGCCCAGCGTGATGGTGCCGGTCTTGTCCATCAGCAGCACATCGACGTCGCCGGCGGCTTCCACAGCCCGGCCCGAAGTGGCGATCACGTTGGCGGCCATCATGCGGCTCATGCCGGCCACGCCGATCGCCGACAGCAACGCGCCGATGGTGGTCGGAATCAAGCACACCAGCAACGCGATCAGCACCGGCACACTGACCGGCGTGCCCAGCCCGGCGGCTTCGACGCTGAAGATCGAGAACGGCAGCAGCGTCGCGGTGACGGCCAGAAACACGATCGTCAGCGCCACCAGCAGGATGTTCAGCGCGATCTCGTTCGGTGTTTTCTTGCGGGCTGCGCCTTCGACCATCGAGATCATGCGGTCCAGAAAGCTCTCGCCCGGGTTCACGCTGATGCGCACCACCAGCCAGTCGGACAGCACGCGGGTGCCGCCAGTGACCGAGCCGAAGTCACCGCCCGATTCGCGGATCACAGGGGCCGATTCGCCGGTGATGGCGCTCTCGTCGACCGACGCGACGCCTTCGATCACCTCGCCATCGAGCGGAATGGTGTCGCCGCTCTCGACCAGCACCACCACGCCCTTGCGCAGTTCATCGGCTTCCTGCGGATGCCAGGTCGAGCCGTGCTTCGGCTCTTTCAGCACCTTGGCGAACACGGTGCGGCGCATACCGCGCAGCGACGACGCCTGCGCCTTGCTGCGGCTCTCGGCAATGGCTTCGGCGAAGTTGGCAAACAGGACGGTGAACCACAGCCACAGCGCAATCGCCAGCACGAAGCCGGATGACGTGCCATTGATGGCAGCAGCTGGCGTACCAAACGCCGAGTTCAGCCAGATGATGGTGGTGAGGATGCTGCCGATGTAGACAACGAACATCACCGGATTGCGCCACTGCACGCGCGGGCTCATTTTGTAGAGCGCGGATAGAGCCGCCGTGCGCAGCAGCGCGGGGTCGAGCAGCGACGTGGCGCTGCGCGTGTGGGAGGGAGCGGTTGCTTCGGCCATGGTGTTTCTCGTTGGGCGCGGTGTCATGCGGCTACTTGGGATACCAAAGCGTCAGGTGCTCGATGAGCGGCCCGAGCGCCAGCGACGGCACGTAGTTGAGCAAGCCGACCAGCACCACGGTGCCGAGCAGCAGCAGCACGAACAGCGGGCCGTGCGTCGGCAAGGTGCCGGCCGTGACCGCCATGCGCTTCTTCGCGGCCAGCGAGCCTGCGATGGCCAGCACCGGCACGATTACGCCGAAGCGACCAAACCACATCGCCACCGCCAGCAGCACGTTGTAGAACGGCGTGTTGGCGGACAGGCCGGCGAAGGCGCTGCCGTTGTTATTGGCGGCGGAGGTGAAGGCGTAGAGCATCTCGGAGAAACCATGCGCACCGGGGTTGGCTACGCCCGCGCGGCCGGCCAGAGTCATCGACGCGATGGCGGTGCCGGCGAGCACCAGGATCGGCGTGACCAGGATCACGATCGACGTCATCTTCATCTCGAAGGTCTCGATCTTCTTGCCCAGGTATTCGGGCGTGCGGCCGATCATCAAACCCGCGATGAACACCGCCAGCAAGGCGAAGATCAGCATGCCGTACAGGCCGGTGCCGGTGCCGCCGAATACCACCTCGCCGAGCTGCATGAGCACCAGTGGCACCATGCCGCCCAGGGGGGTGAAGGAGTCGTGCATCCCGTTGACCGCACCGCATGACGCCGCCGTGGTGATGGCTGCGAACAAGCCGGTGGCGGCAATGCCGAAGCGCGTTTCCTTGCCCTCCATGTTGCCGCCCGACTGCATCACGCTGGCGGTCTGGTCGGCACCGACCGCCCCCAGCCGCGGGTTGCCCTGCTGCTCCTGCGTGGTGACGGCGACCACCGCCACCACGAACAGGATCGTCATGGCCGCCAGCACCGCCCAGCCCTGGCGCATGTCGCCCACCATGCGACCGAACATGAACACCAGCGCCGCCGGGATCAGGAAGATCGCGATCATCTGGAAAAAATTCGACAGCGGCGTCGGGTTCTCGAACGGATGCGCCGAGTTGGCGTTGAAAAACCCGCCGCCGTTGGTGCCAAGCATCTTGATCGCTTCCTGCGACGCGACCGGTCCCATCGCCAGCGTCTGGCCGGCGGTGGTGGCGGCTTTCATCTGCGGCGTGCCGTCGGCGGCCAGCACCGGTTGCCCGTCCGCGCCGGCCACAGCGACTTGGTAGCGGGTCGTGTCGAGCGTCTTCACGTCCTGATAAGGCGAGAAGTTCTGGATCACGCCCTGACCGACCAGGAACACCGCGAACACCAGCGACAGCGGCACCAGCACATAGGTGATGACGCGGGTCAGGTCAACCCAGCAGTTGCCGATGGTGGCCGCCGAGCGCGCCGCGAAGCCGCGGATCAGCGCGATCACCACCACGATGCCGGTGGCGGCCGAGAAGAAGTTCTGCACCGTCAGGCCGGCCATCTGCGTCAGGTAACTCATTGCACCTTCGCCGCCATAGCCTTGCCAATTGGTGTTGGTGACGAAGCTGATGGCGGTGTTGAAGGCCGAGTCAGGGCTGATGGCCGGCAGCGCCTGGGGATTCAACGGCAACCAGATTTGCAGCCGCTGCAATGCATAGACGGCCAGCACGCCCAGGAAGTTGAACAAAAGCAATGACAGCGCATAACTGCGCCAGTTCATGCCAACGGCTGGATCGACCCCGGCGATCCGGTACAGGCCGCGCTCGGCGGCGGCAAGCCAGCGTGGCAGCCGACCTTCCGCCAGCGCGGTCAGCCAGATACCCAGCGGCCAAGCCAGCACCAACAGCACCGCCAAGTAGCCGGCGAGCAGCAACGAAGATTGGGTGCTCATCAGAACACCTCTGCGTTCAGCAGCGCATAGGCCAGGTACACGAACAAGCCCGCCGCACTGAGCCCTGCCAGCCAAATCAGCCAACTCATGACGGCGCTCCCAGCTTGTCGCAGCCCGCCACCATTGCAACCATGGTCGCCAGCATCGCCAGGGATGCGGCCGAAAACACGATGTCCATCCACTGCCTCGCTTATCGATCCTAAGATTCGACCAAGCGTAGGAGCCAGCGTGTCAAGGTGGTGTATAGATTCGCCGCCCGGGTATCAAGAATGCATAAAGAAGATCTGGGGCTGTGCGGGAGAGAAGTCGTCGAGGTGGGCGACGCTTCAACTTGCTGCAGAAATCACACAATCAACAAGGAACACTTGGGCAGGTTCTGTTGAGTCCCTCACAAACCCGGCTGTGTCCGCCGCCCGATCACCGAGACCAACAATGTAACGACCACGAGCGGCAGCACGAACCCCGCCATCGTGGCCGAAAACGGTGCCAACGCGTCGTGGTGCTGCGCTTGGAGAATCAGGTAAGCCGTGTAGGTGCCGTAGAGCGCCAGAAAAAGCACCCCTTCCCAGCGTGCGATCTCTCGGCCACTCAAAAACACGGGCAAGCAAGCTGCGGAGGCTGCAAGCATCACCCAGAGATCCAAGCGCAGCAGCGCGGTCGGCACGATCAGCTCGCCCACTGGCGTCATTGATGCGACGACGGCGGAGATGCCCAGGACGCCCAGGATGTTGAAAACGCAGCTGCCCACCACATTGCCCACCGCAATGTCGCGTTCGCCGCGCATGGCCGCACGCACCGACGTGGCGACCTCGGGCAGCGACGTGCCGGCGGCCACCACCGTCAGCCCGATCACCGTGTCGCTCACGCCAAGTGCACGGGCGAAGAACACAGCCGCGCCAACGATGGCTTGTGCGCCGACCACCAGCAGCACCAAGCCGACGAGCACGCACGCCGCATGAAACCAAGTGGCTTCCTTCCAGCTTGGTGCATCGGCAGCAGGTGCCGCCACCACATGCTCACCCGGCGGCCCATGGGCCGCCAGCGCCTGGCTTGTGGCTTCGCGGCTTTGGGAGCGCGATTGCCGGATCAGAAACACCGTGTAGACCACCATCAACGTCGTGAGCACGACGCCGTCGAAGCCGCCAATGCTGCTGTCCTGCGCCAGCAACACCAACAACACGGCGCTGCCGATCATGATCGGCGCCTCTTGCCGCAACACCTGGCCGTCGACGGTCAACGGCACGATCAGCGCGGCGACGCCGAGGATGAACAGCACGTTGAAGATGTTGCTGCCGACCACGTTCCCGATGGCCAGGTCGGCGGTGCCCGAGAGCACCGCACCCACGCTCACGGCCAGCTCCGGCGCGCTGGTGCCGAAGGCCACCACCGTCAGGCCCACGACCAGCGGCGCGATGCCGAACTTGAAGGCCAGCTTCGACGCGCCGCGCACCAGTGCGTCGGCACCAGCCACCAGCGCGACCAGTCCCAACGCGAACCAGAGCGTCTGAATCACGGTCGCCTCAACTGATTAGCAGAGCCAGCCAGTACCGATGGCGCGCCAAAGGCTGCATCGCTGACCCCCGGCCTGCGGCATCCATCGATGCCTTGTGCGTGCCTTCCATGGCAAGTTGTGCCCGGCAGGAACGCAATCGAGACGGCAGTCAAGTTGATTGGGACAACAGCTCTGGTTGCACGCCCCAACAATTGACCGCAGCGTCCAGCAGCAGTGACTCGCCTTCGAACACATGACGGTCGGCCTCGACCACCGAAGCGCAGAGCTCGAGCAGTTTTTGGCGCAAGGACGGATCGTCAATCTCCGCCATGAAACTGCGCACCGTGCCCTTGTCCAGACAACTCGCGTTGCTCCACTGGCTTTTCTCGCACGCTTGGATGTCCTGACAGAAGTCACGCGTCACATCGATCAGGATGGCGGGGGTGACCCCTAGCGATTCGCGAGCCGGCGAGTGCAACAGGGACGTCAGCTCCGAAAGGCAGAGATGGCCATCGGCCAGCATCATCATCGCGATGATGCGCGCGGCCGCCTCGCGACTGTTTTGTGGGTAGGTGCGCACGAGGATGCTTTTCTTGAATGGGATGGGATGAGATGGGATGGGTCGGCTGAGGCGGAGGTATCGAGGCAGCCAGTGCTCTGTGCAGCGCGCTTACCCCGACGTCGAAGATTTGAATCTGTCGACCTGTGTCAAAGCGCGTTGGTTGGAGCCGAGAAGGACTCGACGCGTTTGCGCATGACGTGATCGCGCTGGACATCGCGGCGGCGTTGCCAGCTTCGTACGAGCGCGCGCGAGCCTCGCGCCAGAGCGTTCTCGAACGCCTGCCGCCAATTCGATGCGGTCGAGACGATGACGATCGGGCTGCCGCGTTCGGGCGTCAGTTCCAGTCGGCAACGCTTGTCGACGCCGCCGCGCGGACCGTTCAAGTCGGACAGTTGCACCTTTGCGCGCGGCAGCAGCGACGAAGCACGCCGCAGCGCAAAGCGAAGCCGCTGCTCGGCAATTTCGCGCAACAAGCCTGCTTGCGGGTCTCGGGATTCAAAGACGAACTGCATCTGAAAACTCCTTAAGGAACAACGATCAACTGAAGATAGCGCTACTGATATTCTCGAAAAACCATAAAATCGTGTACTGTGATTTCGTAAAATACTGAATATGCGCCTGTCCTTCAACCACCGGCATCTCTACTACTTCTGGGTCGTCGCCAAAGAGGGCAGCATGTCGCGCGCGGCCGAGCGGCTCGACATGGCGGTGCAGACCGTGAGCGCGCAGGTGCGCGAGCTGGAGCGCGACCTGGGCTGTCAACTGCTCAAGCCGGCCGGGCGGGGGCTGGCGTTGACCGAAGCCGGCACG
>JBBPYC010000106.1:0-30336 GCA_038200275.1 Burkholderiales bacterium
GTCGGACTTCATCAGGGTAAGGTACGGCGCCACGAACTCCCACTGCTCGGGGCTCAAGTCACTCGGGTAGGGCTTTCTGCTCATCCAACCCAGATGGCGGCGCTTGCATGAAAGTAAAGCAAAAGTGCATAACACGCTCTAAACGCTCGATGTCACCTACGCGCGCAGCGCATATTTAATATGTCCCCAATTTTCTGTGATTGACGCAGGTTCGTCGATATTTGATGTCTGACCCCGATTATTTCAATTGGCATCGTTGTTGCAATGCCTTAAGCTGTTTGACCAGCCATTTCGGTTGCTGACAAGGCGTTCGGCAAGCCCCAAAAGACGATTTCTCAGGAATCAGCAGATGACCACCGCACAAGACATTCAGACCTACACCGAGCGCGGGCTGTACGACCCAGCCAACGAGCACGACTCATGCGGGGTTGGCTTCGTCGCACACATCAAGGGCGAAAAAAGCCATGCGATCGTGCAACAGGCGCTGCAAATTCTGAAAAACCTCGACCACCGCGGGGCGGTCGGTGCCGACAAGCTAATGGGCGACGGCGCTGGCATCCTGATTCAGCTGCCCGATGCGCTGTATCGGGAAGAAATGGAAAAGCAGGGGGTGCCCTTGCCCGCACCCGGCGAATACGGTGTCGGCATGATCTTTTTGCCGAAGGAGCGTGCATCCCGACTGGCTTGTGAGCAGGAGATGGAGCGCGCGATCAAAGCGGAAGGCCAAGTACTGCTGGGCTGGCGGGACGTGCCCGTGAATGCCGAGATGCCGATGAGCCCGGCCGTGCGCGCCAAGGAGCCCCTACTGCGCCAGGTCTTCATCGGCCGCGGCAACGACGTGATCGTGCAGGACGCTCTGGAGCGCAAGCTCTACGTGATCAGGAAAACCGCCAGCGCCGCAATCCAGCGCCTGAAACTTACGCACAGCCAAGAGTATTACGTGCCGAGCATGAGCAGCCGGACCGTGGTCTACAAGGGGCTGCTGCTCGCCGATCAGGTCGGCACCTACCACCGCGATCTGGAAGATGTGCGTTGCGTGTCAGCGCTGGGTCTGGTGCACCAGCGCTTCTCGACCAACACGTTCCCCGAGTGGCCGCTGGCGCACCCGTACCGCTACGTCGCGCACAACGGCGAGATCAACACCGTCAAGGGAAACTACAACTGGATGCGCGCGCGCGAAGGCGTGATGGCCTCACCCGTGCTGGGCGCGGACCTGCAAAAGCTCTATCCGATCAGCTTTGCGCACCAGTCGGACACGGCCACGTTCGACAACTGCCTTGAACTGCTGACGATGGCCGGTTATCCGATCAGCCACGCGGTCATGATGATGATTCCCGAGCCGTGGGAAAACCACAGCACGATGGACGACCGTCGGCGTGCGTTCTACGAATACCACGCCGCGATGATGGAGCCGTGGGACGGCCCCGCATCGATCGTGTTTACGGACGGCCGCCAGATCGGCGCCACGCTGGACCGCAACGGCCTGCGCCCGGCGCGCTACTGCATCACCGATGACGACATGGTGATCATGGGCTCCGAGTCTGGCGTGCTGCCGGTGCCGGAGAGCAAGATCGTGCGCAAGTGGCGGCTGCAGCCGGGCCGCATGTTCCTGATCGATCTGGATCAGGGCCGCATGATCGATGACGAGGAACTGAAGAGCAACCTCGCCAACAGCAAGCCGTACAAGCAGTGGATCGAGAACCTGCGCATCAAGCTCGATGATGTGCCGGGCGACGTAGCCGACATGCCTGCGCCGACCACCGACGTGAGCCTGCTCGACCGCCAGCAAGCCTTCGGCATGACGCAGGAAGACATCAAGTTCCTGATGAGCCCGATGGCCCAGGCCGGCGAGGAAGGCATCGGCTCGATGGGCAACGACAGCCCGCTGGCCGTGCTGTCGGACAAGAACAAGCCGCTCTACAGCTACTTCAAGCAACTGTTCGCACAAGTCACGAATCCGCCGATCGACCCGATCCGCGAAGCCATCGTGATGTCGCTGGTGTCGTTCGTCGGGCCGAAGCCGAACCTGTTGGACATCAACCAGGTGAACCCGCCCATGCGGCTGGAGGTCAGCCAGCCGATCCTCGACTTCACCGATATGGCGAAGCTGCGTGAGATCGAACGCCAGACCCGCGGCAAGTTCAAGAGCCAGACAATCGACATCACGTATCCGCTGGCCTGGGGCAATGAAGGTGTGGAAGCAACGCTCGCATCGCTGTGCGCGCAGTGCGTGGACGCGATCAAGGGCGGCCACAACATCCTGATCATCAGCGACCGCAACGTCGGCCCGGACCGTGTCGCGATTCCCGCGCTGCTTGCCCTGTCCGCGATCCACCAGCACTTGATCCAAAGCGGTCTGCGCACCACGGCCGGGTTGGTTGTAGAGACGGGCTCGGCACGCGAAGTGCATCACTTCGGCGTGCTGGCTGGCTACGGTGCGGAAGCCGTGCATCCGTATCTCGCGATGGAAACGCTGGCTGCAATGCACGCGGACCTGCCGGATGATCTGTCGGCTGACAAAGCGATTTACAACTACGTGAAGGCGATCGGCAAGGGCTTGTCGAAGATCATGTCCAAGATGGGCGTGTCCACCTACATGAGCTACTGCGGCGCGCAGTTGTTCGAGGCGATCGGGATCAACAGCGACACGATCCAGAAGTACTTCACCGGCACAGCCAGCCGCGTGGAAGGCATCGGCGTGTTCCAGATTGCCGAGGAAGCCATCCGCACACACCGCGCTGCGTTCGGTGACGACCCGGTGCTGGCCCACATGCTCGATTCCGGCGGCGAATACGCGTGGCGCGTGCGTGGCGAAGAGCACATGTGGACACCGGATGCGATCGCCAAGCTGCAGCACAGCACGCGCGCGAACAACTGGAGCACGTACAAGGAATACGCGCAGATCGTGAACGAGCAGAACCGCCGCATGATGACCTTGCGCGGACTGTTCGAGTTCAAGGTCGATCCGGCGAAAGCGATCTCGATCGATGAAGTCGAGCCCGCAAGCGAGATCGTCAAGCGCTTTGCAACCGGCGCCATGTCACTCGGGTCCATTAGCACCGAAGCGCATGCGACGCTGGCGGTGGCGATGAACCGCATCGGCGGCAAGAGCAACACCGGCGAAGGCGGCGAAGACCCGGCGCGTTATCGGCAGGAGCTCAAGGGCATCCCGATCCAGCAGGGCCAGACGCTCGGCGACATCATGGGTCACGATGTGGTGATTGCCGACTATCCTTTGAAGGAAGGCGATTCGCTGCGCTCGAAGATCAAACAGGTCGCGTCCGGGCGCTTTGGTGTCACGACCGAATATCTGGGCAGTGCAGACCAGTTGCAGATCAAGATGGCACAGGGCGCCAAGCCGGGCGAAGGCGGTCAATTGCCTGGCGCCAAGGTCAGCGAGTACATCGGCAAGCTGCGTTTTTCGGTCCCTGGCGTCGGGTTGATCTCGCCGCCGCCGCACCACGACATCTATTCGATCGAGGACCTGGCGCAGCTCATCCACGACCTGAAGAACGTGGCGCCGCATGCGAGCGTCAGCGTGAAGCTGGTCAGCGAGATCGGTGTGGGAACGATTGCGGCCGGTGTGGCGAAGTGCAAGAGCGACCACGTCGTGATCGCGGGCCATGACGGCGGCACCGGCGCTTCGCCGTGGTCATCCATCAAGCACGCGGGCAGCCCGTGGGAAATCGGCTTGGCCGAGACGCAGCAGACGCTGGTGCTGAACGGCCTGCGCAGCCGCATCCGCGTGCAGGCCGATGGACAGATGAAGACGGGCCGTGATGTGGCGATTGGCGCATTGCTGGGCGCCGACGAGTTTGGTTTTGCGACCGCGCCATTGGTGGTCGAAGGCTGCATCATGATGCGCAAATGCCACCTGAACACCTGCCCGGTCGGCGTCGCCACGCAGGACCCGGTGCTGCGCAAGAAATTCACTGGCAAGCCGGAGCACGTCGTCAATTACTTCTTCTTTGTCGCGGAAGAAGTGCGGCAGATCATGGCGCAGCTCGGCATCCGCAAGTTTGAAGACCTGATCGGCCAGTCGAACCTGCTCGACATGCGGCCCGGCATCGCGCACTGGAAAGCCAAGGGCCTGGACTTCACGCGCCTGCTGATGCATCCGACCGGCCCGGCGGATCTTGCGCGGCGCCATCTGGACCAGCAGGACCATGGGCTGGAAAAAGCGCTGGACAACACGCTGATCCGAAAATCCCTGCCCGCGATCGAACGCGGTGAGCGCGTGCACTTCATCGAAGTCGCCAAGAACGTGAACCGCTCCGTCGGTGCGATGCTGTCCGGTGCGGTGGTGCGCGCACATCCGAACGGCTTGCCGGACAACACGATCCACATCCAGCTCGAAGGCACCGGCGGCCAGTCGTTCGGCGCGTTCCTTGCCAAAGGCATCACGCTGTATCTGATCGGCGATGCGAACGATTACACCGGCAAGGGCTTGTCCGGCGGCCGCGTGGTGGTGCGGCCCAGCCTGGATTTCCGCGGCGAAGCGACGAATAACATCATCATCGGCAACACCGCGCTGTACGGCGCGACCGAAGGCGAGGCGTTCTTCGCTGGTGTGGCGGGCGAACGTTTCGCGGTGCGGCTGTCCGGCGCGACCACGGTGGTGGAGGGCACGGGCGACCACGGTTGTGAATACATGACCGGCGGCACCGTCGCGGTGCTCGGAAAGACCGGCCGCAACTTCGCGGCCGGCATGAGCGGCGGCATTGCCTATGTGTATGACGAAGACGGCCAGTTCGCGTCGCGCTGCAACCAATCGATGGTGTCGCTCGAGCCGGTAACCACGGCGGTCGACCAGAAGGCCCGCATGGCCAACACCAAATGGCATCGCGATCAAAGCGATGAGTCCACCCTGCGCAAGATGCTGGAAGACCACAACCGCTACACCGGCAGCCGCCGTGCGCGCGAGCTGCTCGACCACTGGTCTGAAGCCCGCGCCAAGTTCGTGAAAGTGTTCCCGAACGAATACAAGCGCGCGCTGGCCGAAATGCAAGAGAGCAAGGTCGAGCAAACCAGCACCGGCAACAACGCGAAGCTCGGCCTGGAGCCGCACGCCGTCGCGCCGATATAAACCACGCCAAGGACGATTCAAATCATGGGAAAAATCACCGGCTTCATGGAGTACGACCGGCTCGAAGAAGGCTACAAGCCAACGGGCGAGCGCATCAAGCACCACAAGGAATTTGTCGTTGCACTGGACGAGCAGCAGTCCAAAGTGCAGGCTGCGCGTTGCATGGACTGCGGCACGCCGTTTTGTAACAGCGGTTGCCCGGTCAACAACATCATTCCGGACTTCAATGATCTGGTCTATCGCGCCGATTGGCACAGCGCGTTCGCTGTGCTCGATTCGACTAACAATTTCCCCGAATTCACCGGCCGCATCTGCCCGGCGCCGTGCGAAGCGGCCTGCGTGCTGAACGTGAACGACGACCCGGTCGGCATCAAGTCGATCGAACACGCGATCATCGACCGTGCCTGGGATGAGAGCTGGGTCAAGCCGCGGCCGGCCAAGCACCAGACTGGCAAGACGGTCGCGGTGGTCGGCTCCGGCCCGGCCGGCATGGCGGCAGCGCAGCAGCTCGCGCGCGTCGGCCACAAGGTCACGCTGTTCGAAAAAAACGACCGCATCGGCGGCCTGCTGCGCTACGGCATTCCCGACTTCAAGATGGAGAAGCACCACATCGATCGCCGGGTTGAGCAGATGCAGGCGGAAGGCGTCGAATTCCGCTGCGGCGTGATGATTGGTGAGCTGCCGAAGGATTCGAAAGTCACCAACTGGGCGAAGGAAACCATCACGCCCGAGCAACTGCAGGCCGACTTCGACGCCGTGATCCTGACCGGCGGCGCCGAACAGTCGCGCGATCTGCCGGTGCCGGGACGTGATCTGAAAGGCATCCACTTCGCAATGGAAGCGCTGCCGCAGCAGAACAAGGTGAACGCGGGCGACAAAGTGAAAAACCAGTTGCGTGCCGACGGCAAGCACGTGATCGTGATCGGCGGCGGCGACACCGGCAGCGACTGCGTGGGCACCAGCAACCGCCACGGCGCTGCCAGCGTTACGCAGTTCGAAGTGATGCCAGAGCCGCCGGAAACCGAGAACCGCCCGATGACCTGGCCGTACTGGCCGATCAAGCTGCGCACCAGTTCCAGCCATGAAGAAGGATGTGAGCGCGAGTTCGCCATTTCTACCAAGGAATTTGTCGGTGAAGCCGGCAAGGTCACGGGCCTGAAAACCGTCCGGGTCGAATGGAAGGACGGCAAGATGGTCGAAGTGCCGGGCAGCGAGCAGACGCTGAAAGCCGACCTGGTGCTGCTTGCGATGGGCTTTGTGTCACCCGTTGCATCTGTGTTGGATCAATTCGGCATTGAAAAGGACAACCGCGGCAATGCCAAGGCGACGACGGATTTCGATGGCGGCTATGCGACCAATGTGCCGAAAGTATTCGCAGCCGGTGACATTCGGCGCGGCCAGTCGCTGGTCGTGTGGGCGATCCGGGAGGGGCGGCAGGCAGCAAGGGCGGTGGATGAGTTCTTGATGGGGTTCAGCGACCTGCCACGTTGATGCCTGCTTCAGCCTTCAAAGAACGCCTTTTGGACACGGCATCGAAGTGCAGGCTCCACGAGCCGTTCGCTACGGTTTGAGTAGCGAAAAGGGAAAGCGCAGAAGGCGCTTCCAGGTCATTTGACGATAAAGGTCGCAATGGTTTGGAGGCTGTCTCGCTGTACGTCAATCGTCGCTGTTCCGAGTCGCATGGGCAGCGAACTGCAGAAAGCGCATGTCGTCGAAACGGCGTGCCGTTAATGTGTTCACTGCATCCACTTTCCAGCCGCTTAGTTGCGAATTAATGCCTTCAATCGAAACGTTGGTGAACCCCGTCTTGCGGAGTAAATCGTCGATTGATGAGCGCGTAAAAAAACGCAGATGCGTGCGGTCCAGGATGCCGTCATCGGCGTAGTTCCACGCGCCGTGCCAGACCAGGTCTTTCATGACTCCCCAGAAACGGATGTTTGGCAGCGACAGCACCAAGTGACCGCCCGGCGTGAGCAGCTGCCGCAGCAGCGACAACGCGCGCCACGGATCGGTCAAGTGTTCCACCACGTCGTTACCGATGACGCAGTCAAACGTGCCGGTGTCGAGTGTCGGCACCTGCTCGAAGAAATCACCGACCAGCACTTGGTCGAATATGTTGCGCGCGGTCGCGGCTGCGCCGGAGTCGAGTTCTAGCCCGGTCATGTGCGACCGCGGCCTTCTGGCCTGCTGCTGACGCTCACGTAAGGCAGCGCCGAAGATGCCGCTGCCACAGCCCACTTCGAGAATGCGCGCGACGTCGAGCGGCACGTACTTCAGCATTTCGGTGCGGGCGTTGCGGAAGTAGTTGTCGTCAGGCGGACGTTGGTTTTCGGTTGACATGTGATGCGTTTTTTGGACTTGACATAGCGTTCAGCCACCGTAAATCTCGTTTGACTCACGGCCAAGTAGCGCCGCAAGTTTCTTCGGCAGTATCTCGATGCGCCGCAGCCGGCGGATGGAAGCAGATGCAAACACGTCCGAGGCCACAGCGCCGCGAGCCAGCGCGACGGCAGTCAGGTATTTCTCACACAGCACGGAATTGGCCTTGCCCTGCAGTTGCACGAGCGTCCGCGCAGGGCCATTTGCCGAGCCGCCTTGCCAGCGCGTGTTGCCACTGCCGAGCAGCCATTGCTCGACGTGCCGGACCAGGTTCGGACTCAGCAGATCAGAAAATTCGAGCGTGTCCTCATTGTCATTGCCGTGGTGCTTTTGCCGGTAGAAATCGGCCATGGGGATGGCTGGCGTAAGTTGCTCAAGCCGCTCCAGCAGCCCACGGCTAATGCCGAACAGATAAGTGGCAACCCAGCGATCGCCGGTCAGTCCGTCGATTTGATAGGGTTTGCCGAGCGCGTGAATCTCGCCGGTCAGCGCCGGCGCTGCCGGCGCTTGCAGCAAACGGCGAAACGCACGGGCGAACGCGAAGCGCGTTATCGGACCGAACTTGTTGTGATGGCAGAACGTGTCGTTCGCAAACACCGTCAGGTCGCTTTTTTCCAGCAGTCCGCTCTCGCGGCAGTACGCGAGGCCAGCGTCCCAACCGGAGAACTCGCGGTGCGAGTTGTTGCCGGCGATTACGGTGATGCCCACGCGCATCGGCATGGTGTCGGCCGGGCCGTTGTTCACCACCACCAACGCATGCTGGCCCGGCAAGGATTCAAGCAAGGCCTCGAACTGCGCGATCGCACGCGTCCGGTAGGGCTCGTAATAGGTCAGTAGGACGCCGGTTGTGAAAGCACTCATGCAAAGGGAAATATGGTGGATGCCGTGAGCAAGTGGACGCAGGCGGAAGCCGCGTGCTGCCACCCGTCGTTGGATCGTCCTGAGGGTACTGCACAACATGTGGGGGACTCCACGGCCAGCCCGCGCGGTAGCAAATCGGTCACGAACGATCATTTATCATGCACTGAGGTCGGGTAAACCCGCCATTCAGTTGCGCCTTACATGTCCTTGTCCGCTCCCGCTTCCACCGCATCAGCTTCCCGTTCGTCCCTCCCTGCGTCCGACGCATTGGTGGAACTGCGCAATCTCACATTCAGCTATGGCACGCGTGCCATCCTGCAAAACGTCTCCCTCACGATCCCGCGCGGCAAGGTGACCGCCCTGATGGGCGCGTCCGGCGGTGGCAAGACCACGGTGCTGCGGCTGATTGGCGGCCAGGTTCGGGCGCAGGGCGGTGCGCTGACCTTTGACGGTGCGGACGTTGGCACTATGAAGCCGAAGGCGCTCTATGCGATCCGCCGCCGTATGGGCATGCTGTTCCAGTTCGGCGCGCTGTTCACTGATGAAACCGTGTTCGGCAACGTCGCCTTCCCGCTGCGCGAGCACACCGATCTGTCCGAGGCATTGATCCGCGACATCGTGCTGATGAAGCTCGAAGCGGTCGGCCTGCGCGGTGCGCGGGATCTGATGCCGAGCGAAATATCGGGCGGCATGGCGCGCCGCGTTGCCTTGGCGCGCGCAATTGCGCTGGACCCCGATCTGGTGATGTACGACGAGCCGTTTGCCGGGCTCGATCCGATCGCGCTCGGTACCGCAGCACGGCTGATTCGGCAGTTGAACGATGCGATGGGTCTCACCAGCATCGTCGTCTCGCACGACCTGGACGAGACGTTCAATATCGCCGATCAGGTGATCATTCTGGCCAACGGCAGCATCGCCGCGCAGGGCGCGCCCGATGAGGTGCGCCGCAGCACCGATCCGTTGGTGACGCAATTCGTGAATGCCCGACCGGAAGGCCCGGTGCAGTTTCACTATCCAGGCCCAGACGTGGCACACGACTTCGGCGAGGTTTCCGCGAAGTCAGGGACCCCTCGATGAACTGGTACCACCCCGCTGAAATCGGCTTTGCCGTGCGCCGCAAGATGGCCGACATCGGCATGGCGATGCGGCTGTTCGTGCGCCTGGTCGTCTTGCTGCCTTCCACGTTGAAGCGCTTTGGGCTGGTGCGTGACCAGATTTTTTTCCTCGGCAATCGCTCGCTGTCGATCATCGCGGTGTCCGGTTTGTTCGTCGGCTTCGTGCTCGGGCTCCAGGGGTACTACACGTTGTCGCGCTTCGGGGCGACTGAGGCGGTCGGGCTGCTGGTCGCCTTGAGTCTGGTGCGTGAGCTCGGCCCGGTGGTCACCGCGCTGCTGTTCGCAGGCCGCGCCGGCACGTCGTTGACGGCGGGTATCGGCCTCATGAAGGCTGGCGAGCAGTTGAGCGCGATGGAAATGATGGCGGTCGATCCGGTCAGCCGCATCCTCGCACCCCGTTTCTGGGCCGGCGTGATTGTGATGCCGCTGCTGGCCGCGGTGTTCAGTGCGGTGGGTGTGATTGGCGGCTACCTGGTCGGTGTGGTGATGATCGGCATCGACCCCGGGGCGTTCTGGAGTCAGATGCAGGGCGGCGTCGATGTGTGGAAAGATGTGGGCAACGGCGTCATCAAAAGCGCTGTGTTCGGCTTCACGGTCACGTTTGTGGCGCTGCTGCAGGGCTACCATGCGCAGGCCACGCCCGAAGGCGTCTCGGCGGCCACCACGCGCACGGTGGTGATGGCGTCGTTGGCCGTGCTGGGGCTCGACTTCATCCTGACCGCGCTGATGTTCAGTATTTGAAACCGCGGCACGCCGCTCCAACTCGTCTTATCTCAACATGCAACGTTCCAAGATCGATCTCTGGGTCGGCCTGTTCGTACTCATCGGTGCGGCTGCACTGCTGTTTCTGGCACTGCGCTCGGCCAACCTGCTGACGTTGAACTTCAAGCCGACCTACGCCGTAACGGCAAACTTCCAGAACATCGGCAGTCTGAAGCCTGGTGCACCGGTGAAGAGCGCCGGGGTGGTCGTCGGCCGGGTGGCGTCGATCGGCTTTGACGACAAGCGGTTTCAGGCGAATGTCGGGCTGGCGATGAATGACTCCGTGGCGTTCCCCAAAGACAGCTCGCTCAAAATCCTGACCAGTGGCTTGCTCGGTGAGCAATACATTGGCATCGAGCCCGGTGCGGACGAGAAAAATCTTGCCGCCGGGGACCGCATCACTTCCACCCAATCGGCCGTGGTGCTGGAAAACCTGATAGGCCAGTTTCTCTACAACAAGGCTGCCGACGGCGCTTCTGCTGCCCCGGACGCAGGCAAATAACCAATGACGGTCGTCTCCATGCAGCTTGAAATGACCACCCTGCGTCCTGCCGCCACGCCCGCGCAGGCCAAGCCACAGCGCGCTGCTGTGCGAAGCGGCTCGCTGCCAGCGCTTGCAGGTGTGCTGCTGCTTACGGCAGGGTGTGCAACCGTCACGCGACCGAGCGAGACCGATCCACTCGAGTCGTACAACCGCAGCATGTTCGCGTTCAATGAAACGCTCGACCGCGCGGTGCTCAAGCCGGTCGCTACCGGCTATCAGATGGTGGTGCCTGAGCTGGTGCGTGCCGGTGTGGGCAATGTCTTCGACAACATGCGCGACGCTTGGTCGTTCTTGAACAACGTGTTGCAGGCCAAGCCGACGGCGGCCGCCGATTCGGCGTTGCGCTTCGGAGTGAACACGGTAATGGGCGTCGGCGGCCTGTTCGACGTGGCTGGCGAGATGCGCATTCCGCGCCACAGGGAAGATTTCGGCCAGACGTTGGGCTACTGGGGCGTGCGCTCCGGCCCCTACCTGGTGCTGCCGTTGCTTGGGCCCTCCACCGTGCGTGACACGGCGGCACTGCCGATCGACTTGTTCGTCGGCGACCCGGTTCAATACCTTGATCCGTTCGGCCTGCGGCTGTCGCTGACTGCCCTGCGCATCGTCGACACGAGGGCCGATCTGCTGAGCACCAGTTCGCTGCTGTCGGACATCGCGCTTGACAAATACACCTTCGTGCGCGACGCCTACCTGCAATTGCGGCGCGCATCGATTGGCATTGGTGACGATAGCGGCCGAGCCAAGATCGAAAGCGGGCGGGCCTGGGTCAACGACCTCACCAACCGCAGCGGCCCCGCACGTTCCGGCGTGGCCAGTGGTGAAGACGCCGGCAAGACAATCGACTATTCCCAGCCGATTGACGGCTTGGGCAAGGCGCCCGACTACACCGAGCCTGCCAATGAAGCCGGCAAGGCACCCGACTACACGCAGCCGGCCGACAACGCTGGCAAGGCGCCGGACTACACCAAGCCGTGATCCGACCAATCGATGCAGCCCGGTCGCCAGCCGCAACAGGCTGGGTCCTGTGCTTGCAGTTGGTTTCATCGGCGAGCGCAGTCTTTACTGGAACCCGCAGGCTCGCAGCTCGCTCGAACGTCTGCCTTGCGCGTTGAGCATTCGGGGCTTGGTGTCGCAAGCGCATCCATTCCCCACCTTGTCCGTACCCTCTAGGAGAAATCAAAACATGAATCGTCGTTTTATTGGACGTCTGGCCGGCCTGCTGTGCACCGGTGCCTGGTTGTTTTCTGCCGCCGCGCCGCAACTCGCGCAGGCCGCAGGCGAAGCGCCGGACCAGTTGGTGCAGCGCTTGTCGAGCGAGACGCTGGACCGCATCAAGACCGACCCGACCATCAAAGCCGGCGACACCGTCAGCGTGATGCGGCTGGTTGACCAGAAAATCATGCCGCATGTGAACTTCACGCGCATGACGTCGTCGGCCGTCGGCCCGACCTGGCGACAAGCCAGTGCAGCGCAGAAGAAGGCGCTCGAAGACGAATTCAAGAAGTTGCTGGTGCGCACCTATGCGGGCGCGCTCGCGCAGGTCAGCGACCAGAAAGTTGACATCAAGCCGATGCGTGCACGGGCCGATGACACCGACGTGCTGGTGCGCAGCGAGATCGTCGGCCGCGGCGACCCGATCCAGCTCGACTATCGGCTCGTGAAGGGTTCCGACGGCGACTGGAAAATCTACAACATCAATGTGCTTGGTATCTGGATGGTGGATACCTACCGCAGCCAGTTCGCGCAGGAGATCAACAGCGGCGGGCTCGACGGGCTGATAGCCACCTTGTCTGCGCGCAACAAGCAGTTGGCCGGCAGATAAAGTCTCCCCCAGGCTTCGCTCCCTACGCTCGGCTCTTTCCTTCCCCCTGTCGGGGACGGCGCCTGCGGTTTGGCAGAGCCAGCTCCGCGCCCCCTGCTGGACTCGGGTCGCAGGCGCGGGTGCCTAGGGTCTAGGGTCGCGGTAGTTCCATTTGCAATTCACAAGTTTTTATGGCTGACCATCTGACCCTTCCCGCTGAGCTGACCAGTGCGCAGGCGATGGCGTTTCTCGCGGAACTGGTGGCAGGTGTGCGGCAGGAGAGCAAGAGCGGCGTCGTGGTGATCGATGCGGGGCCGCTGGAGCGCTTCGACTCATCCGCGATCGCCGTGTTGCTCGAGGTGCGCCGTGCCTGCGCCGCTGCGGGTCGACCGTTTGCAGTGCAGTCGATGCCGGCGCGGCTGCATGAATTGGCGAAGCTGTACGGGGTTGCGGCGTTGTTGCCAGCGGCCGCCTGAACGATCTGCCGTGGGTGTCGAACCCTGGCTGGCCACCCGACAGCCGCAAGCCGGCTTGAACAACCGACCTAAAATGGCGGGCTCTCATGCCAGCCATTTCGTTTCAGTCGGTCTCCAAGGTCTTTGCCTCCACCGTCGGCCCCAAGGGGCCATCGTTGCGTGCACTCGACGATGTCAGCTTCGACATCGAACCGGGTGAATTCTTCGGCCTGCTGGGCCCCAACGGAGCCGGCAAGACCACGCTGATCTCGATTCTGGCTGGCCTCACGCGCGCCAGCAGCGGCCGCATCACGGTGCATGGCCACGACGTGCAGGCCGACTACGCTGAAGCGCGGCGCAGCCTTGGCATCGTGCCGCAAGAACTCGTGTTCGACCCGTTTTTCAACGTGCGCGAAGCATTGCGCATTCAGTCGGGCTACTTTGGCGTGAAGAACAATTCGGCGTGGATCGACGAACTGCTGAACAGTCTCGGTCTTGCCGACAAGGCAAACGCCAATCTGCGGCAACTGTCCGGCGGCATGAAGCGCCGCGTTCTGGTTGCCCAAGCACTTGTGCATCGCCCACCCGTGATCGTGCTCGACGAGCCGACCGCCGGCGTCGATGTGGAGCTGCGCCAGACGCTGTGGCGCTTCATCGCCAAGCTCAACCGCGAAGGCCACACGGTGTTGCTGACCACGCACTACCTCGAAGAAGCCGAAGCGTTATGCGGCCGCATTGCGATGTTGAAGCAGGGCCGCGTGATTGCGCTGGACCGCACCAGCACGTTGCTCGCGTCGGCTTCCAGCAACATGCTTCATTTCAAAGTAGATCGCGAGTTGCCGCCCGTGTTGGCCGAACGCGCACGCATCACCGGCCGCATCGTGCAACTTCCAGCCAACAGCGCGCTTGAGATCGAACAATACTTGGCCGCTGTGCGCGAAGCCGGCATCGAAGCGCAAGACGTCGAGATTCGCAAGGCCGACTTGGAAGACGTGTTCATTCAGCTCATGAACAGCGACGGCAATCCAGTGCAGCCAGCGGCAAGCGAGCCGCCCGAGTCGGTCGATGCCGCCGCGCTGCTGGAATCGCAAGGGGCGCTCGACAGTGCCGAGTCGCAGCGATGATGCGCGCACTGAGAGCAGGGCCGCTGCGGCTTGCACATTGCCACTGGCTTCCTGTTGAAGTCTTGACGACACATTGCGTGTTCCAAGCGGAGGCCGCAGCGTGACCGGCTGGCGCACGCTGTTCTATAAGGAAGTCCTGCGCTTCTGGAAAGTCGGCTTTCAGACCGTTGGCGCACCCGTGTTGACGGCGCTGCTTTATCTGATGATCTTCGGCCATGTGCTTGAAGGCCGGGTCAAGGTGTTCGGCGACATCCCATACACCGCGTTCTTGGTGCCGGGTCTGGTCATGATGAGCGTGCTGCAGAACGCGTTTGCGAACAGCGCGTCTTCGCTGGTGCAAAGCAAGATCATGGGCAACCTGGTGTTCTTGCTGCTCACGCCGCTGTCGCACTGGAGCTGGTTTTTTGCCTACGTGGCGTCTTCAGTGGCGCGTGGGCTGATTGTGGGCACCGGGGTGCTGGCGGCCACCATGTTGTTCGTGCAGCCGCATTTTGTTGCACCGCTGTGGGTCGTTGCGTTCGCGCTGCTCGGCGCGGCGCTGATGGGCTCGCTCGGCGTCGTGGCGGGCCTCTGGGCTGAGAAATTCGACCAGATGGCGGCGTTTCAGAACTTCCTGATCATGCCAATGACGTTTTTATCCGGCGTGTTCTACTCGATTCACTCGTTGCCTTCGTTCTGGCAGCGTGTGAGCCATCTGAACCCTTTTTTCTACATGATCGACGGCTTTCGCTACGGTTTTTTTGGTGTCAGCGACGTGTCGCCCTGGATCAGTTTGGGTGTGGTCGGCACCGCGCTGATCGTGGTGGGTGCGATCACGGTACATCTGCTGCGCATTGGCTACAAGATCAGAGGGTAGAGCGCACACCCCCAGACTGCGCTCCCTATGGTCGGCTATCGCCTTCCCCCACCGGGGGCGGCGTCTGCGGCCTGGCAGAGCCAGCTCCGCGGCCCCCGGTGGAATAAAGCCAATCGCCTCGGGCGCTGCGATTTCAACCGCTGCCGAATGAGAACAATCAAATGACTGCAGACGAACTTAAAACCATCATCACCACCGACTTGGACTGCGAGCACCTTGCGCTCGAAGGCGACGGGCGGCACTGGTACGCGACCATCGTGTCGGCGGCATTCGAAGGACAGCGCGCAATCCAGCGGCATCAGCGGGTGTATGCCACGTTGGGCGGGCGGCTGCAGACCGACGAGGTGCACGCGCTGTCGATCAAGGCATTCACGCCGGCCGAATGGGCGGCACAGTCGGGTCGTTGAGATCAAGTTGATTTGAGTTAAGTGAGCATGGACAAACTGTTGATTCGCGGCGGCCGGCGTTTGCGCGGCGAGGTGGTGATATCGGGCGCTAAAAACGCCGCTTTGCCCGAGCTTTGCGCGGCGCTGCTCACGGCCGAGCCGGTCACGCTCGAGAACGTGCCGCGTCTGCAGGACGTGACCACCATGCAGCAACTGCTGCGCCACATGGGCGTCGAAGTGCGCGCCGGCATGGGGCTGGACGCGCAGAGCGTGTGCATCGATGCGTCGAGCGTGCAGGTGCCGGAAGCGCCCTATGAACTCGTCAAGACGATGCGCGCGTCGGTGCTTGCGCTCGGGCCCTTGCTGGCCCGTTTCGGCCACGCACGCGTGTCGCTGCCAGGCGGCTGCGCGATCGGCTCGCGGCCGGTGGATCAGCACGTCAAAGGGTTGGCTGCGATGGGCGCCGACATCCGCATCGACCATGGCTACATCGTGGCCAGCTTGCCAGCGGGCCAGCAGCGCCTGCGCGGCGCGCACATCGCCACCGAGATGGTCACCGTGACCGGCACCGAGAACCTGATGATGGCCGCCGCGCTGGCCGACGGCACCACGGTGCTTGAGAACGCCGCGCAGGAGCCCGAGATCGGCGACCTGGCCACGATGCTGATCGCGATGGGCGCGCAGATCGATGGCCACGGCACGAGCCGCATCACGATCGAAGGCGTGCCCAGGCTGCACGGTTGCACGCACCGCGTGGTGCCGGACCGGATCGAGGCCGGCACTTTTCTGTGCGCAGTGGCGGCCGCCGGCGGCGACGTGCTGCTGCGCGGCGCGCGCGCTGAGCATTTGCAGGCCGTGCTCGACAAGCTGCGCGATGCGGGCGCGGAAATCGCGGTCGAGCCCGACGGCGTTCGCATCCGTGCTGAAGGCCGGTTGCGCGCGCAGAGTTTTCGCACCACCGAATACCCGGGCTTTCCGACCGACATGCAGGCACAGTTCATGGTGCTCAACTGCGTCGCGCAGGGATCCAGCATCGTGACCGAGACGATCTTTGAGAACCGCTTCATGCACGTCGACGAACTGCTGCGGCTCGGTGCGCGCATTCAGGTCGAAGGCAAAGTCGCAGTGGTTGAAGGGGTGCAAGGCCAGCTCTCCGGCGCCACCGTGATGGCAACCGACCTGCGCGCCTCGGCCAGCCTCGTGATCGCCGGGCTGGTGGCCGAGGGCCAGACCCAGGTCGACCGGATCTACCACCTGGACCGCGGCTACGACCAGATGGAAGCCAAGTTGCGCGCGCTCGGCGCCGACATCGAACGGGTCGCATGACGATGATCACGCTCGCTCTGTCCAAAGGCCGCATCTTCGATGAGACGCTGCCGCTGCTGGCTGCGGCCGGCATCGAGGTGCTGGAAGACCCTGAGACCTCGCGCAAACTGATTCTGCCGACCAGCAACCCGGAGGTAAGGGTCGTGATCGTGCGCGCGACCGACGTGCCGACGTATGTTGAATACGGCGGTGCCGACCTCGGCGTGACCGGCCGCGATACCTTGATTGAGCACGCCGCCGCCTGGGCCGGTGCGGGCCTGGGCACCGGGCTGTACCAGCCGCTTGATCTGCAGATCGCCAAGTGCCGGGTCAGCGTCGCGGTGCGTGCCGACTACGACTATGCGCGTGCGGTACGTCAGGGCGCACGGATCGCCGTGGCCACAAAGTACACGCAGATCGCGCGCGATTTCTTCGCGGCCAAGGGCGTGCACGTCGACCTGATCAAGCTGTACGGCAGCATGGAACTCGCGCCCCTGACCGGCTTGGCCGATGCGATCGTCGACTTGGTCTCCACCGGCAACACGCTGCGCGCGAATCAGTTGGTCGAAGTCGAACGCATCATGGACATCAGCGCGCGACTGGTCGTGAACCAGGCGGCCCTGAAGATCAACCAGCAACCGATTCGCCGGATCATCGATGCGTTTGCGCGCGCCGTCGAAGTGCGCGAAGCGGCTGGTTTGCTACACAAATGAGAGCTGCACCGGTAAGACTATCCACTGCATCGGCCACTTTTGATGCAGATTTCAAGGCGCGCCTGCACTGGTCGGCCGAGACCGATGCGGGCGTCGAGCAGACCGTTGCCGACATCCTGAGCAACGTGCGTTCGCGCGGCGACGCGGCGCTGCTGGAGTACACGCAACGTTTCGACCAAGTGACGGCGCACAGCGTGGCCGAGTTGCAGATCGGCACCGCCGAATTGCAGGCCGCATTGGAGGGTCTGCCGCACGCCCAACGCAACGCGCTTGAGGCGGCTGCGCGCCGAGTGCGCACGTATCACGAAGCGCAAAAACGCGCGAGCGGCGAGAGTTGGAGCTACCGCGACGAACACGGCAGCCTGCTGGGTCAAAAGGTCACGCCGCTCGACCGCGTCGGCATCTATGTGCCCGGCGGCAAGGCCGCTTATCCGTCGAGCGTGCTGATGAATGCGATCCCCGCGAAGGTCGCAGGCGTCGCAGAGATCGTGATGGTGGTGCCGACACCGCGCGGCGAAAAAAACGCGCTCGTGCTGGCCGCTGCCGCGCTCGCTGGCGTCACCCGCGTGTTCACCATCGGCGGCGCGCAAGCCGTCGGTGCACTGGCTTACGGCACGGTCACCATTCCCGCCGTCGACAAGATCACCGGGCCGGGCAACGCTTACGTGGCCGCCGCCAAGCGCCGCGTGTTCGGCACCGTCGGCATCGACATGATTGCGGGGCCGAGCGAAATCCTGGTGATGGCCGATGGCACCACACCGCCCGACTGGGTTGCGATGGACCTGTTCAGCCAGGCCGAGCACGATGAGCTGGCGCAGAGCATTTTGCTGAGCCCGGACGCTGCGTATCTGGACGCGGTGCAGGCCTCGATCGACCGGTTGCTGCCTGAGATGCCGCGCGCCGCGATCATCGAAAAAAGCCTGAACGACCGCGGCGCGTTGATCCTGACGCGCAGCATGGAAGAAGCCTGCCAGGTCAGCAACCGCATCGCGCCGGAGCATCTGGAAATCGCCTGCCGCGAGCCGCATCGCTGGGAGCCGCTGTTGAAGCACGCTGGCGCGATCTTCCTCGGTGCGTTCACGAGCGAATCGTTGGGAGACTATTGCGCCGGGCCGAATCACGTGCTGCCAACGTCCAGTACGGCGCGCTTTTCATCGCCGCTGGGGGTGTACGACTTTCAGAAGCGATCGAGCCTGATCGAGGTGAGTGAACAAGGCGCGCAAGCGCTCGGCGAGATTGCCGTAGAGCTTGCCTTGGGCGAAGGGCTCCATGCGCATGCGCGTGCGGCGCAGATGCGGCTGAAACGGCAACAGGCGGCACCGTAATTCCACATGCCTCGCGCCAAGGCGCGGGATGCGGCGAATGTCGCGAGCATCTTGGCGACAGCCGCAGAAAAACTCGCCGCTGCCGGCCAAGCCCTTTGAGCGCTCGCCGACATCAGCGAAGCAGCGATTGACCCGCACGTTCGCACGGGCCGCCACTTCATGCGCTTTGGCGACGACGACCGATCGGTGTCTTCCGCTTTGAGCTCGAAGACCGGCAGCTCTGGCCTGAGATCACGGATGAGTCTTCGGCCTCGTCCACAAGTTCGTCGTAAATCCGCAATGGCAAGGCCGCAACCTTGCCCATGAGCTTCTCTCCTCGGTTCTGCAGCTGACACGTTCACATCGGCGTCGTTACTTAAGACTTGACTGCGCAAGTGGGCGGCCCAGGCTCAAGGCGGTCTACGAACGGTTTGGGTTTGCGCAGCACAGTGAGGTTCGCGTTGCTGGCATGGAGTTCGATCGGTTAGAGATGAAGATCGATTGAGCAATCCGACTGCGCCTTGTTTTTGGCTGAATAGGCAAAGGCACAACTGATATCCCGTCACACGAAAGCCGTGTTACACGAATTCAGTGTAATATCCAACCCATGAAAAACGTCACGATCACCGTCGAAGAGCCTGTGCTCGAATGGGCGCGCATCGAAGCCGCCAAGCGCAATTCAAGCGTGTCCCGTCTCGTCGGCGAAATGCTTGCCGAGAAGATGCGGCATGACGACGCGTACCAGCGTGCAATGCACGAATGGATGGCCGACAGCACGCGCATCCCGACCGATGGCACGCCTTATCCCAAGCGAGACGAAATCTATGCCGACCGGCTCGATCGTTTTCGTTGATACGAACGTTCTCGTCTATGCAGACGACGAACGCGATCCGGACAAACATGCAAGTGCACGTGCCTGGATCGGTCAACTGTGGGATCGCCGGGCCGGCAGGATCAGCACGCAGGTCCTGAACGAGTACTACGTGGTGGTTACACGCAAGCTGCGCCCCGGTCTGCCGCAAGGCGATGCAAGGGCAAAGGTACGCCGCTTCCAGCTCTGGCAGCCGTGGCAGATCGATCATCAGACAGTCGAGTCGGCCTGGGGCATCGAAGCCCGTTTCGGCCTGCACCACTGGGATTCGCTGCTGGTTGCCGCCGCTGCACAAACCGGCTGCTCGCACTTGCTGAGCGAGGACATGCAGCACGATCAGCAAATCGACGGCGTGCGCATCATCAATCCGTTTCGAACTTCGCTTGCAGAGGTGTTTCCGTGATTCCGACCGAAGCCTTCTCCCGGTTGCTCCAGACCCGAATTCGCCAGGACGTGCAATCCATGCACGCCTATGCTGTGCAAGATGCGTCCGGCCTGCTCAAGCTCGATGCGATGGAAAACCCGTACCGGCTGCCGGCCGAATTGCAGCACGCGTTGGGCGAGCGGCTGGGCGCGGTCGAGTTGAACCGTTACCCCGGCGCGCGCATTGGCGACTTGCACGCGGCGCTGGCCAACCACGCGCACCTGCCGGAAGGTTTCGATCTGATGATCGGCAACGGCTCGGACGAACTGATCGCACTGCTCGCGTTGGCCTGCGATGTACCGGGCGCGTCGATCCTTGCGCCGCTGCCGGGCTTCGTGATGTATCGGATGAGTGCCGAGCTGCAAGGCCTTTCATTCCACGGCGTGCCGTTGACGGCCGACTTCGAGCTCGATGAAGCCGCGATGCTCGCAGCGATCGCCGCGCACAAACCGTCGATCGTCTACATCGCCTATCCGAACAATCCGACGGCCAATCTCTGGGACGACGCGACGATCGAGAAGATCGTGGAAGCTCAAGGCCAGCAGGGCGGTCTGGTCGTGCTCGACGAGGCGTATCAGCCATTCTCCAGCCGCAGCTATATCGGCCGGATCACGCGGCATCGCCACGTGCTGCTGATGCGCACGTTGTCCAAGTTCGGCCTGGCCGGTGTGCGCATCGGCTACATGATCGGGCCGGCCGCGCTGGTGGCCGAAATCGACAAGGTGCGCCCACCCTACAACATCAGCTCACTCAACTGCGAGTGCGCGCTGTTCGCGCTCGAACACGCCCAAGTGTTCGACCAGCAAGCGGCCGATCTGCGCGAGCAGCGCGGCATGCTGCTGCAGGCGCTGCGCAAGATGCCCGACATCAAGGTCTGGAACAGCGACGCGAACATGATCCTGATTCGCGTGGCCGATGCCGCCGCTGCGTTTGAGGGCATGAAAGCACGCGGTGTGCTGATCAAGAACGTTTCTAAAATGCATCCTCTGCTGAACCACTGTCTGCGTTTGACGGTCGGCACAGCTGAGCAGAACGCGCAGATGCTTGCAGCGCTCGAAGCGTCCCTCTCCGAACCCATCCCGATCCCGTCCCTCTCATGAACCGCATCGCCGAAGTCAGCCGCAACACCGCAGAAACGAAGATCACCGTGATGGTCGATCTGGACGGCACGGGCGCGTCGCAGATCAGCACCGGCATCGGTTTTTTCGACCACATGCTGGATCAGATCGCGCGACATGGCCTGATCGACATCCAGATCAAGGCCGATGGCGACCTGCACATCGACGGGCACCACACGGTGGAAGACGTCGGCATCACGCTGGGCCAGGCGGTGCACCAAGCGGTGGGGGAACGCAAGGGCATCCGGCGGTTCGGCCACGCTTATGTGCCGCTGGACGAGGCGCTGAGCCGCGTGGTGATCGATTTCTCCGGCCGGCCGGGCCTGGTCATGAACGTGCCATTCACCAGCGGCATGATCGGCAGCCTCGACACGCAGTTGCTGCACGAGTTCTTTCAGGGCTTCGTGAACCACGCGCTGGTCACGCTGCACATCGACAACCTGTGCGGCAGCAATGCGCACCACCAGTCGGAAACCGTGTTCAAGGCGTTCGCACGCGCGCTGCGCACCGCGGTGGAGCTGGACCCGCGCACAGCGGGCACCATTCCGTCAACCAAAGGGTCGCTCTGAACCTGTTTTTCGAGTGAAAACGGCTTGAGGCGCTGGTCCAGTAATTGTTCGAGGCTATGAAAAATGTAGCATCCGGCACGGTGGCGGTGGTCGACTACGGTATAGGCAATCTGCGTTCTGTCGCGCAGGCGGTGCAACACGCAGCGCAGAGCAGTGGCGTGACCGTTCAAGTCACCAGCGATCCGCAGGCCGTGCGCGCGGCCGATCGCATCGTGCTGCCCGGCCAGGGTGCGATGCGCGACTGCATGCATGAGTTGCGCGAATCGGGGTTGCTGCTCGCGGTGCTCGAAGCGGCAGCCACAAAGCCGCTGTTTGGCGTTTGCGTCGGCATGCAGATGCTGCTCGATCACAGCGCGGAAGGGGCTGTGGCTGGCGGCACCACGCCGGGGCTCGGCCTGATCGCAGGTGACGTGGTGCGGTTCGACCTGGCCGCGCGACTGCAGCCCGATGGCAGCCGCTTCAAGGTGCCGCAGATGGGCTGGAACCCCGTGCGCCAGGCGCAGCCGCATGCGTTGTGGCGTGATGTGCCTGACAACAGCTATTTCTATTTCGTACACAGTTACTACGCGCGTCCTGCCGACGCAGCGCATAACGCGGGCGAGGCCGACTACGGCGGGCCGTTCTGTGCGGTGGTCGCGCGGGACAATATTTTCGCCACGCAATTCCACCCTGAGAAAAGCGCAGCGCACGGCTTGCAGCTGTATCGCAATTTTCTGCAGTGGTCGCCCTGACAGGCAACTCGTCTCTCGTTTTCGTCGTCACTGGCCGACGGCTTTCATCTCCACTTTCGCAACGCCCTCCGCACCATGATTCTCATCCCCGCCATCGATCTGAAAGACGGCCACTGCGTGCGCTTGAAGCAGGGCGACATGGACCAGGCCACCACGTTCGGCGACGACCCGGCCGCCATGGCCACGCGCTGGCTTGATGCTGGTGCGCGCCGGCTGCATCTGGTCGACCTGAACGGCGCCTTCGCCGGCACACCGAAGAACCATGTGGCAATCCGCTCGATTTTGAAGATCGTGCAAGCACGCGCAGGTGCCGAAATCCCGGTGCAACTCGGCGGCGGCATTCGGGATCTGGACACGATCGCGCAGTACATCGACGACGGCATCCGCTGGGTCATCATCGGCACCGCGGCGGTGAAGAACCCCGGATTCTTGAAAGAAGCCTGCAGCGCCTTCGGCGGCCACATCATCGTCGGCATCGATGCGAAAGACGGCAAGGTCGCAACCGACGGCTGGAGCAAGCTGACCGGCCACGAGGTGCTCGATCTGGCCAAGAAGTTCGAAGACTACGGGGTGGAGTCGATCATCTACACCGACATCGGCCGCGATGGCATGCTGTCCGGCATCAACGTCGACGCCACCGTGCGGCTCGCGCAATCGTTGTCGATCCCGGTCATCGCATCGGGCGGACTGTCGTCGATGGCCGACATCGAGCAGCTTTGCGCGGTTACCAAAGACGGCATCGAAGGCGTGATCTGCGGCCGCGCGATCTACAGCGGGGAGCTGGAATTTGCGGCTGCGCAGACGCGCGCGGATGCGTTGCTTGTGGCATGAAGAACAGCCCCACCGCGTGTGTCGAACTGTCGCTGCCTGGCGGTGACCGCGCGCGCATCGCACTGTTCGGCAGCCATGTGCTGTCGTGGCAAACGGCGGACGGCGTCGAGCGGCTGTATCTAAGCCCCGATGCGTTGTTCGACAACGCCAGCCCGATCCGCGGCGGCGTGCCGATCTGCTTTCCGCAATTCAACACGCGCGGCCCGCTGCCGAAGCACGGCATCGCGCGCGTGCTGCCCTGGCACGCCGAAACCCCCACACAGGCGGGCGCGGGTGAGTCGCAGACCAATTCGGTGCGCCTGCGACTACGCGACAGCGACGCGACGCGGCGCTGGTGGCCGCAAGCGTTCGAGGCGGTGCTGACCGTCACGCTGGCGCCGGGCCGTTTGACGCTTGCGCTCGACGTGCGCAACACCGACAGCGCGCCTTGGCGCTTCACAGTCGCGCTGCACAGCTATCTGCGCGTCGCCCACATAGCGCAGGTGCGGCTCGCCGGCCTGCAAAACCACCCGTATTGGGATGCGCTGACCGATCAGGAGGCCAGCGAAGGCGCGGCCGAGATCGCCTTCAACGGCCAGTTCGACCGGGTGTACCGCGGCATCACCGAATCGGCTCGCCTTGAAGTGCGCGAGCCGCGCGGCACGTTGACGTTGACGCAAAGTGCGAGCTTGACCGAGGCAGTGGTCTGGAACCCGGGCGCTGCGTTAAGCGCCACGCTGCCGGACTTGCCCGATGACGGCTACCGCTCCATGTTGTGCGTCGAAGCGGCCAAGATCGACGCGCCGGTGCTGCTTGCGCCGGGTGAACGTTGGCAGGGTTGGCAGCAGTTCAGGGCATGACGCTCTCCCCCAGGCCTCGCTCCCTACGGTGGGCTCTCGCTTTCCCCCGGCCGGGGGCGGCGTCTGCGGCCTGGCGGAGCCAGCTCCGCGGCCCCTGCTGGTTTGGAGACCAGCAGCGCCTGATTTAGGCCACTTGCCGGTATTGGCACGAAAAGCTGCTGCGGCGCTTGCGTCCCCTGTACGTTGAAGAGAAATTCATGCTTGCCAAACGAATCATCCCTTGCCTTGACGTGACCGGCGGCCGCGTTGTCAAAGGCGTCAACTTCGTCGAGTTGCGCGATGCGGGCGATCCGGTTGAAATCGCGGCGCGCTACAACGAGCAGGGCGCCGACGAGATCACGTTTCTGGACATCACCGCGACCAGTGACCAGCGTGATGTGATCCTGCACATCATCGAGGCGGTCGCGTCGCAAGTGTTCATCCCGCTGACGGTCGGCGGTGGCGTTCGTACGGTGGAAGACGTGCGCCGGTTGCTCAACGCCGGTGCCGACAAGACCAGCTTCAACTCGGCCGCGATTGCGAACCCGCACGTCATCGAGCAGGCGGCCGACCGCTACGGTTCGCAGTGCATCGTGGTCGCGATCGATGCGAAACGGCGCATCGGCGCCGACCTGGCCGCACGCGGCGTGGGCTGGGATGTGTACAGCCACGGCGGGCGCAGCAACACGGAGCTCGATGCGCTGGAGTGGGCCATACGCATGGCCACCACCGGCGCCGGTGAGCTTTTGTTGACCAGCATGGACCGGGACGGCACGCGCGCGGGATTTGACCTGGAGTTGACGCGCGCGGTCAGCGACGCGGTCTCGGTGCCGGTGATTGCCTCCGGCGGTGTGGGCACCCTCGAACATCTGGCCGATGGCATCCAGCACGGGCATGCCGATGCGGTGCTGGCCGCGAGCATCTTTCACTATGGCGAGTTCACGATTGCGCAGGCCAAGGCGACACTGGCGGCGCGGGGCATCGCGGTGCGGCTCTAAGTGGGTTGTTCTGTAATGAAATATGGCTGAGCCGCTGGCCCAGTCTTGACAATCAGCTATTAAAAATGAAGCGTTTGTCCGATCGCCGACAATCCTTCCTATGAACTGGCTCGATCAAGTGAAATGGGACGCGCAAGGCTTGGTGCCCGTGATCGCGCAAGAGCGCACGAGCCGCGATGTGCTGATGTTTGCGTGGATGAACCGCGAGGCGCTGGAGCTGACCGCACGCGAAGGCCACGCGGTCTATTTCAGCCGCTCGCGCAACAAACTTTGGCACAAGGGTGAGGAATCCGGCCACCGGCAGACCGTGCATGCGATCCGGATGGATTGCGACAACGATGTGCTGCTGCTCGACGTCACGCAGCTTGGGCACGAGCCGTCGATCGCGTGCCACACGGGTCGGCACAGCTGCTTTTTTCAGGTGCTGCAAGCGGGCGGCCAGTGGAGCGTGGCCGAGCCAGTCTTGAAAGATCCGCAGACCATCTATATCTAGTGTGATGACCGAGCCGACCTCACCAGCTACCGACAGCGTCGACGCATTGGCGCGGCTGGCTGCTGTCATCGAGCGCCGCAAACCGGCCAATGGTGGCGATCCCGAAGTCAGCTACGTGGCGCGCCTGCTTGCGCGCGGGCCGGACGCCTTCCTCAAAAAAATCGGCGAAGAAGCCACTGAAGTCGTACTTGCTGCGAAAGACGCGGAGCACGGTGGCAACACCGAGGAGCTGAAAGCCAAGCTGGTCGGTGAAGTCGCCGATCTGTGGTTTCACAGCATGATCGCGCTCGCGCATCACGGCTTGGCCCCGGCCGACGTGATTCAAGAGCTGCTGCGGCGCGAGGGCACCAGCGGCATCGAAGAAAAAGCATTGCGCCGCGCACAGCAGCGGGAGCAGATCGAACAGATGGACAGAACCAAGGAAGGACAGAAACGATGAACGATGTGATCGATGTGGACCCCAAAGGCTCGCGCGCCAAGAGCCTGCGCACGATCGGCTGGATCAGCTACATCCTGCACCTCGTGGTGGCAGTGGCCGCGGTGTTGCCGGGCACGCAGGCCAGCCTTGCGCTGTTGTTGCTCGCACTGGTCATCGACATGGTCAAGCGCGATGATGCGGCTGGCACCTGGCAGGCGAGCCATTTCTCGTGGCGCATCAACTCGGTGCTGTGGGCCGGTGTGCTGTATGTGGTGACGATTCCGCTGTGGCTGCTGTTCGTGCTGCCGGGCTGGATCGCTTGGGGGCTGATTTCGCTGTGGTTTTTGTACCGCATCCTGCGCGGCATGATCGCGATGAATGCGGGCCGGCCGGTCGGCAATGCAGCGTAATGGCGGCCGTGGCTGCGGAGCACGCCCATGACTGAGTCCCAGACGCCTGCAGCCGATCCCGACTGCATCTTCTGCAAGATCGCTGCCGGCCAAATACCGGCCAAGAAGCTGTACGAAGATGAAGAATTGGTCGCGTTTCACGACATAAATCCGTGGGCGCCGATCCACTTTCTGATCGTGCCCAAGGAACACATTCCATCGATGGCACAGGTGGGCGAGCGGCACGCCGCGCTGCTGGGCCGCATCATGACGCTGGCGCCTCAACTGGCGAAAGAAGCGGGCTGCACGCCGTACCCGGAAGGGGGCTTCCGCATTGTGGTCAACACCGGCGCGTTGGGCGGACAGGAAGTGCATCATCTGCATGTGCATGTGATCGGTGGCCCCAGGCCCTGGGCAAAAGGCTGATGCGGCGGCTCTCGGGACAGGGATTGCCAATCCTCAAGCCCTGAGCGAATTCACGGTGCCTTCGCACGCTTGTTCTGACATCGCACCACCGCCGTAAAATCTACGGCAATCTTCGGGAGAGACATCTATGGGTTCTTTTTCTATCTGGCACTGGCTGATCGTGCTGCTGATCGTGGTGATGGTGTTCGGCACCAAGAAGCTCAAAAACATGGGCTCCGACCTGGGCGGCGCGGTGAAGGGCTTCAAGGACGGCATGAAGGAAGGCACGTCCAGCGTCGATGAGGAGACCACGACGACCACCACAACCACCGCAAAGGTGGGCACGGTGCCGCCGACGTCCGCCACGCGGGAACACACGACGATCGACGTCGAAGCGCGTTCGCGCGGTTGATGGCACGTCGTGCCCGGTTGCTGGATGAGTGTGAATGGGCGCAAGTCATGGCCGTCTGTGCCGTCTCGTTTCGCAGGCGATAGTCGCATGATCCCCGCATGATTGACATCGGCCTGTCCAAAATGGCGCTGATCGGCGCGGTGGCGCTGATCGTGATCGGCCCGGAAAAGCTGCCGATGGTCGCACGCACGGTGGGCACGCTGCTCGGCAAGGCGCAGCGCTACGTGTCCGATGTGAAGGCCGAAGTCAGCCGCTCGATGGAGCTTGACGAGCTGAAAAAAATGCGTGAGGACGTGGAAGGCGCTGCGCGTGACGTCGAGCAATCGATCCACAGCAGCAAGGCGGATTTCGAGCGCCAATGGGCGGATCAAAGCACGATGTCGTCTGCGGACAGCAGCACTGAGGCGACTTCGTTCAGCACCCCTTCTTATCCGCAGTATCGTCATCCGAACAAGAAGTGGCGGGTCAAGCAGGGCGCAACGCCGACTTGGTACAAGGCGCGTGCGGGCGTGCGCCGCTATGCACAATCGGGCGCGGCAAGGGTTGCACGACATCGGCCACCCAATCGCGCGGCGTCCTAGACAGCGGTCCACGCGGCCGCTGAGTTGCCTGCTCGGCTGAAGCATTCTTTCCA
Source organism: Burkholderiales bacterium (assembly GCA_038200275.1). Taxonomy (GTDB): domain Bacteria; phylum Pseudomonadota; class Gammaproteobacteria; order Burkholderiales; family Burkholderiaceae_C; genus JBBPYC01. The sequence goes on from JBBPYC010000106.1 coordinate 27,803, forward strand.
AAAGTGCGTCTTTTGTCTGGCGCACGCACTTCTTTTCCTTCTCCCATGCCCCATCCCCCCAATCGCGACGAAGACGAGCTGTCCGGCAGCGAGCAGCCATTCGTCGAGCATCTGGTCGAATTGCGCGACCGGCTGATCAAGGCGGTGGTGGCCATTGGTGTGGTCGCCGGGGTGCTGTTTCTCTACCCAGGGCCTGCCACGCTGTATGACTGGCTGGCGGCGCCGCTGGTCGCGCACTTGCCGGTGGGTGCCACGCTGATTGCAACTTCGGTGATCTCACCATTCATTGTGCCGCTCAAGATTTTGCTGATGGCGGCATTCATGATTGCGCTGCCGGTGGTGCTGTACCAGGCTTGGGCGTTCATCGCGCCAGGGCTCTATTCGTACGAGAAGAAACTGGTGATGCCGCTGGTGATGTCGAGCACGTTGCTGTTTTTCGCGGGGGTCGCCTTCAGCTACTTCTTCGTGTTCGGCCAGGTGTTTGCATTCATTCAGAGCTTTGCGCCCAAGAGCATTACGGCAGCGCCGGATATCGAGGCCTATCTGAGTTTCGTGCTCACGATGTTCCTCGCATTCGGTCTGACGTTTGAAGTGCCGATCGTGGTGATTGTGCTGGCGCGGCTGAACATCGTCAGTGTTGAAAAACTCAAGTCGTACCGCGGCTACTTTGTGGTGATCGCGTTCATCGTCGCGGCCATCGTGACGCCGCCGGATGTGGTGTCACAGCTTGCACTCGCGATTCCGATGTGCCTGCTCTATGAGGTCGGCATCTGGGCTGCGCAGATCTTTATTCGCGAAACCAAAGCGCCTGAGGACAAAGCTTCGGAAGAAGCGAACGTGTCTTGAGCGTGGCTTCTTGGTGGCAACTTGAGTCCGGACGCTGCACGCCGCACTTGAATTTCCTAGAGCGGTTTCGTTCTGACCTGTGCCGCCTTGGCAGAGTTGGGTGGTGCTGGCAAGATGGCTGCGGTGTTTCACGGACAGCATGGGGAGGCGGTCATGGCGTGGCAGCGGGGGCAAGCGTATGGGCAGGACTTGCGCGACCGGATACTGGCTGCAGACGGCTCGATCCGCGAGGTCGCCGAGCGCTTTGCGGTCAGCCACTCGTACGTGGCGCGGGCGCGGGGCAAGCGGCGCCGGCTGGGTGAGGTCCGCGCAGGCGTGCAGTGCAATCACGTGCCGCGGCGGCTGGCCGGGTTGGAGCCCGCGCTGGTCGCGCAGGTGGCGGCAGGCCCGGACCAGACGCTGGCGCAGTTGTGCAACTGGGCTCAGCACGAGCACGGCGTGCACGTGGGCATCACCACCCTGTGGAAGACGCTGGCTCGGCTGGGCCTGAGCTTTAAAAAAAGACCGTCCATGCCAGCGAGCAGCAGCGCCCAGACGTAGCAGCAGCGCGTGAGGCGTGGGCGGCCGAGCAGGCTGCGCTGCAAGCGGGTCGTCTGGTCTTCCTCGATGAGACCTGGGCGACGACGAGCATGACGCCTACACGAGGCCGTGCTCTGCGCGGGGCCAGCGCTGTCTGGGGCGGGCGCCCTGCGGCCACTGGCACACGACCACGTTCGTGTGTGCGCTGCGTCAACATGGCTTGGCTGCGCCTTGCGTGCTCGACGGCCCCGTCAACGGACAAGCCTTCGTGGCCTGGGTCGAGCAGATGCTGGCGCCCGAGTTGCACCCCGGCGACATCGTCGTGATGGACAACCTCGGCTCGCACAAGGTGAGCGGCGTGCGCCAAGCCATCGAGGCCGCAGGCGCCACGCTGCGTTATCTGCCGCCTTACAGCCCCGACTTCAACCCGATCGAGCAGGTGTTTGCCAAGCTCAAAGGGCTGCTACGCCGAACGGCAGCGCGCAATGTCGAGTCGCTGTGGGGCTCAATAGGCAATCTGCTCGACAGCTTCTCCGCTGCCGAATGCGCCAACTACATCCGCCACTGCGGCTATGGCAGCTCAGCGTGAAAACGCTCTAGGTCGTGTTAACACTTATTGCCGATGCACGGTTTGCACCTGATACTGCGGTGCATGCAATTGACTTCCGAACAGTTCGAGCAGATCAAAGACTGGCTGCCGCGCCAGCGCGGCAACGTGAGCCTGGACAACCTGCAGGTGCTCAACGCCATCCTGCATGTGGCCGCCAACGGCTGCAAGTGGCGTGCGCTGCCTACAACATACGGCAAGTGGCATACCATCTACACGCGCATGATGCGCTGGAGCCAAGCGGGCGTGCTCGACCGTGTGTTCGAGCAACTGCAGCGCCAGCGCCTCATGCACGTGCGCATCGAAGCCATCTGCCTGGACTCCACCACCATCAAGGCGCATCCGGATGCGGCCGGGGCGCGAAAAAAAACGGTCCACAAGCCCTCGGGCGAAGCCGCGGCGGCTGGGGCACCCAACTGCATCTGGTTGCCGCAGATGCGCGCAGCGTCATCACTTGGAGCCTCACTCCGGGCCAAGCCGGCGACGCGCCCGAAGGCCGCAGGCTGATCCAGGAGCTGGGGCCGCACGATGGGCAGGTAGCGCTACTGATGGACAGCGCCTA